>NVUM01000015.1 GCA_002733125.1 Porticoccus sp.
CGACTTGACTGCACTATCAAATAACCGGGAAATACCGAGAGTCGGAACCAATCCAATTTCCGGGGTTGCCCCATGAGCACCAACAGGCCCGACGACGAAGCTGGTCAAAATACGGCTCTCCCACCCTCCTGCGAACCGGGAGGAAAATGGTCACTGCGTTGCCGAGCACTGCTGATCACCGCCGTCTATGCCATTGTGGCCAGTTTGTGGATCTATGCCTCTGACCACGCACTGATGGCATTGGCAGCCGATACCGAAACATTCAGTCGCTGGAGCGTGTACAAGGGGATCGGATTTGTCCTGGTCACCTCCCTGTTATTACTGCTACTGATCTGGTGGGCTTTCGGTGCTCTGGAGAAAGCCTATGCCGACCTCAAAGCACTGAACCTGAACCTGGAAAAAAAAGTCAGGGCTCGCACCAATGAACTGGAATTGGTCGCTAACCGCGCTGAAACTGCCGATCAATTAAAGTCATCATTTCTGGCCACCATGTCCCACGAGTTGCGAACCCCACTCAACTCAATCATCGGCTTTACCGGCATTATCCTGCAGGGAATGGCTGGGCCCATTACCCTGGAACAGAAAAAACAACTGGGCATGGTCCGCAGCAGTGCCCGCCACTTGCTGGATCTGATCAACGACGTGCTGGATATCTCCAAGATCGAAGCCGGGCAGTTACAGGTCCGACGTGAGCCTTTTGACCTGACCGACGCAATCGACCAGGTGATCGGGAGTGTCCAGCCATTGGCAGAGAAGAAAGGCCTGTCTCTTCACAGGGATATCGCAGAGGGTTTATCCACCATGTGCAGTGATCGTCGACGGGTTGAACAAATTTTGCTGAATCTGCTGAACAACGCCATTAAGTTCACCGATCAGGGCAGTGTCGCGCTGCATGTGGAGTTGGAACCGGCATGGATTCCTACCACTGCGGACGATGATGCAAATAACGGCGCTTCACCTCGCATCGAGCAGCCGGCACCCGCTGTTCGATTCCGGGTCACCGATACCGGCATTGGTATCCGACCGGAAGATATAGAGCAGTTATTCAAACCTTTCAACCAGGTCGACAGTGGCCTCACCCGTCAACATGACGGCACCGGATTGGGATTGGCCATCTGCAGCCGCCTGACCAATCTGCTCGGCGGCACGATCAAGGTGGACAGCCAGTGGTCACAGGGCAGTGAATTTACCGTGATATTGCCACTGGAGCTATCATGAAAGAACCCCGCCTCGATATTCTGGTCATTGAAGACAATGAGCTCAATCGCTACCTGCTGACTTTTTTACTGGAACACCGGGGCCACCGCGTCAGATCGGCCACCGACGGACCGGCAGGCATTGCACTGGCCAAGGCGCTGTTGCCCGACCTGATTCTGCTGGATATACAATTACCGACCATGCATGGGTATGACGTGGCGGCAACCCTGCGCGAGGTCGAGTCAGTGGGCAATATCCCCATTATCGCAGTGACCTCCCACGCCATGGCGGGTGATCGAGAGAAAGCACTGGCAGCGGGCTGTAGTGGTTATATCGAAAAGCCCATCGACCCCGATACTTTTGTTGATGAGGTGGAAAGTGTCTGCTGGCAGTCTCCGGATATGGAAAGCAGCTGATGTCGCGAATCCTCATCGTTGATGACCGGGAAGAAAACCTCTATTACCTGGAGACGCTGCTCATCAGCCACGGTTATCAGGTCGATACCGCCAGCCAGGGCAACGAAGCACTGGATAAGGCGCGCAACACCCCTCCAGACATGATTGTCTCTGATCTGTTGATGCCCATCATGGACGGTTACACGCTGCTCCAGCAATGGAAGTCCGACTCCCGCCTCTCGCGTATCCCATTCATCATCTACACCGCCACCTACACCGAGGAAAGTGACCGTGAGCTGGCCCTGGATCTGGGTGCCGATGCGTTTATCCTCAAGTCCACCGAGCCTGAAGCTTTTCTCAAAGTCCTGTGGCAGATACAGGATCAACCCCATATCGCCAAACCTATTGCGACCAATCCCGTTGGCCTCGATGAAAACACAATTCTGAAGACCTATAACCAGACACTGGTTCGCAAACTGGAAGAAAAATCCCGTCAATTGGAAATCGCCAACCGGGCCTTACAGAAGGACATTGCCCGCCGGGAAGCCACGGAAGCGGCGCTTCGGGTCAGCGTGGAGCGATTCCGGTTATTGGCCCAGGCCACCAGTGATGCCGCCTGGGACTGGGATATGCTCAGTGACAATCGCTGGTGGAATGATGGCTTCACACAGCTCTTTGGCCACCGTCGCGCCGACTCACAACCTGACGACGCCACCTGGGCTGCGCTGATTCACCCCGATGATCGGGATGAGGTGCTGGCCGGACGCCGACTGGCCATTTCCAAAAATGACAACAATCATTGGTCCGCCAGCTATCGTTTCAGATGTGCAGATGGTCACTGGGCGCAGGTGGAGGATCGCGGTCATCTGATTCGCGATGACCACGGCACCGTCATCCGGATGGTCGGTGGCATGACCGATATCACAAACCGCATCACAATGGAAAAACAACTCCACCGGGCACAACGACTGGAGGCTCTGGGTATGCTGACTGGCGGGGTCGCCCATGATTTTAATAACCTGCTCACTGTGGTCATGGGCAACGCGCAAATTCTGGAAGACACGCTGCACGACCATCCCGACCATCAAAAGCTGGCAAGGATGATCACGGAAGCGGCTGAACGTGGAGCGGATCTGACCCATCGCCTGCTGGCATTTGCCCGGCAACAGAGCCTCACCCCAAGGGCCGTGAACCTGAATCAACTGGTGATCGGTATCGAACCCCTGCTGCAGCGAACACTGGGCAGCAATATTGTAATCGCACTGGAACTCGATTCCCGGCTACCGGCAGTCTACGTGGACCCTTCAGAACTGGAACACACGCTGCTGAACCTGTGTGTCAACGGACGCAATGCCATGCCACTGGGTGGCAGCCTGATCATCTCAACACGTGCCACTCAGACGAGCGATTCAATTGAGCTGGATTTGAGTCCTGGCCAATATGTCGTGTTATCCATTACCGATACGGGCACCGGTATACCCCCCGAGCTTGTGGATCGGTTGTTTGAGCCTTTCTTCACCTCTACAGAACAAGGTGGCGGAACAGGGCTGGGGCTGGCGATGGTACACGGGTTCATCAACCAGTCTGGTGGACAGATCAACGTCCACTCAAAGCCGGGGGAGGGCAGCACCTTCCTGCTGTATCTGCCTGTTTCCGACCAGCCACCGACACCACTGCCGGTTGACGAGAAACCATCTGAAAAGATCGGCTGCAATGAACGGATCCTGTTGGTGGAGGACGACCATCTGGTTCGGAGTGTCGCCAAACATCAACTGAAATCCCTGGGCTATCAGGTCATCACGGCAACCGGTGGCCAGCAGGCACTCGAGCTGTTGCGCGAAGGCAATGCGGTTGACCTGCTGTTCACCGATTTGCGCATGCCCGGTATGGGCGGCAGGCAGCTTGCCCAACTGGCCAGTGAGCAATACCCCCACCTGAAGATACTGTTCACCACCGGATTTGCCGGCCACGACGATGAAGGCGACGGGCTGCAAGACAACACTAAAGACAACACTAACCTCATCAGAAAACCCTACCACCGGTCTGAACTTGCCCAATGCCTGCGACGGGTGCTGACGCAGCAGGACAACACATGATATATCACGATTGCCTCAACCCCGGAAAACCGGCAGTCATCCCGCGGTCAACAACCACTTTTCTCTGCAAGCTGAGTGCCTTTCAAGCGGGCTTGAAACAACCCAAACAATACCGCATGCTGGAGCTATGGTGGATTTGATCACGGATTATCTTTCTGGCCAGACAAGTCTCTCCGCCAGACAAACCTACAAATAATATAAGGTCTGGGAATGACATTTGGCCCCCCCGATAAACGGCTGTTGGTACTCGATGATGATGTCGATGTCAGCTTTACGATCTGCACCATTGCCAAAAGTGCCGGTCACGATGCCCGCGCCACCACCAGTGCCGACGAGTTTCTTCACCTGGTTGCAGACTGGGCCCCTTCACATCTGATAGTCGACTTGGCCATGCCGGAAGTGGATGGTGTCGAGATACTGAAACGTCTGGCCGATGCCGCCTTTGATGGCGTCGTGATCGTTGCCAGCGGTCTGGGCAACAGGGTGCTGGAGGCTGCGGGTCGAGCCGCCGCAGAAAATGGTCTCAATGTCTCGGGGGTGCTGGGCAAGCCCTTTACCCCCAACCGACTCCGCGAGCTGCTCAGCGACAAGACCCATCAGCCCCACCTCAAGGCACCCGATAACTGGCCACAGGAATTTCAGGTCACTCGGGAGACCCTCGCTGCGGGCCTGGCTAAGGAGCAAATAGGGGTTTACTACCAGCCCAAGGTATCCTGCGCCACAGGAAAGTGTATTGGCTTTGAGGCGTTGGCCCGATGGCACCACCCCGATATCGGCATCATCATGCCCGACCGCTTTATTCCACTGGCGGAAGAAACCGGCCTGATTGGTGAGCTAACCCGGCAGGTATTTGGCCAGTCTCTGCTCTGGTTTGCTGAATCGTTTCGCGGCACCGCCAGCACCATCGCCCTGAACATGTCCGCCAGGGTGATAGCGGACGCCGACCTATCCGAGTGGCTGATGACCCAGTGTCAGGAACTGGGACTGGACCCTCACCAAATTGTGCTTGAGATTACCGAAAGCAGCAGTATGGAAAACCCGATCATGATGCTGGAATTTCTTACCCAATTCCGTATCAAGGGTTTCAGCCTGTCGATTGACGATTTTGGGGTGGGCTACTCCTCCCTCATTCAGCTGGCGCGGCTGCCGTTCTCGGAAATGAAAATTGACAAAATGTTTGTCATCTCGGCACCGCAGTCCGAAGAATCACAGAAAATTGCGGCGGCGATCGTCGGTCTGGCCAGAGCACTGGGGTTACTGGTGACCGCCGAAGGCGTGGAAGACCAATGGACACTGTCTTTCCTCGCCGAGATTGGTTGCGATACAGCCCAGGGGTATTTTATTGGCCGACCCATGCCGCCGGATGCCACCCTCGCCTGGCTGATGAACCCACCGGCAATCAACGGGGTTCGTTAATGCCTATCCCCGGGGATGTACTGTTCAATTGCCACCCGGATCCAATGTGGATCTACGATCAGCAAACCCTGCGCTTTCTTGACGTCAACGATTCGGCCATCGCCAAATACGGCTATTCCCGGGACGAATTCCTCACCATGACCATCAAGGATATTCGACCGGCGGAAGATGTCCCCAGGTTGCTCGAAACCGTTGCCTCCTTAATTGCGGGGTTTAATGACGCAGGTATCTGGCGCCACTGCCTCAAGTCCGGGGAGATTATCTCGGTCGTGATCACCGCGCACACACTGGACTACGAGGACACAAAGGCCGAGTTGGTCTCCGCCCGGGATGTCACCCGGTTGCTGGCACTGGAAGAAGATAAAGCCAACTACCTGAAGCGGGAGCAGGTTTTACGGCAGGAAGCCGAGGCCTCGGCCCACCTGTTTCAATCCCTGTTCGAGTCAGCACCCGGTCAATTTCTGGTTCTGACCCCCGACGAATTCAGGATTGTCGCCGCCAGCGATGCCTACCTCAATGCCACCAGCACCCGCCGGCAGGATATCAAGGGCCGTCGAATGTTCGATGTTTTCCCCGATGACCCCGAGGACAGCAAAGCCGACGGCGTCCGGAATCTACGGGCCTCACTGGAACAGGTCAAAGAGACCGGCATGTCCGATATTCTGCCGGTTCAGCGCTATCCCATCCCCCGCCCGAAAGACCAGGGCGGCGGATTCGCCGAACACTTCTGGAGTTGCGTCAACACCCCACTGAAAGGGGCCGATGGCCAAATTACATTCATTATCCTCAGAACCGAGGATGTCACAGAATTTGTCTACTCGGCTGAGGGACGACTGACAACCCGGGGATCCACTGCCACTGAGGAACACGACGGTGCCCAACTGGAGCTGGATATCCTGCTGCGATCCCGCGAGTTGAAAATTGCCAACAGCCGCCTGCAGGAACAGGAAGCCAGCCTACGCACGGCCAAACGACTGTTGAAACTGGGCATATGGAAACTCAACCTCGACAGCGATGTGCTCAGTTGGTCTGATGATATCTACGAAATGTACGATATCGCCCCCGAAGAATTTGGCCACTGCTTTGATGCCTACCTGGGATTAATGCACCCGGATGACCGTCAGGGTTTGGTAGACGAGCTAAACAGTTTTCTGGAAAAACCCGATACACCGCTGCAGTTTCGCCACAGAATCCCCAAACCGGACGGCAGCATTATGCATGTTCAGGGCATGGGCGAGCTGGCCAGTACCGCCGATGGCCGTCTGCTCACTGGGGTGGTACAGGACATCACCGACCAGGTTCTGGCCGACAGCCAGTTGGCCGAGGCCTCCAGCCTGCAACGGATTGCAGGGCAGGCAGCCCACCTGGGGGGCTGGCGCTTTGACCTTCAGACAAAAACCATGCAATGGTCAAAAGAGACCGCCGACATTCACGACGTCGGGCCGGACTTTCAACCCACACTGCAGGAAGCCATCAATTTTTACCTGCCGGAATATCGCAACCGCTTTCGACGCATCTTTGATGCCTGCGCAGAACGCGGTGAATCCTTCAGTGAGGTAATGCCAAAAGTTACTGCCACCGGCAGGCCCATCTGGGTGCGCAGCACCGGTGAGGCTGAATACGATGCCGAGGGCAACATCTGTGCTGTGCGCGGTGCCTTCCAGGATATTACCGATCACATCAACGCACGGGAACAATCGAAGACATTATCTCAACAGCTGGAACAGACCCTGGAGAGTATGAGTGATGGCTTCTTCACCCTCGACAGGGACTTCAATTTCACCTTCGTCAACAACGAATTTTGCCGAATCCTCAAAAAGCGCCGGGATGCGCTGATTGGCAATAACGCCTGGGAATGCTTTCCGGCTGCCGCGGATTCTGCTTTCCGCAGCGAGTATGAAGCAGCCCTTGCTACACAGACGACCCGCTCATTTACCGAACGTTACAGCGAACTGAATATCTGGCTACGGGTAAAAGCCTACCCCTCCATCGACGGGCTCGCCATCTATTTTCAGGATGTCACCCAGGAGCAGGCCAGGGAGCAACACCTGCGACTGCTGGAATCCGCCGTCTCCCGGCAAAATGATATCTTGCTGATCACGGAAGCGGAGCCCATGGATGAACCTGAGGGGCCCAGGATCATCTATGTCAACGATGCTTTCGAGCGACGCACCGGGTATCGCCGTGAGGAGGTCATCGGCCAGACGCCGCGCTTCCTGCAGGGTCCAAAAACCCAGCAGGCAGAGCTGGATCGGATCCGTGAAGCCCTTACCCATTGGCAACCAGTGCGCGCTGAACTGATCAACTACACCAAAAGTGGTGATGAGTTTTGGCTGGAAATAGATATTGTCCCACTGGCGGACGAGACCGGCTGGTTTACCCACTGGGTTGCAGTAGAGCGGGATATCACTGACCGAAAAATGGCCGAGCGCGCCGTCAGGCAGAGCGACGAGCGGTTTCAACTGGTCACCAAAGCCACCAACGATGTGATCTGGGACTGGGATCTGGTTCACGACGGCGTCTGGTGGAACGATAATCTGATACCCATGTTCGGTTACGACCCGGTCCAGATCACTGACGGGCTGCAGTTCTGGGTCGAGCATATTCACCCGGATGACCGCAATAGTGTTCTCGCGGAACTCTATGCTGTATTTAGCAGCGATGACATCACGTGGCAGGGTGAATACCGGTTTCTTCACGCCAATGGCAAGGCACTGTCCGTGGTGGATCGGGGCTTTATTACACGGGATACTTCAGGCAAGGCGATACGAATGGTCGGCAGTATGGTGGATGTCACCGAACTGCGGGAAATGGATGAACGGCTGCGCCAGTCACAAAAACTGGAAGCGGTCGGTCACCTCACCGGCGGCATTGCCCACGACTTCAACAATCTGCTCACTGTGATATTGGGCAACGCCGAATTCATGCAGGAGCAGCTCACCGATCAGCCCGATCTGAAACGGCTGGCAGAAATGACTGTCACGGCGGCGGAGAGGGGAGCGGAGCTCACCAATCGCCTGCTCGCCTTTGCCCGTCGTCAGGCATTGCAACCCAGGCGGGTGAACATCAACAAACTGGTGACCGACACCCTGGGGTTATTAAAAAGAGCCCTCAACGAAGATATTGAATTGACGTTTGTCGAGACAGGGGAACTCTGGGCCGCCGAAATTGACCCGGGCCAACTGGAGGTGGCACTGCTCAATCTTACCATCAATGCGCGCGATGCCATGCCAGAGGGTGGCAGGCTGTTGATTGAGACGACTAACACGCTGCTGGATGAGGCCTATGCGCAGGATCAGGTGGACGCGATTGCCGGTGAGTATGTGCAGGTATCAGTATCCGACAGCGGCTCCGGCATGCCTGCCGACATTGTCAGCCAGGCCTTCGACCCGTTTTTCACCACTAAAATGATGGGCAAAGGCAGCGGTCTCGGCCTCAGTATGGTGTATGGCTTTGTCAAACAATCCGGTGGGCATGCCAGGATTTATTCTGAAGAGCATGAAGGCACCACAATCAGACTCTATTTTCCACGTGCGGCCGCAACCGACGAGGCGCCCTATGAAGCACCCCGAGAGATTGAGCCCAGAGGTGGTTCAGAGCATATTCTGGTGGTGGAGGACGACGATCAGGTGAGGACCTATGTCACGAACCTACTGAAGAGCCTTGGTTACCGGGTCACAGCTGCCCGGTCCGGCGCGGAGGCGCTGGATATACTGGTACAGCAACAGGATATTGAGCTATTGTTTACCGATGTAGTGATGCCGGGAGGCATCAATGGTCGACAACTGAGCGAGCAGGCGCTGAGCATCCACCCCGGCATGAAAGTACTGTTCACCTCCGGCTACAGTGAAAACGCCATTATTCACAATGGTCGTCTGGATAAGGGCGTGCAGCTGATCAGCAAACCCTATCATCGCGAGCAGCTGGCACGAAAGTTGCGCGAGATACTGGACCCGTCCTGATCCCCTGCCCCAACCGCCAGCTCAATAATGCCCGGGACTCAGTATTTAACACAGTTTCGACCACTATTTTTGGCCCGATACATGGCTTCATCAGCACGCGCCACCAGTGCCTTTCGGGTGTCCCCCTTGCGCCATTCGGCAACACCCACGCTGATCGTGACCACACCGAGTTCACCAAAATCGAGCGCTTCGACATGTAATCTCAGACGCTCTGCCAATTGGGCACCATCGTCCAGTGTGCTGTTGGCCGCCAGCACAATAAATTCCTCACCACCCCATCGCCCCAGATTATCGGACTCGCGCAGACAACCGGTCACCTCATGGGCGATGACTTTAAGCACCCGGTCACCCGCCTCATGACCATGCACATCATTGAAACGCTTGAAATTATCGATATCAAACAGCAGCAGAGTGCAGGGCCGGGTATAGCGGCGGGCGACGGCAACCTCTTTTTCCAGCTCTTGCTCTATCCGATAGCGATTCCACGTATCGGTCAGCGAATCCGTGGTTGCCAGGGACGCCAGATATTGATTGGTTTTGCGCAAACGCTCGTTTAGCATGTCCACCTGGTGGATAAACATGGTGATTGAGATATTTTCCGACAACTCCCTCGCCAGTCTTATTTCGATGGACCGCCAGGGGGGGCTATGTCCGGCCACCTGCTCCTCCCAGCGATCAAAGGATCTGCGGGGATTTATCACGGCCCGGCCCTCGACCACAACGGGTTCTGCCTCTGGTGACCCGGCCCAATAGCGCACATGCTGCTGTTCTTCGCGGAAAAACAACAGCCAGCCCGGTGGAGAGACAGCTGTCAAAGGCAGTGCCAGCATGCCGGCGAGATCCGCGAGTCTCCCCACATCCATCAAAACTGTTTCATTCAGGCAATCACTGCTCCAGGGTGCATTGCCATGATGTTCGTCATTGAGATGATTGACGATGCGCAACAATGCCTCGGGGGGTGGCGTATGTCCGACATGACTGAGCTTTTTCTGATACATCAATGCCACACCATCGGCATTGAACAAATCCATCCATCGCTCACCGTATTCATTGATCAGTTGGTCCGGCTTGACCATTTCACCCGGATGGTCAACCAGCAGCATGCGGTTTTCCAGCACCCGCCTCGCATAGCGCGCATCTTCCCGCTCCTGCAACAGAAACAGTCGCTGGGTCGCCATACGCACCAGTGTGAGCGCGGCATCGCGCAATGCTGGCGATAGCGGTGTCGGCTGGCGAGCATGGCAGGCCACCAGCCCCCAAAGTCCGTCTGTACTGTGTATCGATAAGGACAGGGAAGCGCCCACACCCATATTGGCCAGATACGTGAGATGAACAGGCGAAACCGCACGGAGCATACCCGGCGACAGGTCGAGGGGTGGCTGCCGGGCTAATGGATCACAAGACAGCAGGGGCACTGGTTTCGCCGTTGCATCCGGGATACTGCGCACCGGGTTGACACTGTAGAGGTTGCGAACCTGTTCCGGGATATCAGTGGCCGGAAAATGGTGATCGAGAAAGCTGGTAGTCCCCTCTGCACAGCTCTCGGCGACTACGGTGCCATGCCAGTCGCGATCAAATTGATACACCATGACCCGGTCGTGACCGACTAGCTGCCGAATTCCGCCTACCAGAGTATCCAGTAACTCTTGCCGGGTTTCCGCCTCGGCAAGACGTGCCAGCCATTGATTGATTCTTGCCAGGATACGCCGCTGCCTGAGACGTGGCACCGGTTCCATCTCAATGACCACATAGTGGTCATCGCGCCAGGCACTGAGTTGAAAGACCTTCACTACCCCATCTACAGACCAGCGGATTTCGTGAACCACCAGCGGCCTCTCTTCCGACAGCGTATTCAGTTCATCAATCATTCCCTGAAAGCTGGGTCCACTTTCCATTCGCGTGGATTGCTGCGCCAGCACGTCAAACAGGAAAGCACCCAGGACCGTATTCACCGGCAATCCCAACACGGACTCAAGGTTCGCGCTGACCTGAACAATACGATGGCTCTTCTCATCAACACACAGCAGACAGCCTGCCGGCTGGATAGCGCCGGGAATATGCACCGGTTCATTGGCGCAATTCTTCAGAGCCCGGTCCAGTTGCGGAGAGTTATGCAAGCTCAAATGATTACCCCGCTCGATTCAATAGCGCTTTATGGCCAGATAATAATCCAGGTACCCACCGAGACAACGAAATGTCTCAGTGGCCCCTGCTACAACGTCGCCGGCAGAGTGAGAGCGCCGGGATACGCATGCGAGAACACGCTGCAGTCTCTGCCATTCACCATGCCGGAATAATTGTAAGTATTGGACACCGTCAGAGCCACCCAGTGCCCATTCATCCTGTGACAATTTATTCTGCGGTAATTTGTTCCGGGGCAATTGACACTCTGACAGCAGGCGAATCACCCGGGGCGCAATCACTCTGCCACCCTGGGTTGCACCTTCCAGTACATAGAGCACACCGACAACCCGATCTGCTGTCGATAAATCCGGCAGGGGTAACAATGGCAGCTGACCAGTGTCCAGATCACCGGCCAATCGATCCAAATCCGCCATCAGTAATGCCGATCTGGACAGGTAGCGATAACCCTCCCGCTGACAGTCGACCGGCAACTTCCTCTCCAGCTGCGGCTCAAGCTGTCGATAGAAAGCGAGCAAAGCTGCCAAGAATCCCAGATAGTCCTGTAGCACCAACTGATCACTGACCAATGAGTGCAGTAACGGATGACGCTCCAGGCTTGTGTGTTCGTTGCGTGTGGCATCGCGCAGTGTGGCAAGCAAAGTACTCGGAGCCATCCGGGTTGCTTGCGGCAAGCTCATCATTCATTTCCCTCTGACATCAGATCGAAAACAGGCGAGGAAGTTACCATGATAGGCTATTTAGGCAGGTTTGACAGGATTTCACAAAAGAACTAAATAGGGCCTGGATAGCCGAACTGAACAGGATTCACAGCGGGGGAAAAGGTCTAAAAAAACAGGGCCAGTGATGTACATCACTGGCCCTGTTCTAATAATGGAGCGGGAAACGAGGCTCGAACTCGCGACCTCAACCTTGGCAAGGTTGCGCTCTACCAACTGAGCTATTCCCGCATTTTATCCCATCAGGATAAAAGTGGCGTCCCGTAGGGGAGTCGAACCCCTGTTACCGCCGTGAAAGGGCGGTGTCCTAGGCCTCTAGACGAACGGGACACAAGGTTCTCATCAAGAGAGGCGCGCATTCTAAGAAGCGGCATGTGCCCTGTCAACCCTGCATTCTGTTTTTCTCTGCAGCAGCCTGAAAACCCCCGACACCGGCCCGGTGGCAACCCGTGATCAGAATTTCAGAACGGCTCCAATTGCAGGGAGGCCGAATTCACACAATATCGCAGTCCGGTTGGTTCAGGACCGTCATCAAACAGGTGTCCCAGATGAGCGCCACAGTGCGCACAAGTGATCTCGATACGGCGCATGCCATGGCTGGTATCGGAACATTCATCGATAGCATGCTCATTGATGGCCTGATAGTAGCTCGGCCAGCCGGAACCTGAGTCATACTTGGCCGCAGCATCAAACAGCGGCTGATGACAGCATTTACAGTGGTAGATTCCGGCGGCCTTTTCATCGCAATAGGCCCCGGTAAAGGGGGGCTCAGTGCCCTTCTGACGACAGATTCTGAATTCGTCAGGGGTGAGCTGTTCGCGCCATTGTTCATCGTCAAATTGTCCTGTGTTCGCCATTCTCGACACCTCAGAGTTTTCTTATTTATGGCAGGGTTTTGATATACAATCAGTTTTTATCCGAATTGGACAACCAGAAACAATACTTTATGCAACATATCCAGAAGTCAAACAAGCTGAATAACGTCTGCTACGATATTCGCGGCCCGGTGCTCGACCACGCCAACCGGCTCGAGGAAGAAGGCCTGCGTATCCTGAAGCTGAATATCGGCAACCCTGCCCCGTTCGGTTTTGAAGCGCCCGACGAAATTATTCACGACGTCATTCACAACCTGGCCAAGGCCCAGGGCTACTGCCACTCCAAAGGCATCTACAGCGCCCGCAAGGCCGTCATGCAACGCTGCCAATTGATCGGCATCCCGAATGTCGACATCGACGATATCTTCCTGGGCAACGGCGTCAGCGAATTGATTGTCATGGCCATGCAGGCACTACTCAACAACGGGGATGAGATTCTGGTGCCGGTGCCGGATTACCCCCTGTGGACAGCTGCCGTCAATCTGGCCGGGGGCAAGGCAGTTCACTATCTCTGCGACGAAGCCAACGAATGGCAACCGGACATCGAGGATATCGCCCGCAAAATCACACCGAATACCCGGGGCATCGTGGTAATCAATCCCAACAACCCTACCGGGGCAGTTTACTCCGAGGCGATTCTGCTGAAAATTGTCGAACTGGCCAGGCAGCATGACCTGATCATTTATGCCGATGAAATCTATGACCGCATTCTCTACGATGATGCAGTACATGTACCGCTCGGCAGTCTGGCCACCGATGTGTTGTGTATCACGTTCAATGGGTTATCAAAAGCCTACCGCCTGGCGGGCTTTCGTTCCGGCTGGCTGGTGGTGAGCGGCGCCAAACACCGCGCCCGCAGTTATATCCAGGGAATTGAAATGCTGGCATCCATGCGACTGTGCGCCAACGTGCCGGCCATGTATGCCATCCAGACCGCCCTGGGCGGCTATCAGAGCATCAACGATCTGGTGGCACCGGAGGGCCGTCTCTACCAGCAACGCGAAAAAGCCTGGTCTCTGTTGACCCGGATACCCGGTGTCAGTTGCGTTAAACCCAAAGCGGCGATGTACCTGTTCCCCAAACTGGACCGGGAAATTTATCCGATTGAAGACGACGAGCAATTGGTGCTGGATTTATTACTGGAAGAACGGATTCTGCTGGTGCAGGGCACCGCTTTCAACTGGCCGGATCCCGACCATTTCCGCATCGTATTCCTGCCGAGGGAAGACGATCTGGAGGAAGCCATCGAGCGGTTGGCCCGCTTCCTGGAAAAATACCGTCTCAATCATCCGGTGACAAAGGTAAAACTGGCTCGGGTGGCCCCCTAACCGATCGGATAGAGAATCCTGTCCCGGTAACCGGTCAGTACCGGGACGTAACCTGCCAGCTCCCGGTCCAGCTGTGGATCGTTACTGTCCACCATCAGCGGCCTGCCCGCAAGTTCGGTGATTTTTGTTTTGGTCGCCACGACAATCAGGTTATCCCGGCCAGCCCGCCTGATAATCGCAGGTGTCAATTGCTGATTGCCACGACCAAGCAGCATGCCCTGCCCCCCAATTGGCGTAATGATAATACTCACCGGACCGTTGAATCCCCCCAGTGCCTGTTCGATTTGTCCGGCTGAAACATCCCCGGCCAGCAACTGCCCATTCCTGACCAGATCCACACCAAGCAGTGTATTATCGAGCCCCATTGCCGCCATTATCCCCGCTGTGGTCGAGCCGGGGCCGACCAGATAGAGTGTGTCATCCTCCATTTCCTCCATCAGGGTATCGGCTATTTCATCAACTACCAGCACCTCCACTTCCCGGCCGCCATCCTTGACCTGTTGCATAAAACGGCCTTCTTCCGGCACCAGTAACTCCCCGTAGTAACGGGACATTACCCGGCCCTGGCGAAAAGCTTCCTCGTCGATATCGCGCACTTCCTGCCGACGAATATCCACGAGGTCGGCACGAACCAGCCGACAGACCACTTCGCCCGCGGCCTCCGGTGTCATGGCATACACGCCGGAGTGCATCTTGACCCCGGCTGGTACGCCCAGAACCGGCTGACTTGGAGAAACCGCATTGCAAATATTGCGTGCCGTACCATCGCCGCCAACAAACAGCAGCAAATCCACGCCTTTGTCCTCCAGCACTCTGGCCGCCTGCTCGGTGTCCTCCGGTCGGGTATTCAGGGGATCCGTTTCACAGACCAGTTCGGGGACAAAACCACATTGCCTGGCCACCGACTCCCCCATCAGACCGGGACAGGTCAGCACCGATACGGCATCACCACCGAGAGCATGAAAGATCACGTCCAATGCTCTGGCGGCTCGGTCTGGAGCACGCAACCCGGCCCCTTCCCGCAAGGCTTCGGCAGCGGCCTCACCATCGCTACCCTTCAACGCCGCGGGACCACCGATGCCTGCCAGCGGATTGACGATCAAGCCGAGTGTGAACATTGCGACTCCTGTAATGTTCCTCTGCAAATTTAACCCCAAGGCTTGCCTTACAGGGTAATCATGGTATGTTTTGTCAATCTGACCACCACCAGTGAGTAAACATGGATCAGCCGAAAGACAAGCCTGATAAAAAGGACAAATCACCTGATTTTCACGGTGCGGCCCTGATTGACGACAACGGCCGGGAAATTCCGATTACGGAAGACATGGTGCAGAATGCAATTAGCGACCTGAACCAGAAGGTGCCCCCCACGACCAAAAGAAAATCCCGTCCCTAGCCCTCGGCAGTCGTAAATCCCAGTGTGTCCAACTGGCCTGCCAGATACTCATCGCTGTCCACTCTCACGCCGAAATGCTGGAATTCACGACGTGCGGGATAGGTTTTCCGCAGCTGGTCAAACCCAAAACCCACTGCTGCGGAATCACCAGCTGACAGCAGCACCTCACGCATACGACGGTCATCGTCTGCTATATCGTAAACAGCCAGTACCGCCTCCGCCAGAGACGTGGCACAGAGCCACTGGACAGGCTCATCAGACCCGGGTTTTGCCGGCGAGGGTTGCCCCAACCACTGACAAAATGCCTCGCACACCATGTATGTACCATTGATTTTGCCGTCTTCGCTGTACCCGGCAATGTGCGGTGTGGCCATACTAACCTGCTCCAGTAAAGGCAGAGAGATTGCCGGCTCTGACTCCCACACATCCAGCACTACCTGCCACTGCTCGCCACGATTCAACCGCAACAGGGCGACATTATCCACCACTGGTCCACGCCCGGCGTTGAGCAACAACCCGCCGGGCGCAAAATTCATCAGTGCCGGTTCGTTCAGCAAGTGGTGGGTCGGATAGGGCCCACCGATAGTCAGCGGGGTATGCAGGCAGAGAATGTCGGCTTCGAGCACCCGTTCAAAGGTTGTCAGGCCTCCGATAGTTGCGTTGTTGAGAAACGGGTCATAGCAGCGGCAATCAACGCCCAGCGCCCGCAGGGTGCGATAGAGCCTGCCGCCCACATTGCCGCAACCGACAATGCCCACCGTTTCGCTGAGCCAGCCGGGACGTAGACGACACAGTGCCGAGAGCACGTACTGAACCACGGCATTGGCGTTGCAACCCGGCGCACTGGCAAATTGAATGTTTCTGGACGCCAGATAATCCATATCCACATGGTCGACACCTATCGTGGCAGAACCGACAAATTGTACCGGGCTGCCCTCGAGCAGCCCCCCATTGACCGGGGTGACCGAGCGGACCAGTAACACATCCGCATCGACTAAATGCGCCGCCGTCAGCTCGCGGCCGGGACAGGTCACCACCTCGCCATAGGGCGAGAACAGCTCCCTCACCAACGGCATATTGTCATCGGCAACAATTTTCATCGGGTGTGTGATGCCTCCTTCACGATGTGCTGCGCCTGGCCTCTGGCGTGCGCGAGTTTTACGGCACGATTTTTCAGTGTAGCGCCCAGCCCCATTCGTTGACAGAAATCATCCAGTTTATCCAGTGCGATCGGGGCACATTGCAAAGCGGGCTCGCCAACGGGTGCGTCCAGGGCTATTCGGGTGAGGGATCGGGCCATTAGCAGTTGTTGAAGGTGGGCGGCAATTTTTTCGGGCAGCTGCTTCGCACCGCGCACGGGCAGATTGATGATTTCAGGACCAGCCGCAATCAACCCATCCAGCGACGCGCTATGCGCTAACAATTCAATCGCCGTTTTTGCTCCCACGCCCGGTAAGCCGGGTATGTTATCGACCCTGTCACCGACCAGCGCCAGATAATCTGCCAGCTGCTCTGGCCAGACCCCGAGTTCTCTTTTGATGGCAAATCGATCCCTGGCAGACGTACGGCCAAAGTCCCAGAGTAACGCATCGTCGTCCAGCAACAACTGGGCAAGGTCTTTATCGCCACTGATCACCGCAATCGGGTGTCCCTCGTTGCGACCCCTTTCAGCCAGAGTGCCAATAATATCATCCGCTTCATGGGAATCACTGGCCAGGGTCGAAATGCCCAGGATGGTCGTCACCTCGGCGCAGGCCCCCAACTGAAAGGCGAGTGCATCGTCGGGCAGCTCGCGATTGGCCTTGTAGTTCGGGTAAATCGTATTCCGGAAGCACTGGCCCAGAATCTCGTCAAAGGCCACTGCCATAAACTGCGGCTGAACCTGCTCGAGCAAACCCAGCAGAAAACCGAGATAACCGTACACGGCCTGAGTGGGATAGCCTTCCCCGGAATACCACCGCTGCGGCAGCGTAAAACAATGGCGAAAAATATAGATGGAGGCATCTACCAGATACAGCGGGGGCTTTCGTGCCACCATCAGGATCCCAGCGAATCAACACGATAGTTGCAGGGATCCAGATAGCTCCGACCACCGAACACCTCCGACAGAGAAGCGGCGAACAGCGCTGCCCGTGTAGGTAAGCTGCCGGCACACCAGCCCTGAGCCTGCTCGGCCACAGCGGCGGCGAACGCGTCACTGGCATTGATATCTGCGGACAGGTTATCGGCGCTGATCTGAAACCGGTGCACTGCCGCCACGGAAAATATCCATTCCAGCGCCTGGGGTTTAATCTCCACCCGCTCAAAAGCACTTTGCTCATTGACACTGCGGCCATCGGGCCGATACCAGTAGCCAAAATCCACCTGTTGACGACGCTGCTCACCGGCAATACACCAATGGGCAATTTCATGGAGGGCACTGGAAAAATAATCCTGCCGGAAAATCAACTGGTGACAGCCACCTCCCCCCTCGGCAGGCAGATAAACCGGTTCCTCGCCGCCCCCGCTCAACAGGGTATTGCAGGAGTCGGCAAACAGATCGTTGAATACTCCCATCAACTGACACGTCCGGGGATCAAAAGTAGCCGTATCACCAGACAATCGACACACCCTCACAGCAAACCGTGTTATTGATTTTCTCCCAGTAGGCGGGGGAAAGGTAATCACGGCCCGCCAGTAAATGTTCGATATACCAGCGCGCCGGGCGAATGGAGTGATCGATCACGGCGGGATTGGCTATATAGGTCCAGGCGGGCACAACACCGCGTTTTGTCTGTACTGGAAAACGTTCGCGACTGTACCTGAATGGCGTGCCTTCAAAGGGGTCCAGCCTGGCAATTTCAGCGGGATTTTCCAGCTGGTAAAGAACCCCTTCCACCCGCTCATCCCGGGCAAAAATGATATTGGCGCAAGCCAGCCGGGCATCGTGGCCGGAGCGTTTGTTGAACCGCAGACCATAACCATCCAGCCAGCCAGCGCACTGGCCGATGACCCGCATGTCACGCGCAGCCATACGCTGTGAATTCATATTTGAGCCGTAGGCAAAATAGTAGCTCACAAAATATACCCAAGGTATTGTGCTTTGAAATGATCGGTAGTACCTTATTTTGCGTGGATGCGTTTTAGCCGTACGCACCTATCAGGTCCCGATCCAGGACGCAGTTCCTCAGGGCCTGTTCGAACCGCCATTTGAGGAGGCTGCATTATGACTACCTCAACACCTGACCACAACACGGATAACGTGGTCGATCTCTTCACAGGGAAGCCCTACTCCTCCCGGTTAAACCGCCGCATTATCCGTCTCGCTCCCGAACTCGATGGTCTGGAAATGATCTATTCCAACGAGACTCACCCCAACAAGCTGTTCAGTGTCAAAGTGTTGTGCTGGGCATTGCGTGCCGATGGTGAGGTGGTGGGTCTGGTGCCCTGGCTCGATGACATCATGCCATGCACCGAGATACAGGATCCGCTGAACGGTCACTGGGAGGGCTACTACGATCCGGGCATCGATGAAGTCTTTTTTGAAGCGCCCATCCACAAGGTATTGGAGGTAGAGACAGCTGCAGAATACTATGAGGTCGATTGCGAAACAGACAGTGATGTCGTCCAGGAACTGCCGGACACCATTGGCACCCATGCGGTACTGTCGAGAGACGGATTCAAAAGTATTACGCTGAAGGAAGTCGTCAGCTGGCGACTGCTTTACGACGGCACCGTGCAGGGCATGCTGATTGATGATGAAAAAATCATCAGCACACCAGTGCTGCCCGGCGATGCGTGCCTCTACTCGGCCAAAGGCGAAGAGACTTTCTGCTATTTCTTCCAGCACCATATCGCCAACAAGATCAAGGCGCAGGACCCGGAAGCACTGGCAGCGATCTCCATGCTGGTGGAATCCTGAGTAAAGCAGCAGGGACTGGGGAAACCCGGCCTGTAATATTAAAGCGCCGCTGACAGCCCGTGGGGTAGCATCAAGACTGTCCCGATGATGGCTCAGGGTAGCTCGCTGAAACAGGCCCGATAATCCTGCGTGATTCGGGCCGCTTGTCCTGTTCACCCCGTTTTATGTGATCAGACCTTGTTGCCACCCAACCCTCCAACTCTCTTTAGTATCAACGACGCATCAATGCAGCTCAGGACTATGTACCGAGGCTACGTCTCACAAAGCGACCTCTATGGGCAGCTGCGGGCAAAGGCCGACAGGGAGCTGGCGACGGCAGCCAGGTGTTCAGACTGGTCAAAACCCGAAGCCTTGCGCGGTTTCAGGTCGTGATTGCCGTCCTCCAGCCAGTGGATTGTTACGGCGGGGCTCAACGGGATTGAGGCCAACTCATCGGGCCTGCCAAAGGGATCTCGGGTGCCCTGATAAATCAGGGCCGGCGTGGTCATGGTTTGCAAGTGATCAACCCGCATCCGCTCGGGTTTGCCGGGCGGATGAAAAGGGTAACCGAGGCAGCACAGCCCTGCTGCACCCAGTTCGTCGGCGACCATACTCGCCATGCGACCACCCATGGATTTGCCGCCGAACAGTATCGGGGCGGGGAGATCCTCGCGATGACAGCAGTGGGCGTAGACTTCGCGCCAACAGTCCAGCAATACGGGCTGGCGGTCCGGCGGCCGCTTTTTCCCGGTAAGACGACGTTGTCGCATATAGGGAAACTCAAAGCGCACAACAGTCACACCCTCGACCGTCAACTGTCGGGTGATGGCCGCCATAAAATCACTGTCCATCGGCGCACCGGCACCGTGGGCCAGGATCAATGAACCAACTGGCCGTGTTTGCTCCGCTGGCCGGTCTATCAGATAGCTCAGGGGGATGTCTGTCACGGTGAGTCTGCCAGCTGACGAAACTGTTGCCGCGACAGCAGGTTGCAACTTTCTGTCACCGGATCAAAGGTGATCACCACATCACCGCGATCCACCTGCCGTCTGAGCCGCTGCCGTTTGGCCTGCAGCGTCAACTCCTCGAAGCCGTAATCTGTGCCCTCGCGGGCGATGAAGTCCTCCAGCAATGCGGTGAGCAGTTCATCGGATAACCGGTCTGGTGGAATCAGAATCACGGTGCCGCCGGTTTGATAAACTTCAGCGTCATGCGGTCGCTCTCACCAATGGCCTGATACTTCTCCCGGTCCTTCTCCTGTAACCGCAGGGAGGGCGGTAGGGTCCAGACACCCTCGGGGTGATCGGTCGTATCTTTGGGATTGGCATTCAGTTCGGATTTGGCCGCCAGCACAAAACCGGCTTTTTCCGCCAACTCAATAACGTAGGCCTCCGGCATATAACCGCTGCGCATCATTTCCGCCCGGTCGATGGTGCGACTGGTGCGATGCTCCACGACACCGAGCACCCCGCCGGGTTTGAGCGCCCGGAAGAACAGTTCAAACGCTTTTCCTTCACTGTCAGAGCGCAACCAGTTGTGTACATTGCGGAACGTCACCACCCGGTCGGCGACCCCATCGGGCACCGTCAGCACACCATTCGCCGGATCGAATGTCGACAGGATTACATCGCCATACACCGCCGGATCAGCGGCCAGTTTCGCGGTAAATTTCGCCAGCGACTGTTCGTAGTAAGGCACACCGCTGTCTTTTGGAAAATGCGCGGCATACAACAGACCCCGATCAGCGCCCCCGTGATGGACCAGTGGCGCGAGAATCTCGGTATACCAGCCAGCGCCGGGGGAAATTTCCACCACGGTCATACCCGACTCCACCTGAAAAAAGGCCAGGGTTTCCACCGGATGACGATAACTGTCGCGCGCCACAAATTCGGGTGTCCGGTGTGTTCCCGTAAAAGGAGACGCATCGGCGATCACATCGACACACCCCAACCATAACACCAGCAACAGTAACGGATTAATGGTTTTCATCTCGATCTCCCCTGAATATCAGATGGTTCCAAAATGGCCGGCAAACAATGTCCGCTCGTGGCCTGGAGCCAATTGTTAGGCCATAATAGTCCCACAACCGCACAGGAATAAGAACCGCGCATGAAACACTATCTCGCATTGACCGTCATCGCCAATGATCGCCCCGGCATCGTGGAGCGCATCGCCGATGTCGTCACTCGCGCCGGTGGCAACTGGCTGGAAAGCAGCATGTCCCGCCTTGCCGGCAAATTCGCCGGCATCCTGTTGGTGGATATTGCCGAAGACCGACAGGCGGCTCTGCTCAGGGCGCTGGAACAACTAGAGCAGCAGGGTATTCGGGTAACCGGCGAGGCYTGCTCCTCACTGMATCCAGCCGATGGCGAGCGCGTCACACTGACAGTGGTGGGCAACGACCGACCGGGTATCGTCGGCGAGATATCCGGTATTCTGGCAAGACTGCAGGTCAACGTGGAGGAACTCAATACCCACTGYGAAGATGCTCCGATGAGCTCGGAAATCCTGTTCCGCGCCATTGCGACCCTGCAATTGCCGCAGGACCTCGACAGAGGYCGACTGCAACAGGCACTGGAAAATGTATCGGACGACCTGATGGTGGAACTGGAACAGATTTGARGGAATTCAKGCCACCAAGCCTTTCAATAGCAGGCCCACTCCAAATGCCATACCGGCAGCAATACCACCAATYGCTACCGTTTCCAACCCCGACACCARCCARCCCTGATCCACAAAGCGACCCTTCATGGCACCGACGAYGAAAAAAGCCACTACTGTGAGGCCGGCAGAAAGTCCAAAGGCGTAGTCGATSAGMCCCGGGGATAACCAGTTGGCGACATAAGTCATCAACGGGATAAACCCTACCAGRCAAAAGGCGCCAAAGGTG
Organism: Porticoccus sp.; assembly: GCA_002733125.1. Taxonomy (GTDB): domain Bacteria; phylum Pseudomonadota; class Gammaproteobacteria; order Pseudomonadales; family Porticoccaceae; genus Porticoccus. The sequence continues at coordinate 22,297 of NVUM01000015.1, forward strand.
GCCAGACCGGCCTTGAACGGGTCAYGTGATTGCAGCGAGAGACCAAACTCTTCCTGAACCATGGTATCCACCCAGGTTTTCTCATCCGAGGTAATCACAYCCACRGCATCTTCGAGAACACGYCCCTCGAAACCCTTGCGGGCATAAATYTGRCGAATYTCCTCCACCTCGCCCTCGGGAAATCGTTTGATTTCCTCGAGCTCCCGGTTGCGGATCTTGATGCGGTGCTGGTTCTCCGCRCGGGTACCCAGRTARTTACTCACYGCCATRCTGAAACCGTCYGCCAGCAGGTTGGCAAAACCCAGGATAATAATTACCGAAGARGACAGACCGGCACCGGCAACACCCGCAACAATGGCAAASGTGGTGATGGCACCATCCACCGCACCGTAGATAAAGTCCCTCACRTAAACAGAGTCCGGACCATCATCCAGACGCTGGGCAATCAACTGAGGATGATGGTGGGCTCTAAAATCCTCAATCTCTCCGAGCTTATCGTGGTTTTCCATGGGCCAACTCCAGAGYAAACCGGGATTAAAGTAAAGCCCGGYATTGTGTAAACGGTCAGGCTGAACCGGTTAATACCGAGAATGCCAGATAACTATTGTAGGTAATAAAGATCAACAGCAGACCAAAACCCTCCAGCCGGTTAATCCGGCCCTGCCCTCTAAAGCCGTAGGCCATAAACAGCAGCATCACCATGAGAAGCATCATTGTGSCCCAATCGCGGGTCAACACCTGTTGTGACAGATTGGTCAACGGCTCAATAAGACCCGCGATACCGACCACCGCCAGAATATTGAACATATTGGAGCCGACGATATTGCCGATGGCRATATCGTGCTCACCCTTGCGCACGGCAATWACAGAAGAGGCCAATTCAGGYARGGAYGTGCCCARMGCGACTATWGTCAAACCRATAATCAGGTCGCTGACACCCAGAGATTCGGCAATGGTSACRGCCCCCCAAACCAGCAGTCGCGARCTGGCCACCAATACGATCARACCCACRGCCAGCCAGAAGATAGCTTTTGCCAGTGGCATGGTATGTTCRCGTATTTCCTGATCGAAGTCTGTTGCCAGGGCATCACYCCGGTCCCGAATAGCAGAAAAAACYGACCAGCCGATCAAGGCAAAAAARCCGATCAGCAGCAATGCCGCCTCCCAGCGAAGTACTGCGTTATCCCAAAGCATGAGGCCCGCGCCAAGACAGATCAGAATCAGCAGCGGCARYTCCCTGCGAACGATTTTTGAATGCACCATRATCGGCATGATCAGGGCTGTGACACCGAGTATCAGGCCGGTATTGACAATATTGGACCCCAGCGCATTACCCAGAGCAAGCTCAGGGCTGCCATCCAGGGCCGCCATGGCCGACACCACCATCTCCGGCGCAGAAGTGCCAAAACCGACWATCACCATMCCGATCAGRAGGCTGGGCATACCGGCATGRTAGGCTGTCGCCGCAGCACCATCCACAAAYCGGTCRGCACTCCAGATCAACAGASCAAAACCCACCAACACCGCCAGCATTGCAATCAGCATATCGCTCCCTTKTTAMCTRTTCGTTCTSTCATTAAMACCTGSGCATCAACTCGTCGATRCGCACACRYCAYYTTCTGCCGGGCGGAGCATCCTAACCGGCAACACCYTGCAARACCAGYTATAGGAARCRGYCAKAYCAYTACTGCCCACCRGCAAARTCATTTTGTCGCCAGGCCTCRTAACTGACAATGGCCACCGCATTGGACAAATTCATRCTGCGACAGCCGGGACGCATGGGAATTCTCAGRCGGTGGGCCGGRRCAAAACTGTCCATCACYGACTGCGGCAAACCGGCTGTTTCCGAACCGAACAGGAGCACGTCACCGGGGCGATAAGCGATCCCGTCATAGAGCGCGCCTCCCTTTGTGGTACAGGCGAAAATCCGCCTGTCAGCCATCTGCGCCAGAAATGCCGTGTAGTCGGAGTGACGGGTGACAGAGGTCATATCCCGGTAATCCAACCCGGCCCGGCGCAATTTCTTTGCTTCCAGGTCGAAACCCAACGGTTCGATCAGATGCAAATGACTGCCGTTATTCGCCATCAAACGGATGATATTACCCGTATTCGGAGCAATCTGTGGTTCGTAAAGGGCAATGTGAAACATAGAGAGATCACGCGAAGATGAGGCAACCATTCTAACAGGTGCAAGCCCCGGCAGACATACTGTCTCCGTCACCACCCATAATGCACGGTGGCAATCAACCACCGCGGTTTATGGATCAAAATACTGGGAAGTGGACAATGAAGCATCGCACTGATTCCCACCATTAGCGCGTACCGCCGGGGATTGCACAGCGGTCTGGAAAACCACTGACTTGTCGACCGGGCATGCACAGTGATAACAAAATCCGTAGAATCGAACCCTGTTCAACGTCAATTACATGTATCCCATGACTCAAGCACCTATCGGCCTGTTCTATGGCTCATCCACTTGCTATACCGAAATGGTGGCCGAGAAAATAGCGGCGCGCCTCGGTGAAGACCGGGTGGATGTGCACAACGTGGCAGAAACCCCCGTCAGCTGCATGGAAAACTACCCGCTGTTGATACTCGGCATTCCCACCTGGGATTACGGCGAGCTGCAGGAGGACTGGGAAAACTGCTGGGAGGCCCTGGACAACGTCGATTTTTCCGATAAAACAGTGGCACTGTTCGGCCTGGGCGATCAGATCGGCTACCCGGAATGGTTTCTCGACGCACTGGGATTTCTCTGGGCAAAAGTCTGTACTCTGGGCGCAACCACCGTGGGGTTTTGGCCGGTGGAGGGGTTCCAGTTCAGCGACTCCAAGGCGCTCACAGCTGACGGCACACACTTTGTCGGCCTGGCAATAGACGAGGAAAATCAGTTTGAGCTCAGCGACCAGCGCATTGAACACTGGTGCACCCAGATCCTGCGGGAATTTCACCTCGATCACACATGACCTATAAAGTGGCGGAGGCTGTTCGGCCAATCCGCCTTCTTGGCAACGACCACGGATTGATGTGGCATGATCACCCTGACCGGGACTAAAAGCTGTTCGCCAGAATCAATCCGACACAGACCAGCATCATGCTCCAGGTACCCGCCGTGCCGATAAAGCGCGGCAGGGATGTCCCGGCACTCATGCGCAGACCGAACCCATGCAGCAACCGACACAGCACCAACAGACTGCCGAGCAGGTGCACCAACAAACCACTGGAGACAGAATTCTCGACGGCCAGCAGCAACAACAGCGCAATGGGAATATTTTCTACGGCATTGCCGTGAACCCGGATACGGCGACCGAGGGCTTCATGCCCGCCATCCCCCAGACCCACCTGATATTTAAAGCGCCCGCGCACCACATCCAACGCCAGCACCACTAACAGCAGGCCGCTGAGAGCGATATAAATCATCGAAATATCCATACTGAAACCATGCATTATCTGGCACTCCTGTTTGAAAAAAACCGATCAAGCCAATGGCTTGATCTACTGATAATATGGCCGCTGCCACAGCTACGGACCTATCCATGCCGGAACCTACCGCAGACATGCTACAACGGGCGACCATAAACTGGGACGCAGAGGGCCAGCCGCATGCCACAGCTTTTGATGACCGGTACTTTTCCCGCACCAGTGGCCTGTCGGAAGCCCGCCATGTCTTCCTGCACCACAACGGGCTGCCACAGCGCTGGACAATCTCTACACGCCCTTTTTTTACCATCGGCGAAACCGGGTTTGGTACCGGCCTGAACTTCCTTACGGTCGCCAGTCTCTGGCTGGATCAAAACAGCAGTGGCACACTACATTTTGTCTCTGCGGAAAAATATCCCCTATCCCGGTCAGATCTGCAACAGGCTTTATCCCTCTGGCCGACGTTGTCAGAGCTGGCCAAGGCCCTTGTAGAACAGTATCCACCGCCGATTCCTGGCATCCATCGGCTTTATCTGGCCAACAACCGCATTGTACTTACCCTGCTTTACGGCGATGCCAACACCATGTTCGCCAGTCTGCCAGGCAGCGATCATCCACTTTTTTCATCTCGGAACAACCCTGTTGTGGACGCCTGGTTCCTGGATGGTTTTGCCCCGGCAAAGAACCCGCAAATGTGGACAGACGATCTGTTTCAGACCCTCGCCAGACTGAGTGGCCCGGGCACGACATTCAGTACCTTTACCGCCGCCGGCTCGGTTCGTCGCGGCCTGCAGGCCGCCGGTTTCGAAGTGCAGAAAGTGTCGGGGTTCGGCCAAAAACTGCACATGCTGTGCGGGCATATGGCAGAATCCATCGCACCAGACGTATCGGACATGGACTGGCAACCAGCCAGCCACAATGCGGAATTCCAACCACCCTGGTATCTACCCCCCCAACTCAGCCCTCCGTCATCTGCCCTGGTGATTGGTGGCGGCATTGCCGGGTGCACCACAGCCAGATCACTGGCCGATCGGGGTATCAGTGTCACCCTGATCGAACAACATCCCCAACTGGCCAGTGAAGGTTCGGGAAACCCGCAGGCCATTCTCTATCCAAAACTGTCCGGCCAACGCTCACCCCTGAGCCGGTTTGGCCTGATGGCATTACTCCATGCCAGCCGTTATCACCAAAGCTTTCTCGGCGAAGAGGCCACCGGCAGCCCATGCGGTGTGCTGGTTCTACCGAAGGGACAGCATGAACTGCCACTGTTTGAAGAGCTCGCCCGACAGTATCCGGCGGAACTGGTTGCACTGGTGACCGGGAGTCAACTGAATGACATCGCCGGAATACCACTCGGCATTGGAGCGGGACTGTTCTTTCCCCAACTGGGGTGGATCAAACCCGCCGCTGTCTGCCGGGCACTGACTGATCACCCCCTGATTCACCGCCAGACAACGGCTATCGCCACGCTCCACCACGAACAGCATCAGTGGCGGGCATATGACCAACACGGCACCCTGACAGCCACCGCACCGGTGGCCGTAATTGCCAGTGGCACAGGCAGTGCAGCGTTTACCCAGACGGCACACCTGCCGTTAAAACCGATTCGCGGTCAGATCAGCTGTCTGCCCGCCACCGCAGACAGCACACAACTCAAAACGGTGATCTGTGGCGAAGGCTACCTGGCACCGGCCAGTGATGGGATCCATACCCTGGGGGCCACCTACAATATTGGCGAAATCGCTACCACGCTGCGCGCGCAGGATCATCGGGACAACCTGGCCCAGTTGCAGCAAACAGCCCCGGAAGCCGCCGCCCTGTTCGGCCCCGTGGATGCGAACCTTCTGGATGGACGCGCCGCCTTCCGCTGCACCACACCGGACTACCTGCCCATCGCCGGACCGGCACCGATTGCAGAACAATACCGGCTGGATTATGCCCTATTGCGAAAGAATGCCCGGGCCCACATCCCGGTGGCGGGTGCCTGCTGGCCGGGCCTGTACCTGAACTGCGGCCACGGTTCCCGCGGCATGAGTTACGCACCGCTGTGCGCAGAATTGCTGGCCAGCCAGATTTGCGGTGAGGTTTCACCACTGGAGCAGGATTTGCGTCAGGCGATACACCCGGGTCGCTTTATCATCAGAGACATGAAGCGCGGCAAACAGTGAACACAGCGGCTCTCATGGCGAGGCCACAAAGGTTCCGCAGGCATCACACCTGAAACCGCGCCGGTAGAAAAACAGCGGGAATCCCAACAACAAAAACACCACAAAAGCGGGTTTTTTGCCGCGAATGTGGGGTGTCAGCGCCTGACTGCCGCAGGTCGGGCAACACGGCACTTCGCGATCATCGGCATCATCGTTCTCGAACAAGTCGGAGAAGTCTTCCGCCAATGCCTGGGTCGCCTGCTCGGCAAATGGTGCCGGCACCTGCAGTTTTACCCCGCCTATGGCAGAAGAGAACAACCACTGCATATTGATGGTGTGCTCATCGGCAACAAAGGCGGGAATACCCTTGGCATCCAGTTTCAATTTGGCAATGTGCGCCTCGTGAGGAAAGGAGAACGTGGCAACGGTGATCACAGGCGAATCCTTTTTCAAACCGCTGCAACCGGGAAATCCGGCTCAGCTATTTTTGCCGGGGCGAGGAGTCGGGGGGAAAAGCCACCAGCTTGCCAACACCAGCAACCCGAACAGGGAATAACCCAGCAGAAAAACCCAGGAAGGCGCATCGTAATAGAGCAACTGCTGCAACCAGTATTCGATAAAACTGCCACCGTAGCTGGTATCCTCTGCCCCGGCCCGCAACCACTGTTCCAGGGTTGTCAGCGGGCAGACCCACCCGAGCCAGGTTTCAGCTACCACCGCCGCAATCGTGCCGAGGTGCACCAGCCGGAACCACCAATGGTTTACCCATTGCCAATGGCGCAGATTGCCCAGCACAATCAACACCAGCCCTCCCACTACAAACAGCACAAACCCCACGTGAAGTACCAGTATCAGATCGGCAAATAACGCATATGACATTGCTGGCATCACCTGACTTTGTTCAATGTTGTCGCCCGGCTGTAACAGTCAGCCCAACAGAATCACTTGCACCTCACCCACCGGCAGACACCGATAGCCCGCTGCCCGGGTCACGGGTATGGTCGCCACCGCATAACCCACCATAATGGTCTGATTTTCTGTCACGGCGTCGATCGATAATTGCCGCGACAGCATCTCATCGGAAGTATGGACAATCAGGTAACTCGCTGCCACAGGTACCGTTTGTGCTGCTGTCCAGTAGCCGCTCCTCGATTGATCAGCCGAGACCCAGCGGATCACCAGATCCTCACTTGCAATCTGTTCGTGCTGGCTGTTCAGGTAAGTCACTATCGGGCAAAAGGTCCCGCTGTTGAGTGCATTGAACCGATCCGGCATGAACATCAACAGCAGATCGCTGCCCGGCTGACCGGGGCTGAGGGCATAGGCCGAAAAATAGCTCTTGCCTGTACTGAACGAGTAGGCCGGTGAACGATCATTCAGCTCGATCCCGACCGGGGTATCAGAGGGATTGACCGAACGGATGGCGGCAAAGGACATCGCCGCAAAGTCATCACAGCAGACTTCTGCCATGCGCAGGACCTCCCGGGTTTGCGAGATGGAGGTACAGGCCTGCAGGGGCACCAATATCGCCAGCAGAACAAACGGCAGGCAAAAATTCCGTATAGGGTTGCCGTTATACTTCATGATTCCACCCGCCACACATTTCGATGTCATCCCATGGACTTCTGTTACTCGCAGCATAGATCACTCCGGTGAAGCTGTCTGTTACTCCTCATAATCTCTGGCTTTTGCCGACGCTTCCCGCGCATTTCTGGCCAGCATTTCAGCGGAACCCGACCCACAGGCGATAATGGTGCGCATCGCCTCCTCCACGGAAACATGCGCCAATATCTGTACGCAGTCACCGGGCAGGTGGTAGGTCATACCGGACGTGGGAATCGGTGCAGTGGGCACAAAGACCGTATAGGCACCATCCGGGTGGCGACTGGTTACGATGGCTGTGACCGTAACCGGTGACTCCGCACCGTAGATTTTTGCCAGTGCCGTCTGACCGCTGAGCAAGGTGGTTTCGCCACTGCCGCCGAGCAACTGCGTTACGATCGCCCGGATAGTGCGATAACCCGGGGCCAACCGGGTCAGCCAGATCTCCATATGGCCGTGTATCCAGGTACCCAGCCGGGTTCGGATCAACAGCCCGATCGCAAAACAACTGCCCAGAATCAATAGCAGCACCACCAACAGGGCCAAAAATTCGCTGATGGTGGCCTGCTCGCGCAACAATCCGGTAAGGGGGCTGATCAAACCTGCCACCAGATCGAACAGCCACAGAAAGATCATTGCCAGCAGGGCAATGGGCAATACGACGGTCAGCCCACCGAGAAGTGTCAGACAAAGAAACGAACGAAAACGCGTCATGGTCTATCCTTTAATAACACAGCAGACACGAGGATTCGGGATGGCATGAGAATACCTGCCCTCTGATTGATCACCATCAAATCAGAATTGCCCGATGACATCCATACTCAATAGAACACAACGCGGAGAGCATTATTATGAAAATTAATCTGGGTACCGTAGATCGCCTGCTTCGGCTTGTGGTGGGACTGGTCTTAATCGGCCTGGTATTTGTGGGACCACAAACGGCCTGGGGCTGGATAGGTGTCATTCCCCTTGTCACGGCACTGGCAGGTAATTGCCCGGTCTATAGCTTGCTGGGCTTTAATACCTGCTCGACCAAGAAACCCACTGACTGATAGGCGTCCTTCCCCCCATCAACCCGGGTTCTACCGGGTTTTTGCTGTTTTTCCAAGCGGGTTCTCATTCAACCCTACGGAATAATTGACACCGAAAATAATCCTGCTTTTTACCCCTGCTCTCAAAATCTGGGCCTTCTCGACAGATTATAATTGATAATGGTTACCATTTGGATTAGCATTATCACACTTCGAGACAAGCGCACTTTAACAACCAAATCATTTTCGGAATTACCCATGGCCAACAAACTCTCTCTCTCTATTTTCACCGCTTCACTGACACTGCCCATGCTGGCAATGGCAGTGGATGAGACAAGAACCGACATTGAAACCATCTCTATCATCGGCTCCAGGGAAGACGTCCAGGAACTCGCCGGCTCCGGCGCCCTGATTGATCAGGAGCAGATCGCTATCGAGGCGTCCACTGACATCAACCAGCTGTTGAAAACAGTTCCCGGCATCTATATCCGCGAAGAGGATGGTTTCGGTCTGCGCCCGAATATCGGTATCCGCGGTGCCACCTCGGAGCGCTCCTCAAAAATCACCCTGCTGGAAGACGGCATTATGATCGCACCCGCGCCCTATGCGGGACCAGCTGCCTACTACTTCCCCACCACAATGCGCATGGATTCCATTGAGGTATTGAAAGGGGCTCCCCTGTTGCGCTATGGCCCCCAGACCACTGGCGGCATCGTCAACCTGAGGTCCACACCGATCCCCGAGGAGAATAGCGGCAAGTTGCGGCTGGCTGCCGGTGAGGACGGCATGCGGGACCTGCATCTGAACTATGGCGGCAGGTTCGGTGGCGGTGCACTGGGGAACTTTGGCTGGCTGCTGGAAACCGTGCAGCGCGACGCAGACGGCTTCAAAAAAATTGACCGCAGCGGTCGCGATACCGGTTATGACATCGAAGACTACATGGGCAAATTATTGTGGGAGATCGAGGGGCAGAGTCTGCTGTTAAAAGCCCAGTATTCCGAGGAAGTATCCGATGAAACCTACCTCGGACTCACCGACGCCGATTTCCGGGACAACCCGAAACGTCGTTACGGACTGTCCCTGCCGGATGAAATGAGTCTGCGCCACAAGGGCTACAGCGCCATCTACAACCTGGATCTGACCGACAGTGTGCGGATGACGGCCACCGGCTACTACAATGAGTTTTCCCGCAACTGGTTCAAGTTGAGCGGCGGTAGCGCCCTGATCAATGCAGCCAACGGGGGGGATGCCAACGCTCAGGCAATTCTCGATGGCACCGCCGATACCACAGGCCTGACCTACAAAAACAATGATCGCGAATACGAATCCTATGGCCTGGAACTGAATTTTGCCGTAGACATGGGTGTACACCAACTCAACATCGGTGGTCGCGCCCACGAAGATGAGGTGGATCGACTGCAACCGGTGGACGTCTACGATCAGGTGGATGGCAAGCTGGTCTATGTGAGCACCAATCCAATATCCAGTGGCGACAACCGCGTGGAAGATGCCGAGGCCATCTCATTCTGGCTGACGGACAACTGGCAGGTTACCGACGCACTGGCACTGAATTTATTCCTTCGCTACGAGAAAGTGCATTCCTCGGAGGAACGTTATACCGACGAATCCCGCAACACCATTAGCAGCAAGAAATCCAACCGGTCCGAAGAACTGCTGCCGGGGGTTTCCTTCACCTACGACCTGAACGATCAATGGCAGGTACTGGCCGGTGTACACCGCGGCTTTTCGCCCCTGGGTGGCGGTGCCTCCAAAGGTGAGGACCCGGAAACCAGTATCAACTATGAGGCCGGGGTCCGCTTCAACGAAAACAGCTTCTTTGCAGAAATGATCGGTTTCTACAGCGACTTCGACAACAAAACCGAAAATTGCTCTGTAGCCAACCCCTGCAGCAACGGCGATACCAGTGGCAGCTTTACCACTGGAAAAGCCGTTATTCAGGGCATTGAGCTGACCGCCGGCAACCGTTTCCAGGCTGGTGACTTTACGATTCCGGTAGACCTTGCCTACACCTATACCAAGGCTGAAATCAGTGAAGATGAAGGGGCTCTAGGTTTTGAAAAAGGTGACAGACTGGCGGACATCCCCAAAAACACCTTCAGCCTTCGCGCCGGACTTGAAACCCCGATGGGCTGGAATAATTACATGGTCGCCAAGTACACCGACAGATTATGCAGCAATATCGGTTGCGACAATGGCTCAAGGCTCGGCAGAACCGACAGCCTGTTTGTAGTGGATCTGATCAGCCGTTACAGCGTCAACCCAGACACCGTGGTCTATGCCAAAGTGGACAACGTGTTTGACCGGGATGAGATTGTGTCCCGCCTGCCCGATGGCGCACGCCCCAATAAACCGCGCACTGCGTCCGTAGGTATTGAATACGCATTCTGATTGCCAATCCCACCTTCAGACCTTGATACCTCCATCCCAGCGGTGGAGGTTTTTTTATGTCAGTCTAAGAAAACCGCCATATTGTCAGGGCAACCGGGCTGGTATGATGGTGAACAGTTTTTCTGACCGGCTGTTATGAACGAAACCGCTCCCCTTGCCCTGCTGGGCTTTGCCCTCTCCATTACCGGCCCGATTTTTCTGGTGGTCCTGCTGGGCCTGCTGCTGAAAAAAGTCGGCCTGATTCCCACTGCATTCATCCAGCCGGCCTCCGACCTGGTCTTCAAGGTGGGTCTGCCGGTGATCCTGTTTCTRAGCATCYACCGGGCAGAYCTGGGAAGCGTTGCCATGGGGCTGCCCCTGCTGGTGGCGATCCCGYTGACGGTGTTGATATTCGCCCTRGCCTGGCCCATTGGCCGGTTATTCAAYGGYGAAAACAAGGCCGATTGCGGCATCTTCGTACAGGGTGTTTTCCGGGGTAATCTGGCGGTSATCGGGCTGGCATTTTGTGGCAAWGCCTATGGACAGACTGGTCTGGCAACCGCCGCTCTGCCCATTGCCCTGYTGACCGTGCTKTAYAACGTACTCGCAGTAGTGGCGCTCAACCCCATCCAGACCGGTGACGGCCAGTCTCCGATGCGACGGATGCTGCGCAATACACTCACCAATCCGCTACTGATCGGAATCGCACTGGGCTTTCTGTTCAAGCTCGGCGGGCTGCCATTACCCGCCCTGCTGGARGACACCGGCAACTACTTTGCCCAGATGACCCTGCCACTGGCACTGCTCTGTATTGGYGCCTCAATGAACCTCAGGGCRCTGAAACACTCCGGTGCCAGCACACTSGCCGCAGCGCTATTGAAGCTGGTGATAACACCGCTGCTGATTGTCGGCACRGCCGCCTGGCTCGGTGTCAGTGGCATGGCACTGGGAATCCTGTTTTTGCTGACCTCAACACCCACMGCGGTGGCCAGCTTTATTCAGGTGAARTCCATGGGGGGCAACGGCGAGCTGGCYGCCAATATGGTAGTGCTGTCGACCCTGTTGGGCATGCTGACCGTCACCGGCGGTTTACTGACGCTCAAAGCACTGGCACTGGTCTAGCYCYATATCGGGCGTGGCTAAGCATCSGACCCACAGGTAGAATGCCCCTTTGTCCGAACACCCGATAACCGAGGTCCGAATATGACGACACAGGCACATCCCGCCTTTGAGTTTCTGCGCAGYGAGCGCATCGACTCCCTGAATATTGACGTGGCGGAATACCGCCACCGAAAAACCGGTGCCCAGCATATTCATATCACYGCCGACAATCCGGAAAACGTTTTTCTGGTGGCYTTGCGCACCGTGCCCGAGGACTCCACCGGGGTAGCCCACATACTGGAACACACTGTCCTTTGYGGCAGCGAAAAATACCCGGTACGCGATCCTTTTTTCATGATGATTCGCCGGTCCCTGAATACCTTTATGAACGCCCTGACCAGCTCTGACTGGACGGCCTACCCCTTTGCCAGCCARAACYGCAAGGATTTTGACAAYCTGCTGGAYGTCTATCTGGACGCYGTGTTTTTTTCGCGAYTGGACGAACTGGATTTYCGCCAGGAAGGCCACCGGGTGGAATTTGCCGAGCCCGGCAATACYGACTCRCCGCTGGTCTACAAGGGCGTGGTTTAYAACGAGATGAAAGGGGCCATGAGCTCMGTGCCCTCGRYCCTGTGGCAGACCCTCTGYGARCACCTCTACCCCACCACYACCTATCACTACAACAGYGGCGGMGATCCSGCCCAKATACCCGARCTCAGTTACRCGCAATTAAAGGCTTTCTATAAAACCCACTACCATCCCACCAATGCCATTTTYATGACCTTYGGCGATATACCGGTGACGRAGCTRCARRCYGAYATWGAAAACCATGCCCTGCAGCGTTTCGACCGGCTGGACACRGAAATYTCYGTCCCCGACGAACAGCGCTACRCCGASCCGGTGACCGTGGAARSCASCTATCCSTTCAACGAGGAAGGCAGCAGCGACAAYCGCACYCACATCGTGATGGGCTGGTTRCTSGGCAAGGCCACCGAYCTGGAAGCCACCATGGAGGCACACCTGCTGTGCAGCGTGTTRCTCGACAACAGCGCCTCCCCRCTGCTAAAGGCACTGGAGACCACCGARCTGGGTTCATCGCCCTCGCCACTGTGCGGRCTGGATGACTCCCAGCGYGAGCTCTGCTTTGTCTGCGGSATCGAGGGYAGCGAACCGGATCGTGCCGACGCATTACAGGCGCTGGTGCTCTCGGTGCTCGAGGRCGTGGYRRAGMATGGCRTCCCGGAAGAGCAACTGGCGGCCTCCCTCCACCAGCTGGAGYTRCAACARCGTGAAATYGGTGGYGGCAAYTTCCCCTATGGCCTGCAACTGCTTCTGACRGCCCTCACCAGCGCCACCCAYCGSGGCGATCCCATCGCATTGCTGAACCTGGATCCGGTACTGGAAAAACTCCGGCGCCGGATCCAGGACCCCGACTACATCAAGCAACTGGCCCGCCGTCTGCTACTGGACAATCCCCACCGGGTGCGTCTCACCATGAGTCCGGACCGGGAGCTGTCCGCCCGCCGTGAAAAAGAGGAAGCGGACAAACTCGCTGCCATCAAAGCCGATCTCGATGACGCAGGTAGACAGGCAGTTGTGGAGCAGGCTGAAATTCTCAACCAGCGCCAGCAACAGAAGGATGACGATTCCATCCTGCCCAAAGTGGGTCTGGAGGACATTCCAACGCACATGGACTATGTGGCGGCCACCGAACGAAAAACCCGGCCGCTGACCCTGACCAGTTACGGCACAGGCACCAACGGTCTGGTCTATCAACAGATCCTGTTGCCACTGCCGGCACTGAGCGAAGCACAGCTCGACCTGCTGCCGATCTACTGCAGCAGCCTGACGGAGCTGGGGATTGGCGACCGGGATTACCTGGCGACCCAGCTCTGGCAATCAAAAGTGTGCGGCAGCATCCACGCCTACGCCACCGTTCGCGGCAAGCCGGACAACCCGCAGGATCTGTCCGGACACCTGGTTCTGTCCAGCAAGGGACTGGCCAGACATCAAGCCGAGCTCACTGAGCTCATGCAGGCGACACTGGAACAGGTTCGCTTCGATGAACTGAGCCGGATCCGGGAACTGATGGCCCAGACCCGCGCCAGTCGTGAGGCCAGCGTCACCGGCAGCGGCCACCAACTGGCCATGGCGGCGGCCTGCAGCGGGATCAGTCCGGGGGCGGATCTGGCACATCGATGGGGGGGCCTGGCAGGCATCCGCTACATCAAACAACTGGATAGCAGTCTGTCCGACAACACCCTGGTGGAGGGGCTGGCCGCTGAACTGGCTGCCATCCACCGACAGGTGTTGAACGCACCGCGGCAATTTCTGGTGGTGGGTGAAAATGATCGGCTGGCGGACTATCAGGCAGTCATTCAACAGCAGTTCGCACCAATCACCGGCGAGGGGTTCAGTGCCTTTCAGCAACCGGAACTGCATCGACGGGTGGCGGAGCTGTGGAAGGCCAGCACCCAGGTCAATTTCTGTGCCAAAGCCTATCCCACCGTACCGCTGTCTCACCCGGATGCGGCGGCGCTGACCGTGCTGGGCGGTTTTCTGCGCAATGGCTATTTGCACCGTGCTATCCGCGAACAGGGCGGTGCCTACGGCGGCGGGGCCAATCAGGAAAACAACATAGCGGCATTCCGCTTCTTCTCCTACCGCGACCCCCGTCTCGAAGACACCCTCAGTGACTTCGATCGGGCATTGCAATGGCTGCACAATGAAGCACACCAGTGGCAACAGGTCGAAGAAGCCATTCTCGGTGTGATCAGCTCAATCGATAAACCCGGCTCCCCGGCGGGCGAGGCCAAGGAAACCTTTCAGGCAGAGCTCTACGGCCGCAGCCGTGAAGTGAGGGAAACCTTCCGCAACCGGGTCAGGGAAACCACACTCGATGATCTGCGGCGGGTGGCCACCACCTATCTGGTAGCAGAGAATGTCAGTACCGCCGTGATCACCAGTCCCGATCAGGCCAGCCTGGCAGACGCCCTGCAACTGACCCCGGTATCGCTGTAATGTTTGAATTGCGTATTCAGCCGCGATTTTCAGAAACCGACGCCCTCGGTCACATCAATAACACCGTCGTGCCGGTGTGGTTTGAAGCGGCCAGGGCCGATATTTTCCGACTGGTCCACCCCAGCCTCAACCCCGCTGACTGGCCGATGATTCTCGCCCATATCGCCGTGGATTTTGTTCATCAGATCCACCTCGGCAGTGAGGTCGCCATTACCACCGGTATCAAAAAAATCGGCAACAAATCTTTTACGGTAGCCCATTTGGCACACCAGAAAGGGGTAATGGTGGCTAAAGGCGAGGCCGTGCTGGTGTGGTTTGACTACGCAGCCCAGTGCTCCCAGCCACTGCCGGAGGCTGTTCGCAAGCTCATCACGCCGCTGCTGCTGGAACACGACGACGCCCCATGAACAGCCTGAAAGATACCCTGTTCGCCACACCACAACTGGAGATCGCCGGTTTTCGTTTCGACCGGGCGGTCGCCCGCGTGTTTCCCGATATGATCCGGCGCTCGGTGCCGGGCTACGAAACCATCATCGCCATGACCGGCACCTTGGCAGAGCGATACGTCCAGCCCGGCAGCCAATGTTACGACCTGGGCTGCTCCCTGGGGGCGTCCACCCTTGCCATGCGCCATCATATCCGCCACAGCGACTGCCGGATTATTGCCGTGGATAACAGCGCCGCCATGCTCAGTCAGTGCCGCGAGATCCTGGCCGGGGATGACGGGGAAATCCCGGTGGAGCTGATCTGCGGCAATATTGAACAGATTCCTGTGAACAACGCCACCATGGCGGTGCTGAATTTCACCCTGCAGTTTATTCCGGTCAAGCGCCGCAATGCTCTACTCCAGCGGATCAGTGATGGCCTGCAGCCCGGCGGCGTGCTGGTGCTGTCGGAGAAGGTGGCTTTTGAGGACCTCCAGCACCAGCAACTGATGATCGAACTGCACCACCATTTCAAGCGGGCCAATGGTTACAGCGAGCTGGAAATCAGCCAGAAGCGCTCCGCACTCGAGGATGTTCTGGTCCCGGAAACCCTGGCCGTGCATCGCCAGCGACTCAGAGAGGCCGGTTTCAGCAGTGTCGATGTCTGGTTCCAATGCTTCAACTTCGCCTCGCTGATTGCCATAAAATAGCGGCCCACCAATCAACCACACACACCCAAAAGCCCCTATGATCGATTTTTCCTCCCTGCTCGCCAGCCTCGCCAACGCAGAACATCCCGCCCTGCGGGCCTGGGCGACACAGTTGCCCCCTCAGCTCGCCCAGGGTATGTCGGCAGAGCGCTGGGGCGACCTGCCGGGCTGGCAGGCGACCCTGGCGCAACTGCCACCGCTCGAGCCATCCCGGATCGATTTACGGACCGCTATTACGGTGGGCGATGTCGCGGACTGCGACGAACAGACGCGCGAACAGCTACACGCGACCCTGATGGGCCTTCATCCCTGGCGCAAGGGGCCCTACCAGTTGTTTGGCCTGACCATTGATACCGAGTGGCGTTCGGACTGGAAATGGGATCGGGTGTTGCCCCACCTCTCCCCGCTGAAAAACCGGCTGGTCCTCGATGTGGGATGCGGCAATGGCTACCACTGCTGGCGGATGCTCGGCGAGGGTGCGCGGCGGGTGATCGGTATTGATCCCTCCGCAAAATTTATCTTTCAATTCAATGTATTAAAGCACTACCTTGGCGATCTACCGGTGGATGTACTGCCCCTCGGCATCGAGCAGTTGCCGACGGAAATGCAGTGCTTTGACAGCGTATTTTCCATGGGGGTGTTCTACCATCGCCGCTCGCCGATGGGCCACCTCAAGGAATTAAAGGACTGCCTGCGACCAGGCGGTCAACTAGTACTGGAAACCCTGGTTATTGAGGGCGGCCCAGGCGAGGTGCTGGTGCCCGAAGGGCGTTACGCGAAAATGCGCAATGTGTGGTTTCTGCCAAGCGCGGACACCCTGCTCAGCTGGTTACGCAAATGCGGCTATCGGAACCCAAGATTGGTGGACAGCACCCGAACATCTATCGAGGAGCAGCGTTCAACGGCATGGATGACCTATGAATCCCTGCCGGACTTCCTTGATCCAACCGATCATAACCGCACAGTCGAAGGTCATCCGGGACCGATCCGCGCAGTCTTTGTCGCGGAAAGCTGAGATCATTTCCCGATTGGCCAACTAATCGTCCAGCTCGACTACTGGCGTCGCCAGGCCAAACTCGTCATGTATCTGCCGGCACCAGCGATTGAGTCGTTCGGCGCTGAGGGCCGGCTGCTGGTCTTCGTCGATACCCAGACCGACAAACAGGGCCTGCCCCGGAAGCCGGGCCTTTGAGGCTTCAAACTCGTAGCCCGCCGTGGGCCAGTAGCCGACCACCCGATCTGCTGTTTTCACCACTACATCGTGCAGCATACCCATGGCATCGAGAAAGAAATCCCCGTAGCCGAACTGGTCACCGAGGCCGATAAACGCGACCGTCTTGCCGGAAAAGTCGATGGCTTCCAAGTCGCCCCAGAAATCTTCCCAGTCCGACTGGATCTGGCCGAAATCCCAGGTGGGAATACCCAGAATCAGTTTGTCATAGGGCAGGAAATCCAGCTGGGTGACATCGCCGATATCGTGAACATCCACCACTTCATCGCCCAGGCGAGAGACAACCCGATGGGCAATGGATTCGGTATTTCCCTCGTCGCTGCCAAAGAACAAACCGATCTTCGTCACTGTAACCTCTGAATAACCATGATAAAAAACTGCGCGGATTCTCCCAGCTCCCGGGGAATGCTGCAACCACCGGCAGGTATTTACGGAATCGGGTCGGGGCAGGTCAGGCACTCCCCCGGTTTTCAAGTACTTGCTGTTTTTTCAGTGCTGTTTATTTTTTAAGTGCTTCAAAGGCATCGGTAAAATCGTGGCCGAGGGAGTCGGCTACCGCTTTATGGGTCACACGACCGCAGTGGATGTTCAGTCCATTGCGCAGATGGACATTGGTCAGCAGCGCACGCACAGGATTGTCCGCCAGTTGCAAAACAAACGGCAGGGTCACATTGTTAAGGGCCTGGGTGGCCGTGCGGGCAACACCGCCCGGCATGTTGGTGACACAGTAGTGGATCACGCCATCGACCACATAGGTGGGGTCCTGATGGGAAGTAGGCCGGGAAGTGGCAAAACAGCCACCCTGGTCAATAGCCACGTCCACCACCACCGCGCCGGGCTTCATTCGGCCAACCATCTCACGGGTCACCAGTTGGGGTGCCGAGGCACCGGGCAAAAGCACGGCACCAATCACCAGATCGGCCTCCGACAGATAGCTCTCAATGGCGGCCCCAGTGGCATAGACACAACGAATCAACTCCGGAAACATCCGGTCCAGCTCTCGCAACCGGTCCACGGAGCGGTCCATGATTGTCACATCGGCTCCGATACCCAGCGCCACACCGGCCGCATTGCTACCCACGACCCCGCCACCGAGAATCAATACCCTGGCTGGGGCTACGCCGGGGACCCCGCCCAGTAATACGCCTCGGCCACCCTGTGCTTTCTCCAGATGATGGGCACCTGCCTGCACGGCCATTCGACCGGCCACTTCGGACATCGGTGCCAGCAGCGGCAAATGCCCGCGATCATCGGTTACGGTTTCGTAGGCCATGGCAATGGCGCCGGATTTCAGCAACAGCGATGCCTGGTCGGGATCGGCCGCCAGGTGCAGGTAGGTAAACAACAACTGGCCAGCCCGCAGCATCCGGCACTCATCCGGCTGGGGCTCCTTGACCTTGATAATCATATCCGCCCGGTCAAACACCTCCGTCGCTGCAGGCACAATCTCCGCACCCGCCCGACGGAAATGTTCGTCAGTAAAATCAATGGCGGCTCCGGCATTCCTCTCCACTAGCACCTGATGCCCTGCCGACACCAGCTCCTGCACCGAATCCGGCGTCAGACCGACCCGGTATTCATGGTTTTTGACTTCTTTCGGCACCCCTATCTGCATCACAAACTCCAATAACTATCCAATGACTAGCCGATGACAATGTGGATGGCAATGTGCTTTCAGTATTGGACTCCCCACGTCACATCTTGCTCCGCAAATCCCTTCAGCCCATCAACCTGCGAGCGACCAACGCCGTCAGTATTTTCTGTCACAGTAGCAAGCGCAACAGTAATACAACCCGTGTATCATAACTTCAGCCAGTTTGCTTGCCTGTTTAATCCTGCAACCTTGTTACACCCAATAAATTGACACCCGATAACCGGATCACAGCCATTTTGCCCAATCCATTCTGCAAACCTGTCTGCCCAGCATCTCGCCAGAGAGCGAGCGCACCGGGGTTACTGAGACTGATCCTGCTGGTGGGCAGATTATTGATACTGGGATGGCTAGCCAACATCCCCGCAGTTATCGCACAAGCTCAGCCCACCGTCATTATTTCCGGTGAAGTCTCCGCCACCGTCAGGAAAAATATCGTCCAACATCTGGGGCTGGGCAGCGAGCATTGTCAAATCAGCGACCGGCGTCGCTCTGTATTGCTCGAGAATGCAGACGAAAAAATCCGCCAGGCACTGCAGGCACTGGGTTACTACCATTCCAGCTGGAGCCCCGCACTTTCCAGTAGCGACCAATGCTGGACAATGACGATCGAGGTAATACCGGGCACGGCCACCACCCTGGGTCGGGTTCAGGTTGAAATTGACGGGGACGCCCGAAACGATCCGGCATTTGCCCAGTTACTGGAGACGTCACTGCCGAAAACCGGTGAGCAGTTGAATCACGGCCACTACGAAGCCTTCAAACAGTCCATGCAAAAACTGGCGCAACAGCGCGGTTATGCTGAAAGTCGTTTTACCCGGCAGCAATTACAGATCAGCCTTAAGAACCAGAAGGCCGACATACTGCTCGGTTTCAATAGCGGCCCCCGCTATCATTTTGGACCCGTGAATTTTGAACAGGCAGTTTTTGACGATGCTTTTCTGGCGCAGTTTCTGCCGTTTTCTGCCACCACCCCTTTTCACGCTCCCCTGCTCAGTCAGTTCCAGCAATCGCTGATCAACAGCCGTTATTTTGATCAGGTCATCGTCACACAGCTACCACCTGAACGGGAAACTCAACAGATTCCCGTTCAGGTAGTGCTAACCCCCGGGCCCCGCTACAGCACCTCACTGGGGGTGGGAATTGCCACGGATACCGGTCCCAGAGGCAGCATAGGATTCAGAAACAACCGGGCCAATCAAAAGGGGCATCGCTATGGGGCCGACGCCCAGTTGTCTCGGGTCAAATCCATTGTCAGCCTGGAATACCAGATTCCCCTGCAACAACCGGACACCGAATTTGTCACCTTCAAAACCGGCTGGGAAGAAGAAGACACTGACAGCGCCGACAGCGAAACCTGGTTTGCCGGTGCCGCCCACAGCCGCAGTCTGGACAACGGCTGGATCAGAACCATCGATCTGGTTTATCGGGTCGAATCCTTTGAAGTGGGTGATGACCGGAACAGCACGGAATTGGTGGTACCCGGCATCGGCTGGCAGAAAACCCGCGCAGACAACCCGGCCTACCCCTACACTGGCTGGCGTACCCATTTCAGCCTGCGGGGAGCTGCCGAGTCCCTTGGCTCAGACCTGTCTTTCCTGCAATTGCAGGGGAGTGGCAAATATATTCTACCGCTGCTCGGCGGCCGGGTATTGGGGCGGCTGGAGGGCGGCCTGAGCCTGATGAGCAATTTTGAGGAGATGCCCTCCTCATTCCGGTTTTTTGCCGGTGGTGACAACAGTGTCCGCGGCTATGACTACGAGGAATTGGGGCCGATGAACGACCGGGGCGAGGTGGTCGGTGGGCGGCATTTGTTGACCGCCTCTCTGGAATACGACTACCCGGTTTACAAGGATTATGCCCTCGCCGTTTTTTACGATGTGGGCAACGCCTTTGACAACAGCAGCTTTACCCTGAAAAGAAGTTTTGGTGTCGGGCTGCGCTGGCGCTCACCACTGGGACCCATCAGACTGGATTTGGCCTTTCCCGACACATCAGAACAGGCATTCCGGATTCACCTTTCCATGGGGCCAGACTTGTGAAACGCCGTGTAATTTACCGTGGCGCCCTGCTACTGTCAGCGTTTCTGGTGGTGTTCTTCAGCGCCCTGCTGACCACGGGCTATCTGCTACTCGCCACCCACACCGGCAGCCATTGGCTGCTTGAAAAAGCGGCGGCCTCTGCCACCGACACCGATATTCACTGGCAGGCCAGCCATGGCACCATACTGGAAGGCCTCACTTTTCAGGAGCTGTCTATTCGGCGAACCGACCTGCTGATCACCGCCACCTCGGCCGCGGGGCAATGGCAGTTACTCGGGCTGCTGGGTGGGCAACTACCTATCCAGACCCTTGAGTTTACCGATCTGCAAATCCATGTGGAGCCCACCACTGCGAATAGCGCGTCAGCGTTTGTTTGGCCCAGCCTGAACACTGTCATGCCGGTAACGCTGGAACGCCTCACCATCGACCAGTTCCAATACCACAGCGGCCCGGATTCCCTGACCCTGGAAAAAATCTCCGCAACTGCCAGCATTAATCTGCTCGGTGTTGAAGTACGGGAACTGATCCTTCGCCAGCCAGGGCAACAGCTGGCACTGCAGGGCACCATCAAGGCAAAACCACCCTACCGGCTCAATATCGCACTCCAGTGGCATACCGAATTCCAGCAAAACCGCTTCGAAGGCGAGGCCAGGCTGGGCGGCAATCTGGCCACTATGACCATTGAACACCAACTGGTGGCTCCCTTCAGCCTCTCCACCAGCGGAACCCTGGTCAGTGGCGCGGATTGGGACCGGGGAACATTGAACCCACTGGCCATCGCGGTGGATCTGGTCAATGACTGGACCATCGACAACCGGACTGTCTGGCCAGACCTGCCCGCCATCAGCTCGCGTGGGCAATTGAGGCTTACCGGTTCACTGGATGACTATCAGTTGCAGGGCGCATTTGATCTGACCGCGCAACTCCCATCGACATTACCCACACAACAGGTTGCCGTTGACCTCCGGGGCGATCGTCAGGGCCTGCACCTCGAGCACATCGATCTGCACTCCGAAGCCGGCAAACTCGGTATTCAGGGAGACGTGGCCTGGGACACAACACCCCACTGGCAGCTGGCTGTGAATCTCGCCGAGATCGACCCCGGCTATCTTCTGGACCGGACGTTGTCAGGCGAGCTGGCGGGCATGCTCACCACCACCGGCAGCTACACGAATCAGGGCCTGTCGGTAGACGCGAAAATAGACCAGCTGACAGGCACCCTGAACAGCTACCCGGTGACACTGCGCGGTCAACTGGCCGTCCAGCAGGGCGTATTTTCCAGCCGTGGCTTTACCGCCCAGATCGGAGATAATCATCTGCGGGTGAGCGGAGAATGGGGCGGCCAAACCCCACTCAACTGGCAGCTGACCGCCAATAATCTGGCGGAGCTCTATCCCGGCCTCTCCGGCAAACTGGTCTCCAGGGGCAAGGTTTCCAGTCCGGGAGGCGCCCTCTCACCACCTCACTTGCCTGAGATTCAGGGGACTGTCAGTGCCGACAAACTGGCCTTTGACGGGCACAGCGTTCGCTCGCTGAACCTGCGCCTCAACATCGATAAAGAGGGCCTGCAACACATAGACCTGGCGCTGTCAGGTTCACCGGCCGGCGATCAACAGCAGGAGACCGACCTGCAACTACAGGCCAGTGGACGACCCGAAAAACACCATTACCAGCTTTCAGCATCGCAACAGGAGCTGACCTTTACTTTGCAGGGTAGCGGCCACTGGCAACAGGGCGCGTGGCAGACTCGAATTTCAGATAGCGAAATCGGCGTCCCACTGGTTGGCAACTGGCAGCTGGATAACGGCGTCGAAGGGAGGGTTTCAGAGCACGGTGCCGAGTTTAAAGAGCACTGCTGGAAACAGCTCGACGGGGCTGTCTGCGGCCATCTGACATGGCATCAAAAAACCGGAATCGACACCACAGCCACCCTCCACCACTTGCCCCTGCAGTGGTTACAACCCTGGCTACCGGGCAACAGCGCTCTCACTGGTGAAATCAATGGCGACCTGAGACTTGCGGGCTGGGGTGAAACGCTGGTCGGGCAACTGACTCTCAGCACCGCGGCGGCCCGATTCACCGTTGACGACAGGGCCAAAAAGCTGCGACAGGTCACCCTGGACAATACCGACCTTGACATCCGTCTTGCAGAACAACGGCTGGAACTCACCGGAAACACCGAATTTACCGATACCGGTAACGCCCGAATCCAGCTCCACTGGCCACTGACAGAAGCGGATCGGGCTATTGGCGGCAGCCTCCACCTCCAGCTGGACAAACTGGATTGGCTGAATCCCTTTGTTACCTCTGTCGACGAGTTGCAGGGTCGCGCCGATACACTCATCAGACTTGCCGGCACGACCGACCACCCGGCGCTGTCCGGGCATGTTCGGCTGAACGGTCTCTCCGCCTATGTTCCACAACTCGGCATTAATCTGACCAACGGCGACTTGCGACTGGAGCATCGCGACCGGACAAGCTGGCAGTTAGACGGCACAGTGGACTCCGGGGAGGGGTCACTGGCGATGAATGGCCTACTGCAGGTCAACCGGCCCGACGACTGGCGCGGTGAACTGTTTCTGACCGGGGTGGGGGTAAAGACGGTTGACCTGGAGACCATCAAGGCCAGCCTCAGCCCGACCCTGAAAATAGTGGCGACCCCGGAGCAACTAAACATCACCGGCAAGATTCAGGTCCCCGAAGCCGAGATTGCGCTCAGGGAAATGCCAGCCAGTGCCGTTACCGTCTCAGAAGATGCGCTGATCGTCGACCAGACCAGACCAGATGAAGAGAAGCCCTCCCCGCTCAACCTGTTAGCGGATGTCACCCTTGAGCTGGGAGACAATATCCAGTTCAGCGGTTTTGGCATCCACGGACAAATCACGGGAAAACTCCGTCTCACCGAAACACCAACCCAACCGGTGCGGGCGGAAGGTATTCTGCAAATTGTCAATGGTGTCTATCGCATCTATGGCCAGGAACTGACGATCGATTCCGGCAGGCTGGTTTTTCAGGGGGCACCTGAAAACCCACTGATTCATGCCCGCGCTTCCCGAACAGTGGGCGATACGCTGGTGGGTATTCAGATTGATGGTGTGCCGGGCGCATTGACCAGCGAACTGTTTTCCAGCCCGAGCCTGCCACAGACCGACATCCTGGCCATGCTGATCACCGGCAAATCCCTGGCGGGAACCACCCAGACAGAGGGGTCGACCCTGATCAACGCTGCCGCCTCATTGGGCTTCAGTCAGAGCGATGCATTGACCGGACAATTGCAACGGCAACTCGGACTCGACGTGCTGTCGGTCTCCAGCGACGGCGGCATCGAAGAGAGCGCCGTCACTTTTGGCAAATACCTGACACCGAGGCTCTACGCCAGCTATATTCAAAATATTCTCTCGCCCAATGCCGGCTTACTGCTCGAATACTCGGTCTCCAAAAAATTCAAGATCCGGGCTGAATCCGGCGCAACGCAAAGCATGGATATTCTCTGGAGGATCGAGCGCCCCTGACCTTTCAAGACGCTGGCCCCTCCGTGCGCTATGTGCGACAGTGTCTCCTTGGACGTTAAAAAGTGATTACCCGCCGTCATGTCAAATCACAACCTTCTGAGTTCTACCGTCAAGGCTCTCCAGCCCCGCTCACTTAAATATTTAAGCACGTCCCTGCAGGGGTTGATCCGGGGGAAACTGTGGCTTCAGGTGCTTGTTGGCATGTTTCTCGGCATTGTCGTCGGCATTTTGATGGGCCCAAGTCTGGGCTGGGTATCACCCGCTGATGCTGCCGCCATCAGCGACTGGCTGGCACTGCCTGGCAAACTGTTTCTCGCCCTGATTCAGATGATTGTCATTCCGCTGGTTTTCGCCTCCATCATTCGCGGACTGGCGGCCACAGAGGATCTGGAGCAGCTCAAAAAAACCGGTTTCAGAGTGGTGCTGTATTTTATCTTCACCACGGCCATTGCCATCGTGATTGGCATAACCATCGCCAACCTGATCAAACCGGGGCAATACATCGACCAGCAGGCACTGCAACTCGCTTCGCTGGTCGAGCCAATCCAGTCGACAGAAGCGTCCGGCAGCCCCGTACTTGATGAGCTGCCGCAAAAAATCGTCACGCTGCTGCCCTCTAATCCGCTCTCCGCGATGGTGGAAAGCAATATGCTGGAGGTGGTAATTTTTGCCATGATCATGGGCGTGGCACTGGTGATGATGACACCACTGCAGGCCAAGCCGCTGCTCGATTTGATGGGATCCCTCCAGGAAGTCTGCATGACCGTCGTCCGCTGGGCGATGCTGTTGGCACCGATCGCCGTGTTCGGGCTGATACTGCAGTTAACCGCCAAGCTTGGCATCGATGCCCTGCTGGGCATGGCAGTCTATGTCCTGACGGTACTACTGGGACTGTTGCTGTTACTGGCTTTGTATTTGCTGATTATTTTGATCGTGGCAAAGCGACACCCGCTGACCTTTATGAACGACATCAAAGAAGTGCTGTTGCTGGCCTTCTCCACCTCCAGTTCTGCAGCAGTGATGCCGCTATCTATCAAGGTGGCCGAGGAAAAACTCGGCGTCAGGCCCTCCATATCACAGTTCGTAATTCCCTTGGGGGCCACTATCAACATGAATGGTACGGCGCTCTATCAGGGTGTGGCTGCCATGTTTCTCGCACAGGTATTCGGCATCGATATCGGGCTTGGTGGCATGGTGTTGATCGTGATCACTGCGGTTGGTGCCTCAATCGGCTCACCGGCAACCCCGGGAGTGGGCATTGTCATACTCGCCATGGTGCTCGACAGTGTCGGCATACCGGCTGCGGGCATCGCGCTGATCATGGGGGTTGATCGGATACTCGACATGTGTCGCACAGCCATCAATGTCAGCGGCGACCTGGTAACCGCGAAGCTGATGGACAGCTGGGTCGGGAGCAGCCTCAGTCACCATGAGGAGCAGCTTGCAGAGCAGCAGAGAGAGCAGATCCGCCAACGGACCGGTGAAGATGTGCTCACCAATCAGGTGCTTAAGGAAGAAACCTGAACTCGCACTCGCCAGAACAGAGATCAATGTTTCCCGGCGGGTTTGAGGATATACTTTTTTTATGACTGCACCCTTAGGTTGTCGGGACAAGGGGTTAACACCCATCGGGGCAATTGTGGAGGTCCACGGCCCAGTGGTGGTTATTGCCTGCAGCACTCTCCCCCCACTGCACCAGGCGCTGTGTGCTCACCTCAACAGCGAAACCTACCTGTTTGAGGTCCACCAACACCTGGACGAACATCATTTGCGCGCTATTACGCTGCATCGCAGCAGCGGCCTCTATCGGGGTATGACCGTATTTGACACCGGCGCGCCATTGCATGTGCCGGTCGCACCGGATTGCCTTGGTCGCCTGCTGAACATTTTCGGGGAACCCCTGGACGGCAAAGACAAGCTGAAACCGGTAGCATTCAGGAACATCCACAGCAAGCCTTTGCCACTTAGTGAAGCCGTCGGGGTAGGCGAGGTGCTAGAAACCGGCATTAAAGTAATCGACCTGCTCTGCCCCTTTGTGAAAGGCGGCAAAACCGGCCTGTTCGGCGGAGCGGGGGTAGGCAAAACCGTACTGATTATGGAATTTATGCATGCTGTCGCCACGCTCCATCAGGGGGTGTCAGTGTTTGCCGGTGTCGGCGAGCGCATTCGAGAGGGACACGAACTCTGGCACGAAATCGACAAAGCCGGCGTGCTGCCACAAACTCTGATGGTTTTCGGTCAGATGGACGAATCGCCCGGCGTGCGCTTCCGCATCGGTCTGTCCGCCCTCACCTATGCGGAGTACCTGCGCGATAGCCTGCAAAAGGAGGTGCTGTTTGTCATGGATAACATTTTCCGCTTTGTGCAGGCAGGCAGCGAAGTCTCCAGCCTACTTGGACGTATGCCTGCCACGGTAGGCTACCAGCCCACCCTCACCACTGAAGTCGCGGAAATGCAGGATCGCATCTTATCCACCCTGCGGGGTGCCATCACCTCGGTGCAGGCCGTCTACGTACCGGCAGATGATATGACTGATCCGGCGGTCAGCGCCATCCTCAGCCATTTGGATACCACCGTTATTCTGTCTCGCGCCCAGGCGGGCAAGGGTATTTACCCGGCGGTGGACCCACTGCAGTCGGGCAGCCGGTTGATGGATCAGCATACCCTGGGTTCACGTCACTACGGTGCAGCGGAAGGTGTGCGGGAACACTTGGCCCGCTATCATGAACTGGAGGACATTATTGCGATGCTGGGCATTGAGGAGCTATCTCCCAAGGATCAAAAAATTGTCATGCGCGCCCGCAAACTGCAACGCTACCTGACCCAGCCTTTCTGGAGCACCGCAGGCCACTCTGGTATTGCCGGGGTGTCGGTACCACTGAAGCAGACCATTGCAGATTGTGAAGGTTTTTTGCGAGGTGACTACGATGAGATCCCTGAAGAACGCTGCTATATGCGCGGTACCATGGCGGAGCCTGCCACATGAAAACCTTTACCCTTTCTCTCCGGGGCTCGACTCGCAGCCATCTAATTGAAGGGGTCTCTTCATTTGTAGGCGAAGACAGCTCTGGCAGTTTCGGCATCTTGGCCAGTCATACCCGTATGATTGCCGTGCTGGTGGTCGGGCTGGCACGCTTTCAGGTGAACGGTGAGCATTGGCAATACCTAGCACTGCCCGGAGCAGTTATCTATTTTCACGATAACCTGTTGACCCTCAGCACCCGCCGCTACCTGCTGGATGACGACTACAACCGCATCAGTCAGGCTTTGCAGGAAGAGCTGCTCAGGGAAGAGGAGCAGCTTCACACGATGAAACAGAGCCTGCAACGTATGGAGAAAGAAGTTCTCAAACGGCTGTGGGAACTGAGTTCCAAGCGGGGAAGGATGAACCATGTCACATCCTGATGAACTGAGAAAGCGAGTTGAGCGCCAGGTCAAGCGCATGAAAAAAGCAGAACGGGAACGGCTCACAATGCTGGGTCAGACGGTTTACATCGGCACCCTCGGACTGTTGCTTGTACTGCCGATAGTCTGTGGTGCCTATCTCGGCCAGTGGCTGGACAGCCTGGCCACCGCCTATTCCAGCCGCTGGACTGTGAGCCTGATTCTGGTCGGCGTGATGGTCGGCGCCCTCAATGTCTACCTGTTCATCCGGGAATAGCACCATGGATAACCCGGAAATTATGATCCTACCCCTGTTCCAACTGGGCCCCATTGATATTTCAGTGACCGTGGTCACCACCTGGGGCATCATGGCCATCATCTGTCTATTTTCCTGGCTGGTGTCACGACGCCTCAGTGTCGACAATCCCGGAATGCTGCAATCCGCCGTGGAAGGCATTATTTTGGTCATCGAAGAGGCGGTGGCGGATGCTGCGCCGCAACACGCCAGACAGATCATGCCGCTGATAGCCAG
The DNA here is from genome assembly GCA_002733125.1 of Porticoccus sp. GTDB lineage: Bacteria > Pseudomonadota > Gammaproteobacteria > Pseudomonadales > Porticoccaceae > Porticoccus. The sequence continues at coordinate 50,494 of NVUM01000015.1, forward strand.
CCTGTGGATTTTCCTGGTCATTGCCAATCTCTGCGGGCTAATCCCCGGGGTACACTCCCCCACCCGGGATCTTTCCGCCACCGCAGCCCTGGCCATACTGGTGTTTCTGTCAACCCACTGGTTTGGTATTCGTATTCAGGGCATCCGAAATTATCTGCGCCGCTACCTCTCACCGAGTCCGATCCTATTGCCTTTTCATTTGATCAGCGAAGTGACCCGTACCGTAGCGCTGGCCGTGCGACTGTTCGGCAATATCATGAGTCTGGAAATGGCGGCGCTGCTGATTCTGCTGGTAGCGGGATTCCTGGCCCCTGTACCCATCCTGATGCTGCATATTATCGAGGCGCTGGTGCAGGCCTACATTTTTGGCATGCTGGCACTGATTTATGTGGCCGGCGGCATCCAGTCACAACAATCCCGTCAACAACCTGAGCAATCATCCCCTTCAGAAGGGCAAGGAGATACCGATGACTGATCTATCCACCTTTAGCCTGGCATCCACGGTCGCCGCTGTTTTTGGCATCTCGTTGGGCGTCATGGGGCCGGCCATTGCCATGGGCTGGGCCATTAGCCGCGCGTTAGAGGCCCTGTCCCGACAGCCGGAGGCAGAGCGCTCGATCATGCGCACCCTGTTTATCGGACTGGCGATGATTGAATCCCTGGCTATCTATGTGCTGGTGGTTGTATTGATTATCCTGTTCCGCAACCCCCTGCTGGAATATCTCACCTAGTGGTTGAGGACACATACGCCATGCCATCACCAGATCGACAAGGAAACTATCCGTGGAATTGAGCTGGTCCACCTTTTTGTTCGAGATCATCAACTTTCTGGTGCTGATCTGGATTCTCAAGCATTTTCTTTACAAGCCAGTGCTGGGCGTCATCGCCAGGCGTCAGGCGGGTGTCGAGAAAACGCTCAGCGACGCCAGGGCACTGAACAATGATGCTGAAAAATTAAAGCAGCAATATGAGACGCGACTGGAACACTGGCAGCAGGAACGTCAGCAAGCGAGGGATACCCTGAACAGAGAACTGGATGCGGAGCGCGCTGAGAAGATGTCCGAGCTGCGGGACACCCTGGAGCAGGAGCGGGAAAAAGTCCGGATTGCCGAAACCCGGCGCCAGGCAGATGCCCAACGCAAGGTCGAGGAAAGTGCACTCGCTCAGGGTGCTCGTTTTGCGGGGAAATTACTGTCCCAGGTCACATCTCAGGAGACCGAGAACCGGCTGGTTGAATTGGCCATCGCCGAGTTGAAGCAGTTGCCACCAGAACGTCTGGCCACATTACTCGCCCACAATGGGGCGCCATCCAATACCATTACCATCACCAGCGCCTACCCAATGAAAGAACAGCAACGCCAGCAACTCCAGCAGGTACTCAGCCACAATGGCTGGACGGCAACCATCCAATTCAAGGAAGACCCAACACTGCTGGCTGGCCTGCATATCACCATGGGGGCTTGGGTGCTGGCGGCCAACCTGCGCGATGAGTTACACGGTTTCGTGGAATTGAGTAACCATGAGCAGTAGTTCCGACAAAAATAGCGTCGAGACTCAGGGCGACATTCACAAGGATAGCCCCGCACTCGAAAGCCACCTGCTGCAACGTCAGTCAGTATGGCTGGACAGATACCAGCCGGGCCTGCGAATTCACGAACAGGGGACAGTAGTCTCTGTGGGGGATGGTATTGCCTGGATCACCGGTCTGCCGTCGGCAGCCATGGATGACGTGCTGCTGTTTGACGATGGCAGTCGGGGTATGGTGTTCGACCTCAACGAGAATATGATTGGAGCCATTTTACTGCTCGCGACGGAGACGCTGACCTCCGGTACCACTGTGCAGCGCTCAGGGCAACCGCTCAGCGTACCGGTGGGCGATGCACTGCTCGGCAGGACAATAGATCCACTGGGCAGGCCTTTGGATGGCGGCGAGCCACCAGTCCATACCCGCTGGCAGCCTCTTGAAGCGTTTTCTCCACCCATTGTGGCCAGGGACTTTGTTCACAAGCCACTGTATTCCGGCATCAAAATCATCGACACCATGATCCCTATTGGCCGGGGACAGCGTCAGCTGTTAATTGGTGATGAGGGCCTGGGACGGAGCTCTGTAGCCATCGATACAGTAATCAACCAGAAGGATCAGGATATCTACTGTGTCTACGTGCTGATCGGACAAAAACGTTCCACCGTGGTCAGCGTCATGGAAACCCTGAAGGAATTCGGGGCACTGGATTACACCACACTGGTGGTGGCTGAGGCGACTGGCCTGCCGGGACTCCAGCAGTTGGCTCCATTTGCCGGCTGCGCTATTGCGGAATTCTGGATGTATCAGGGTCGTGATGTCCTGGTGATCTATGACGACCTTTCCACCCATGCCCGCACCTATCGTGAATTGTCCCTGTTGTTGCGGCGGCCACCGGGCCGGGAAGCTTACCCCGGTGATATTTTTTCAGTTCACGCACGGCTTCTGGAGCGCTCGACCAGCCTGAATACCGCGCACGGTGGCGGCAGTATGACGGCACTGCCCATTGTGGAAACACAGCTCGGAGAGATCGCCGCCTATATTCCCACCAATCTGATCTCCATCACCGATGGTCAGGTTTATCTGGACCGGAACCTGTTTGCCGGGGGTTTTCGGCCCGCCATTGATATTGGATTGTCAGTGTCACGCATCGGAGGCAAGGCCCAACATCCTCGCATCAAGGAGGAAGCCGGGCGGATGAAACTCGACTATCTGCAATTTCAGGAACTCGAAGTCTTTACCCGCTTTGGCGCACGCCTCGAGGCTTCCATGGAGGCGACCATCCACCGCGGCCAATTATTGCGTGAAATCCTCAAACAGGATCGTCTCTGCCCCCTGCCAGCCACTGCGCAGATGGCCTGGCTGGTTGCCTTTAATGACCATTTGCTTGATAAAATTGACCCCCAACAAATAGCGGGCTATCTCGATCGGCTACAGGAGAACGTCCGCCAAAGCGACCTAGTGCTGGACAGCCCAAGGGGTGATTGGCAAACCGCTGCGGCCAGATGGCTAAGTGAGATGGCATGAGCCGCCGCAGTCTGGAAGAGCACCGATACAGCCTGGGGGAAATCCAGGAAATCATGAACTCCATGAAAACCCTGGCCTATATGGAAACGCGCAAACTGACGCGTTTTCTGGATGCCCAGCAGCAAGTGGTAAAAAGCATAGAGCATGCAGCGGCAGACCTGCTTCACTTTTACCCTGACATCCTGCCCGACAGCGAAGATATGCCAACAGTGTGTCTATTGATTGGCTCAGAGAGAGGCTTTTGTGGTGATTTTAATCATGCCCTGTTGGACCGACTGAAGAGCGAGCCACAGTATGCAGAGGTTGGGGTTATCGCGGTGGGACACAAGCTCTATACCTTGCTGGACGAGGATCCCAGAATACTGCTCACTCTGGACGGAGCCGGCATCACAGAGGAAGTGACCTCACTGCTAAACCACCTGGTCAACAAACTGAGTCAGCTTCAGCAAACTCATGGTCCCATGTCACTGGTATGTCTCTACCATGAAACTCCCGAACTCATTCGGGAACAAAGATTGCTGCCGCCCTTCCACAATCTGGCAGTTTTATCTGAAGAACAGGTAAGGACCTTCAGCCATCCACCCTTATTACACCAGCCACCTCCTGAACTCCTGGCAGAGCTGACCGAGTATTATCTTTTTGCGGTACTGTTCGAGATGCTCTACATCTCACTGATGGCAGAAAATCATCACCGGGTAGCCCACTTGGAGGGTGCTATCAGACATCTGGAAGAGGAGGAGGCGGAGTTAACCAGAGCCTGCAACGTATTGCGGCAGGAGGAAATTACCGAAGAAATTGAAGTTATCCTGCTCGGTGCCGAGAATCTGGGCGGACCAACAATCAACACTGCCTCACAGAGAAAGCTGGATCAAACGAATAAATAGACATCGTTTGCTGGTTCACGGGAAATATTATTGTTTAATACCGGCGTCCAAGATCGTCATAAAGAGATCCAGATAACCAGAGAATCAAGAATTCGGTCCGACCGGTTTGTCGAAGAAATCCGATTCGGGTGGAAATCAATAACCCTTGGGGGGAGTGAACCACGTGTCTCCCAAGCAACTATTTGCACACCGTTGAACGGACGTCAGTTGTGCTGGCGAGCCGGCAATCCGACCACATTACAAAATCGCGACCTTTGTAACCGTTTATCCTCGTCAGGGTGAGTTGGCTCAAAACGGCTTATGGCCGTTTTGCCCCCTGCGGGGCTGCGTTTGCTGGATCCAACTTCCTCATGGAAATTGTCGAACCTCTATCAGTTCAAACCCAGTCAGGGAAACCATAAACAAAAAAACCCCGACGTATGACTGGGAGTATCGTCGGGGCCTTGGCAACTAACTATCCATAGTATTGGGCCAGCTGGGGCCAGCCCATAGTGGGTGTCGTCCGTTACATGGACTGAAGCTTCTTCTCCACTTTTTCTCTCAGCGCCGGATCCTGATCCATCCGACTCGCCAGCGCATTGTAGTCCTGTACGGAAATACCACTGGCCTCCACAGCTGTGACCATTTCTTCCTGCGCTTTCATCTGCAGTTCACGGGCCTTGTCGTTGTCCTCTACACCCTGGAGCTGTTCCGAAAACTTCTGCTGAATGACCTGTACCTCACCCATTGCCTCGGCAAAACTGGTGACGGTCGCATCATCGGCGGGCTGCGCTGCAGCAGCACTCTGCGGTGGCTGGCCGTAACCCTGTGGGTCCTGGGCCATTGCAGCCGGGGCGGATAAAAGCAGGGCTGAAAAAAATGTGGTGGTCGCGATCTGTTTGAAAGTCATAGTGCCTCCTTGTCAGGCTTGTTGATTTCACAAAACCTACAGCAACCACCATGCCAAGCAGCAAAAGCACCGCTAGCCGCGGTTTTCAGGTACATCGGTACGTTATTGGTCCACCGCTCAAGCGTGTCAATATGGCACATGTGACATTGCAGCAGTGTCAATCCCGCTCAACCATCATCCTCCAGGTAACGGTAGAGTGTGCGACGGCCAATACCCAGCAGCTCGGCCGTGCGCCGTTTGTTGCCCTCCATTCGCGCCAGGACATAGTGCACATAACGCCTTTCCACATCTTTCAGGGGAAGCAGTTGCTGCGTTTCAATCGGCTCGCCGAAAGTGGCGCTGTCCACTGCCTGGCCGGCACCTCGATAACTGCGGATACGCTCCGGCAAATCATCGATATCGACCTCTTCCCCACGGGCAAAGGCTACCGCGCGCTCGATGGCATTGGACAGTTCACGAACATTGCCAGGAAAGGGATAATGGCGTAAACAGCGCAACGCCGCCGGGGTGATCCCGGTTACCCGGGGCTCCGCCAATGCGCCGAAGCGCGCCAGAAAGTGGGCGGCGAGCAGATCAATATCATCCCCGCGACGGGCCAGTGGCGGGACCTCAAACGAAAATGTTTCCAGCCGGTAAAACAGATCTGCCCGGAACATACCGGATTCAATATCGGCGACCGGATCCCGGTTGGTGGCGGCCACGATACGAACATCGATCTGGCGTTCACGGTTTTCCCCGACCGGTCGCATTCGGCCATCCTGAAGGATACGCAACAGCTTCGACTGCATCGCCCCCGGCATTTCACCTATTTCGTCCAACAGCAAGGTGCCGCCCTCCGCCTCGGCAAACAGCCCCTTGCGGGCCCGCTGGGCACCGGTAAACGCACCAGCGGTGTGGCCGAACAATTCACTCTCCAATAATTCAGAGGGGATACCCGCACAGTTCACCGCCAGAAAAGGGCCATCGCATCGATCACTTTCGGCGTGCAGCGCACGGGCCACCAGCTCCTTACCCACGCCGCTCTCGCCGGTAATCAGCACCGGGCCATTGGCCGCGGCGACGCGCCGAATTTGCTCAAACAACTGTCTCATCGGGGCACTGCGACCGATCAAACCATGGAAATCGCCGCTTTTCAGCATCTGTCGATAACGGGAAATCTCACTCTGCAACGCCCGGTGCTCCAGTGCCCGTTCCACGCTGAGCCGCAAATGGTCCAGGTTGAGTGGTTTGGTAAGAAAGTCGTCGGCGCCACGCTGCAATGCATTGACTGCCTGCTCCACGGTGCCAAATGCGGTAATCACCAGAAATGCCGGGGGCACCGGTAACTGACGGCTGTGGTCGAGCAGGCTCAGCCCGGTCTCCCCCGGCAGGCGCACATCGCTGATAATCAGGTCCGGCGACCGGCTGGCCATCCAATGTGCAGCGGCCTCGGCGTCACCGGCCTCCGCTACGGCAAAGCCGCTTTCCTCCAGTTCCTCGCGAATCAGTCCGCGCAGGCCATTGTCGTCCTCGACAACGAGAATCAGTCCGGCATCAGGCATCGGCTGCATCCTCCCTCTGTGGCAATAGCAGGCAAAAACGGGCACCACCGTTATCGGTGTGGGAAACCTCAATCGCACCGCCGTGATCCCGGGCCGCCGCATGAGCCACTGCCAGACCGAGCCCGGTTCCCTGGCCCACCGGTTTCGTGGTGAAGAACGGTTCAAACAGATGAGGGTAGTCATCATCGCTGATACCCGGCCCATCATCCTCAAAACAGTAAAGAACCCCCTCAGGATAAATCTCACAGCTCACCACAACCCGAGCCCGGGCAGCCTGAAAGGCGTTTTGCAACAGGTTGGTCAATGCCTGCTCCAGTCTGATCAAATCGACCTTCACCGACTGCGTCTTCGTGTCCGGCGAGATTCTTTGATCGACCCGGATCGATGCGGGACTTGCAACCCGTTTGAGGGCACTCAGCAGCGGCTGACAAGCAGCGACCGTGCGGCGATCCAGCGGGTTGGACCGACCAAAATCCAGGAGCTGGCGGATAATCCGCTCCATACGAGCCGACTCCCTGCGAATGGCAGCCAGTGCATCCATCACGGCCGGGGGCAGGTGCTCGCCGTGCCGCAACGCCCGCTGCGCCTTGCCATCCACTGTACTGAGGGGACTCCCCAGCTCGTGGGCGACACCGGCAGAAAGCTGCCCAAGGGCAGCCAGTTTTTCCGACTGGTGCAGTTTTTCGGTCAGCTCGGCCTCGCGGTCTTTTTGCGCTGCCAGCGCTTCACTGGAGCGGGCGATTGCATTGAGCATTTCGTTAATGCCACCCGCCAATAATTGCATCTCACGGGGACCCTTTGGGTCAAAACGGTGTCGCAGCTCCCCCGAGCGAATCCGAGCCAGACCCGACTTCACAGCGGCCAAATGCCGACCCAGAGTCCAGCGATAGCCCAGTAAAATAATCAGCGTCAGTATGATTGCCGAAACAATCAATACCGACAGACTGTGGGTGCGAAGCTGACTGAGATAATTGTCGAAATCGCTGCCACGGCGGGTAATTTGCAGCAGACCACTGATCTGCTCACCGGCATCCACCAACGGCACAAAATAGGAAAACACCGCCTCTTTACCCACCCGGGCAAATTCACCCTGCCGTTCTCCGCGATTGGCAATGCGCACTGCCTGCTCACTCCCCATGGAGGGCTCCCTGGCACCGCTGGCATAAATGGTTTTACCCCGGCGATCATAAACATAAACGCCGTAGACCCTATCGATAGTAAATGCTGATTCCAGGGCACGCTTGATGGTTTCCTCATAGCCGCGCTCAAGGGCGTGACTCAAAGGCAGACGAATTGCCCTGGCAATAAGTTCGATATCCTCCTGCATGCGATCGCGGCTGTTGCGCTCCAGCAGATTGATGCTGTACCAGCCGGTCAGTCCCATCACTGCGAGAAACGGCAACAGTACAGTGACGAGCAAGGTCAGGCTGAGGGGTAATGGTAATATCCACGCACGGATTTTAAAAAATTCAGGTCGCATGATTTGCCACCCTACCGTATTTTCTCGGGAAATTCCCGTGAACATCGGTATTGTCTCGGACCAGAGGAGATCGGCTCGAACTTGAGGAGGCTGAGGAGGCTGAGGAGGCTGAGGAGGATTGACTCAAAACGGCTTATGGCCGTTTTGCCCCCTGCGGGACTGCGCAACCTGCCGTTGCTGGGTCCAACTTCCTCACGGAAGTTGTCGAACCTGAGGAGGTTCTCACCTCCGTCGTGACCCATAAAAAACCCCCGCCTTTTCAGGCGAG
>NVUM01000016.1 GCA_002733125.1 Porticoccus sp.
GTTGAAACCATCCGTGCTTTCCGCAGCAGTGCAGAGCAGGTGCGCGACCAGGAGCTGGATAAGGCCATCGCGCTGTTGCGCACGGGGCAAGCGCCGGAGCAGGTGTTGAAAACACTGGCGCGCAATATCACCAACAAACTGATGCATGTGCCGACCACACGATTAAAGCAAGCCGGTGAAGCGGGACGCACCGAGCAGCTGAGTCTGGCCCACGATCTGTTCGGTCTTGACAAGCCCGATTCTGAATCCAAATAAGACGATGTCTATAACTCTTCACTAACGAGCATTAATGAAACAATCCATCCTGGAAAAACTGCAACATTTGGCCGATCGCTATGAGGAGGTGGGTGCGCTGCTGAGCGATCCCGAAGTGATTGGTCAGCAAACGCGCTTTCGTGAACTATCCCGTGAATATGCGGAGCTGGAGTCGGTGGTAAAAAGCTATCGCGACTACTATCGGGTTCAGACGAACATTGAAGAGGCGCGAGCATTGCTCAAGGATGCCGATGCGGATATGCGCGCTATGGCGGAAGAGGATCTCCTTGAAAATCAAAGCCGGCTTGCCGACCTTGAGGTCGAGTTGCAGACATTACTGCTGCCGAAGGACCCCAATGATGATCGCAATGTGTTCCTTGAAATTCGTGCTGGAACAGGGGGTGACGAAGCGGCGATCTTTTCGGGTGACCTGTTTCGGATGTACAGCAGGTATGCGGAAAGCCGACGCTGGAAAGTGGAGGTTATCAGTGAAAGCCACGGTGAACACGGTGGCTATAAGGAGATTATCAGCCGTATCGTCGGGCAGGGGGCSTATTCCCGGCTGAAGTTTGAATCCGGYGTGCATCGYGTYCAGCGGGTYCCMGAAACAGARTCCCAGGGCCGGATTCACACCTCTGCCTGTACRGTGGCMATYATGGCGGAAGCCGATGAGYTGGAAGAGGTCAATATCAATAAAAACGAYCTTCGGATTGAYACGTTCCGCGCGTCGGGTGCCGGTGGYCAGCACGTCAATAAAACCGACTCTGCCATYCGCATTACCCACTTGCCCTCCGGGYTGGTGGTTGAGTGYCAGGATGAACGCTCCCAGCACAAGAATCGGGCAAGGGCGATGTCATTATTGGCGGCCCGGCTGAAAAGTGCYCAGGATGAGGTGGCCGCAAAAAATRTTGCYGACGAGCGACGACTGCAGGTGGGAAGCGGTGATCGCTCCGAGCGAATCCGTACCTATAACTTCCCTCAGGGTCGGGTCACCGATCACCGCATCAACCTGACGCTCTATAAGCTGGGGGAGGTGCTGGAAGGCCACCTGGATGAAGTGGTAGAGCCGTTGATTCATGAGCATCAGGCGGGGCAGTTAGCCGCGCTGTCGGGCTGATCCGGTGGTGTCCGACATCGCCAGTCTGTTGGCGCGCAGCAGCGAGCTGTCGGGCTGCAGTGACAGCCCGCGGCTGGACACGGAGCTGCTGCTCTGCCATGTGCTCGGCAAGTCGAGAACCTACCTTTATACATGGCCCGAGTATCGATTGCTGCCGGCTGAAGTTGCCGGGTTTGATGCGTTGTTTGCGCGCCGCGTCCAGGGCGAGCCAATCGCCTACCTTACCGGCCGGCGGGAGTTCTGGTCATTGTCTTTGAAGGTCTCTGAGGCGACTTTGATTCCCCGGCCGGAGACCGAATTATTGGTGGAACTGGCACTGGCGTTGCCGCTGGGGGACGCGGCTTTGGTGGCAGACCTGGGCACAGGTACCGGTGCGGTGGCTCTGGCGCTGGCCAGCGAACGGTCGCTCTGGCAGCTCTCGGCGGTGGATGCTTTCCCGGATGCGTTGGTGCTGGCGGAGCGTAATCGCTGTGAGCTGGGCTTTGACAATGTTCGCGTCTTTCAAAGTGACTGGTTTTCAGCTCTTGCAGGTGCCCGCTTTGATCTGGTGGTGAGCAACCCGCCCTATATTGATGAAGCCGACACGCATTTGCTGCAGGGAGATGTTCGTTTTGAGCCGACCTCTGCGCTGGTGGCCACCGACGGTGGATTTGGTGACCTGGCGGTGATTATCCAGAACGCCGGGGAACATCTGAATGCCGGGGGCTGGCTGCTACTTGAGCACGGCTGGCAGCAGGGTGACATGGTGCGTCAGTTGATGAAACAGGCTGGTTTTCTGGCGGTGGCAACCCATCTCGATTTGGCGGGGCAGGAGCGCGTCACTGTTGGCCGTAATACGTAACCTGTTTCAGCGTTCTTCGCTATCTTTAAGCTGCCGATACTGGCCGCTGTGAAAAATCAGCGGGTCCATGGGGGCGTTGCTGAATTCGAGTACCCGACCCACCAGAATGACATGATCGCCACCGGGATAGCGGTGCTCTATTTGGCACTGAAAGTGGCAGAGGCAGTCGTCAAGAAGCGGCAGCCCATGCAGCCCCGGGTGCCAGCGAACATTGGCAAATTTGTTGTCATCGGTGCCGGCAAATAGCTGTGACAGGTCGGCCTGACCGCTGTGCAGGATGTTGACAGCGAAATAGTCCTGCTCCTGAAACAGGCCAAACAACCGCGATTCACTGCCCACACACCAGGACACCAGAGCCGGCTCGAGCGATACGGAGGAGAAGCTGTTGGCTGTCATGCCTCTGGCGATTCCCTCTGAGTCCACGGTGGTCATCACCGTGATACCGGTGGCAAAGTTACCCATGGCGTTGCGCATGTTGCGAATCTGATCTTTGGTCATGATGGCTGCCTCTGGGGCCGTAGATTGAACTGCGGCAAGGGTACTCCATGTCTCATCAGTTAAAAACCGCTATTCCCGAAAACACACCGTTTGATAGCGCCATGCCTTGAGTTTTTCGGCGGACAGCTCTGGTTCCAGGCCAGCCTTGCGTTTGAGATGGTCGAGAAACTGCTGTTTGTCAGGGAGGGTGGTCCAGACACTGGGTAAAAACGTCGCACGCTGGGCGCCGGACTCTATGGTCAGACCGTCGATGCCGGGCTCGAGCTGAGCCAGCAGTTCATCCTCACTGGAGAACTGCAGCGGCGTGGCCTCGGTGAGCACGGAAATTTCAATCGAAACAAGTGCTTCCTCCTGCAGCGACAGTGGGGGGAAACGGGGATCATCCAGTGCTGCGGAGGCGGCATGGTGTACAACGTCGACTACCAGTGGTCTCGACGCCTCTGTCGAGCCGATACAGCCACGCAATGCCTGCTTGATTTTTAGCGTGACAAAACTGCAGGCTGATTGTTGCAGGGCATGACTGAATACGGTCTCATCAATTTGCAGGTCCCGGTCAAACAGCAGCCGGACACGGATACTTTCTCTGGCGAGCGTCAGCAGTATCTGCCGATCGTCCTCGCTGAGCTCAATAAATGACATAGGCCCCGTATCCTACTACGCGATCTTTATCTCCGGCGGTGTCCCCGGAGTTCCGGACATCCAGTGTGTGCAGTTTCAAATGCGCTTCCTCAGCCAGCTTCAGTAGACCGTTGACTGCTCTGCTGCCACAGGCCTGTTCACTGGTGAGGCGGCTGTCAAACCTTTCAATCATGGCGGATGTGAATTTATCCAGCCGTTGCGCGTCCTGATAGTGATGATAGTGGCTCAGGTCTGTGCTGATTACAATCAGCGTTTCCCCGCTTCCCCACAGCCGCCTTAATACATCGGTGACATGCTCCCGTGGTGTATTCCCGACAACCAGTGGCAGCACGGTAAATTCATGCAGGACACGCTGCAAAAAGGGCAGCTGAACTTCGATGCTGTGCTCGAACTGGTGGGCGTCATCATCCACTGTTACCAGTGCTTGCCTGACCAGCCTGTCAATGCTTTGCCGGTCCACCGGCACATCACCGAGAGGGGTCTGAAAGCTGGCCGCAGAGGGCGCAGCCATGCCCCGGAGGGGTATGCGGTGGCAGGGACCAATGATAACCACCCGGGAAATATCCCGGCTCACCGGTGATAAACAGCGGTAGGCTGTGGCGGCAGTTTGCCCCGAAAAACGGTAGCCTGCGTGGGGAACAATCAGTGCCTTTGGTCTGCATACATTGGGCGAAGCGTCAATGTCACAGGATGCCCCGGCCAACAGCTCATCCACTTCATGCTGCAATACAGCAGGGTCTGCCGGGTAAAATGTACCTGCTACAGCCGCTGTTCTGGTTGCGATCATTATATCTCCCAACGCTCCTGTTTGTTCTATAACTATAGTGTGCTTTTGTGAGTATTTTGAAAGTAAAGAGGTTGCCCTCAACCATGAAAACAAACAACCAGCTGCCACCCGCTGCCCATCCAACTCTCTATTGGCATACGCTTGCCGATGGGCGGTTGCAGTGTGATGTCTGCCCGCGGGAATGCAAGTTGCACGAAGGGCAGCGCGGGCTTTGTTATGTCCGGGGTCGGGAAGGCGATGAAGTTGTCCTCTACAGTTACGGCCGGTCGAGTGGTTTTTGTGTAGACCCTATCGAAAAAAAACCGCTCAACCATTTTTTGCCAGGTAGTTCGGTGCTGTCTTTTGGTACGGCAGGTTGCAATCTCGCCTGCAAATTCTGCCAGAATTGGGATATGAGTAAATCCCGCGAGATGGATACGCTGGCGGATTCGGCGATGCCGGTGAAACTGGCGGAAACCGCCCTGGAGCTCGGTTGCCGCAGTGTTGCCTTTACTTATAACGACCCGGTTATTTTTCTGGAGTATGCCGTGGATGTCGCCAAAGCCTGTCGGGAGTTGGGGATAAAAGCGGTGGCTGTCAGTGCCGGCTATATTCAGGATGCACCGCGCCGCGAGTTTTTTCAGTATATGGATGCCGCCAATATCGATTTGAAAGGCTTTACTGATGCCTTTTATCGGAAAATATGTGGAGGGGAGCTGCAGAATATTCTTGAGACGCTTCGGTATGTCGCCCGCGAAACAGATGTCTGGTTGGAGCTGACTACTTTGTTGATTCCCGGGGAAAATGATTCCGATGAGGAGCTTGACGCCATGACCCGTTGGGTAGTGAGTGAGCTGGGACCGGATGTGCCGATGCACTTCACGGCGTTTCACCCCGACTGGAAAATGCGGGATACGCCGGCCACCCCGCCGGAAACCCTAACCCGTGCACGACAGATTGCACTGACCAATGGTATTCACTTTGCCTACACCGGTAATGTCCACGATCCTGCAGGTGGCAGTACATTCTGCCCAAACTGCCATGAGGTTGTGATTGAGAGAGACTGGTACCAATTGGGTTTTTGGGGCATAACGGCGGAGGGTCGCTGCCACGTCTGCAACTTCACGTTACCGGGTGTATTTGAAGCGGAGCCCGGCCATTGGGGGCCTAGACGGGTGCCGGTAAAGTTGTTGGAATAAGAACCCATGTTGCCGTTGCCTGACAAACAGATACGCTGTGATGGCGGCAATCGCTGTTTTAGACGGTGCTGAATGCAGGTATTTTATCCCGTGCTATAATCCCGGCCTTTTCAAGACCGGGTTAACCCGGACATTCCCCCTGTTGGCATACTATGACTGAACAAACAACTTCACAATCGCCTGAGACTCACCCCAAACGACCTGCCCGCCGCAGTCGCCGCCGCGGAGGTAAAACACCCGCCAAGGCCAGGGATAACGCATGGACACTGTCGGATTTCCAGGTGCCAGAGGAAAAGGGAAAGCTGCGCTTCCACGATCTGGATCTACCGGAAACCCTGATGCATGGCATCGCTGACCTGGGTTTCCGGTACTGCTCACCGATTCAGGCCCGGTCGTTGCCGTTTACCCTCAGGGCCCACGATGTAGTGGGCAAAGCCCAGACCGGTACCGGTAAAACAGCGGCTTTTCTGGTGACCATTATTACCGAATTGCTGAATCACTCGATCGATGATGAGCGTTTTGCCGGTGAAGCCCGCTCGCTGATTATTGCCCCTACCCGCGAGCTGGTTATGCAGATCGCACAGGATGCCAAGGATCTCTGTAAATACACGGATCTGCATGTGCATACTCTGGTGGGTGGTATGGATTACGACAAGCAAAAGCGCCATTTACTTGAGAATGTTTGCGATATCCTTGTGGCTACGCCGGGCCGTCTGCTGGATTTTGCAGGAAGCCGTGACGTCTATCTGGACAGGGTTGAAGTGCTGGTGCTCGATGAAGCTGACCGCATGCTGGATATGGGTTTTATTCCCCAGGTGCGCCGTATCGTCAGGCTTACGCCTCCCCGTGAAAACCGGCAGACGCTGTTCTTCTCTGCCACTTTTACCCCGGAGGTGCTGAATCTCGCTGAGCAGTGGACAGTGAGCCCGGTGAGTATCGAAATTGAGCCGGAGAATGTGGCAACTGACAGTGTTGATCAGAAAGTCTTTATTGTTTCGGCAAAAGAAAAATTTCGCCTCCTGGACGGCATCATGCAGCAGGAAGCGGTGGAAAGCGTGATCGTCTTTGCCAACCGCCGTGACCAGTGCCGGCGGTTACAGGAAAAACTGAGAGCGAAAGGCTTCAGTGTCGGCCTGTTGTCGGGCGATGTCCCTCAGGGGAAACGGGTAAAAACCCTGGACGACTTCAAGTCCGGTGAACTCAAGGTGCTGGTTGCCACGGATGTAGCGGGCCGCGGTATTCACATCGACGGTGTCAGCCACGTCATCAATTTCACCCTGCCGGAAGAACCTGAGGATTATGTGCACCGGATTGGCCGTACTGGCCGCGCCGGAAAATTCGGAACCTCCATCAGCTTTGCCTGTGAGGACGATGCCTTTTTGCTGGAACCTATCCAGAAGTTGCTGGGTAGAGAGCTGCACTGTGAACAGCCGGGTCCCGAATTACTCGGTCACGATTGAGCCGTTTTTATCGCTGTATTCCAGCTGTTGCGGGTCGCTGGCCAGGTGGTCCAGCCAGAAGCTGGTGGCGCCAATCACCGACGCGGGCATGATAAAAAGATTAAGCAGTGGCACGGTGGTGGCAATCAGCACGGTGCCACCAAAGCTCAGTGACTGCAGGCGCTGTTTCTTCAGCGCTGTGCGCAGCTCGTAAAAAGACTGTCCATGGTTATCTGCCGGATAGTCCAGGTATTGCAACGCCAGCGACCAGCCCCCCCACAGAAAAGCAATTGCCGGCCCCACCAGATTCAGTACCGGAATAAATGACAACGTCAGTGTCAGCACCAAGATGCCGAGAATTCTCGGCAGAAAATACCCCATTTTGAACAATTCCCGCTTCATGGCACTGCCTGCCATTGCCAGTAACTGCTTCATCGAGGCCGGTGTTGACTGAATATGGCCGGTGAGTACCTGTTCCGCCCGCTCCGACAGTGGCCCGTAAAATGGTGAGGCCAGCAGATTCCCGAGAATGGCAAACGTGTAGCCGTATACCAGCAGCAAGAATCCTCCGAATAGTATCCAGAAGATCCATGTAATAAATTCCAGCCAGGCTGGAATTTTACTGGTCAGCCAGGTCAGTAATTGCCCGAACTGATCAATCGCCAGCCAGGTGAGTCCGACAAATAAAAAAGCATTGATCAGCAGTGGCCATAACACCAGCCAGCGCAGTTGCGGGTGATGGAGTAGCCTCATGCCCTGAAGCAGATATGTCGGGCCGATCCTGGGAGCTTGTGTCATAAGGATTTCCGGTTTTTTGGCATTCGATCAGATTGCTGTACACTTTTAATTTAAACCGTGCACTTTTATTTTGAGCCGTGCACGTTTATTTTTAAAGGACGCGAGTGGGGCCCCTAGTCAAAGGAAAAAAATAATGAAAACTCTGTTGAAGATTGTAGCTGGTCTGGTGGTAGTGCTGATCGTTTTGTTGGTGATCGGGGTGCTGAATCTTGATCGCGGTATCAAAATGGCAGTTGAAACGGTCGGCCCCGGGCTGACCCAATCCGATGTCACGCTGGCAGATGTCGACCTTTCCCTGAAAACCGGTGAGGGAAGCCTGCGGGGGCTGGTGGTGGGTAACCCCGCTGGCTTCAGCAGCGCCGATGCCTTCTCTCTGGGGGAGATATTCCTCTCTATCGAACCGGGGTCCATCACCACCGATACCATTGTTATCAACAGCATCCGTATTGTTGCCCCAGAAATTACTTACGAGTCGGGGAAAAGTGGCACGAACCTAAGTCAACTGCAGAAAAATGTCAGTGAGGCTGCCGGTGAAAGTGACTCGACCGCTACTGCTGATGAATCCGGTGAGGGCACAACCAAAAAGCTCATCGTCCGCGATCTGAAGATTACCGGTGCAAAAATGCGCTATGTGAACCAGTTGTTGGACATAAAACCCATTGATCTGACCTTGCCGGACATACAGCTGACCGGCATTGGTGAACGGTCCAATGGTGCCACCGCTGCAGAGGTCGTCAGGCAGGTGATGGTGGCGATCAATAAAAGTGCCGCCAATACGGCAGCCAACTCCGGTGCACTTAAAGAGGCGGGTGATCAGATCAAGAAACAGGTAGAGGACAAACTGGGCGGCTTCAAGGGCCTGCTGGACAAAAACTGAGCCGCTGGTGCGGTCTGTCCTGTCGAGAGGATAACCGCGCTATAAGGACGATTATTTAAATAAGTTGATCGACTTGTCTGGGGGGTGCTGTTATAGTGCCCCCGCATGGTATCCATCGGTCGGTACCTGTTGTGTCCTCGGTACTTTCCTTTCGGTTTTTCCCTGACACCCCCCTTAATTAATTGTTGCCAGCCTAAGACCGTTACTGTGCTCTATGCATGGCTAGGCCGGTTCCGGAGTTAAAATCTATATGTCATTTAATGACCTCGGCCTTTCGGCCGAATTGCTTCGTGCTGTGTCTGATCAGGGCTACAGCAACCCCACCCCTATTCAGGCGAAAGCCATCCCTATTATTCTCCAGGGTCTTGATGTCCTGGCGGGTGCTCAAACCGGCACTGGCAAAACGGCCGGCTTTACCCTGCCACTGTTGCATCGCCTCAGCGGTAATAAGCCCACCGATAATAACCGTCGCCCCGTTCGCGCTCTGGTATTAACCCCCACCCGTGAGTTGGCTGCACAGGTGGCGGAGAGCGTTGTCACCTATGGTAAGCATCTGCCGCTGAAATCCGGTGTGATTTTTGGTGGAGTCAATATCAATCCACAGATTTCAATGTTGCGCAGGGGTGTGGATATTCTGATTGCCACCCCGGGTCGGTTACTGGATCACGTAAATCAGCGCACCCTCGATCTGTCACAGGTGGAAATCCTGGTACTGGATGAGGCGGATCGCATGCTGGATATGGGCTTTATCCATGATATCCGCAAGGTTCTGGCCCTGTTGCCAAAGCAACGTCAGAATCTGTTATTTTCCGCTACCTTTTCCGATGAAATTAAACGCCTGGCTGACGGATTGCTCAATGCGCCCGTGCTGATCGAGGTGGCTCGCCGCAATACGGCTTCTGAGCAGGTGGCCCAGACCGTTCATCTGGTGGACAAGGGCCGCAAACGTGAGCTGCTGTCTTATCTGATTGGTGACGGCAACTGGCAGCAGGTGCTGGTCTTTACCCGAACCAAACACGGTGCCAACCGGCTCGCTGATCAGTTGACTGAAGATGGCTTGCGGGCGGCAGCGATTCACGGCAACAAAAGTCAGGGTGCCCGGACGAAAGCCCTGGCGGATTTCAAAAAGGGCTCGGTACGGGTGCTGGTGGCAACGGATATTGCTGCCCGCGGACTGGATATTGATCAGTTGCCGCACGTGGTGAATTTCGAATTGCCCAATGTGCCGGAGGATTATGTGCATCGCATCGGCCGCACCGGTCGCGCTGGCAATGAGGGCGAGGCCGTTTCGCTGGTCTGTGTGGACGAGCACAAGTTGCTGCGCGATATTGAGCGAGTGCTTAAACGCGAGGTTCCCAGGGGAAATATCAAAGGTTTTGAGCCGGATCTCTCCATTCGTCCGGAGCCTATCCAGAATGGTCGCCGCAGTGGCGGTGGTGGTCGTCCCGGTGCTACAACAGGCGCCCGTCGACCGGGGGGCAAACCCCAGCATGCCCGCAGTACTGGCAGCCGCAATGGTGGCAATGCCACAGGTGATCGTCGCAGATCGGCTGGGGCAAAACCGGCCCAGGGCGCGCCGCGACCAAGACGCGCTGCTTCACGCTAGACAAGCAGGTCAAAAAACCGCACCCGAGATTCTCGGGTGCGGTTTTTTTATTTCAGATAACGGTAAACAGACGATTCGAAGTCAACAAAACCGGGATAGGAGGAAATATCCTTAAACGGTAATATTTGTGAGGCCCACATGCCCCCGATTCCGTTCTGTCGGTCAATCCAGTAGAACAGATTCGCCAGTCCCGCCCACATTATTTGTCCGGCGGGCCGGCCAGAGGGCGTTGGTTCATCGTTGATCTGGAAAGTATAACCCCAGGATTTTTTCAGCCCCGGAAAGAACTCGCCACTGTTGGACAGCGCCGGCATCGAGGTTGTCCAGCCGCCACTCTGCAATCCCCCAAGCCCATTTCTGGACATTTTTTCTACGGTTTCTTTGCTCAGTACTCGGCCATTTGGCCCGTCGCCATCATTCAGTATCATCCGGATAAATTTCATGTAATCCGGTACGGTGCCGTACAACCCGTGGCCTCCCATATCCATTTCCGGCGGTTGTGGGAGAACCAGATCCCAGGGTGCCAGCTGGCCATCTTCGGCACGGGTGTGCAGGCTGGCCAGTCGTGAGCGCATGGCGGGGGTCAAGGTGAAGGCGCTGTCTGACATACCAAGCGGGTTAAAGATGCGTTCCTGCATGACCTCACCCAGGCGTTTGCCTCGCACCGCTTCGACAATCTTGCCCACCCAGTCTAGGTTGACGCCATACATCCAGCGCTCTCCCGGATCGTGCAGCAGTACAGACTTGATACCGTCATAGGTGCTGGAGACCACCGAAGCTGTTTCCCTTGCGGTGCGGAACGCCAGGTCATCGTGGCTGAAGAACTCGTAACCAAAACCGGCAGTATGCAGCATCAGTTGATTGATCGTGATATCTGATTTCGGTGCCCTCAGCTTCGGCTGACCGTTGCTGTCAAAACCGTCGAGCACCTGAATCTCCGCAATGTCGGGTACATAGTCCCTGGCGGGGTCGTCCAGCCTTACCAGGCCTTCTTCAACCAGCTGCATCAAGGCAGTGCCGGTCAGGGCCTTGGTGCAGGAAAAAATGGCGAACACGGAATCGGTGGCGATAGGCTCTGTTTTGCCCATTTCTCTCACCCCGGCAGTCCCTTCGTAGACATTGGCCCTCTTGTCCGTGACCATAGCCACAACGCCCGGTGCACCACCGGACTCTGCGACCGTATTCGTCAATACGCTGTCCGCCGCTTCTTTCAGTCGATTATTCATTGTGGTTCCTTCTCTCATTGCCCTGCTTGTGGATATCAGGCGTTCCTATGGTTATTGATTTTGCTGTGCTGTTCAAGCGAAAGCAGGGCATATTCACTTAGCGCTGGGGTAAGAATTTCCGGGCCGCGTATTGCGTCCAGCCCGTCACAGCACAATGTCGGGGCGGCTCCCGGAAAAAGGAATTTTAGTGCTGTAGATGTGGAGGAGAGGCCTGTTAAATCGGTGTTAATGTTTGCTGGAACCCGGCTTAAAAAGCCTGGTGTCAATCTGGTATTTCTTGATCCTTGATGCCAGTGTGGTGGGTTTGATATCCAATAGCTGGGCCGCCCCGTTATGGCCAAAGACCTTGCCATGGCATTTTTCCAGCGCCATCAGCAGATTGCGGCGTTCCTGTTGTCTAAGGTCGGAAGCCGTCAGAACGCTGTTGTCCGGTTCCTCGCCAACCCGGGCAACGTTTTGTTGATCTCTGGCCAGCAGATCGCTGAATCTCAGCGTTGGCCCTTGGGCAAGAATGACCTGGCGTTCAATTACGTTTTCCAGTTCGCGGATATTTCCCGGCCAGTGGTAGTCCTTCAGCTTTTCCAGCTCACTGAGTGAAATTTTCAGGCCCTGTTTATTGGTTCTGGTACAGCTTTTTTTTAAAAAATGCTGGGTCAGCAGGGAGATATCTTCTCTCCTCTCGCGCAGTGGTACCGATTCGATCGGGAAAACATTGAGGCGGAAATAAAGGTCTTCACGAAACTGGCCCCGCTGCACCTGTTCCTTGAGATTGCGGTTGGTGGCGGTGATGATACGAACATCCACGCGGCGGGTTTTCGATTCGCCCACCCGCTCAAACTGCTGTTCCTGTAAAACCCTCAGCAGCTTGCCCTGAAGGTGCAGGGGTATTTCGCCGACCTCGTCGAGGAATAGTGTGCCGCCGTTAGCCAGCTCAAACCGGCCGGGTCGATCGTTGGTGGCACCGGTGAAAGCGCCCCTGGTGTGACCGAAAAATTCGCTTTCGAAGAGGTCTGCCGGAATGGCTGCACAGTTGACCCGGATCAGTGAACGATTGGAGCGGTGGCTCATTTCGTGGATCGCCCTGGCAATCAGTTCCTTGCCGGTGCCGGACTCACCAGTGATAAGCACAGTAGAGTCTGTCGGCGCCACCAGTTCAATTTTTTGCAGGATATGCTGCACAGCACCACTTTTACCGATGATCTGGTGGTGATTGAATTCAGAATTGATTTCTTCCTGCAAATAGGCATTTTCCAGTTCCAGTTGGTTTTTCAGTTTTTCCACCTCCGCCAGCGCTTCCAGGAGCCGTTTGCGGTCGGTTTTTTTCTGGGATATATCGCGAAAAATCACCACTGCGCCGACAATAAAGCCGTTGTCCCTGACCGGTGTGCTGGTGTACTCCACATCGATGGGTTTGCCGGATTTGGTCCAGAACGTGTCGTCCTCTACCCGGTGAACCGTGCCGTCCCGGAATGCTTCGAAGATGGGGCATTCCTGCATATTGAAATGCGAGTGATCCGCGTGGGAGTGGTGCACCATGTTGTGCATATTCCTGCCGGCCAATTCCTCTGCCCGGTAGCCGAGAATCCGCTCCGCCGCAGGATTGACGAACGTGGTAATACCATTGGCTTCGACCCCATAGATCCCGTCACCGGCGGCATCCAGTAGCAACTGGTTTTCCCGCTCAAACTCCTGGAACACCTGGGACACCCTGTTCCAGTGGCCGATACCCGACAGATAGTGTCGCTCGGCACTGGAGCGTTCACGCAACAGTTCCAGGTCATCGGCCCTCTGCAAACCGAGGAAGAGCTGAGGTTGGCCGCCGGAATCAGAACAGCGACCATTGACCTCCATGCGGATTTCCCCGATGGCCGATTGCACCAGCAGGTGGTCACACCAGCCCCGTCCCTTCTCGATCAGTTCCTGGGTGAACAGGATCAGCGCCGGCAGGTTGGGTGCGAACAGCTGACTGGCCCGGCCGGACTGAATCTCAATGACATCCCTGTGCAGGAGTCGGCAGGCCTCCTGGTTGACGAACAGAACCCGATCCTCAATCGGGTCGATCACCAGCTGTGCGGTGGCGGAGTAATAGAAAAAACGTTCGTCCTGCATAGGGGCCTGCCGTTAAGCCGTGGGATCTGTAATACGGCTAACAAATTTCGGGCCAATAACGACGAAAAATCGTTCTTTTATCTACGAATTTTCGTGAACTACGATTTTTCGTGGCTGGTATAACGGCTTTTCGTCAGTTGTTTTTCTTTTTAAATCAGACAATTGACAGTTGTCAGCAGGGTTGGCACCAAAGTTGCGATGTAGTAGGGCAGCAGTTGCTATCAATGCGAACAAGCAGGATTTGATAGAACGCCGCTGCCCGTCCACGAGCGGTTCTCAGGGTTCAGCGCACCAGCACAGTGCGCTGCCACAGCGTTAGCTACAAAACGAAGAGGAAATACATCATGGCGACGAAAAGTTTAGGTAACCCGTTTGATGCCGATACCAGTCTGACGCACACCAATGATTGTTCCTGCAGGTTATGTCAGGCCGAATCTGTAAACCCCGGTGGTCTTAGCGACGATCAGCGCCTGGCCCTGTTGGAGCAACAGGCTGAACAGGGGGAGGGTCACAGCCAGTCGGCAAAAGCGGGGGGTATGTCCTTCGACAGTTCTGACGATTTGCTCGACCGCGCAGTGGAAAGTGCCATTGTGCGCGGTGTGTTTGGACACAACGATACCAGTCGTCGAAATTTTATCCGGTTGATGGGTGGCGGCACCCTGGCCACAGTGCTCGGCAGCATGATTCCGCTGGAAAAAGTAAAAGCGGCGGTGAAGGAGTCGATGGGTCCACTGGAGAAAACCAAACTGAAGGTGGGATTCGTGCCGATTACCTGTGCCACGCCCATCATCATGGCCCAGCCAATGGGCTTCTATGCAAAGTATGGCCTCGATGTGGACGTGATCAAGACAGCCGGTTGGGCGGTGGCCAGGGATATGTCACTGAATGGTGAATACGATGCCTCTCATATGCTGACCCCCATGCCGCTGGCCATGTCCATGGGGGCGGGATCAACGGCGACTCCTTACATCATGCCGGCCGTGGAAAACATCAACGGTCAGGCCATTGTGCTCCACAACAAGCACAAGGATAAGCGCGACCCGAAACAGTGGAAGGGCTTCAAATTCGGGGTGCCCTTTGACTACTCCATGCACAACTTTCTGCTGCGCTATTACGTGGCGGAGCATGGGCTGGATCCGGATCAGGACATTCAGATCCGGGTCGTGCCGCCGCCGGAAATGGTGGCCAACCTCCGGGCCGGCAACCTGGATGGCTACCTGTCGCCGGATCCGTTCAACCAGCGTGCTGTGTTCGAAAAGATCGGCTTCCTGCATATTCTCACCAAGGATATCTGGGAGGGCCACCCCTGCTGTGCCTTTGCCTGTAGCCAGAAGTTTGCCACGGAGATGCCCAATACCTATGCAGCCCTGTTCAGGGCCATTGTGGATGCCACCCATTTTTCTGCCAAAGCGGAAAACCGTGAAGAAATCGCCCGGGCCATCTCGCCGAAAAACTATCTCAATCAGCCGGAGGTGGTGGTCAGGCAAGTTCTGACGGGCCGCTATGTGGATGGTTTGGAGGAAAAGATTTACGACGTTCCCGACCGCATTGATTTTGATCCCTTCCCCTGGCACTCCATGGCGGTATGGATTCTCACCCAGATGAAACGCTGGGGTTATATCAGCGGCGATGTGGATTACAAGAAGATCGCCGAGCAGGTCTACGTTGCCTCGGAAACCGGCAAGGTCATGGAAGAGCTGGGTTATACGCCACCGGCGACTACCTACAAGAAACACATCATTATGGGCAAGACGTTTGATTACAACGAGCCCGAGGAATACATCAACAGCTTTGCCATCAAGAGGGTATGACATGGCCTCACTGAATATGAAGGCAACCCTGCTCTCGCTGTTACTGTTACTGGTTGGGCTCGGTATCTGGGAGGCGATGAATCAGGCCCCTGCGGCCAGTACGGGGTTGTCGGAATATGAGCGGATGATGGGTGGAGCGGATCAGGAGGCCCGCGTTCCACCCCCGTCCCAGGTCTTCAGTCATGCCTGGGATGAGCTGAGTGACCCCTTCTACGATGCCGGTCCCAATGACAAGGGTATCGGCATCCAGTTGGCCTATTCCCTCTATCGGGTGCTGACTGGCTACCTGGCGGCGGCGTTGATTGCGATTCCTCTGGGCTTTGTGATCGGCATGTCGCCTTTGATGCACAAGGCGCTCAACCCCTTTATTCAGGTGCTGCGTCCCATCTCGCCGCTGGCCTGGATGCCGTTGGCCCTGTTTATCATCAGGGACTCGGAGGGGTCAGCCATTTTTGTAATCTTTATCTGTTCCATCTGGCCCATGTTGATCAATACCGCCTTTGGTGTGGCCAATGTCCGCACCGACTGGATCAAAGTGGCCCGTACCCATGAGTTGAGTCCGCTGAAAACGGCCTTTCTGGTTATTCTACCGGCTGCAGCGCCCACCATTCTCACCGGGATGCGCATTTCCATTGGCATCGCCTGGTTGGTGATTGTCGCCGCCGAGATGCTGGTGGGTGGAACCGGCATCGGCTATTACGTCTGGAACGAGTGGAATAACCTGGATCTGAACAGCGTTATTTTTTCCATTTTGATGATTGGTCTCGTCGGTATGTTGCTGGATATGACCCTGGCAGCTGTGACGAAACTGGTGCAATACGAGGATTAGCCCATGAGTCGACATTTTGTCAGTATCGAAGGGCTTTCCAAAGTCTATCCTTCAAAAGAGCAGGACCTGGTGGTGTTTGAAGGTGCCAACATCGGCATCGACAAAGGGGAATTTGTTTGCATTATCGGTCACTCAGGCTGTGGGAAGTCCACCATTTTAAATGTGATGGCGGGATTGGAGACCCCCACCACCGGCACTATGATTATGGACAATAAGGAAGCTTCCGGGCCGAGTCTTGATCGCGGTGTGGTCTTTCAGAATTACAGCTTGCTGCCCTGGTTAACGGCTCTCCAGAATGTCAGCTTTGGAGTCAAGGCGCGCTGGCCGACGTGGAATAAAGCCAAAGTGGAGGCCCACAGCAGTCATTTCCTGGAAATGGTCGGCTTGTCCGGGGCACTTCACCGCAAACCATCCGAGTTGTCCGGTGGCATGTGTCAGCGTGTCAGTATTGCCCGCGCCTTTGCCACCAGTCCCAAGCTGTTACTGCTCGATGAGCCGTTTGGTGCCCTCGATGCACTGACCCGGGGGGTTATTCAGGATGAACTGCTGAAAATATGGAGTGAAACCCAGCAGACTGTGTTCATGATTACCCACGACGTCGACGAGGCCATACTCTTGGCAGACAGGGTGCTGCTGATGACCAATGGTCCCCATGCCAGGGTGGCGGAATCCGTCAAGATCAATATCGCCCGTCCGCGCAACCGCGCCAATATTATTGAAGATCCTGCCTACTACAAGATTCGCAATTATCTGGTGAATTTTCTGGTAAAGCGTTCCGGGCAATTGTCGGGCTCTGCGGGGCAGGTTGGCGGGGCCACACAGGAGGTAGACCCCTCTGTTGAAATCAATCCAAAAAGTGAACAGTCGGCAGCCCTGAAGGCTGCTATCTAATGAAAAGTGAAGGAGTGTCCATGAACAAGATCTCGATGACTGAAACCATTATCAGTATCAAGCTGGCCAAGGGGTTGAGCTGGGAAGCCATGGCCGGCGACCTGGGTATGTCGACGGTATGGCTGACTTCCGCCTGTCTCGGTATGAACAGTGCGCCACCGGAAAAGGCGAAAGCGATTGCCGACTACCTGGGTCTGGGCCCGGAAGTTGCCAGTGCGCTGGCTAGCTATCCAACAAAGAGCTGGGACAAGGCGGTGCCGACAGACCCGTTGATCTACCGGCTTTACGAGGTGGTTGGGGTCTACGGGGATACTCTGAAAGAGGTTATTCAGGAAAAATTTGGTGACGGGATCATGAGCGCCATCGATTTTTCCATGGAAGTGGACAAGATTGAGGACCCCAAAGGCGACCGGGTATTGCTGACCCTGAACGGCAAGTTTCTACCCTACAAGAGCTGGTGATGTCTTGCCGGATTGTGCGGGAGCTGATGCCACTTCGGTTGCTGCGAGGAGAAGACCATGGATGAACCATTGAGGCCACCGTTGCCCCCATTTACATTTGAGGACGCCGTGCTCAAGGTGCGCAGGGCCGAGGATGCGTGGAATACCAAAGACCCGGCATTGGTGTCGCTGGCTTATACGGAGGATTCCCGCTGGCGCAACAGGTCAGTGTTTCTCTGTGGTCGCGGTGAGATTGTTACATTTCTGGAAAACAAGTGGTTACGCGAGCTGGACTACCGGTTGATCAAGGAAATATGGGCATTTAGTGATGACAGAATCGCGGTGCGATTTGCCTATGAATGGCACGATAGGGAGGGTAACTGGTTCCGCTCCTACGGTAACGAAAACTGGCAGTTTGCCGAAAATGGCCTGATGAAAACCCGGCATGCCAGTATCAACGATATACCCATCACTGACGCTGAAAGAAAATTTGACTGGTCGCCGGGACCCCGGCCAGTGGATTATCCCGGCCTCTCGGCCTTGGGACTTTGATTCAGCGTTCAGCCGGGAGTGGAAAGGGAAGTCGTCATTATCGGTAATAGTGAAGTATCTGACAGGAGAAGGTCTCTGGCAGATAGTCGGTGTTGGCTATTTTCTGCTGGTTGCAGATGTAGCCAAGCTGAATCATTTTTTTACTAAATGGCGCGTGGTGGCCTCTGCCCGGATCTACGATGATGACTTCGCAGGTGTCCTGCGCGTGTTTATTGATGAAGGTTGCCAGCAGATCAACGTGTTCGCGTTCGTACAGCACATCACTGCCGACAATCATATCGAATTTACCCAGCAGTTGATCCTCATCGGCCCAGCCCGTTCGGACAAAGGGAATGGGTTGCCCCTGATTGAGCTGCACATTGATATCGAGGAATTCTCCTGCCCGGGGATGATAGTCTGTGGCGGTGATGTCTGCACCACCATGATTGAGCACCAGGCTCGCCAGGCCAATACCGCAACCCACCTCAAGGATACGTTTTCCGCTGGTATCCTGACTGAGCATATGGTGCGCCAACGCTTTGGCCGAATCCCAGACAATACCGAAAAGTGGCCAGCTGGCTGAGGAGATGCCCAGCGCTTCAGCGTCTCCGTCCGGATCGCTGTATTCCAGATTGCTGCGCAGGGTTCGGATGTGAATATCCAGTTCACCAAACTCTATGGTCTGGTAGCGGACGCGCAGCAGTGACATGGGAGCTCCAGTATGCGTTGGTTAATAATGTCAGTTACGTTATGGATCGTCCACCGCGAAAACAGGGGCGGTGATAAGGCGTAATATGCATCGTTTATCCCGTCCCTGTAGTGGGTCGAAGGGTGTTCGGCAGTTTTGATTTCGGTTCTATTCAACTCAACTGCCATAAACCCGGTGAAGAGGCTGGTCAACCTTCAGGGTAGATCACCAGCAGCGTACAGCCGGTTTCTGATTGCGGAATGTGAGAAGAATTCTTCGGCTGATGAACAAAGTCACCCTCCCGGTAGTCTTCTTTGCCGCCACCAAATACGCCGGATATAACATAGATTTGCTCAGGCCCTTTCTCATGCTTGTCGATGTCGGGAAATTTGGCACCTGGCTGAAATTCATAAACTGCTGCCCAGCTACCGTTTTCTCCGGCCCAGAGCTTCCGCTCAAAGATGCCGGGACAGACTTCGACAGCGTCAACATCTTTCCAGTTGACGCGAGTTACGCCCTCAAAATTCAGTTTGGTTGTCATTTTTTATCTCCTTGTCGTAGCTTTACTCTCGCAATATTCAGGATAAAGCGTTAATAAAAAAGGGCAAGGTATAAACCTTGCCCTTTTTCTGTCCACTTCTTCAGGAAGAAGCGGGCTGACAACTATCAGTTGTCAGCTGGTAGTCTCTGAGTCTCTGTATTAAGAGACGACTACGATGTTTTCAGCCTGGGGACCTTTCTGTCCCTGGGTGACAGTAAATTCCACTTTCTGGCCTTCGATCAGGGTTTTGAAGCCTGAGCTTGAGATGGCGCTGAAATGAGCAAAAACATCGGGTCCGGATTCACGTTCGATAAATCCAAAACCTTTTGATTCGTTAAACCATTTTACGGTGCCGGTAACTGTAGACATATTCGTTTCCTATCTATTCATTGGTAATAAAGTATTAATTGTTGCCTTTTTGAGGAGGCGGTATTTGCTGGAAGTATTGCTAGTAATTATGAATAACAGGACGAAGTTCTAAAGATGAGACATCGAAATGGTGCACATAAATATAGGACGTACTTTCAAGCTTTACGCACTATATAGGGTTTTTTTGAGGAATGGTAGCTTTATTTGCTTGCCAGTCAGTTTGGAGGCTCATGGCCACTTACCACGGGTTTAGGGTTCGTCGAGCTTGGTGCGCTTGATCCGACTCTGGTACCTCTGTCGAAACTTATCGATCGTATCCAGCAGTATAGCATTTGATACACCCATATCTGCCAATGCCATTCTGGCCAGCTCGAGACTGGCTTCAAGGTTTTCCGAAACCACCCCGTTGGCACCCAGGTCACTCAGGGACTGGCACTGGGGCAGACCGAGACCACGGGCATAGACATGCTTCTTGGGATAGGTGCGTCGCAGAGAGGCGACAATCGCTTCTGTGGCTTTCGAATCATTGATGGTGACGATGATGACCTGGGCATCGATTGCGCCCGCAGATATAAGAACTTCGGGTTTTCGAACATCGCCAAAATAGACGGGGTGGCCGTTGGCTCGCTCCCGCTTAACGATTTCCGGGTCTGCATCCAACGCGACAAACGACTTGCCAGATCGGGTGAGAATTTCTCCGACATTGCAGCCAACCCGGCCAAAGCCCGCCAGAACTATAGGTGCTTCGGCGATGATTTCTGGCTCATGTCGTTCTCCGTGGTGGGATTTCGCCAGTTTTTCCGCTTTCCTTGCCAGCAACGGGGTCGCAAGCATGCTCAGCAAGACCACCAGTAAAAGTTGCTGAAACAATGCTGTGCCGAGCAGGCCGGATTTATTTGCCAGCGAGAACAGCACCAGAGAAAATTCGCCACTTTGGGCAAGTATCAGTGCGACGGCCAAGCTGACCCGGGTTTTCAGCCCGAACAGGAGACAGATCGGTAACAGCACCAGCATTTTTACCAGCAACAGGAGACCGAGCAGGCCAAGGGAGAGGAGCGGTTTGTCCAGCAGTAGGCCTATATTCAGCGACATCCCCATGGACATGAAAAACATACCCAGCAACAGGCCGCGAAAGGGCTCAATTTCGGCAATTACCTGATGGCGGTAAAATGAGTCGGAGATCAGCATACCCGCCAGAAAGGCACCCATCGCCATGGACAGGCCGGCATGTTCAGTGGCCAGCGCGGTGCCTATCACAATCAGTACTGCAGAAGCCGTAAATACTTCGCGGCTACCAGACATGGCCACCCGGTGTAAGAGTGGGTGCAGTAGATAGCGTCCCACAAAGACTACCAGTGCGACAATCGAAACGGATTTGATCAGCGTCAGCCAGATATCGTCATCCATTTTGATTTCTGGCCCGGAGAGCAGAGGAACCAGCGCCAGTAAAGGGACTACGGCGAGATCCTGCATCAGCAGCACGGCGATAGAGGAGCGACCATAGCTTGAATTTATCAGCTTTTGATCAGCGATTAGCTGGATGACAAAAGCAGTGGAAGACAGGGCCAGCGCCGGGCCAATCAAAATGGCCGCATGAGAGGGAATATCGAATATAAAATAGGCAATACTGCTGATCAGAACCGCAGTCAACAATACCTGCAGGGAACCCAGGCCAAATACCAGGCGACGCATCTGCCAGAGCAGGGAAGGTTTCAGTTCAATACCAATCACAAATAGTAGAAAGACCACACCGATTTCAGCGAGGTGACTGATGTCGCTGACATTGCTGATCAGACCAAATCCGTAAGGTCCCACTGCCAGCCCGGCGATCAGAAACCCCGGGACGGCGCCAAGTCGTAGGGTTTGGGCCAGTGGTACAGCGATGACAGCCGCCACCAGTAGGATGATGATGTCAGTGAGATAGGATGGCGTCATGGTCAGACATAATTTTCAATGGATTGCCGTCGTTTGTGATGGCAGGTGCCCTCGGTTGAGGGACTGCCATTCTGTGTTTTGCCATCGGTCAATTTCTGTCAGGTGCAATGCGGATCAAGCGTTTGCCCAGATTGTCGCCCCGGTAAAGGCTGGCGATGGAATCCGGTGCCTGCTCAATGCCTTCGAGAATGGCTTCACGATATCGAAGCTCACCATTGCGAACCAGGGGGGTCAGTTTTTCAAGCGCTTCAGCATAGCGATCCGCATAATCGAATACCAGAAAGCCCTGCATCCTTGCCCGGTTGACCAGCAGCTGCCGGTGTACCCTTGGGCCCTGCGGGATGGGATCCCAGCGAGTGATTGAGGCGGTGCCACAAAGGGTGATACGTGCGCCGACATTGATGTGTCGCATCACTGCATCGCTGATCGGACCGCTGGTGTTATCGAAATAGATATCCACGCCATCCGGGCAGGCCAGGGCGAGTGCCGCTTCGAAATGATCAGTTTGGTAATCAATCGCTTCGTCGTACTGAAAAACCTCTCGGCAAAGGCCCACTTTTTCGGGGCCACCGGTAATACCAATGGTACGGCAACCATGCAGTTTGGCCAGTTGGCCCACACAGGAGCCCACTGCACCAGCGGCAGTAGATACAACTACGGTGTCGCCCGGGCCCGGCTGGCTCAGATCGAAAAGTCCAAAATAAGCGGTTAATCCATTGATTCCCAAAACGCCGAGCGCTGTGGAGATCGGCAGTCCGTTATCGGGCACCTTGCGTTGAATGGCGGCTGCCTCGACGGCCGCATAGTCCTGCCAACCAAACATACCCGTTACAACCTCGCCAATCTGGAAGTCAGGATGGCGCGACTCCACCACATGTCCCACGGTGAGACTGCGCATTACGCCATCTATCGCCACCGGTTCCGAATAATTGGCGACCGCGCTGACCCAGCCGCGCATGGCAGGCTCCACCGAGAGGTATACGTTGCGAATCAGTACTTGCCCGTCGTCGAGGGTGGGTATCGTTGATTCGATAACAGCAAAGTTTTCCGCCTGTGGAACATCGGAAGGCCTTGATTTGAGGATTACCTGACGATTGACTGGTTGCTGCATTGTTTACTCCCGCAAAGATCGGTTTGGTTATTTGTCGTGCTGCGATCCGACAAAGCTGTAACATGGTTATATGATACTGATTATGGGCCACAGCAGGTGGATTTGTCGGCATATGGTCAGATATTGTCGGGGAATTTTTTACCAGGAAAACATATCGTTCCATTACCCGTCACGGGTCGGCGGATAGTCAATCCGCCGAATGTGCGCTGATATCGTGATGTACACGTACAGAAAATCTGGACGTGTGAGGGGGCTGGACAGATTATTGCAACAGGAACAGGAACAGGAACAGGAACAGGAACAGGAACAGGAACAGGAACAGGAACAGGAASAGGAACAGGAACAGGAACAGGAACAGGAACAGGAACAGGGTGAGCCTGCAGCTGAAACAGTCACCAAGGCAAGACTACCAGAACAAATCGATATTCACTGGCCCGACCCCGCAACAGCCGACTCTGCTCAGCAGCCCGAAGATGACTCACCAAGAGAGCGTGAAAGCTCGCCAAAGGCGTTGATAGAGGACAGCTCAGCGCAGCAGCAGAGCGAGACCACTCTCTTTTACCCCCCCGCCAAACCCCGGCACAAAACCTGGCTGTGGCTATCACTTTCCCTGTTGGCTGTTGCCCTGCTGGCAGCCCAGTACCTGTATTTTTTCGCCGACGTGATTGGCACAGACCCGAGCCACCGGCAATGGATAGGCCGCTATTGCGAGGTGGCGGGCTGTAAACCGTCACCCCTGCAGGACCTGAACAAAATCAGCAGCGATCAGTTAATGGTCTACAGCCACCCGGAAATACCCGATGCCCTGAGCGTGGATGCCGTCCTGGTCAATGAGGCCAGTTTTGCACAACCCTTTCCGGCGCTGGTGCTAAGGTTCGAAAACCTGCAGGGGGAAATCCTTGCCCAGCGGCTTTTTCAGCCCAAGGAATACCTGCACGGTGATCTGGCCGATATGACCATGATGCCCGCCAGACAGCCGGTGAGACTTAGGCTGGAACTGGTTGATCCCGGACAGGACGCCGTCAGTTATCTGCTATTCATTCCCAAATAATCTTTATTCCGCCGGCCAAGAGCGGGTATCATCAACACCCCGTTTTTTCCGAGCTTAGATTGAGGCAACCCGACTTGGTGAAGATTGGTCATCATGCGCTGGC
This sequence comes from Porticoccus sp., assembly GCA_002733125.1. Classification (GTDB taxonomy): domain Bacteria; phylum Pseudomonadota; class Gammaproteobacteria; order Pseudomonadales; family Porticoccaceae; genus Porticoccus. The sequence goes on from NVUM01000016.1 coordinate 23,671, forward strand.
ATCACAAACCATACTGGCACCCATGGCCGGCGTGACGGATTTGCCATTTCGCCGGCTCTGTCGAGCACAGGGTGCTGGCATGGCCGTGTCGGAGATGATCACCTCCGATACCCGCCTTTGGCACACCCGGAAGAGCCGCCAGCGGCTGGTCCACAAGGATGAGCTCTCGCCCAGATCCGTACAGATTGCCGGCAGTATCCCGACCCTCATGGCGGATGCCGCCCGACAAAACAGGGAGCTCGGTGCCGAGATCATCGATATCAATATGGGCTGTCCCGCCAAAAAAGTCTGCAAACGGGCAGCCGGATCGGCATTGCTCCAGGATGAGAAACTGGTGGCAGCTATCCTCTCCGCCGTGGTCGGGGCCGTCGACATTCCCGTCACACTGAAAATCCGCACCGGCTGGGACAGCCAAAATCGCAACGCGCTCAACATCGCCAGAATTGCCGAGGATTGCGGCATCCAGGCGCTCGCTATCCACGGACGTACCCGCGCCTGCCGTTTCAAGGGCCAGGCTGAATACGACACGATTGCGAGCGTGGTTCAATCAGTCGATATCCCGGTATTCGCCAACGGTGATATCCATTCTGCGGAGGATGCCAAAGCCGTGCTTGACCAAACCGGTGCAGCCGCCGTGATGATTGGCCGCGCCGCCCAGGGCAACCCATGGCTATTTCGTGAGATCAATCACTATCTGGAATACGGCTCGCTACCGGAGCCTCTTCCCGGGCAAGAATTCGCTGCCCAGGTGGTTGACCATATTCGCGCCATACACGCGCACTACGGAGAATATTCAGGTATCCGGATTGCCCGCAAGCATGTGGGCTGGTACGTTGAGCGCCTGCCCGGCGGTGACACCTTTCGCCGCTCTTTCAACCAGCTGGACAACCATAACGTACAAATAGACCGCCTGCACACCTACCTGGCAGGACAGAACAATTGGGACCAAGCCGCATGAGCGCCATTGATACATTCACGATCCAGGCCGAGGTAAGCGCCGAGCCATCGGATACCACACACCATCACAAATCCCTGCGCCTCTGTGTGGAAACCGCACTGCAACAATACTTCCTGCATCTGGACGGACAGCCGACCAATGATCTGTATCAGCTGGTACTCACGGAGGTGGAGGAACCCCTACTTGAAGCGGTGCTCAGCTATACCCACAACAATCAGAGCAAAGCGGCAGAAATGCTTGGCCTGAACCGTGGCACACTGCGAAAAAAACTCAAACAATACAATCTACTATAAAACACCAACACTGAGGACCATATGAGCGACTTGCGTAAAGTTTCCCGCGCCCTGATTAGCGTCTCTGACAAGACAGGCATTGTTGAATTCGCCAGGGCACTGAGCAATCAGGGCGTCGAAGTCCTCTCTACGGGCGGCACCTACCGCCTGCTCAACGAGAACGGTATCAGTGTCAGGGAAGTCTCGGATTACACCGGATTCCCGGAAATGATGGACGGCAGGGTCAAAACCCTTCACCCCAAAGTACACGGTGGCATCCTCGGTCGCCGCGGCACCGATGACGGCGTCATGAGTGAACACGGCATCCTGCCCATCGACATGGTGGTGGTAAACCTCTACCCCTTCGCCACCACCGTGGCCGACCCCACCTGCGATTTGCCAACCGCCATTGAAAATATCGATATCGGCGGTCCAACCATGGTTCGCTCCGCCGCCAAAAACCATAAGGATGTCGCCATTGTGGTCAATGCCGGCGACTACAGCGCAGTGCTGGATGAAATGCAGGCCAACGGCGGCCAACTCAGTTATGACACCCGCTACAGCCTGATGGTCAAAGCCTTTGAGCACACTGCCGCCTACGATGGCATGATCGCCAACCACTTTGGTGCCCGCCCTTTCAATTTTGAGCCGGGCACCAACGAGAAACGCGACTTCCCCGACACCTTCAACACCCAGTTCCTGAAAATCCAGGAAATGCGTTACGGCGAAAATCCACACCAGAAGGCGGCCTTTTACGTGGAAGCCAGTCCGGCTGAGGCCAGTGTCGCCACCGCCCGTCAATTGCAGGGCAAGGAGCTGTCCTACAACAATATCGCCGACACTGACGCAGCCCTGGAGTGCGTCAAGCAATTCGACCAGCCCGCCTGCGTGATCGTCAAGCACGCCAATCCCTGCGGCGTGGCCGTGGCAGCGGATATCGGGACCGCCTATGATCTGGCCTTTGCCACTGACCCGGAATCCGCTTTCGGTGGCATCATCGCCTTCAACCGCGAGCTGGATGCGGCCACCGCTGAAGCCATCTGCGAAAAACAGTTTGTGGAAGTAATCATCGCTCCCAGTGTCTCTGATGCGGCAGTGACCGCAGTCAGCAGCAAGAAAAACGTGCGCTTGCTGGCATGTGGCCTATGGGGCAAAACCCGCCCACAGGACTTTGACTTCAAACGGGTTAACGGCGGCCTGCTGGTACAGGATCGAGATAACGGCATGGTCTCCGCCGCCGATCTGAAAGTGGTCACCGACCGGAAACCCACGGATGATGAGCTGGCAGACCTGCTGTTCGCCTGGAAGGTAGCCAAAATGGTGAAATCCAACGCCATCGTTTACGCAAAAAACAACCGAACTATCGGTGTGGGGGCGGGCCAGATGAGCCGCATCAACTCCGCCCGTATCGCCGCCATTAAGGCGGAGCACGCGGGACTGGAAGTGAAGGGGGCAGTCATGGCCTCCGACGCTTTCTTCCCGTTCCGGGATGGCATTGATAACGCCGCCACAGTGGGCATCAGCTGCGTAATCCAGCCCGGTGGTTCGATCCGCGACGAAGAAGTAATCGCCGCCGCCAACGAACATGGCATGGCCATGGTATTTACGGGTATGCGGCACTTTCGTCACTGATAATGCACGACAACGTAGCCCCCATCACGTTGATTTTGTGGCGCTTGTGCCCTGCCAACACAACCGCCGCTGTCATTTAAGGCAAGAGAATTACGCATGAATATTCTGGTGATCGGCTCCGGCGGACGGGAACACGCACTGGCGTGGAAAGCAGCCCAGGGCCAGGGTGTGGAAATGGTTTTTGTGGCACCGGGTAATGCGGGCACAGCGCTGGAACCGGGTGTCCGGAACATAGCTATCGATGTCAACGACTTTGCAGCACTGGCAGATTTTGCCCAGCAGAGTAACGTCACCCTGACCATCGTCGGCCCGGAACAGCCACTGGTGGATGGCATTGTGGATTTTTTCGCCGGCCGCGGTCTGCGGGCCTTTGGCCCCTCGAAAGGGGCAGCACAACTGGAAGGTTCCAAGGCTTTTACCAAGGACTTCCTGGCGCGCCACAACATCCCCACTGCGGAATACCAGAATTTCACTGAGATCGAACCGGCGCTCGCCTACCTGCGCGAGAAAGGGGCCCCCATTGTCATCAAGGCCGATGGCCTGGCCGCAGGTAAAGGGGTAATTGTCGCCACAACCCTGGAGGAAGCCGAAAACGCCGTGCACGATATGCTGGCCGGCAACGCCTTCGGCGACGCCGGCCATCGGGTGGTGATCGAAGAGTTTCTGGCCGGCGAGGAAGCCAGCTTTATCGTCATGGTGGACGGGGAACATATCCTGCCAATGGCGACGTCGCAGGATCACAAGGCACGGGATGACGGCGACCGGGGGCCGAATACCGGCGGCATGGGGGCTTACTCCCCCGCACCGGTGGTGACCCCAGAAATTCACGAGCGCGTCATGGCCGAGGTGATTCAGCCCACCGTGCAGGGAATGGCCACAGAGGGTAACCGTTACACCGGTTTCCTGTACGCCGGGCTGATGATCATGCCCGATGGCACCCCAAAGGTGATCGAGTACAACTGCCGCTTTGGTGATCCGGAAACCCAGCCGATCATGATGCGGCTAAAATCTGACCTGGTCGCACTCTGTACTGCGGCACTGGACAAGACGCTTCACCACTGCACTGTCGATTGGGACCCGCGTGCCGCGCTGGGTGTCGTATTGGCGGCGGGAGGCTACCCAAATGACTACCGCAAGGGTGATATCATTTCAGGGCTTCCCGTTTCCGGCACGGAAAATAGCAAAGTTTTTCACGCGGGGACCAGAGAGGTTGATGGGCGGGTTGCCACCAACGGCGGGCGAGTGCTCTGCGCCGTCGGTCTGGGCAATACGGTCTCTGAAGCCCAGCAGCGGGCCTACCAGCTGGCAGAACAGATTTGTTGGGATGATGTCTATTTTCGCCACGATATTGGCTATCGGGCGATCGCACGGGAGAAGGTTTGAAAGCAAGCTTAGCTACTGCTGCTGACGCCGCAACCAGACTTCAAGACCCTGGGCGTTCAGTTCAAGATCCATCTCAAGATCCTGCTCCATCAGCGCCATGTCGGCATCCGGCCAGCGAGCCTTTATCCGTGTCAGCGTGATATCTCTTATCCGCTTGTAAATCGTGCTCTCCCGCTCTGGTCCAGCCTCCAGGGACAGCGCCATGTCACACCAGGCGTTTATTTGCTCGCGCAACAACATCACGTAATTTTCAGGTTCATCCAGCAGGCTGTAGTGGGTGAGATAAACCCGCCGGGGCCGATAGCTCATCAGCAGGTCCAGCGAGCTGAGCAGCCGCTCAGGCGCAAATTGCACAGGTGTCGTGGTGGGCATGATAAACCGGTCACCCCCCAGCGCCGGGGTCAGATAAGCGAGGCCGAACGTGTCTCCGGTAAACCAGCCGCCACTGACCTTATCCCAAACACAACAATGGTGCTCGGCATGTCCTGGCGTATGACGAAACTCCAGTGTGCGCCCACCCAGATTCAGTCGCAACCCGTCCTCGGCGCTGATAATGCGTTCTTCAGGCACAGCCACAAGCTCGCCATAGAGTGACCGGTAGGCCGACTCCCCGTAGACCGCGATAACACCCGCTATCAGTTTTGTGGGATCCGCCAGATGACGAGCGCCGCGGGGATGAACAACCAGCTGGGCATCGGGGTAACGCTGCATTAGCAATCCGGCACCACCGGCGTGGTCGAGGTGCACATGGGTGGGAATCACGTAGCGAACGGCCGCTGCCGTCAGACCCAATGAATCCAGTGCCTCACTGATAGCACTCACGGTGTGACTGGTACCGGTTTCAATAATCGCCACCTCACCGTCGTCCACCAGCAGATAACAACAGGCCTGGCCCGGCCTCACGTATTGGGCGTCGATACAGTAAATACCGTAACCGAGAAATTGCTGTGGATGGCCTATCATCTATTACCCTCGTGTGTTGACGGATGATTTTGCTACAATCCTGTCATCATCAACAGTTTAGGGCAAAACCGTGCACACAAGGCAGCTTACCAAGCTCGATGGACTTCTTCTTCAGGTAGACCGTGCCCTGCGCACCTTGGCAGCAGAGCCTCCGGCACCGGCCCGCCTGTCACCGGGAAAAACCGCCGAGGAGCACACGCTGGATGAGCGTGAAAAGCGGCACGCGATAGGTCTGATGCGGGTCAACCACACGGGAGAGGTCTGCGCCCAGGCGCTTTACCAGGGACAGGCACTGACAGCAAAACTCACTTCGGTTCGCACTGAGATGGAGCAGGCTGCCGATGAGGAAATTGATCATCTGGCCTGGTGCCAGGACCGACTCAAGCAGTTGGGTGGACACACCAGCCTGTTGAATCCACTCTGGTACGGCCTGTCTTTTGGCATCGGGGCCACTACCGGGCTGGTCAGTGACAAACTTAGCCTCGGCTTTGTGTCAGCCACCGAACAGCAGGTCTGCCAACACCTCGAAAATCATCTAGAAATACTGCCGGAAAACGACACCAAAAGCCGCGCCATTGTGCAGAAAATGCTGGAAGATGAGGGCAAACATGCGGCGCTGGCGAAGGAGGCCGGCGGCCTGGAATTTCCGTCACCAGTGAAGGGTTTGATGACGCTGATCTCCGGCGCCATGACCAAAACCAGCTACCATATCTGATCAGCGAGCGCGGGCTGCCTGTCGAGCCTGCTCCTTGATGTCCTGAACGATGCCAACAATCTGATCTTTGACCCATTGGTGGGCTGGCGACTTAATGGTTCTGACGTGCTGCACCAATACCACCGGAACGGTATTATCAAATTCCAGCTCTTCCGGGTAGGGTTTACGCACAATACCGTATGACTCACTCTCGATTTTAAGATCGTGCATAGTGGCCATCATCAGGCAATCGGTATGCCACAGGGCATCCATGGCTGTCATCAACTGTGTGGTGACCAGGGTTTTCTGCCGCTTGAGACCATGTTTTGCCAACTCCCGGTCAAACCGGCTCTCTGCATTGGCCGAGATCGGGCCCGTCAACAGCAGGTAATACTGAATAAAAGGGTATTCAAGCATTTCCACCAGGGTCAACTTGTCCTTCTTGGCAAGCGGATGCTCGGCACGCATCCACACGGCTGGCGTGAAACTACCCAGCGGAGTCACGTGATATTCACTTCCGTAGGGGCGAGAAATTTCGATGGCAAAATCCAGATCACCATCCTCCAGCGCACGGCCTTCCTCCTCCGCCTCGCTGGTCAGCGTCAGTGACATTCTCGGCGCTTCCCTGATTATTCTCTGGGTGAGGGTGGGCACCACCTGCACCGCGATAAACTCTGCCGTCATGATGCAAATTTCTCCCTCATAGGTAAGTGGATCAAATTTGCCACTGGCCACCAAATCCGACACGCCGGCCAACAGTGTCGGCAGGTGGACAGCCAACTCATTGGTTCTTGGTGTTGGAATCAGCCCTCGCCCACTGCGGATAAACAAGGGGTCATCGAATAGGTCCCTGAGACGCTGAAGGGTTTTACTCATGGCCGGCTGAGTAATGAACAGTCGTTCCGCGGCCCTCGTCACACTGCGCTCTTCCAGCAACACCTGAAGAGCCACCAACAAGTTCAAGTCAACCCGGGACAGAATTTTGGTATCCACAAAAACATTCCTACAGATTATGAATGATATTATCTTAATACATTTGAGTCATGGTTAGCCAATGGCTATATTGACACTGTACCAAGCGGGGCCAAGGCGTGGTTTCCACCAAGCGACACCCCCTCACCGGTTACCTGGTGTCGCTGAACCCGAAGTCCCGTGAATGTGCCGGATGAGTGAAATACTCCCAGTATTGAATTATCAGGTCATTCAAGTGTAGTTCTCTTACTCCCTCTATATCTTTTTCAGGCAACGCAAGTTGCCTGTTTTTTTGCATGCACAGCAGAAATAAACACAGGGAATGAGCTAGATAAATTTAATACATTTCAATCATGATCAGGCTCGATCTATAGTTAGCCCATTGTTTGTTCAGACAGGTTGGCTTCTCAAACAATCCATTGATACTTTTATCTCCCTCCTATTTAAAATCCCTTGGGCAGCACCGCTGCCCTTTTTTTGCGCACGGGAAACCGCCGGTGGACCCGGGGAGCTCATTCAACAGGCGGGAAGTCTTTGGCGGCTGTCAGCCAGAATGGATTTCGTAACTGTGGGTGATTTCGACGCCACCCCTTGTCAGCATGATAGACGCGGAGCAGTATTTCTCTGCGGACAGTTTTACCGCGTTACTCACCAGATTGTCTTTCAAGCCCCGACCGGTGACCACGAAGTGGATGTGTATGCTGGTGAAAACTGCGGGTACTGTATCTGCGCGCTGCGCATCAATTTCTGCCACACAACCCGTCACATCCTGACGGCTCTTCTTGAGAATATGCACCACATCGAACGATGAACATCCCCCCATACCGCAGAGGACCATTTCCATGGGGCGGGCGCCCTGATTCGTGCCACCGTGATCCGGAGGACCATCCATTACGATCTGATGACCTGACTCTGTTTCTGCGGTGAATTTTACATCGCCACCCCAGATGACTTTTGCTTTCATGACGACACTCAATCCAAAAAGTGCCGAAAGGCTAACATAATTGATGTGCCTTTACTCCTAGAATCAACTGACCAAACGCACATGCGTTTCGCAATGAGGAGCAGCGGGTGATGAAAAATTCTAACTTGGACAGCGAGGCGTTTGTGCCCATAATGGGTGCTCTGTTCGAAAAACCTCACCCTGAGGAGGAAACCAAGTTGGCTCCTGCACCCATCACACCCCACATGCCAAACGCGGAAGAGTTCCTGGCTCACTGCCACCGCAGAAAATATCCAGCAAAAAGCACCATCATTTACGCCGGCGATGAGGGCGATACCCTCTCCTACATCGTCAAGGGTTCTGTCACCGTCCTGATTGAAGACGACGATGGTCGCGAGATGATTGTGGCCTACCTCAATGAAGGTGATTTTTTTGGTGAAATGGGGCTGTTCAAGCAGCCGGATCGAAGTGCCTGGATTCGCGCGAAAACAGAGTGTGAAGTCGGTGAAATCAGTTACGGCAAGTTTCAGGAGCTGTCCAGACAGCGCCCGGAATTTCTGTTTGCCATCGGCGTGCAACTGGCCAAGCGCCTGCGCGATACCACCCGCAAAGTGGGCGATCTCGCCTTTCTGGATGTTACCGGTCGCGTGGCACGCACACTGCTGGATCTGTGCAAGGAGCCCGATGCCATGACCCACCCCAATGGCATGCAGATCAAGATCACTCGCCAGGAAATCGGAAGAATTGTCGGCTGCTCCCGGGAAATGGTTGGCCGGGTACTGAAAACCCTTGAGGACCAGGGATTGGTGTCGGTGAAAGGAAAAACCATGGTCGTGTTTGGCACCCGCTAAAACCGGCTAGCTGGTTGTATGAAAAAATTTTACCGGAGGACTTCCTGGCGCTCCCCCGGTCTAACACTGCTCGTTACCTCTTGGCCCTGACAGAGCCCCAGCCTCCCTTAAACTGTCACCGACAGATACAAGGAAAGCCAATGGAAAATACTGATATCCGCTATCCAGTTCCCGGCTCATGCCAGTGTGGAAAAGTCACCTATGAACTGCTGGCAGCACCCATCAAGGTGATCATTTGTCATTGCCGGGAATGCCAGAAGCTTTCCACCAGTGCCTTCAGTATAACGGCGATGGTGAACCGGGACGATTTAAGGATTAACGGGGAGATGCGAGCCTGGGAGCGGTTGGCGGAAAACGGCAATCGAAATTGCGCAACCTTTTGTCCGAATTGTGGCAACCGCATCTATCATTTCAATCCGGCGCAACCGGACATTATCAAACTGAAGCCGGGAACCCTGTCCGACACCCGCATGATCCAACCCGTTATGCATGTCTGGACAAGTGAAAAACAGGACTGGTACCAGATTCCGGAAGGCGTCGAGCAACACCAGAAACAACCCTGGTGACAGCGCTGGACCCTAATTAAACATTTCCAGCAATTTCAGGCCCGGCTCCCCGGCGCGCATAAACGTCTCACCTATCAGAAAGGCATTGACGTTATGCCCTCGCATGGCAGCTACATCATCAATGGAGACAATCCCGCTTTCCGTGATCACAATACGGTCATCGGGAATTTTTTCCAGCAACTGAAAAGTGGTCTCAAGGGTCGTCTCAAACGTTTTCAGATCGCGGTTATTGATACCAATCATGGGGTTCTCAATCAATAGCCCCCGATCGAGCTCCGCCGCATTGTGTACCTCAACCAACACATCCATGCCCAATTCCACAGCAATGCCGTGCAACTCTTCCATCAGGGGCTGCTCAAGCGCGGCGACAATCAGCAGAATACAATCTGCACCCAGCACATAGGATTCGTAGACCTGATAGGGGTCAACAATAAAGTCCTTGCGCAGCACGGGCAAGCGGGTAGCCTCCCGGGCCATTTTGAGATACTCGTCGGCACCGAGAAAAAAGGCCTCCTCCGTGAGTACCGAAAGACAAGCTGCCCCGCCTTTTTCATAACTTCGCGCAATGCTCACCGGATCGAAATCTTCCCTGATAAGCCCCTTGCTGGGAGATGCTTTCTTTACCTCGGCAATCACCGCTGCAAGTTCCTGGTCAAGCTTGTGTTGCAATGCCGCGGAAAAACCGCGAATTTCACGCGGCTCCCGGCACTGCTCTCTGAGTTCGGCCATTGAAACTTTCGCCTTGCGACGAGCGACCGACTCGACCTTGTGATCGAGAATTTTTTTCAACACAGTCGGTGTATCAACAGCGGGGCTCATCATCTATCCAGCTCCTTTAGGCAGCGGGTGAAGGCTGCCAGGTCGTCCATCTTTGCTCTTGCCAGGCCGCTGCCCAGGGCGTCCTGTGCCAGACTGACACCTTCCGCCAGGTCTGCGGCGACTCCCGCCACATAAAGTGCCGCACCAGCATTCAGGGCCACCATATCGGATGCAACCCCACCTTTTTTGGATAGTGCACATTTCACCATTTCCAGGCTGTCTTTGGCATCGTTGACCTTCAGACTGTCCAGCGTTCCTCGCTGCAAACCGAAAACCTCCGGGCCGATCCTGTATTCGACAATCTCTCCATCCTTCAACTCGGCCACCAGGGTATCGGCGGCAATACTGATTTCATCGAGTCCGTCTTCAGCGTGGACCACCAGCACATGCCTGGCACCCAGCTCACGCATTACCTCAGCCACCGGTTTCAACCAATGGCTGTCGTACACACCCAACAACATATTCGGCACTCGAGCCGGATTGGTCAGGGGGCCGAGCAGATTGAATATGGTCCTCACGCCAAGCTCACGCCTGGGACCGACAGCATACTTCATGGCACTGTGATGGTTCACCGCAAACATAAAACCGATGCCAACCTCTTCAACGCAGAGCGCCACCTGCCCGGGGGAAAGATCAAGCTGCACCCCTGCACATTCCAGCAGATCGGCACTGCCGCTTTTGCTGCTCACCGAGCGGTTGCCATGCTTGGCCACCCGCGCACCGGCCGCCGCCGCCACAAAACTGCTGGCAGTGGAGACATTGAAGATGCCGGCACTGTCGCCGCCGGTGCCGACAATATCGACAAGAAAATCACCGGTTATCGCAACTGGCGTTGCCAGCTCACGCATCACCTGCGCAGCGCCGGTTATTTCTGCAACCGACTCCCCTTTCATGCGCAGTCCCACCAGAAAACCGCCGATTTGAGCGGCCGTGGCACCACCGGTCATGATCTGCTGCATCACCGCTCTCATCTCGCCGCTATCGAGATCCCGACGCTCAAGGATACTGGCTATGGCTTGCTGTATATCCATCTTCTGTCAGCCCTGGAGAAAGTTTTGCAGCAGGTCGTGACCGTGCTCGGTGAGAATGGATTCCGGATGGAACTGCACCCCTTCCAGTGCATAGTCGCGGTGTCGCAGGCCCATGATTTCATCCACCTGCCCATCTTCGGTCCGCGTCCACGCAGTAATCTCGAAGCAATCCGGCAGCGTCTCGCGTTCCACCACCAGCGAGTGGTAGCGCGTGGCCTCGAGAGGATTGGACAGGCCCCGAAATACCCCGGTGTCCGCATGGTAAATAGACGAGGTTTTACCGTGCATCACCTGTCGCGCACGCACCACTCTGGCACCAAAAGCCTGACCAATACTCTGATGGCCCAGACAGATACCCAAAATTGGAATTTTACCGGCAAAGGTTTTTACCAGCGCCACAGAAATACCCGCTTCATTGGGGGTACAGGGGCCGGGAGAGATCACGATTTTTTCCGGCGCCAGGGCTTCCACCTCGGCAATGGTGATTTCATCGTTGCGAAATACCTGCACGTCCGCCTTCAGCTCACCGAGGTACTGGACCACGTTGTAGGTGAAGGAGTCGTAATTATCGATCATGAGTATCATGGAGACGAATATCTCTTTATTTTCAAAATGTTATGTCCATTTAACACGTTTTATTTATCGTTTGCAGCCGATCACAGCACGGCTGTTTGGATCAGTGGCAAAGTGCGATGAGAGTCCACAGCCACCTCTTTTACCGCTCTCTACCGAGAGCACCACCACAATGTATGGTTGATCGACACGGGGCGGGGCACAGACCTGAATCAGGTTAATCGGGCAACCGGGGAAGACACCCTTGCAACCGGCCTCGCAAAACGCCCGCGATTATAGCACGGCCAGGCTCTTGACCGTCTACGGACGTTCCCTCTGCTACGCAACGTCACCCCAACGAGAACCGGCCTTTGGTCATCGATATTACGGTAGCGGGGTAGTCCCACCTGGGATGACTATAAAAATAGTGGGGCCACCGTCTGATCAACCCACATAACCTCAAAGCACATGACATAAAAGCAAATAACGAAAACGGGTTGACCACTGACATATGCAGCCATAATATATGATTATTCGAATATACAAATGTTCAAGAATGGTTGGCCAAGCCAAACCATTCGCAGACCCTTAAGGAGCATGGCGTCATGAAAGCTGACCAATTTTACAAATGCCTGGCAAACGAGACCCGGTTGCGCTGTTTGATGTTACTGCTCACCAGGGATGAGCTCTGTGTCTGTGATATTGCGGATGCCCTGGATGCTTCACAACCCATGACTTCCCGCCATCTGGCCCAGTTGCGCACCTGTAACCTGGTGAGCGATCACCGGAAAGGGCAGTGGGTTTACTACAGGCTCCATGCCGGACTGCAATCGTGGCAACGGGAGGTGCTGGCCACTACACAGGAAGGGCTCGGGACAGAAGCCCCCTATGGAGAGGACTTGTCCCGCCTTCAGGCTATTGAGCGACAGAACAGGGGCTGTTGCTGAGAGTTAACCGCTAAAAGTTACTGATTGGCCGCAGTCAGGTGCCAGCGACTGAGGCCTATAGCTACCGTTCACTGTTATCAAAAATTTCCGGAGTCGACTATGAGCATCAAAATTGGTATCAATGGTTTTGGCCGCATGGGCCGTCTAGCATTGCGCGCAGCCTGGGACTGGCCCGAGCTCGAGTTTGTCCAGATCAACGACCCCGCCGGGGACGCGGCAACCCTGGCCCACTTGCTCACCTTCGATTCTGTTCACGGCCGCTGGTATCACGAGGCCAACGCTGAGGACAACGCCATTGTGGTGGACGGGCAGCGCGTAGCCACCAGCCGTAACACCCGTATCGAAGACACCGACTGGTCGGGCTGTGACCTGATCATTGAAGCCAGCGGCAAAATGAAAAAAACCGACGTCCTCGATGCGTACCTGGTCCAGGGTGTCAAACGGGTGGTGGTCACCGCACCGGTAAAAGAGCCGGAGGCGCTGAATGTGGTGATGGGTGTGAACGATCACCTCTACGACCCGGACCGGCACCGGATCGTCACAGCGGCCTCCTGCACCACCAACTGTCTTGCCCCGGTGGTCAAGGTCATCCACGAACATCTGGGTATTCGCCACGGCAGCATGACCACTATCCATGACCTGACCAACACCCAGACCATTCTCGACGCCCCCCACAAGGATCTGCGCCGGGCCCGGGCCTGCGGTATGAGCCTGATCCCCACCACCACCGGTTCGGCGACAGCCATCACCGAGATTTTCCCCGAGCTGAAGGGGCGGCTTAACGGTCACGCGGTTCGGGTTCCCCTGGCCAATGCCTCGTTGACCGACTGTGTGTTCGAGGTGGAGACACCGACCACGGCCGAGGCCGTCAATCAGTTGCTCAAGGCGGCCGCTGAGTCAGGTCCTCTGAAAGACATTATGGGCTACGAGGAACGGCCGCTGGTGTCCATCGACTACAAGACCGACCCGCGCTCCAGCATCATTGATGCGCTGTCCACCATGGTGATCAACGACACTCAGGTGAAAATTTACACCTGGTATGACAACGAATGGGGCTACGCCAACCGGACCGCCGAGCTGGCACTGAAAGTCGGGCGCTCGGACCAAAGCACCTAGAAACTAAAGAACCTAGAAACCAAAGCACTTATCAACCAAGCCACTTGGAAAAAGGCGCATAACCATGCTGAGCCAACTCTCCCCGGCGATTCGTCAGTACCTGGTGGTGACCGGCAACTACTGGGCCTTCACACTGACTGACGGCGCCCTGCGCATGCTGGTGGTGCTGCACTTCCATGGGCTGGGTTACTCACCGCTGGAAATCGCGCTGCTGTTCCTGTTTTACGAGATTTTTGGCGTCATCACCAACCTGGTGGGGGGCTGGCTCGGCGCCCATCTCGGGCTCAATCGCACCATGAATTTCGGGCTGGCACTGCAGGTCGTCGCCCTGGCCATGTTGCTGGTACCGGCGGCAATGCTGACCGTACCCTGGGTGATGGCGGCCCAGGCCATGTCCGGCATCGCCAAGGACCTGAACAAGATGAGCGCCAAAAGCTCGATCAAGCTACTGGTGCCTGCCAATGCGCAGGGCCTGCTCTATAAGTGGGTGGCGATCCTCACCGGTTCAAAAAATGCCCTCAAGGGCGCGGGGTTCTTCCTCGGCGGGGTGCTGCTGATGTGGCTGGGCTTTACCGGCGCCGTCGGGACCATGGCTGCGGTCCTGGCGCTGGTCTGGCTGGCAAGCATGGTCTTCCTGAAAAAAGATCTCGGCAAGGCAAGCAGCAAACCCAGGTTTCGCGATATTTTTTCCAAAAGCCGCGCCATCAACATTCTCTCCACTGCACGCATGCTGCTGTTCGGCGCCCGGGATGTCTGGTTCGTGGTGGCCCTGCCGGTATTTCTGTCGCAAACCCTGGGCTGGAGCCACATGCAAACCGGTGGATTTCTGGCCCTCTGGGTCATTGGCTACGGCGCAGTGCAGGCAATCGCCCCGCGTATTACCGGAAGGGACCGGGAGTCAGTGCCAGATGGCCGGTCGGCCACCCTCTGGGCAGCGGGTCTGGCTGTTTTGCCGGTATTGATTGCTCTGGGACTGGGGGTAACGGAGATGCATCCTGCCCTGATCCTGATTGGTGGCCTGCTGCTGTTCGGCGTCCTGTTCGCGGTCAACTCTTCGCTCCACAGTTACCTGATCGTCAGCTATGCTGGCAGTGACGGTGTGTCGCTGGATGTGGGCTTTTACTACATGGCCAACGCCATGGGACGGCTGATCGGCACGGTGCTCTCGGGCTGGGTCTTTCAGCTGGCCGGCCAGGGCGCAACCGGGCTGGCGGCCTGCCTGTGGATTTCCGGCGGCATGCTGGTTGCCACCGTGATCATTTCACTGGGCCTACCCAAAAGAGCACGCCCCGGATCGCAGGAACCCGAGCATCAGGAAAAAACACCGCAATGACCCGCTTGCTTGAGCTGTACCGCAACAACCCCCGCCAGACATATCTGCTGGCGTTCATGCTGGCAGTGTTTTTGGCAATCTATTTCATCCCGGCAGGCACCGAACGCTTTGACAATGCCGTGCTGGAAGCCATTTACCTGACCAACTGGTATGCCCGTGAGCACGTTATCCTGTGTTTGCTGCCAGCTTTCCTGATTGCCGGTGCGATGGCCGCTTATATCAGTCAGGGAGCGGTGATGCGCCACTTGGGACCGCAGGCCTCCAAACCGGTGGCTTTTGGTGTGGCATCGGTGTCGGGCACTCTGCTGGCGGTATGCTCCTGCACTGTACTACCCCTGTTCGGTGGCATTTACAAACGCGGCGCCGGCCTGGGTGCAGCCATTGCATTCCTCTACTCGGGCCCGGCCATCAACATCATGGCCATTGTCGTCACGGCCAAGGTCCTGGGCGCCGAGATCGGCATTGCCCGGGCCGTCGGGGCCATTGTTTTTTCCATCGTGATCGGCACCATCATGCACCTGATTTACCGCAGGGAGGAAGCCCAGCGGGCCGGCACCAACGGCCGCGGCTTTGGTGGCGACAACGCGGATAAACCCACCGGTGTCATCGTCACCTTCTTCATGTTGATGGTCGGTATTCTGGTATTTGCCAACTGGGCCGCTGCCGACAGCGCTGTCTGGATGCAGATCTATCAGTGGAAATGGCAGATAACCGCGCTTTTGTCCCTGGCGCTTGGCGCCCTGCTGGTCTGGCGCTGGCAATGGCCTGTATCACAATTACTAATGCTGGCGGCGGTCGTTGTGGTTGCCGCCCTGGCAGTACCCGGTGCACAGGAATTGCCATTCGCGCTCGGCATTGCCGGACTGATGCTGATCTCGGCATTGCGTGACAGCGACCGCGAATGGGCTGCGCAAAGCTGGGATTTTGCCAAGCAGATACTGCCGTTGCTGCTGGCCGGGGTATTTGTTGCCGGCTTTGCCCTCGGCCGTCCGGGCCACGAGGGCATCATACCCTCCGCATGGGTGGGCGCTGCCGTTGGCGACAATTCCCTGACATCGACAGCAATTGCCTCCGTACTCGGTGCACTGATGTATTTTTCAACACTCACCGAAGTGCCGATTGTCGATGCCCTGATGGGCGCCGGCATGGGCAAGGGGCCCGCCCTGGCGCTGCTGCTGGCCGGGCCGGCCCTGTCACTACCCAACATGCTGGTGATCCGCACGGTGCTCGGCACACAAAAAACGCTGGTGTACTGTGGCCTGGTGGTAGTCATGGCAACAACCACCGGCGTCATCTACGGTAATTTCTGGTAAGACGTCGAAATCATTTTCGACAACATCTCGCAACAACAAGACAGGAGCAACAACCCATGAAATTAACGATCTATGGCTCAGGTTGTGCCAAGTGCAAACAGCTCACGGCCAATGCAGAAGCCGCCGCGAGCTCTCTGAATCTGACCTATGAGGTGGAGAAGGTCACAGACACCAATGCCATTATCGATGCCGGCATCATGCGCACCCCGGCGCTGGCCATCGATGGTGATATTGTCATCGAAGGCAAGGTGTCGTCTGCCGATGAGGTCAAGGCGGTGCTGAGCTGAAGCGCCATTGACCGGTTGATATCAATAACAATTTTGCAGCTTATAGAGTACCCGCTATGACAGAAACCCCATCCAGTAAACTCGCCGCGTCTCCACTCAGCCTGTTTGAGCGCTACCTGTCACTGTGGGTACTGCTCTGCATTATTGCCGGACTGGCGCTGGGAACCCTGCTGCCGGACACCTTCCAGCTGCTCGCCGGGCTGGAGTACGGCTCGGTCAATTTTATCGTGGCGGTGCTGATCTGGTTCATGGTTTACCCGATGATGGTGTCGGTGGATTTCACCAGTCTCAAGCGCATCCATGAACGGCCCAAGGGCCTGGTGATCACCCTGGTGGTCAACTGGCTGATCAAACCCTTCACCATGGCCGCATTGGGCGTCTTGTTTTTTGAGTTTGTCTTCGCCGACCTGATCGACCCCGCCAACGCCAGCCAGTACATCGCCGGCATGATTTTGCTGGGCGCCGCCCCCTGCACGGCCATGGTATTTATCTGGTCGCAACTGACCCGGGGGGATGCCACCTACACTTTGGTACAGGTGTCTCTCAACGATGTCATCATGATCTTTGCCTTCGCACCGATCGTCGCCCTGCTATTGGGTGTGACCAATATCAGCGTGCCCTGGGAGACGCTGCTCTTGTCAGTAGTGCTGTACGTGGTCATTCCCCTGGTGGCAGGCACCCTGACCAGGATGCACCTGATCCGCAACTCCAGTCCCGGGGTTCAAGGTGAAGTCCAAGTCTCACGCTTTACCTCACGCATTAAGCCACTATCGGTGTTGGGGCTGCTGGCAACCGTAGTACTGCTGTTCGGTTTTCAGGGGCAGATTATTCTTGATCAACCCCTGCTGATTGCGCTGATTGCCGTACCTCTGCTGATCCAGTCCTACGGTATTTTTGCCATCGCATACGCAGCGGCCTATTTCTGGCGAGTACCGTTCAATGTTGCCGCGCCCTGCGCCCTGATCGGTACCTCTAACTTCTTTGAGCTGGCGGTAGCAGTTGCCATCGGCCTGTTCGGACTCAACTCCGGCGCAGCGCTGGTGACCGTGGTCGGCGTGCTGGTGGAAGTACCGGTGATGCTCTCGCTGGTAGCCTTCGCCAACCGAACCAGCCACTGGTTTCCCGCTACCGAAACCAAAAAAGGTTCCAAAGTCGTGTCATCAACCAAGGAGACAGTCTAATGTTTACATCCGCGCTTGTTGCTCTCGATCTCTCGCCAGCTGAGCAGCCGATTCTCGACTGCCTCCCCGATTTGAAAAAGTGGGGCGTCATCAAGGTTACTCTCACCCATGTGATCCAGGTGGGTTACAACCAGTTTGCCGGCTATGGCCATGAGGACGATTACCGGGACTGGCTGGAAAAGTGCGCCGTTCCACTACGCGAAGCAGGTCTTAAGGTAAATAGCGTTGTACATAGCTCCGGTACGGTAGCTGACGAGGTGTTGGCGGTTGCCGCCGAAATCGATGCCGACCTCATTGTTATCGGCTCGCGAGGGCAGAACCGGGTTCGCAGCCTGTTTCTTGGCAACGTTGCCCGCGAGGTGCTCCGCAAAACCATCAGGCCGGTACTACTGGAATGGGTAGAGCCCAGTGCCGATAAAACCCGTGTGTATTGCGAGGCAGTCTGCAAACACACCCTTGATCATATACTGCTAGCCACAGATCTATCGAAACACGCTCGCGGGGCCGAAGAAGCTATCATTCACTTGTCCGCTGGAGCGGCACGAACCGACCTGCTCACGGTATTGACCCCTGACGCCGTAGACCAGCCCGACAAGGTTGACGCGGCACTTAACGACATCCGTAAGCGGTTATCGGCACAGGCAGGGCAGGTCAATGTGCTGACAGAAGAAGGCAAGCCCTGCGATACCATCGCCCGAGTGGCCTCCGAGCGGAATTGCACACTGATTATTGTCGGCAAGCACGGCCAGGGCTGGCTGGAAAGCAAAGTGATCGGTTCCACCGCTGCCAGGGTCTGTGAAACAGCGCGGCGTCCGGTATTGATGGTGCCCATTCAGGAGCAGGAGAGCACATCATGAGCGCCGGCGACGCAGGTATACCCGTAAAACGGGACACATCCATAAAACGCATTCTGTTTTTGTGCGTCGCCAACTCGGCCCGTAGCCAGATGGCCGAGGGACTGGCACGCCACATTCTGGGGAGCCGGGTCGAAGTGACCAGTGCGGGCTCCGAGCCGTCTCAGCTCAATCCTTGTGCGGTGGCCACCATGAAAGATATTGGCATCGACATCAGCCACCACCATTCAAGGTCCATCGATGATATCGACACCAGCCACATCGACCTGGTGGTGACGCTGTGCGCCGAAGAGAGCTGTCCTGTACTGCCGGGCCGGATCAAGCGGCTGCACTGGCCTATCGCCGACCCGTCGGGCAGTCAGGACCGTCCGACACCGAAGGAACTTGCCGCAAGCTTTGCCGCAGCGCGTGACCAGATCCGGATGCGCACAGAGATTCTGGCCGGGCTGCTGGATCTGCCCAGTGCACCGGTGTCCCGGGAATTCCACGGTAGTATGCGGGTTGCCGATCTGCCCGCCAGCACCCGGTTTTACGCCTGGCTGCTGGACACCTGGCCCAGGGAGTGGACTCACCGTTATGCAACTTTTATCAGATCCGACCTGAACCTGAACTTTGTCCTGCTGGTGTCCGATGGCAAGACCCTGCATCGGGATACGCTCTACCACCTGGGTATCGGAGTCGCCGATCGGCAGTCGGTAATCAATGTCTATCATCAGGCGCTACGGTTTGGTGCCCCTATCGAAAAACTACCGCGCACCACCTGGAAAGGTACGCCCCTGCACGAGCTGTGGCTAAAAGACCCGGATGGCAACCTGATCGAAATCTACGCGCGGCTAACAGATGCCGAGTTGGCAGAAAAACCCGCCGATGAGTTACCCGTGTTTCTGGTGCTGGGCGCTGGCCCGGCAGATGAGAACTGATGCCCCGTGCGTGACCGGCTGGCCATGTCCTGCCGTTACCCCGCCAGATTGCCCAGCAGAAATCAGCACCGTCAGGGGCTGGCATCACTGAATGCACGGATGAATGTACTGTCCCGCATGTCACGCCGGTTCACGGCTGCGGCTTCAGCAATTTTCTTTACAGCGATAGCGACACGCGCTTCATTCATACAGACCAAGGTCATCAGGACATCTCTGATTCGATGGGATTGCCCGCACTGCAGTTTTTTGAGTGCTATTCTAATGAAATACTGGATTTCGTCTGTGAAATTGAACCGCCAAAGATAGAATCCATTGACTATGAAATTCTGGTGGACAGCGACGAGCATGATCACCGTCTTAAACTACTGTACGGGAACGTGAAGTAATACGGCACTGTTTTTAATAGCGTCGCACTGGTAGCCACGCTGGGGGTCGCAGGGTTTCGGGTGGAACCGGGCAGAAACTGTTCTGCTTGCTCGTTGGCCCGGTAGGCTCGGCAGGTTCGATTATTCAAGGGAGACAACGGATTCTATGGATTTCAAAGACTATTACAAGGTGATGGGCGTGGCCGAACAGGCCTCACCGGCAGAGATAAAACAGGCCTATCGCAAACTGGCTCGAAAGTTTCACCCCGATGTCAGCAAAGAACCGGATGCTGAGGCGCAGTTTAAAGACATCGGAGAGGCCTATGCGGTGCTCAGCGATGCCGAAAAACGCGCCGAGTACGATCAGATCAGAGCCATGCGCGCCGCCGGGGGCAGGCAGCGAGGTGGGGCAGAGGCTGGCGCAGATATGAGCCAAGAGGAAGCCAGCCGCCGATTCAGTGACTTTTTTGAATCTGTTTTTGGCACTGGCGGGGCCGGGACTGGCGGATACCGCCCGAGCGGAGCTCACGACCGGACCTCCTCTTTCAGCCATCGGGGGCAGGACCTGCATTACCGGTTAGCGTTGTTTCTGGAAGAGGCGGTTCAGGGTGTGCAGCGAACACTCACGTTGGAGGTGCCGACTGTCGACGCCCAGGGTCATCTGCACGCTAAAACCAAAACCCTCAATGTAAAGATTCCTGCCGGTGTGGTTTCCGGGCAGCATATTCGCCTGGCCGGCCAAGGTGCCCCCGGTTACGGGGAGGGGGCGGCCGGTGATCTGTTCCTGGAAATCGAGTTGGTGCCGCACCCACTGTTTGCCGTTGACGGCCGGGATATTTTACTGACCTTGCCGGTTGCCCCCTGGGAGGCCGCACTGGGTGCCAAGGTGGAGGTGCCGACCGCGACGGGGGCGGTCAGGCTGACCATCCCCAAAGACTCGGTCAGCGGTAAAAGGCTCCGGCTCAAGGGGCGCGGGTTGGGCCGAAACCCGGCCGGAGACCTGATCGTCAATGTACAGGTAACATTGCCATCCAGGCATTCGTCCAAAGCTGAAACGCTGTACCGGGAATTGGCCGAAGAGGAAGCCTCATTCAATCCGAGGAAATCGCTGGAGAAATGGTTATGAGTGCTGACATTACCACCATCGTTATCGAGGAACATCAACTGTCTGAGACAGAGGCCTGGCTAAGTCTGAACGAGCTCTGTGAGCGCTGCGGTCTGGAGCCGCCACTGTTGATTGAACTGGTGGATATCGGGCTGATAACACCCTCGGTCGTGGCATCGGACCAGTGGCGGTTTCGGACAACGGCGGTGCCGGCGCTGCATCAGGCCCTGCGCCTGAGGCGTGAGCTTGAGCTCGACTGGCAAGGCGTTGCGGTTGCCATGGACTTAATGGCTCAACTGCGGGAACTGCGCCAACAGGTGGACTCCCTGCAGCGGCAACTGGGCGCCCGACAGGTTCCCAGTGATTCATAGGCTCCCGGAGCCAGAGTATGCCTAGCATTGTTTATCTTGCTGACGGGAGACCTGTTGCGCTGCCTGAGGTTTTATTGTGAGAAGTATTGCTATGAAAGAGATCAAAATTGAACGTAGTGGAAAACGGGACCCAGCGGCTGTCTCAGCAGGTCAACCGCGAACACGATATTTAATCGGAGGAATTTGCCCATGAGCTCAAAAGACATTGTCATCTGTAGTCCGGTGCGGACTCCCATTGGCACCTACGGCGGCAGCCTCAAGGATACACCGGCCACCGAGCTGGGCACCATTGCCATCAAGGCATCACTAGAACGCGCGGGTATCGCCCACGAAAAAATTCAATCGCTGGTGATGGGTAATGTCATCCAGGCCGGAACTGGTATGAACCCGGCGCGACAGGCAGGTATTGGGGCGAAGCTGCCCGTTGAAGTTCCGGCACTAACGGTCAACCGGGTTTGCGGTTCGGGTGCCCAGGCTATTGTCAGTGCGTTTCAGGAAATCGCTGCCGGTTTCACTGACTGCGCAATAGCTGGCGGCATGGAAAACATGGACCTTGCGCCCTACCTGATGGCCAATGGCCGCTGGGGGGCACGTATGGGTGACACATCTCTGGTGGACAGCATGTTGCGCGACGGCCTCAATGATGCGTTCTCCGGCAAACACTCCGGCTGGCATACGGAAGACATGGTGAGCCGTTACGGTGTGAGCCGCGAGGATCAGGACCAGTGGGCTTTCCGCTCACAACAACGTTTCGCCAGCGCCCAGGAAGCGGGCAGCTTTGACGACGAGCTGATCAGCGTAGAGGTGGCTGGCCGCAAGGGTCCCTCACTATTCGCACGCGACGAACACAACCGTCCCGATACCACCCTGGAATCCCTGTCCCGATTGCGACCGGTATTCCGGGAAGATGGCACTATCACGGCAGGCAACTCGCCGGGGCTCAATTCCGGCGCAGCTGCCATGATCGTCGCCGATCGCCACTGGGCCGAGGCCCACGATCTTAAGCCTATGGCAAAAATCGTGGGCTATGGCATCAGTGCCGTGGAACCCGGCTATTTCGGTTTCGGCCCTGTGCCCGCGGTACGTCAGGCACTGCAACGGGCTGGCTGGCAAACAACCGATGTAGACCGGGTGGAAATCAACGAAGCCTTCGCCGCCGTAACCCTGGTCTGTCTGCGGGAAATTGGGTTTCCGGAGGACATCGTCAACCCTGATGGCGGCGCTGTCGCCCACGGTCATCCCATTGGGGCAAGCGGGGCTGTACTGACGGTTCGCCTGCTTCACGCCATGGCGCGGGAGAAACAGCAGCGGGGCATCGTGTCCCTGTGTATCGGTGGCGGCCAGGGTATCGCACTGGCATTGGAATTACTCTGATTCAGGAGAAAGCACGATGGAACAATCTGGACACACACTCTGCGAGCTGTTTGAACAGCTCGGCCTCCCCTCTAACCACAGGGAAATCGAAGCCTTTATCGAATACAACCGGCCACTGGATCCGAAGGTCAAACTCAGTGAAGCGCCGTTCTGGTCGGACACTCAACGTGAGTTTCTTCGCCAACAGCTCTGTGCAGATGCCGATTGGGCAGAACTGGTAGACCAACTAAACACCAGACTGCGGTGACGCCCACCCACCCAGGCCACCTCTCGTCGGCCAACTTTGGACGCGCATTTGCCATCGGTGTAGGCCTCAATCTGGGGTTTGTGCTGGTGGAAGCCTTTTATGGCTGGGAAACCGGCTCGCTGGCGCTGCTGGCCGATGCCGGTCATAACCTGAGCGATGTGGCGGGGCTGTTACTAGCCTGGGCAGCATTCGGCGCCGCACGACTCAAACCCAACCGCCGACATACCTATGGCTGGCGGCGAGCATCGATTCTGGCCAGCTTTATCAACGCCATTGTGTTGTTGGTGGCGATGGGCTCACTGATATGGGAAGCCTCACACCGCCTGCAAACCCCCACTGCAATCGATGGTTTTACCATTATATGGGTCGCGGGCATTGGTGTCGTCGTCAACAGCATCACTGCCTGGTTATTCCTGACTGGCAGTGAACACGACCTGAATATTCGCGGTGCCTTCCTGCATATGGCGGCTGATGCCCTGGTGTCCCTGGGCGTCGTCATGGCAGGAATACTCTACCTTTGGCAGGGCTGGCTTTGGATCGACCCCGTCGCCAGCATACTGATAGCAATGATCATTATCATGGGCACCTGGTCATTATTCCGGCGTTCGCTGCATCTGCTTTTTGACGGTGTGCCCGAGCACATTGATCTCGACCAGGTTGATGCGAGTCTGCTGACGCTACCCGGCGTGATTGCAGTTCACGATCTACATGTGTGGGCCATGAGCACCCGGGAAAACGCCCTGACTGCTCATCTGGTATGCGACCAAAGCACTGGCGACAAGACCCTGAACAACAACCTGCTGTCTCAGGCCGCTGATGTGATCAGTCGACATTTCGGTATCCAGCATATTACCTTGCAGTATGAGTCGTCCGCCTTTGCCGAACACTGTCCGGGGAATAGGGAGCGGGATGAGCGCCACCAACCAAAAGGAGTATAAATGAGCACAAAAGTATTCGACGTTGTGATCATTGGCGGCGGTCAAGCGGCGCTCGCCGTTGGCTACTTTCTGAAAAGAGCCAAACTGGATTTCATTATTCTCGACAACCAAGGCAAGCCCGGAGGTGCCTGGCAACATACCTGGGATTCATTGCGCCTTTTCTCACCGGCAGCCTACAGTTCACTACCGGGCATCATGATGCAGCAAGACGACGACACGGACGGTTATCCCCATCGCAACAACGTACTGGCTTACCTGGCCAGGTATGAACAGCACTACGCACTACCGGTGTATCGCCCCCACCAGGTCAGCAGCGTAACCCGAGACGAGGACAATAACTGCTTGCGGGTGTCCGGTGGCAAGTACCAGTGGCGTGCACGCACCGTGGCCAGCGCCACCGGCACCTGGAGTCACCCTTTTATTCCCGACTATCCCGGGCAAAAAAAATACCGGGGCAAACAGCTTCACTCCGCACATTATCGAACGCCCGATGACTTCCGGGACCAGCGTGTACTGGTGGTCGGCGGCGGCAATTCCGGCGCACAGATTTTTGCCGAAGTGGCAGAGGTGGCGGACGCCACCTGGGTAACCCAGTCAGAGCCGGTATTTCTGCCCGATGAGGTGGATGGTCGTGTTCTGTTTGAGCGTGCCACAGCCCGGCTCAGGGGAGATGCGGAAGGTGCTGCCGTGGGTGGCATCGGTGACATTGTCATGGTGCCCCCCGTGAAGGCGGCCCGGGACAAGGGCATTCTTGACAGCCAAAGGCCGTTTGCCAGTTTCACCGAAACGGGCGTCAAGTGGCCGGATGGCTCGGCAGAGTCAATTGATGCCGTCATCTGGTGCACCGGCTTCCGGCCAGCACTCGATCACCTTGAACCGCTGGGTGTCATTGAAGAAAACGGGCAGGTTCAGGTGACAGCAGGCCAGGCGGACAAAGAACCCCGGTTGTGGTTGTTTGGCTATGGTGACTGGGCAAGTCCCGGCTCCGCGACGCTGATTGGCGCCGCCCGCAGCGCCAAGGAGATTACCCCCAAGCTGGTTCGGTATCTGGAGGATTTGGCCGGGTAATTGCCCCAGACAATCCTGTACGGTTGTCGCCCATCGGCATGATGAGCGAGTTCCTCATATCACCAGATCCGCAGCGCGGAAAATGGCACGGGCCTTGTTCATGGTTTCCTTCCACTCCAGTTCCGGCACCGAGTCCGCCACGATACCGGCACCGGCCTGCACGTACAGCTTGCCGTCCTTGATCACCGCCGTGCGAATGGCAATGGCGGTATCCATATTGCCGTTCCAGCCGATATAACCCACCGCGCCACCGTAAACACCGCGCTTGACCGGTTCCAGTTCGTCGATGATTTCCATGGCGCGAATTTTCGGTGCACCGCTCAGGGTTCCCGCAGGCAGTGTCGCCCGAAGCACATCAATAGCCGTGGTACCCGGAACCACCTGTGCGGTGACATTGGAGATGATATGCATGACATGGGAATAACGCTCCACCGACATTTTTTCGGTCAGTTTGACCGTGCCCGTCTGCGCCACACGACCCACGTCATTGCGGCCCAGATCGATCAGCATCAGGTGTTCGGCAATTTCCTTGGGGTCAGCGAGCATGTCCGCTTCCAGCGCACGGTCTTCCTCCGGGGTGTGGCCGCGGCGCCGGGTCCCGGCAATCGGTCTCACGGTCACCTCGCCATCCTCGAGTCGCGCCAGAATTTCTGGCGATGAACCGGCAATCTGGAAATCATCCATATCCAGATAATAGAGATAGGGCGAGGGATTCAGGCAGCGCAATGCGCGGTACAGATTGAGTGGTTCCGCCTCAAAATCCATGGAGAGACGCTGGGAAGGAACCACCTGCATCACATCACCGGCCAGCACATAGTCCTTGATTTTGTTGACCGCCTGTTTGAAGTTCTGCTCGCCAAAACTCGATACAAATGCCGATTCCTGCAGACCGCTGCCCTGCATTTTAAGAGGGGGTAAATCCGGCAGGGGGTTTGCCAGTTTGGCCTCGAGCTCATCCAGACGGGTCTGGGCGAGATTCCAGGCGTTCGGCTCCGAGGCGTCTTCATGCACCACCAGGATCAACTTCCCCAGCAGGTTGTCGAAGATCACCACTTCGTCGGACACCATCAGCAAGATATCCGGCGTGCCCAGCGCATCCGGTGGTACGGATTTCTTCAGCCTTGGCTCTATATAACGAACGGTGTCATAGCCGAAATAGCCCACCAGCCCGCCGGTAAAACGGGGCAGTTGCGGCAGTTCGGGCATCCGGTAACTACTCTGGAATTCCTCGATTTCCCGAAGGGGGTCATCCGTGTTTCGCGAGACCAGCTGCTCACCATCGCGCTCGATGGTCAGTTGATCGCCGTAAACTTTAAGAATGGTAGTGGCTGGCATGCCGATCAGCGAATAGCGCCCCCATTTCTCGCCGCCCTGAACGGATTCAAACAGGTAGGAGTAGGGGCCTCTGGCCAGTTTGAGGTAACAGGACAGGGGGGTTTCGAGGTCGGCAAGCACCTCGCGGATTACTGGTATCCGGTTGTAATTCTGCTCGGCCAGCGCGGCAAATTCTGTCGGGGTCATGGTCATTCCCTTGCGTCATTGGACGCAGATATATCAGACAATAGGGCATAGGATGCTGCCTTTCAGGCAGCGGGGTTCAGCAACTGCGCCATCGCCAGCTGAGGTGAGCAGAATTACAGGATTGGCCTTTACCGGATGTCACGGGTCCCTCCAACAGTCAGAGGACGCATTCTAATGGATTCACCAGAACCTGCAAAGTCATCAAAGCCGTCGGCGTTTCAGCGCAATGCAGACCGCATGGCGGCGATGGCCGCAGCGTAATCCCCTGCACCGTAGATAGCCGAACCGGCGACAAAGGTATCGGCACCAGCGTCGGCAACCGCCCGGATATTCTCGACCGTCACCCCACCGTCAACTTCCAGCCGGATATCGCGACCACTGGCTTCAATCAGCGCGCGCGCCTCACGCAATTTACCCAGTGTCGCGGGAATGAATTTCTGGCCACCAAAGCCCGGATTGACCGACATCAGCAACAGCATATCCACCTTGTCGAGCACATACTTCACCGGCTCCAGACTGGTAGCCGGGTTCAGCACCAACCCGGCCTTGCAACCGGCATCGCGAATCAACTGCAGCGAGCGATCCACATGTTTTGACGCCTCTGGATGAAAGGTGATCCAACTGGCGCCGGCCTCGGCGAAGTCACCGATCAGCTGATCCACCGGTTCCACCATCAGGTGCACATCGATCGGGGCACGGATACCGTAGCGGCGCAACGCCTTGCAAACCATGGGGCCAATGGTCAGATTAGGCACATAATGGTTGTCCATCACGTCAAAATGAACAACATCGGCACCCGCTTCGAGAACCGCGTCTACCTCCTCCCCCAGTCGGGCAAAATCTGCCGAGAGAATGGAGGGCGCTATCAGATAATCTGTCATGGCAAGGCCTGTGTACTGATCAATGGCGAGTTACTATGCCGCAGAACAGCAGGCGTCGCAATCCGATACACAGGATTCTGTCGCGGCAAGAGTGGGCTATTTCTTCTTCGGCGGCTCGGGCACTTCGCAGCCCTTGACGCAGCAGCGACCGGGCTGTCTCGAGACGCGTTTCCCCTCATCGAGTACGCCGCGATCCAGCAGCCGCTCCACCAGGTCCTGCTTTTCATAGACGGGATAGTTGCGCCAGATTTCGCGTTTCATAGCCTCCGGCGAACCGCCACCATGCAGCGAGATGACCGAGTACCAGCCGCCCTGATGGGAGGCCGTCAGGTCCTCGATAAACCGGGCCACTTCGAGACGCTGTGCGGCGGGAATATCCGGTCGCCCACCGAGGACGGCGGCCAGCGATGCGGCAGTTTCGGGGTTGTGATCCTCATCGGGGCCGGGCAGGGAGACAATCAAGCCACCGGACACATAGTGCGCCAGCTTGTGCATGTCATAGATCTTGGTGGCGAGCAGCAGCTTGCCGATATTGGAAAAGACCGGGTCCGGCATCGCCACCCCTGCGGGATCCTGCACGCAGTAAACCGAAGCGGCCACGCCGCAGGCAAAAAAACTTTCCGTGATGGTAATCAGCTCCACCATGGCGTCGCGAATATGACCGTGGCGATCCGGATCCAGGCCATTGGCTTCGGTAATCAGCGCACCGGCACCGATCAATAAATCGCCAAACCCCGCCCGGGCACCGATACAGGAGTGGCGGTGGTGGGTGGCATAGCTGGTGGTCAGGAACCCCCCCTCCTCGTATTCACCCGCGAGAAACACCCGCTCGTGGGGCACAAAGACCTTGTCAAAAATGACCACACCGGTCGACTGGCCATATTTGGCCGAAAATTTTGCGGCGCTCTCACCGGGCCGACCTGCCGGCCGGGCCACAATGGTAATCCCCGGCGCATCCACAGGCACGGCACAGGCCACGGCGAAGTCGGCATCTTCCGGTGTATGGGTACGGCAGGGCATGACCAGAAACTCATGCATATAGGGGGCACCAGTGACAATCGCCTTGGTGCCGCTGATGACAATCCCGTCCGCCCGGTGCTCCACAATATGCACATAGGTATCCGGGTTTTCCTGCTGCCCCGGTCGCAGGGACCGGTCGCCCTTGGCATCGGTCATGGCAACGCCCAGGGTCAGGTCGCGCGCCTGAACATCGTGCAGGTAGTCGAGAAAACGCGGATGGTAATCAGTGCCGTGATTGGCGTCCGTCAATTGAGTCGACTGAAACAGCGCATTCAGGCCGTCCTGGGACAGGTAGCGCTGGGCACAACCGGATTCGGCACACACCAGCCTGACGGCCTCCAGCTTGTGCAGCAGGTCGGTGGCACTTTGATTGATATGCAACATCCGGTTGACCTGTTTTCCGGAAGTGCCCTGGGTTGCCGTCAGCAACGCCGCGTGGCTGGGATGACAGGCAAAGTCATAGGTCACCCCCACAGCCGCAATGCCAGGGGCCAGGAGCGGCTCATCCGCCACACTGTCCACCTGCCTGCCATTGATAAACACCCTGGGTTGATAGCGCCGCAGGGACTCACGATACTCAGCTGCCGTCATCAGCATGGGGAAACCCTCAAGTGTTTCTTTGCGGATACAATCTAACACTGTTAAAATTTTTCTGTCAAACCTAGCCGGGCCCATCTTTCATGCCGACCTCGTCGACCAAGCAACCCGCCTCCGGGCTTCACCAAGTGGCCAAGGGCAAGCGCCCGTCGGCCAGCAGTGCGCTAAAACGGGACATCATTCTGCGGGCGGCCCGGCGGGTTTTCGAGGCAGAGGGCCTAGAAGGAGCGAGCTTGCGCGCTATCGCCAAAGAGGCCGGATACACCCCCGCTGCGCTTTATTTTCACTTCGATTCGAAAGAGGCGGTCTATGCGGAACTGCTGGGCCAATCGCTAGCGACGCTGAATGCCGACATTGCAGCCGCCATCCACCAGATCGACACGCCCGTTCAGCGACTCAAGGCCTCCGCCATGGCGTTTTTTAATTACTATCGAACTAATCCCGGTGATCTCGATCTGGGCTTTTACCTGTTCCGCGGCGGCATGAAGCCCAAGGGGCTCGGCCGGGCGAGAGATGCCGAACTCAATCGACAGTTGCAATCCAGCCTTCAGCCCATCACGGATGCCGCCCTGGCCATGGGCGTCAGCGCAGCCCATGCCAGCGAGATAACGGCCAGCGTCTTTGCCTACGCCACGGGTCTTTTGCTGCTGGCACATACCGGTCGCATCAGAATTTTCAATGCCAACGCCGAGCAGATGATGGCCAGTTTTTCCGACACACTGACCACCCGAATCGATGGAGAAATGCCATGTTGACGCTTGACCCGACGCAATCACTGCTGCTGGTCATTGATATGCAGAGCCGGCTGTTACCCGCCATCAATCAGGGTGAACAGGTCGTCAGCAAGCTCGAACGACTCATTCAATCGGCCAGAACTCTCGATATACCCGTCGTTTACACCGAACAGTACCCCCATGGCCTTGGTGCCACAACGCCGGTTTTGGCAGCCCGTGAGGGGGAAACGGTTCTGGAAAAGATGACCTTTGATGCGGTTAAAACCGGGCAACTGCTGGCACTGGCCGGGGACCGCCGGCAATGGGTGATCGGTGGCTGTGAAAGCCATGTCTGCGTCCTGCAAACCGTACTCGGACTCAGGGAGGCGGGCAAAAATGTCTATCTGGTGAGCGATGCTATCGGCTCCAGAAAACCGCATGATCGTGAGGTGGCCATTGCCAGACTAGCCCACCACGGCACAGAAATCGTCACCACCGAAATGGTGATCTTTGAATGGCTGGGTAGCGCCGAACACCCCCGGTTTCGCGACCTGTTGCAACCGCTGAAATAATCGGAGGAAACCGGCCGGGGAACAGCAACTTCTGGACACAGAGCCTTTTTGGCATGGCGGGTGAAATTCACCCGTAAATATGAGACAGTTCCGTCTCCTTAATGCCAGTCTGAACACCCCATGAACACGCACAGTTTTCGTCTGATCGTATCCTGTCCGGACCGCGTTGGTCTGGTGGCCGCCGTGAGCTCATTCCTCGCCAACGAGGGTGGCCTGTTGACCGAGGCAAACTACTATCGGGACCCCGACACCAACTGGTTTTTTATGCGCCAGGTAATTGCAGCCGATTCGCTGCCCTACGGCCCGGAGGAGCTCACTGCCCGCTTCGCGCCACTGGCAGAGCAATACGACATGCAATGGCGGCTGACAGATACCAGCAAGCCAAAACGGGTAGTGTTAATGGCCAGCACCCAGGCCCACTGCCTGTCTGACCTTTTGTACCGCTGGCGCAGCGGTGAAATGCAGTTTGATATCCCCTGTGTGATCTCGAACCATGATGAACTGCGCAGTTATGTGAACTGGCATAATATTCCCTACCACCATGCCCCCGTGGACCAGAATGACAAGACTACCCACTTCGCGGAGGTGGCAACACAAAT
The DNA here is from genome assembly GCA_002733125.1 of Porticoccus sp. Classification (GTDB taxonomy): domain Bacteria; phylum Pseudomonadota; class Gammaproteobacteria; order Pseudomonadales; family Porticoccaceae; genus Porticoccus. The sequence continues at coordinate 54,629 of NVUM01000016.1, forward strand.
TGCCCGGAGCAGGGCGGATGTGATCGTGCTGGCCCGCTACATGCAAATCCTGCCACCGGAACTGTGCGCCACCTACCCGGGACAGATCATCAATATCCACCACAGTTTTCTGCCGGCCTTTGTCGGGGCAAAACCTTACCACCAGGCGGCAGAAAGAGGTGTGAAACTGATCGGCGCCACCTGTCACTATGTGACCAGCGACCTGGATGCCGGCCCGATTATCGAGCAGGATGTGGTCCGCATCAGCCATCACGACAGCGTTCCGGATCTGGTGCGCAAGGGCAAGGATGTGGAAAAAAATGTGCTGGCCAAAGGCCTGCGTTATCACCTGGAGGATCGCGTGTTATTGCACGGCAACAAAACCATCGTTTTTGAATAGTCCCGCCTGCGTCACCGGCGACCATTTTTGCCCGTCATCCAGAATTTCTGCATTTCGATATACATAAAGGATGCCGTCCAGCCGATCATAATCAGACCGATCAAGGCTTCCAGTACCGCCAGGAAGCGGATATGGCCAAATGGCTCGATGTCACCATAGCCGAGCGACGTGTAGTTACTGAAAGAGAAATAAATACAGTCCAGCAGGGAACCATCAAAGTTGCCGGCCAAACTACTGCCCCCCACTTGCAGCAACAGATAGAACGCCAGAGCAAAGGTCCATATTTCCGCCACATGGGCAATAAAGGCCACAAAAATTGCCACCAGAACCCGCAACCGTGGCCGGATATCCAGCATTGGCAAAACGGTCGCCAGACGCGATAACACCTCATAGTGAATGAGGACGGCCAGGGCGACCACGATCGAGTTGAACCCAAAAACCCCGACAAGTTCTATCAACCCTAACTCCCCACGATGACAAACCGATATGCCCGGTAGTTGAACAGCACCATTGCCATCATCAATACCACCGTAATAAACCACTCGTTGCCACGCAGGCCGACATGGGACCAGACATAGTGGCGCAGAAACTCCCACTGGGTTACCAGTCGTTCGCCGCGCCGCTCACGCAGCCAGGCCTCCAGCCTGGTGAGTGGACAACGCCAACCCACCAGCATAATCGCGATGCCATACAGCGCCCCGGCCAGGTGCCACCAGAGTATGGTGGGCCACTGGAAAGCCAGTAAACCACCGGCGATCACAAACAGTACGAAACCGAAATGCACCAGTGCCACAATTAAAATCAGAAAAAAGTAGGCCATAGCGTTAATGTAACGCCAACAACCGGGTATTGCATCTACCCCGAGGGGCCGCATGCCATTACAGTGATTGCATTCCCCAACCGTTGTCGTAACACTTGCCGGAGTTATTGTTCAGGCACACTTATGAAATATACCGACCTGCGAGAATTCATTCAGTTTCTGGAACAACGCGGTGAGCTTAAACGCATCTCCGTGGAAGTCGATCCCTATCTGGAAATGACCGAAATCTGTGACCGAACCCTGCGGGCTGGCGGCCCCGCCCTGTTGTTTGAAAATCCCAGGGGCTTTGACATTCCGGTGCTGGGCAACCTGTTTGGCACACCGGAACGGGTCGCCATGGGTATGGGCCAGGAGAGTGTCGCCGCCCTGCGCGAGGTGGGCGAGCTGCTGGCCTTTCTGCGGGAACCGGAACCGCCAAAAGGGGTTAGGGATCTTTGGGAGAAGCGCCATAAATTCAAACCCATCCTCAATATGCCCGCCAAGGTGGTGAAAAACGCACCCTGCCAGGAAGTTATTATTGAGGGCGCCGAGGTGGATCTCGGCAAACTGCCAATCCAGACCTGCTGGCCCGGAGATGCAGGCCCACTGATCACCTGGCCCCTGGTGATTACCCGGGGACCGGAAAAAGAGCGCCAGAATCTCGGCATCTACCGGCAGCAGGTAATCGGCAAAAACAAGTTGATCATGCGCTGGCTATCCCACCGCGGCGGCGCGCTGGACTTCCGCGACTGGCAACTGGCGCATCCGGGGGAACCCTTCCCGGTAGCCGTCGCCCTGGGCGCGGACCCGGCGACCATTCTCGGCGCTGTCACACCGGTGCCGGATACCCTGTCCGAATACGCGTTTGCCGGACTGCTGCGCGGTGAGAAAACCCGCGTGGTCAAGTGCCTGGGCAGCAACCTTCAGGTCCCCGCCAGCGCGGAATTCATTCTCGAGGGTTATCTCTATCCCGATGAAATGGCCGACGAGGGACCCTTTGGCGACCACACCGGTTACTACAATGAAGTGGACCGGTTTCCGGTGTTCACCGTGGAGCGCATCACCCATCGCCGCGACCCCATCTATCACAGCACCTATACCGGCAGACCGCCGGATGAGCCGGCCATTCTCGGCGTGGCACTGAACGAGGTGTTCGTGCCCATTCTGAAAAAACAGTTTCCGGAAATTGTCGACTTTTATC
>NVUM01000017.1 GCA_002733125.1 Porticoccus sp.
TCCAGCCCTGAAACCATACGCAAAGTTGTGGTTTTGCCCGCGCCGGTGGGCCCGAGCAGCACCACGAAAGAGCCATCGGGAACGGTCATATCCACCCCGTCCAGCGCCACTTGTTTGCCGTAAGATTTGGACACGTTTTGCAAGCTGACTTCAGCCATGATCCAGCACTCCTTTATTGGCAGCCGATAGCAGCGCCGACCCGCTGGCTTTATCAAATATCGTGACCGCGTGCGGGTTAAACACCAGCCCCACACCCCGCCCGACCTCAACAGAGTCCGCCGCCGAAACCCTTGCTTTAAGCGGGCCATTGGGGGTTTCAATCGTCAAAATCTGGGTGGTGCCGAGATATTCAATCGCTATCACTTTGCCTTTGTARCCRSTWYTRYYMKSYWKMRMYWKMWRYWMRRSRMSSRCSMCMAACACCAGCACCCCCGCCRCAGCAACGGGCAGCAAAAAACCCAGGCGGGCCGCCAAAACTGCGCCCAGCAAAGCACCGCAGACTCTGGCCAGCAAAAGAAGCATGATCGCCGAAGCACCCAACCCCAATACCGGCTGCACTGTTTCAAACTGCAGTTGATGCGACGACCAGAACAGGCCACACCCCAAAAAGATCAACAACCCGGCCACTGCGACCTGAAGCAACTGTTTGTCGGCCTGACTGTTGCGACTGCTGAGCAGACTCAGACGTTTGGCGCCGCTGGTAGGCAGCAGGCGGCTCAGCAATACCGTCAGGAATGCCAACCCGGCCAGCGCCAATAGTACCTGCTTGGGGTCGATACCCGGTGCAAACGACGGCACCAGAAAAGTGAGCCCAGCAGCCGTCAGGGCCTGGACGAGAAGTGCCCAGGCAAAACTGCTGACCGGTTTCGTCGTATCGCCCAGACAACTGACCACCACACTCAGCCCGAAACCGGCAAACAGGCCGGCCAGACCATGGCAGACCATCAGCCACAGAGCGCCGGAGGCAAGAGCTGCTCCCGATAAGGCGAGGGCAGAGCCGAGCCCTCCAATCAAGACCAAACGCCGCCAATCACCCAAACGGATAAAAAATAATGCCAGTCCCGAGGCCAGCAGTGCCCCTGCCGAAAAGAGTCCCGGTAACAGCCAGCGATGCAATGACACAGCCGCCGCCAGGTCCTGCTGAAAATAGGGCAACGCCTGCCAGTAAAATGACAGACACAACCCCACCAGTATCGCCGTCAGGCGCACACCAAAACGGTTCACATCCGCACGTTTCTTTTCAAACAGAATTGAAGACATTTCCGTTATCCGCCCCTCGCTTTGAAAGGGGGGTACTTTGCTGCCTGCAGAAATAAATGTCCAGATGGATTTATTGTAATGAAACGGCTGGCCGACCTGGCTGTGGTGACATCAATTTGTCACAGCATCTTCATTTTTCTGACATAGAGGCTTGCTAGCCTCGTCAGCGAATATGAAAAGAAATGAAAAGGAAAAAGCCATGAACAAGGTACAACAAACAAAACAGAACGAACCCTCTATCAATAACTTGATGCGCGAACAGGCCGCCAACTTCTTTGTTGAGGTAACAGGCTCCGGCGAACGTATTTACCACTGGATTGATACCCGGGTGGATATGTTGTCCAGCACCAAGCTTTGGGAAATTTTGCGTATCTCGGAAATACCCGGCTGTGATCTGGAAGCGGCTTTTATTGATGCGATTACCGATGAGCTGATTCGCCGCACCGATTATTTTGACGGTCGCCCACATCTACCAAGGCACTAACTGGCAGAACCTGGAGTTCCGGTAACCGCTATCTTCAGAGCAGCAATACTATTCGTTGCTTAAGCCCAGGAATTCAAACCGCTTCATCGTTACCCCATTCCGTTCGATCATCTCGTCGAACATGGCCAGCGGACGAACCCACAGCTGGCTCTCGCCATAAAGTGGCCGATAGACCACATGCCAGTCACCGGTTTCACTGTGACGGGCCAAACCGGTCACCTCATACAAGTTACCCTTGAAATGTCGGTAACGCCCCAGCGGAATCAATGTCCCGTCACTCCAAAGAACCTCCAACCCGAGGGCTTTGACCTAGTCGGTTTTGACCTAGAGGACTTTAAACCCGAGAACTTTAAATTAAAGAATCTCGAGGGTCTTTTCTGCGGCACTGACATCCACCTTACCCTCAGGCTCTATTGCCAGATGGGTTACCACACCATCCTCTGCAACCAGGGCAAACCGCTGGCAGCGCATGCCCATGCCGTGACCAGTAGCATCCATCTCGAGGCCCAGTTTTTTGGTGAGTTCGCCGTTGCCATCGGCCAGCATCAGTAGCGCGTCGGCATTCTGGTCCTTACTCCAGGCACCCAGCACAAAGGCGTCATTGACCGCCATACAGACAATGGTATCGACTCCTTTCGCCTTGATGCGATCCGCGTTGGTCACATAACCCGGCAGGTGGCTGAGAGAACAGCCGGGAGTAAATGCCCCCGGGACGGCAAAAAGCACAACTTTTTTACCCTTGAAAATATGATCAGTGGTGATATCTTCCGGCCCCTTTTCACCCGGAGTTTTGAGGGTCAAAGCGGGAATAGTGTCGCCAACAGAAATAGTCATAACTACACCTTATTATCCATAATAAAAAATTGATCCGGCACACAATACCGAAAAGTGAATAGATTCGGCTTGGAACGCCGGATACCACCTATCAGCGTGCCACGACTTCGGTGGACACGGCAATCAGGTCACCCAGCTCTACCAACAGCTGGTCACCGGGGGCCAGAGGGCCAACGCCGGCGGGCGTGCCGGTGAGAACAATGTCGCCAGGCATCAGCGTAAAAAAGCCGGAGATATAGGCGATCAGTTGCGCAACCGGTGTCAACATCATGGCGGTACTGCTCTGCTGGCGCAAGTCACCATTGACCGTCAATCGTATTGGCACGTCCTGCAGATCGGTGACCCGGGCGCGATCGACAAATGCAGAAGTGGGGCAGGCTCCATCAAAGGCCTTGGCCTTATCCCAGGGAAGCCCTTTCTGTTTGAGTTGCGATTGCAGCTCGCGCAGGGTGAGATCCAGCGCCACACCAACCCCGGTAATCGCAGCGTCGGCCTCCTGTTCACTGCACTGGCTCAGTTGCTCGCCAATCAGCACCGCCATTTCTATCTCATGGTGACAGGCACCCAGGGTAGTCGGTATCGCAATCGGTTGTTCCAGAGATGTCAGCGCCGTCGACGGCTTCAGGAACAGCACCGGCTCGGTGCCGGGCTGGCTGTTCATCTCGCTGATATGATCCCGGTAGTTAAGCCCCACGCATACCACCTTGCCCGCGGGAATCTGCCCGGAAAGGCCATCGACAAAATGAATAGAATGATCAAAGTAATGCATCGTCGAGCCCCTTTCTGTCGCTGAGCGCCAGCCAACCCTTGACTATCCGATAGATATACCAGATGTAGAGCAGGCCGAGAATCAGGAAGCCGACCAGCACCAGGGACAGCAACCAGCCTACAACAAGGCCCGCCAGCAGCCACCAGAAGGTCCTGATTTGCCAGTTGAAATGCGATTCGAGGTAAGTCCCCCGCACGTCGTCCCGCTTGAGGTAATTAATCATGACACCTGCGATTGCGGTCAAACCGACCACCAGGCTGATGATTTGCAGGATATAGACCAGTTGCGTCAGGTCCTTCAGCTTCTCATCTTTTTGAGGGGTATGGGTTGCTGTATCAACTGTCTCGGCTACCCCGACCTGTCGCTCCGATGGCACCTGTTCATCCGGCATCAATAGGATCTCTCGTCAGACTGCATCAAATATCTTACCCGGATTCATGATGCCATTGGGATCGAACACCTGCTTGACTTGCCGCATCAACTGCACTTCCGTGGCGGAGCGCGAGTATTCGAGGTAATCCTTCTTCAGTAAACCTACGCCGTGTTCGGCAGAAATACTACCGTTGAATTGTCCCACCAGCGCTGCGATCTGTTTGCTGGCCACGCTGCATTGCCCGGCGAACTGCTCCACAGGCAGGTCATCCGGTTTCAGAATGTTCAGGTGCAGGTTGCCATCGCCGATATGGCCGTACCAGACCAGCTCGAAGTCCGGGTATTCCCTGGCCGCCAGTGATTCCACCTCGGCGAGAAATTCCGGCATGCGCGAAACATTCACGCTGATATCATTTTTATAGGGCTTCCAGCGGGACAGGGTCTCCGACATATCCTCCCGTAACTTCCAGAGGTTCTCCGCTTGAGAGAGGCTCTGACTGATGACGCCATCGAGCACCCAGCCCTCCATGACACAGGTTTCAAACAGCGACATCGCCTGATCCAGCTGAGTCTCGGACAGCGCCTCGAATTCCACCAGCGCATAAAACGGTGCTTCAGATTCAAAGGGTGCGGGCACCTCGCTGTGGGCCAATACTTTTTCCATACCGTTGTGGGTAAAGAATTCGAAGGCCGTCAGCTCCATGCCATCGTTGTAGGTTTTCAGGACATCGATAATGCTGGGGAAATCCACCACCCCCAACACCAGCACACTCAATTCCTTTGGTGGCCGGGTGAGCCCAATGGTGGCCTCGGTGATGATGCCCAAAGTGCCCTCGGAACCAATAAACAGGTGCCGGAAGTCCAGACCCGTATTGTTCTTCACCAGGCCGTAATTCAGCTCGAGGATATCGCCATTGCCACTGACCACCTTCAGGCCAAGCACCCAGTTGCGGGTCATGCCGTAACGAATGACTTTGATACCGCCGGCATTGGTCGCAATATTGCCGCCAATCTGGCTGGAACCGGTCGAGGCGAAATCAACCGGATAGAATAATCCCTGTTGCTCGGCAAACGCCTGTAACTGCTGGGTGATCATGCCCGCCTGCACCGTCACACTGCGGTCAATGGCATTGAATGCCACCACCTCGTTCATCCGGTCCAGCACCAGGACGATCTCACCGTTCAGGGCCACAGCCCCGCCACTGAGACCTGTGCGACCGCCGGAGGGAACCACGGCGATGCGCTCGGCATTGGCCAGCTGAATAATGGCCTGCACCTCCTCGGTGCTCCCCGGCAATACCACGACGCCAGGTGACGGCGTCCAGAGAGTCGTGCGATCGACACCGTACTGCTGAAATGAAGTTTCATCGGTCAGCACACGCTGCTGACCGACGATCTCACGTAATTTCTCAATGACCGGGGGGGCAACAGTCATCTGGCGGACCTCCACAAAAAGGGGCAGTTATCGAAGGGCGTGCATGGTATCATAGCCGCCTTTTTTTCAGGTAGCAGTACGGGCCACCCAACCGAGGAGTGTATGGTCAATTTTTCTCTCGATAAGTCCAAGATCAAATTTCTCCTGCTTGAGGGCGTGCATCCCTCTGCGGTAGAGACACTCAAAGCTTCTGGCTACAGCAACGTCGAGTATCTTAAAGCGGCGCTGTCAGAAGAACAGCTGATCGAAAAAATCCGGGACTTTCACTTCGTCGGGATTCGCTCCCGCACCCAACTCAACCGCCAGGTATTTGAAGCGGCCAGACGGTTGATCGGCGTGGGCTGTTTCTGCATCGGCACCAACCAGGTGGATCTTCAGGCAGCCACAGAGCACGGCATAGTGGTATTTAACGCGCCCTATTCCAATACCCGCAGTGTGGCAGAATTGATTATTGCTGAAACCATCATGCTGATGCGGGGCATTCCCGAAAAGAATGCTGCTGCCCACCGCGGTGACTGGCTCAAAACTGCCACAGCCTCTCACGAAGTACGGGGCAAAACCCTCGGCATTGTTGGCTACGGCAATATCGGCAGTCAGCTCAGCGTCATGGCCGAATCAATGGGCATGCGGGTGAAGTTTTACGATGTTGTCACCAAGCTCCCCCTGGGCAATGCTGAACAGGTCGGTTCTCTCAGGGAGCTATTGGAACTGGCCGATGTGGTTTCACTCCATGTGCCAGACAACCCCGCCACGCGCAACATGATTCGTGCAGAGCAGCTTGCTGCCATGAAAACCGGCGCCATCCTGATCAATGCCGCACGCGGCAAAGTAGTGGATATTGATGCACTGTGCGACCGGCTTGAAAACAAACAACTCGGCGGGGCAGCGATTGATGTTTTCCCGGTTGAACCGAAGTCCAACCAGGAAGAATTCGTATCACCTCTGCGCAAGTATGACAACGTCATATTGACACCGCACATCGGCGGCTCCACCCAGGAAGCACAGGAAAATATTGGCCTGGAAGTCGCTGAAAAGCTGGTCAGGTACAGCGATACCGGTGCCACCATCAGCGCTGTCAACTTTCCCCAGGTGTCGCTGCCTTCCCACAGTGGTGCCCACCGCCTGTTGCACGTGCACCACAATGTGCCGGGCGTTATGACGGCCATCAACCATGTGTTTTCAGACAACAACATCAATGTCAGCAGCCAATACCTGCAGACCAATGAGTCCGTAGGCTATGTGGTGCTGGATGTGGACAGGGAATACAGTGATGTGGCACTGAAGGCACTAAAGGCCATTGATGGCACCATTCGCTGCCGGGTGCTATTCTAGAATCTCACCAGAGACCGGTGGATACCGACCTGTCGGGTCTACCGGTTCTTCTCACTACTCTGCTGCCTAGCCCTCACCGAGCGACTTGAATACCCGATCGCGCATGTAATCGACTTCATTGACCAGATGGTGCCGGGCACCGGGAATCAACACCAGTTCAAAATTGGGGAATTTTTTGCGGATCGACGCCACGTTATAGCGCCAGTCCACCGTGCCGTCACAATCGCCCTGAACCACCTTTAACGGGTAATCACTGGGCGGCAGCGCGGCAAATTCCTCAGTCCAGCGCTTCATCGATGCCACCCATTCAATGGGAATGTAGTTGTACTGCAACGGGTCATTGTTGATCAGAAATTCGTTAAATGCCTCGTTGGTGGTATTGGGGCGGAATGTCCGGGATACTTTTTTCAGCACCCGGTGAAACAGCTTGTAGGTGCGCAGACTTTTCATCCACTCCCTGGGCCGGATGAGTGGCGCCAGCACGGTGACCGAAGTGAGATCATTGGGGTAGTGGTAGGGTTTGGCCGCCATGACATACTTCATCAGAATAGCGCCTCCCGTGCTTTGACCAATCCCTTTCCAGGGTCTGGGAAAACTGCTCACGCATTTTTGCAACAGGTCGGAAAACACATCCACGTAGCGATCAAAACTGTCGATACTGACCCGCTCGCCACTGGACAGGCCATGTCCCGGCAGATCAAATGCCACCACGGCATAACCCCGCTGCAGTAGGTAGTGAATCAAATGGCCATAAAGCCCGACATGATCAAAGTAGCCATGCACCAACAGGTAGGTGCCACGGGGACTCTCCGGCAACCAGTAATGGGTAGCCAGCTGGAAATCGCCGGAGGCGAACGTACCCATGCAATGACTGACCGCCGTCAACGAGTCTGGCTGTATCAGCCCGTAGTGACGCAGGTAAGCCATTTCGTCCGGCGTCTTGTCTCGCCGATCCTGCTCAGAGTCAAATGTCAGCGGCAACAAACCACTGCCCACGCGTTCCAGCAGAACTTCGGGCAATGGCTCGCGAGTGTCGGTCACGGCAGCCAACTGATTGTCAGTCATCTTTTTTAATCGCCAGAGTGACCAGCCTGCTCACCAGGGGCGCCACCACCAGCACCGCCGGGAACGCAACCACAAACGCAAAGCCCCATGCATGAAGCCAAATCTGCAGAATATTGTCCACCAGACCGACATTAAAAATACTGATCACCAGGGACATCAGACAGGACATCAGCCCTGCCATAAAAAAGGCAAACACCAGATGCTGATACTTACCAGGGATCATTGTTCTGCCCCGCCTGCCTAATTGACCTGGGGATCCAGTTCGCCGGACTGGTAGCGCTCGGACATTTTATCCAGGCTGTAGGGCCTGATTTTGCCGGCATTGCCCGCAGTAGAGAAGGACTCATAGCGGGCCACACAAATCTCTTTCATGGCATCCGTGCTCGCCTTCAGGTATTTGCGCGGATCAAACTCGGATTTATGACTCGCGAGAAACCGGCGCACGGCACCCGTAGAAGCCAGACGCAAGTCAGTATCTATATTGATTTTGCGCACCCCGTACTTGATACCCTCAACAATTTCCTCCACTGGCACACCATAGGTTTCCGCAATATCGCCGCCAAATTCATTAATGATTTCCAACCAGTCCTGTGGCACAGAGGAGGACCCGTGCATCACCAGATGGGTATTGGGGATCCGGGCGTGAATCGCTTTGATTCGCTCGATAGCGAGGATATCGCCCGTGGGCGGACGGGAAAACTTGTATGCCCCATGGGACGTACCAATGGCTATCGCCAACGCATCAACCGCAGTTCGCGACACGAAATCCGCAGCTTCCTCTGGATCCGTCAGCATCTGTTCGTGGGACAACATCCCCTCAGCACCGACACCATCTTCCTCACCCGCCTGACCGGTTTCCAGCGAACCCAGACACCCCAACTCACCCTCGACGGAAACTCCGCCAGCATGTGCCATGTCAACTACGCGCCGAGTGACATCAACATTGTACTCATAGGAGGCCGGTGTCTTGCCGTCCTCCTGAAGGGAACCATCCATCATCACGGAGCTGAAGCCCAGCTGGATAGACCGCTGGCAGATTGCCGGGCTGGTGCCATGATCCTGATGCATGCAGACCGGTATATGAGGGAACTCCTCAATCGCCGCCAGAATCAGGTGACGCAAAAAAGGCGCTCCAGCGTATTTGCGCGCACCGGCTGAAGCCTGCACGATCACCGGAGAATCCGTCTGATCTGCGGCTTCCATAATGGCGCGCATCTGTTCCAGGTTGTTGACGTTGAACGCCGGCACACCATAGCTGTGCTCAGCAGCATGGTCCAGCAACTGTCGCAGTGAAATAAGTGCCATGTAGTTATCCTTCCATCATATTTGGTTGCTTCCCGCCGATGAGCCGCTTCTCAGCGCTCACCGGGTGCCATGAAAAATTGGCCTGGCGTCAAGAGATCGCACGCGACTCAAGTACCGCCACTGCGGGCAGGGTTTTACCTTCCACATATTCCAGAAAGGCCCCCCCACCGGTTGAAATGTAGGAAACCCTGTCGGCAATCCCGTATTTGTCGACTGCCGCCAGCGTATCGCCTCCGCCCGCTATCGAAAACCCGTCATTGGCGGCAATGGCATTGGCGATAGCCTCGGTGCCGGCACCAAACTGGTCAAACTCAAAAACACCCACCGGGCCGTTCCAGATAATTGTACCTGCACCTTCGAGTATTTCGGTCAACACCTTGATGGTATCCGGGCCAATATCAAGGATCATATCGCCTTCCGCCACATCCGCCACCGCCTTGAGCGTCGCCTCGGCTGAGGCGGAAAACTCGCCTGCGACGACCACATCGCTGGGCAGTGGAATGCTTGTTTTGGCCATCAACTGTTTGGCCTCGGGCAGGAGATCGTGCTCACAAAGGGACTTGCCGACAGGTAATCCCGACGCGGCAAGAAAGGTATTGGCAATACCACCCCCGACGATCAGCTGATCCACCTTTTCTGACAGTGTTTCAAGCACGGTCAGCTTCGTGGAAACCTTGGCACCTCCGACGATAGCCACCAGCGGACGGGCGGGATTGGCCAGTGCCTTTTCCAGTGCCTCCAGCTCACCCGCCAGCAGTGGGCCGGCGCAAGCCAGTGGCGCAAACTTTGCGACACCGTGGGTGGAAGCCTGGGCGCGATGAGCCGTGCCGAAGGCATCCATGACAAAAATATCACAAAGCGATGCATAGGCTTTCGCCAGCACCTCATCATCCTTTTTCTCACCGGCGTTAAAGCGCACATTCTCCAGCAATATCAATTGCCCCTCCTGCTCGATACCCTTTTGCCAATCGCGAACAAGCGGAATATCTCGCCCCAGCAAGACACCCAACCGGTCGGCCACCGGTTGCAATGAAAACTCGGCATCAAACTGTCCTTCGACCGGACGTCCCAGATGGGACATCAGGATGACCGTGGCACCGGCCTGGAGCGCCAATTCAATAGTGGGTAGCGCTGCCCGCAATCTGGCATCGGATGTGACAACGCCATTGCGGATAGGGACATTGAGGTCTTCACGAATCAGCACCCGCTTGCCCGTCAGGTTCAGATCCGTCATCTTGAGTACATTCAATGGCATGGTGATTACTCTGTCTCTGTTTATTGTATTTCAGGTTATTTGGACCCGGGAATGGACAGCCAGTGATTTACCAGCTCCACCATCCGATTGGCGTAGCCCCACTCATTATCAAACCAGAGCAACACTTTCACCAGACGCCGTTGGCTGACCCTGGTCTGCCCCGCGTCCACGATACCGCTACGTGGATCATGATTGAAATCACAGGAGGCCAGTGGCTCCTCGGTATAACCGAGAATGCCGGTCAGCTCAGTGTCAGCGGCAGCCGCCAGCACCCGGTTTATGGTAGCGACATCGACGTCTGTATTGAGCAATATGGAAAGATCAATTGCAGACACATTCAACGTGGGAACACGCATGGCCTGGGCTTCAAAACGGCCCTTGAGTTCCGGCAGCAGGCGGTCGATGCCTCGTGCCAACTGGGTGTCCACCGGAATAATGGATTGCATCGCAGCACGGGTTTTACGCAAGTCTGTGTGATGGTAGGCATCGATAACAGGCTGGTCATTCATGGCCGAGTGAATCGTGGTGATCACCCCACCCTCTACCCCAAACACCTGCTGCAGGGTTTTAATCACCGGGATCACGCAATTGGTGGAACAGGAGGCATTGGATATTACCGTCTCTTCACCGGTCAGGATCCCCTCATTGACACCCAGCACGATGGTGGCATCAACGGTTGCTTCAGCCGGCTGGGAAAACAACACTTTCTTTGCTCCCGAACGCAGATGCCCCTCGGCAGTCTGACGATCAGTGAACGTGCCGCTGCATTCCAGCACCACATCCACTCCCAGTTCACCCCAGGGAAGGCTGGCGATATCCTCACGGTGATAGACCGAAATGGCATCGCCATTGACGGTCAGGGTATCGCCCTGAATCTCTACCGTACCGGGAAACCGGCCATGGGTGGAGTCGTATTTGGTCAGGTGGGCGATGGTCTTGCAGTCAGCTGGCTCGTTGATAGCTATGACCTGGATGCATTCGCGAGATCCGGACTCATAGAGTGCCCGCAGGACCGAACGGCCTATTCGACCATAGCCATTAATTGCTACACGAATCATCGAGCTGAACTCTCCTTTATTGGCGACGCGACGTCCCGCCTACAACACGGCTTTGACTGCTTCAACCACATTCTCCACGGTGAAACCAAACTGCTTCATCAGCTGATCACCGGGAGCAGACTCCCCAAAGGTGGACATGCCTACGACCCGACCATCAAGGCCTACGTACTTGTACCAGTAATCCCGGTGCCCAGCCTCCACGGCTACCCGCACTCTGACTTGAGGCGGCAGCACACTGTCCCGGTAGGCAGAGTCCTGGGCATCAAATAACTCGGCACAGGGCATGGAGACAACCCTTACCGCCACCCCATTACTTCTCAACTCTCCGGCAGCATCCATGGCCAGTGACACCTCTGAACCCGTCGCAATCAGTATCGCCTTGGGCTTGCCATCGCAATCTTTCAGCACATAACCACCGCGCTGTATATTGTTCAGCTGAGCTTCGGATCGCGACATCGGAACCAGACCCTGTCGGGAAAAGACCAAAGCACTTGGCCCGTTCTTGCGAACAATTGCCTGTTTCCAGCTCACCGCTGCCTCCACGGTATCGCAGGGGCGCCAGGTGTGCAGATTGGGGGTTGCCCGAAGAGCTGTGAGCTGCTCCACCGGCTGATGGGTGGGGCCATCTTCGCCCAGCCCGATGGAGTCGTGGGTATAAACAAAAATGCTTCGCTGTTTCATCAAGGCGGCCATACGCACCGCATTCCGGGCGTATTCCATGAACATCAGGAACGTGGCGCCATACACGACAAAACCACCGTGCAGCACAAGGCCATTCATGATAGCGCTCATACCAAATTCGCGAACGCCATAATACAGGTAGTTCCCTGACGCATCGTCAGCAGTGATGCCCTGGCAACCGGACCACAATGTGAGGTTGGATCCAGCCAGGTCTGCAGAACCACCCAGCAGTTCAGGCAAGAGCGGCCCAAACGCATTGAGGCAGTTTTGCGAGGCTTTGCGGGAGGCCACTTTTTCCATGGCTTGCTGACACTGGTGAATATAAGCATCAGCCTGATCAATAAATGTCGCCGGCAACTCTCCTTTGACGCGCCTGATCAATTCAGCGGCCAAATCCGGGTGTGCAACACGGTAGCGCTCGAGTTTCTCCTGCCAATCAGACTGGGCCTTACTGCCCTTTTCACAGGCATTCCAGCCACGATAAATCTCGTCTGGCACATCAAAGGGGCCATGGTTCCATTGCAGTTGTTTGCGGGCCAATGAAATTTCTTCAGCACCCAGAGGGGCTCCGTGACAATCTTCCTTGCCCTGCTTATTCGGCGACCCAAAACCGATGATCGTTTTACAGCAAATCAGGGTAGGCTTTTCTTCATTCATCCTGGCGATTTCGATGGCTGCTTTGATGGCAGCCGCATCATGGCCATCCACATCAGGGATTACCTGCCAGCCATAGGCCTCAAAACGGGCCGGGGTGTCATCGGTAAACCAACCAGCCACTTCACCGTCGATGGAAATGCCGTTGTCATCATAGAAGGCAATCAGTTTACCCAGCTTGTGAGTTCCCGCCAGAGAGCTGACCTCATGGGATATTCCCTCCATCAGGCAGCCGTCACCGAGAAAACAGTAAGTGTAGTGGTTGACGATATCGTGACCCGGACGGTTGAACTGGGCTGCCAGAATTTTCTCCGCCAAAGCCATACCCACGGCATTGCTAAGCCCCTGCCCCAACGGACCCGTGGTCGTCTCTACTCCCGGGGCATAACCATATTCCGGGTGGCCAGGTGTTTTTGAATGCAATTGCCGAAAATTTTTGAGTTCATCCAGTGGCAGGTCGTAGCCACTCAGATGCAACAGAGAGTACAGCAGCATGGAACCGTGGCCATTGGACAAGACAAAGCGGTCACGATTAGCCCAGGAGGGGTCGGCCGGGTTGTGTACCAGGTAGTCGTTCCATAACACCTCAGCGATATCCGCCATTCCCATGGGGGCACCGGGGTGACCACTATTGGCTTGTTGAACAGCGTCCATACTCAGGGCGCGGATGGCATTGGCTAGATCACGTCTGGAAGGCATTTGGAACAGGCTCCTGGAGGGCAAATCGGGGAAATCGAAAGGGGCGCTATTTTCTCGTACTCGCGCTGCACAGTAAACAACCAATAACATGCTAAACCTATATCAAACTATTTTGATATAGGTTTTCAGCTGTGTTAAAGTCGCCCCATGATCACCAGCCCTCAATCCGCCACCCGGGATTCTACCGGGTCAGATACCGACTCACTGGCCGCTCTCTGCAAGGCGGCCGGTGATCCCCTGCGAGTGGATATCCTCAGGGTATTGCGACACAACGCCTACGGCGTACTGGAATTAAGTGAAATTCTGGATATTGGTCAGTCCGGGATGAGTCATCATTTAAAAATACTCACCAAAGCGGGTTTGACCGCCACCCGCAGGGAGGGCAATAGCATTTTTTACCGGCGGTCGCCGATACCGGAGGAGCCACGACTTCAGTCGTTACACCGCGCCCTGTTCGCCGCCATTGACCAGACTGAACCCAGCCTAAAATTGCAACGACGCATACAGCATATCAATGATGAGCGGACCCGGGCATCGACTGTTTTTTTTGAACAGAATGCAGACCGGTTTCACAGCAATCAGGATTTGATTGCCAGCTTCGATCAATATGGTGAGCCCGTCACGGACTTTCTGGATGCAACACCGGGATTCCGGGGCACGGTACTTGAGGTTGGTCCCGGGGAAGGAAGCTTTTTACCTGCACTTTCTCTACGTTTTGACCACGTTATTGCACTGGACACCTCAGCAGTGATGCTGAACCGTTCGCGCGCGTTTGCGGAATCATACAACCTGAAAAATATACAATTTATTCATGGTGACACCGAATTTGCCCTCAAGCACACCATCAATCCGGACTACATCACCCTTAACATGGTACTGCACCATACACCCGATCCGGCACAGGTTTTTTTACATCTGGCCCACCTCCTGGTACCTGGTGGAGCACTGATTGTTACCGAGCTATGCCACCATGATCAAAGCTGGGCCCGCGAAAACTGTGGCGATCTATGGCTTGGCTTTGAACCGGAGGATCTCAGCAGCTGGGCATCCGCTGCGGCCCTGACCGAGGGAGAAAGCCTGTTTCTGGCCCAACGCAACGGCTTTCAAGTTCAACTGAGACAATTTTTTAAACCCAATCCCAATGGGAAGTAGCTGACACTAATCAGCACAGGAACCGCTAACTATGTCGAATTACAACTTGTTCACCTCTGAATCCGTTTCCGAGGGCCACCCCGATAAAATGGCCGACCAGATCTCCGATGCCATTCTGGATGCCATTCTAGCCGATGATCCCAATTCCAGAGTGGCTGTGGAAACCATGGTGAAAACCGGGATGGCAATTATCGCCGGGGAAGTGCGCACCAATACCTATGTCGATCTGGAAGAGATTGTCCGCAGCGTCATTCTGGATATTGGTTACAACAGCTCGGATGTGGGCTTTGATGGCGCATCCTGTGCCGTATTAAATGCCATCGGCAAGCAATCCCGCGATATCGCCATTGGCGTTGACGAGGCCGATGAGAAAGAACTGGGCGCGGGTGATCAGGGACTGATGTTTGGTTATGCCAGCAACGAGACCGATGTCCTGATGCCTGCCCCGATCTATTTCGCCCATAGACTGGTAGAGCGCCAGGCGCAGTTGCGCAAAGATGGCGTATTGCCCTGGCTGAGACCCGATGCCAAGAGTCAGGTGACCCTGCGTTACGCTGATGGCAAACCAGTGGCAGTGGACGCAGTTGTGTTATCGACGCAGCACGCACCCAGTATTTCCCAAGCCAATTTGCAGGAGGCCGTCCGAGAGGAGATCATCCAGCACGTGCTCCCTGAGGAGTGGCTCCACAAAGGTACCCGCTACCATATCAACCCTACCGGTCAATTCATCATCGGCGGCCCCATGGGTGACTGCGGACTCACTGGCCGGAAGATTATCGTGGATACCTATGGCGGTATGGCGCATCACGGTGGCGGCGCCTTCTCCGGCAAAGATCCCTCCAAAGTTGATCGCTCGGCCGCTTATGCCGGGCGTTACGTTGCAAAAAACATTGTCGCTGCAGGGCTGGCCGAGCGCTGCGAAATTCAGATCTCCTACGCCATTGGCGTCACTGAGCCCACGTCGATCAGCGTCAACAGTTTTGGCACGGGCAAATTGACGGATGACGAAATCGCCCTGCTGATCCGTGAAAACTTCGACTTGCGACCCCAGGGTCTGATAGAAATGCTCGACCTCAAACGTCCAATTTATCGCCCAACAGCCGCCTACGGCCACTTCGGTCGTGAGCTTGATAATTTTACCTGGGAAAGAACCGATCGGGCTGAAAGCCTGAAACGCGCTCTGTAATTCTCATTTAACAAACAGGAATTCACTATGACAAACATGGCCATCAAGAACGATTACAAGGTTGCGGACATTTCCCTCGCCGAGTGGGGCAACCGTGAAATTTCCATTGCTGAAACCGAGATGCCAGCGCTGATGGCTCTGCGAGAAAAGTATCGTGCAGAACAGCCCCTCGCTGGCGCAAAAATTCTCGGTTGCATCCATATGACGATTCAGACAGCCGTACTAATCCAGACACTGGAAGCACTGGGAGCCCAGGTGCGCTGGACATCCTGCAATATCTTTTCCACCCAGGATCACGCTGCCGCAGCTGTTGCAGCAAATGGTACGCCGGTTTTTGCCTGGAAAGGTGAAACTGAAGAAGAGTACGAATGGTGCCTGGAACAGCAAATTCTCAAGGAGGGTTCTCCCTGGGAAGCGAATATGATTCTGGATGATGGCGGCGATCTCACCGCCATGCTTCATGAAAAGTTTCCCCAGGTGCTCAAAGGTGTGCATGGCGTTACCGAAGAAACCACAACCGGCGTGCATCGTCTCTACGAAATGTTGAAAAAGGGCGAACTGAAAATACCCGCCATCAATGTCAATGACTCCGTGACCAAATCGAAAAATGACAATAAATACGGGTGTCGTCACAGCCTCAATGATGCGCTGAAACGTGCCACTGACCATTTGCTGTCTGGCAAGAAAGCGCTAGTGATCGGGTACGGTGATGTGGGCAAGGGTTCCGCCCAGTCACTCCGCCAGGAAGGCATGATCGTCAAGGTTACTGAAATAGATCCGATCTGCGCCATGCAGGCCTGTATGGACGGTTTCGAGGTCGTCTCTCCCTACCTTGAAGGAAATCCCGAGAATGGCGTTAATTCAGCGTTGTTAGCGACAACAGACCTTCTGGTCACCTGTACCGGGAACTACAATGTCTGCGATGCCGACATTCTTCACGCACTGAAGTCCGGCTGCGTGGTTTGTAACATTGGTCATTTTGACAATGAAATCGATACCAGCTACATGCGCAAAAACTGGCTGTGGGAGGAAATCAAACCCCAGGTACATAAGGTTTATCGTAACCGTGACACCAATGACCACCTGTTGCTGCTCTCTGAGGGCCGACTGGTCAACCTGGGCAATGCCACCGGTCACCCGAGTCGTATCATGGATGGCTCTTTTGCCAATCAGGTTCTGGCCCAAATTCACTTATATCAGCAAAAATTTGCCGACTGCGACCAGCCTACAAGACAGGCCTTGTTGCGCGTTGAGGTATTACCCAAGAAGTTAGACGAAGAAGTGGCTGCCCACATGGTTTCGGGCTTTGGTGGTGTACTGACAAAGCTGAAACCCACACAAGCTGCCTATATCAATGTGCCACTAGATGGACCATTCAAAGAAGACAGTTACCGTTATTGATTACTGGATCAGTAAATTTTCATCGCCGCAGGGATTATTGATCAACCATGAATGATCGACATTTAAGTTTTGAATTTTTTCCACCGAAAACACCCGAAGGACGCGAGAAGCTGCGTCTTGTACACAGACAGCTGGCCCGGTTCAATCCCGAGTTTTTCTCTGTGACCTATGGTGCGGGAGGCTCCACGCGTGACCACACCCGGGACATTGTTCTTGAAATAAACCAGGCCGGCTCAAATGCCACGCCACACCTGTCCTTTGGAGGAGACAGCAAGCAATCGGTTTTATCCCTGCTGGAAACTTACCGTGAAGCCGGCATCCGCCGTATCGTAGCCCTGCGTGGTGATTTGCCCTCGGGCATGGGCGGCTCA
Source organism: Porticoccus sp. (assembly GCA_002733125.1). Lineage (GTDB taxonomy): Bacteria > Pseudomonadota > Gammaproteobacteria > Pseudomonadales > Porticoccaceae > Porticoccus. The sequence goes on from NVUM01000017.1 coordinate 17,314, forward strand.
ACACAACTCATTTATGCCAATGAACTGGTTCATTTCATTCGTAAACATTTCGGCGATACGTTTGAATTGCTTGTGGCGGCCTACCCGGAGATTCATCCTGAAGCCGAAAGCTATCAGAAAGACATTTATTGGCTCGGTCAAAAATTTTCGGCAGGGGCGAGTCGTGGCATCACCCAATATTTTTATAACATCGATGCTTATTTTTATTTCCGCGATCAGTGTCTGGCAGCGGGGATTCAGAACCCGATAATCCCCGGTATTATGCCTATCACCAACTATCAGAACCTGATCCGTTTTTCAGATAATTGTGGTGCTGATGTGCCCCGCTGGATCAGACAGCAACTGAAATCCTATGGCACTGACACCACCAGCATTCGCGCTTTTGGGCTTGAGATTGTCACCCGGCTTTGCGAAAAACTCTTGGCGGGCGGCGCACCCGGTTTACATTTTTATACCATGAACCAGGCTGACACCTGTACGACCTTATGCCGTAATTTAGGATTCCCCATAACAGATGCGTGATATCAGAGTATTCACCGCCCAACCTCTGACGGCAGATACTGAAATAGTGCTTGAGGAAAACAGTGCACATCATTTGACCGTCGTGCTGCGCCTCAAGACTGGAGCTAAGATTGTTCTATTTAATGGAACAGGAGGGGAATACAACGCCACGCTGGGCCAAGTCACTGGCAAACATGTCCGCGCCTTAATCTCAGATTTCACGGACACCAACAGACAATCACCCCTGTATATTTCGCTCGGTATAGGCTTGTCTCGCGGTGATCGAATGGACTGGGTTATTCAAAAAGCAACGGAAGTTGGTGTTGCTGAAATTACACCGCTTTTTACTGCCCGTAGCGAGGTTCGCCTCAAGGGTGATCGTGCTGATAAAAAAATCCGGCACTGGCGAAAGATAGCCATTAATGCTTGCGAGCAATGCTACAGAAATATCCCTCCCATCATTAATGCACCGACATCCCCCGACCTCTGGTTTCAGTCTTTATCTACGGACAAAAAACTTGTGCTGCATCACCACAGCGAACAAACTGTGACCGTCCTCCGTAGCCAACAGGTTACTAGCACCGCGTTACTGATTGGACCAGAGGGCGGACTCACAGACTCTGAGATCTCATCATCTCTGCATAGTGGTTTTGAACCACTAACAATAGGTCCTCGCGTCTTGCGGACCGAAACAGCGCCCATCGTCGCAATCACGCTGCTGCAATCTCTCTGGGGAGATTTCGGCTGAAAGACACTCTTTTGTAGTCTATAAATCCCAGCCCGGTTTCTTTCCTTCTTTACACCATCCACAAAAAACGCTGATCAAAATTTTGATCAGCGTCAACGACATCGTATTCCAATGGATCTACTACACAACAATATAACTTGAGGCCTTGGCCCCTAGTTATTGAGTAAGTTGTGCTTTTTTGTCTTTATACAGTGCATCAAAGTTGACAGGTGCCAACATAAGAGGAGGGAAACCGCCCTTCAACAGCATATGGTCTACAGTCTCACGCAAGTAAGGAAACATAATAGCCGGGCATGCTGAACCTAATGCCTCTTCAAGACGATCATCTGGGAAGTTGCCAATCAAAAACGAAGCGGCCTGATCAACTTCTAAACGAAAAGCAATTTGCTCTGCATTTTTTGCAGTAATTGAAATCGACAGAATCACTTCATACCTGTCTTCTTCAAGTTTCTGGTCCTTGATATCGAGATCCAAAGTCACTTCTGGGTTCCAGTCCGTCTTAAAGACAGAAGCAGGATTGGGTGATTCATAGTCATTTTTCTTCAGATAAATCTTCTGCATTGAAAAATGTGGCGTCGTTTGCGCTTTTTCATTCTGAGACATATTTTTTCCTCTGTCTGTATGTCGCACAGGATACCAGATCACTAAATAAACATGCGCAGCCTGTTTATTGTGTCATCGATACCTTATTTGAATAGTCTGCCGACCCGATACAAATTCAGATCGAGTTTCAGGCGGCGTGAAAGGGGTGTGTAATACATTTGCCAGCCAACCAAAATCCTAACAGTCAGCGCATCACTTTTATCGTAGAAACTTGTAACTATAATTTTATACCAGACATAAAAAAAGGTCCCGGCCAAAGGCCGGGACCCAGCACCATTAGATCTTAGCCGGTGCAGGCATATCCAACCATTCGAAGAAAGTCTTCAGGTCAGGTTGAATATCATGCATAACAGGGTACCAAGGAGTTGGTGCTTCCACATCATGCATAATACCGCACGATGGGCAGTAGTACTCACGATATACCTGCCAGTTGGTGTCCGGAGCCATCAACTCTGGATAAACCTCTTTCATCTTTTCCACATTGTCGCGCACATAAATCAATGCGTTAAGTTTCCAGTTTTTGCTGTAATGACCAAATTCATGGCCACAATCGCACTTGATGATAATTTCCTGATCTTTGGATGACTCAACAATGTTCAGGTGAGGACCAACAGCCAAAATGATTTTGTCATCATAGGAAACATTTTCCTGCAGCACTTCCATGTACAGTTTGTAACGAGCCTCGTCTTTCGGCATGGACAGCATCAGGTGAACTGTATCCCAATCCAGAGTGCCTTTGACCAGGTCACTAACCTGCTTCTTAGTGTAAGTAGACATAACTAAACTCTCTTATATTCTGTCAATTCGTCAAGTGATAGGGTGAACCACCGAAGTGGCCACCCTGCTCATAGGCAGATTAATACCTTATTCTTCTACCATGATCACTGGATGGACGTCGGGCAGGTCACCAATATCAATATTGTGTCTTGCACCGTACATCGGGGTACCCAGCTCTTCTTCAGGCAGTTCCCAATCTGCAGGAAGATCCCAGAATTCCTTGAATTCGGCAAGGAATTTGGCTGACAGATAGAAGCTTGACGCGAACATCTGCTGGACTGCCAAAGATGCGTCTTTATCGATGATTTTAGCGCGCTCTGTTTCCATCCACTCACGCACTGGAACGCCGCGGCCGATACGTTCTTTGCGGATTTCAGCCTGACGTGCTTTGGTTTTCGCTGCATCGATAGTGTAAACACCTTCGTCATCTTTGGTGAACACTGCACCGTAGATTTTGATAGCGAACTCTTCCATCAGGAAGTTTTGGTTAAGGTCTTCCTGGATGGAAGCAATTTCGCGATCCAGCGGATCACCAAAACCAGGGCCACCGCGCAGATAGTTCAGGTACAGGTCACCATTATCGAACATGTCTTCAGTGGTAATACACTGCTTGTCACGCTTAACAATAGCATCCGGGCCAAGGTGTTTTTCGTATTCACAGAGTGAAGGATCACGATCCTGTCCCAGTGGCAGAGATTTACCTTCGGCGATACGCTCTTTCAGACCGGTGTTATGAGCCTCAAAACGGTAGCCGGTAGCTGACGGATAACCACCCATCAGGCCCCAGTCACTGTTCATGTAGCCATTGCCCATGAAGAACATGGTCCAGTCAGCTGAGTTCCAAACCATACGCAGGGTTTCATAACCCAGACCACCGCGGTACTTACCGTAACCGCCAGTATTGGTTTTGATACGACGACCCATGTACAACAGCGGTTCAGCCAGTTCCCAGATCTCGATATCACCCATGTCACCTTCAGGGTTCCAAATCGCAGCGGCGTGGTTCAGGCCATCTTTCATAGCACAGGCACCAGTACCACAAGCCGCAGTTTCGAAGCTGTTAACCGCGTGAACTTCTCCGTCCTGGTTTACACCACCACCTTGCAACCAGTTACAGGGGTTGGAGTTACCGGCGTTAACTTCTTCCAGATAACCGCGGGCGAAGTACGTACGGCTGATGCCGCGCCACAAGGAGCTCCAGGATGACACCAGGAAGTGCCACGCGTCAGCATGCGCTGTACGGCGGTCTTTCGGGTTGGTCCAGGTACCTGCAGGGCAACGGAACTCAGTCGCATAACGAGGACCATCATTGATACGTTCGGTAGGAACCAGAGACTGGGTCATCATTACCCAGATACCGGAGGTGAACGCGGTGGGGTTGGTATTATAGGTATGCCAGCCCCAGCGGCTGCAGCCTTCGAAATCAAGACGCCAGGTGCCATTGGCTTTCACAGTAATTTCACAAGGGGCGTGCATGATGGAGTCCATTTTTGCAAAAGTGGACGGTACATGGACATCCGGGTGGCTGTAAGGGACGTCGACAAAAGCAACCGTCTTCACTGTACCGGGCACACACATTGCCTTGATACGCTTGACCAGGCCACGGCGACCGTCTTCAATCACCTCATACATGAATTTTTCAACGGCTTCCACACCTTCTTCTTCAATAACTTCAGTAAGCATTTTGCGGATCATGTGGCAGCCGGCAATACGGGTTTTCTCATCGAGAATCCAGTATTTGGTCGTACGAATATTACGTTGACTTTCGTGCAGATAGTCACGCAGAGGGGTATCGTTGATACCTGTTTTGCGACAGCTGATCTGAATGCCATCACCAAAACGCTGGATTTGGCCATTGGACATGGAACCAGGACCCACGGCACCAGTATCAATTACGTGAGTCATGCCGCCGACCCAACCTCTCAGGAACCCATCATAGAAGATGGGTACGATAGTTGCGATATCACAGGGGTGAACGTTACCAACCTGACAATCGTTGTTGGTGAACATGTCACCATCGGAGATACCGGGGTTACTTTCCCAGTCATTCTGGATCATATATTTGATCGCTGCACCCATGGTACCCACGTGAATGATGATACCTGTAGAGGTGGCAACACAGTCACCGGCAGGGTTGTACAGGGTAAAGCAAAGTTCACCTTCCTGTTCAACAATGGGCGATGCGGCAATTTTCTTGGCCACTTCACGAGAGTTAACCAAACCCGCACGAACTTTGGAGAAGATACGCTCGTAACCGATTGGATCTTTGTCCTTGAATTCGAGGGTTTCGTGACCGTTATAGAAACCAGTTTTGGCTGTACGCTCCTGAATGGCATTACGGTGGTCGTTTAGAGTCAAGCCGCTTTCAAGCAGTACACCAGGGGTGTAACCCAACGCATTTTTCATAATAGTCATAATTATTCCTCTGTATCTTTTTCGTCTATGTAATCGACGTTAGCAATTATCTTTAGTAGATGTTCGCTATTTATTAAACTTCGATCAGGTGGAACAGACGGTGTCCATCCAACCAGGTTTCAAAGCCAGTCGGGATTACATATGTAGTTGCATCAGACTCAATAACTGCTGGCCCGGTTATTCTGTTACCAGGTAACAGGCTTTCCATTTTGTAGAGTTTTGCAGTAACCCACTTCTTACCGTAGTAGAACGGACGTTCTCCAATTGCTGCTTCAGCTGGAGGATTCGGACCGGCATCTGGTTCAGAAGGAATGCTTGGCTTCTTGGTTTCAACAGATCCACGCATGATAGCAGCAGTCACACCAAACCCAAGCTCAGGAGAACGAGCAGCGTCAGCGTATACCCGGCCATAGGTTTCATCAAAAGTGGCAACCAGTTTATCCCAGTCTTCCGGAGTACCGATATCGCTAAGCGGAGAGGACATTTCCAGGTCGTTCAGCTGACCCAGATACTGCATGCGGTAACCGGGGGTGAGTGTGACGTCATCTTCTGTAAACCCGTTGATTCTGAACTCTTCCATCACTTTGTCGGCCAGCTCTTTCCAGCAAGCACCCAAGGTGTTCACAGCTTCCTGCTTTTCGGCAGTTGTCGAGTCTTTGGTGATACCGATATCTGTACTCTTATCATAACGGTATTCAAAGTCTGCAGTAGCACAACCAAAAGCAGAGAAACCAGCAGCCCAAGCGGGAACGATAGTTTCTTTAAAGCCGAGACCCATGGTATAGCCATAGGCGTGAACCGGACCACCACCACCGTATGAGAAGCACACGAAGTCGCTGGGGCTATAACCCTTGGCACTGATCATTGCACGCAAATGCTGACGCAAGGAAAGGTCAAGTAGCTCAATAACGCCCGCCGCTGCATCTTCGAGGGACATACCAAGCGGATCAGCGATCTGTTCTTTCACGCACTGCTTTGCACGTGGAACGTCCAGCTCAAGAATACCGCCGAGGAAGTTATCGGGGTTCAGGTAACCCAGGATGATGTGACAGTCAGTTACAGACACTGTGTCAACACCACCAGCAGGCCAGCAAGTACCTACGCGGTAACCAGCACTGTCAGGGCCGAGTTTCAGAGAGTTACTGTAGGGATCGATACGAACGAAGCTACCGGCACCTGCACCAATTGTATCCATGGATACCAGTGGCAGAGACAGTACCAGTCGAGCGCAGTCGCCGTCCTGATGCATGGACACTTTGCCCTTAACAATCAGCGCCATGTCGAAACTGGTACCACCGATGTCAGAACAGGCAACGTTTTCGTAACCGAGCTGCTCAGCGAGGTAACGAGAACCCATCACACCGCCGATAGGACCGGACACCAGTGTACGAGCCAATTCTTTAGCCTTCCAGCTGATGGTACCGCCGTGGCTGGCCATTACGCGCACGTCATATTTCGCGCCGATGTCTTTCATACGCTGGCTGAGGTTAGCCAAAATTTTGCGTGAAGGCTCGGCAGCGTAGGCTTCCAACAACGTTGTGTTGGTACGGTGAGTTTCTTTACGAACCGGGTAGTAGTCGACAGAAGCAAATACCGGGATGTTAGAGCCCATCTCTTTGATAACCTCGAGACACACATCGCGAACCGCGCGTTCATGTGTACCATTAAGGTAAGAGCTCAGAAAGCTGATCACAATGGCTTTACAGCCTTGCTCGACCAACTCACGGGCAGCTTCACGGGCCTCATGCAGACGAACGGGAATTACCACACCGCCTTTGGAGTCAACACGCTCGGTAACACCGCGAGTGTCATGGATGTGCGCCAGAGGCTCATCATAACGGTGGGTGTTGAGGTGGAGACGGTCTTCAAATGCATAACCCAGATAACACTGGATAGCACGACCCATGCGATGGAAGTCTTCAAAGCCCTTACTTACGATCAGACCAGTGCGAAGACCCTTGCGACCAACAACACGGTTAAGCATCGCGGTACCAGAGAATACGCAGGTGACCATTTGCGGGAAGACTTCTTCAGGAGTTGTGTCCCAGTGGGCCAGTGCATCAACACTGGACGTCAGCACTGCATTGGCTTCATCGACGTCACTTTGTGCTTTACCGACGACGAAGGTGCCATCTGCACGCACAAAAAAAGTATCGGTCATCGTGCCGCCGGCATCGATACCCAGAACTTCAACGGGATTGGTTAAATCATTCAAGTGTATATCCTCTTATGTTGATTACTTCTACCCCTGCCCAACTTATTTGATTTGCTTTTTATAGTTAATACTACAAATCATTCGTGGACTGAGGAGCCCTCGCATACGACTATAGCAATAGCCGTGCCAATAAAAATTTATTGTTAAATTTTATTATGTTATAAGAAATATCAAATTAATGTTTGGCGGAAACCGACTATAATCGTTCGAATATCAGTCGCCGGCCGGACATTAATCGAACTGGATTAAAACACGGCTTAATGGTTCATGTCTACGATATTGCTGACCATGTAGACCCTCTGGCCAACAGGAACCAGGGCTTTAGTGCCGGCTGGGGCATTATTGTAAACCACTTGTAATTGAATGACTTGCAAGTGATTATATTTAATGAGGCCTAAAATCCAGAAACGTCCTATAATCGTACAACGACTATTTTCATAATAACAACCCGGTGAGATAAGAGTGTCATGAGTTATGAACCTTCCCTTAAGGGGTCCACTGCCGTTTCGCACCCGACGCGGGTTGCTTCTGCACGCGAGAAGCTTCTGACAGACGGCAACCTGCCGGACAATACCGTTCGATCAGTCATCGAGGCTTCCTGGCAGCGTTGCGTGACAAGTCAGGTTGATCCGCTAATTGCAAAACGGGCCCTGGAGCTCAGCGGCGAAGAACTGATGGGGATCAGACGACAGCACCGGGAACTGCTCTCCGCATCCGAAATCATCATGCGCGAGGCCAAAGAACTACTGGCAGAATCCGGCACTATCATGCACCTTGTGACGCCCTCCGGGATGATACTGGATTACGAAGGAGATCCCGACACACTGGAACTGGCCAATAATTACAGCTTAATCCCAGGTGCCAACTGGAACGAGCAGGCAGCAGGAACGAACGCCATTGGCACTGCATTGAACATTGGCGCACCTGTACAGGTTCACGCATTTGAGCATTTCTGTGAAAACATCAGTCGCTGGACTTGCTCTGCGGCAGTTATTCGTGACCCGTTCGAGAAACGCCTGCTTGGCGCACTGAATATTTCAGGTTTGAAAAACACATTGCATGATTACTGCCTGGCACTGGCCATTTCCGGTGCTCGCAGAATTGAAGGTCAGTTTGCACAACTGAAACTGGCGAAAAGAGATCTTTTACTCGGCACAACCATTGATCATTTTGCCTCTTCAGGAAATGACGGGGTACTGCTGTTTGATATGGACGGCAAATTAGTTCGCACCAATACTATGGCAGACAAGGTTCTGGCAGCCAGAGGTATAAGAATTAATCTGACGCCATACAATCCTATTCTGACACTCAACAGTGAGGGAGCATACACTCCCGAACAGGATACCGCACTCAATCAGATAGACCAGCAATGGGTTCAGCCTGTCACCCACCAGGGGGAGCAAATTGGTTACCTGGCCGTCATTCCTCTCCCCGCCCGCTCGTCACAGAGAGTATCTGGCAACCCGACCACCATCCCGCCCCCCTCTAAATCCACCGGTTTTTTCCGCCTGGTAGGGCAGAGCGCCCCTTTCCTGAAAGCAGTTCAGCAAGCGAAGCGGGTTGCCAAAGCACCCATTCCCGTTCTGCTCCAGGGAGAAACAGGGGTTGGCAAGGAGCTCTTTGCAAGGGCGATGCACGAAGAGGGGCCATCCAACACAGGTGAGTTTGTTGCGCTCAACTGTGGCGGGCTTTCCAGGGATCTGCTGGCAAGCGAACTGTTTGGGCACATTGAAGGCGCTTTCACCGGCGCCCGTCGCGGCGGCATGATTGGTAAAATAGAAGCCGCGAACGGCGGCACACTGTTTCTGGATGAGATAGGCGAGATGCCCTTCGATCTCCAGCCAATGTTTCTCCGGGTACTCCAAGAATCTGAAATCTGCCGGGTAGGCGACACCAGGCCACGCAAGGTCAACTTCAGGCTGATCGCCGCCACCAACCGAGATCTGGCTCAGGAAGTGGCAGAAGGTCGCTTCAGGATGGACCTTTACTACCGAATCTCTTCAATGACACTGACGGTGCCGCCATTGCGAGAGCGAACCGGAGATGTTTCACTGCTCGCTCACAATATATTCGCCCACCTGCTGGAACAGCATTCCGGCGACCAGAAACGACTCAGCAAGCCATTGCTCGATCTACTCGAAAAGCATAGTTGGCCGGGCAATATTCGCGAACTGGGCAACCTGATTACCGCCGCTTTCTTTCTCTCCGACCGGGAAGAACTGGGGCCGGAAGACCTCCCCAAGGATTTCCTCGCCGCGAATCTGGAGGGCCATGAAGGCGAAGAAGTGGCCAACCCCCTGGACTTTGCCGAAAAAGAGGTGATTATCCGATCCATTCGGGAACAGGGCGGCAACCTGACAAAGGTGGCCAAACAGCTGAACATTGCGAAGAGCACCCTGTACATAAAGCTGAAAAAATACAATATCAAGCGCGCCTGAATAAACTTTTCACAAACTCTCTGTGAAAATCCCTGCCGCTTTGCGTAAAACTCATTAGGGTGCAAACAGGTCCGCTTACCTGGCACCCATATCCTCAAAGGAAAACTCTCTGGCCACCCCTAAGGTGCGAATAGCCAACTGAATCTCTTTGAGAAACAACATCAACGCAACAATTAAGAGCACCAGCGCCAACACAAAGAATCCGATAATCAGGCCGCCTATGTGCAACTGCCAGAAACCGCCTACAAACAGACTGACAATTAATACGCAGACCAGCAATCCGGCTGCCGTGCAAAGCCCAATTGACCAGTTGGTGACTTTGGTCCTGCGCCAAAGAAACTTAAGCTCCTGCTGGCAAACCGCTTTCTGTTCGGGGTCACTCAGGCGAATTTCCCGCTGACCAACGACCCTGGCGCGATCAACAATTCGACTTAGCCGGCCGGATATAACATTGAGAAAGCCCGCTATGCCCGCCAGCAGGAATACCGGCGCAACCGCCAATTCAATAATCAATGCCAGATCAGTTATCTCAATCATCGAATTCATCTTTTACTCGCTCCTCGCAATCGATTGCTGGCCCGCGCTGAAATACGCCCTGATACGTTCACCCGTGATATAGATCGAGGGCACCAGCAGCAGAGTGACAAAAGTAGCCAACAAAACGCCAAAAGCCAACGAAATTACCATGGGTATCAGGAATTGAGCCTGGGCACTGCGCTCAAACAGTATCGGTGTCAGGCCAAAAAACGTAGTCAGTGATGTCAGCACGATTGGCCGGAAGCGGTCCCTGGCCCCCTGAACAACCGCATCCACTGCATGCCAGCCCTCTTTTTTCAGCTGGTTGATGCGATCAATCAGCACAAGATTATCATTGACCACCACCCCGGCGGCGGCCAGCACTCCCATCATTGAGGGCATGCTGATTTCCTTGCCGAACAACAGGTGGCCAATAATGGCTCCGGCAATACCAAACGGTACAGCGCTGAGTACAATAACCGGCTGCCAGTATGAGCGGAACTCCACGGCGAGCAAGGTATAAATGGCCAATAGTGCCAGCGCCATCATCTGTAAAAAGCCTATTTCAAAGGCTTTTTGATCTTTCTGTGCGCCGTCAATTTCCAGCGTTAATCCCGGGAACTTCTTCACCAGCTCGGACCAGTGGTCCCGCATAAACACTGCCACGATCTCATCGGCAGAAGCGGCCCCACTAACCAGCTCACCTTCTATCTCGACCATTCGCTTGCGATCACGGCGCTTGATCTCGGTATACCCCGGCACAAACGCGATATCCGCCACAGCATTGAAAGGCAACTCACGGCCATCATCCGTCCGGATACGCAACTCATCCAGTGACGATACCCGGGCTCGCTCCGCTTCAGGATAACGAACCATGACTTTGACATCCTCCCGCTCCCGTGGAATACGCTGAGCCTCGACACCATAAAATGCATTGCGCAACTGTCCGGCAATATCACTCAAACCGATTCCGAGCGTGTCCGCATTGTCTTTAAGACTGATTTCGATTTCTTTGCTCGCTGTACGAAACGAACTGGAGACATTGAAGACCCCGGGGTAATCCAGCAGCAGGGATTCAATTTCCACCGAAGCCAAACGCAACTCATCAATCTGCTTGCCCCGGAGAAGCAAGTTGATCTCCTTGGGCCGCCCCATCAGGGTATATTCAACCCGGTAGTCCTCGACATTTTCAACAGCCCCGATATGTTTCTGCCAGAGCTCAGCCACGGCCTTTGACGAGATCGAGCGGGTTTCGTTACTGGATAATTCCAGAACAACCGAGACGATGTTTTCCCGACTTTCGGCATAGTGATTTTCAATGACCGAGCGCCCATTCTCGCCAATCAACAGAGGCTCCTGCTTTAACCCCTCTACGCCTCCTTCTATCTGTCGCATAACGGCCAGAGAGCGATCGAAACTGACACCTTCCCGCAGCTCGGCTGATGCCCGCAGGTACTCCCCCTCAACCACCGGGAAAAAAGCGACGCGCAACCAACCGGTAAAGAAAACCCCCAGTATGACAATSAGAACCGCCAGAAACAGCGCCATGGTAAYMCCGCTRTGRCGCARGCAACTTTCCARCRCCGGCCGGAACTGATGATCCGCAAACTGCTTCATCCACCGGGAAGCCCCGTTTCTCGCCCTCTGCAACCATTTTGCAAACAGCCATGYGGCCTCTTTCTCGGGTTTCAGATGGCGCAGGTGAGCCGGCAAAATCAGGAAGGACTCCAGCAGCGAAAATGTCAGCGCAATAATCGCCACCTTGGGCATTTCTGCCATCAGCTTGCTGGAATCACCAGGTAACAGCAGCATCGGCACAAACACAATGATCGTGGTCAAAACAGCAAAAGTGACCGGCTTTGAAACYGCCAGGGCYCCCAGCGAAGCACTGTCATTGCCGCTCAGACCGCGCTCGTGATGCGAGTAGATACTTTCACCCACCACAATGGCGTCATCCACCACGATGCCGAGGATGAGYAGAAAAGCAAATAACGAGACAATATTGACGCTAATCCCYAGGTAGGGCATTAACCACAGGGTGCCCACGTAGCAAATACCAATGCCCGCCGCCACCCAAAAAGCCAGCGCCGGACGYAAAAACAGCACCAGCAGRCCGAACACCAGCAATAACCCRCCGAGWGCATTTTTKGACAGCAGATCAATTCGACTGCCCAGGTAWACTGACAAATCGCGCCACACCACCAACTCGACRCCCGGCTGAAGACTSGGYAACTTCTCCGCRACATAAGCTCKGACGGCCTCYGARGAAGMCACAACATCGGGATTKCGGGTATTGAARAGRTTGATAAATACCGCGGGCTTGCCATTGAACATGGACACCAGATCCTGCTCTGCAAAACCGTCGTTAATACGGGCAATATCACCCAACAGAACCTGGGTGCCATCGCTATCCCGCAATACCACAATGCGTTCAAAATCTTCCCGCTGGTAGGCCTGCCCCCGGGTCTGCAGGACAATGTCGCCCGCTTGCTCACGCACTTCACCGGCGGGCAAATTGACCGATGAACGCCGGATGGCGGCAACAACGTCCTCGAACGTCAGTTGGTAACGGCGCAGTGTTTCCTCGGATATTTCCACGGCGACCTCTTCAGGCCGTGTGCCACCTATTTCCGCCAGAGTGACGCCCGGCAACCCGATGACTTCATCCCGAATGGACTCGGCAAGTCGCTTGAGGTCAGCTTCCGCCATCGGCCCCGCCAGAGCCAGGCTGAGAATCTGGGTTCTTGCCAACACCTCTTTGATCCGTGGTCGCTCGGAATCAACCGGTAAGGTATTAATGGCGTCTACCCGGGATTTCACATCATTGAGCAGCTTCTGGGTATCGTGGCCGTCGGCCACCTCTATCTCAATCCGTCCCATGCCCTGATAGGCAAACGAACGCAGCTCCTCAATACCATCCAGATCATGCACCTGCTCTTCGATGCGAATACAGATCTGCTCTTCAACCTCCCGCGGCCCAGCGCCCGGGTAGGGCACCTCGACCTGAACCACGTCCCTCGGTATTTTAGGAAACATTTCCTTGTCGAGGTCCGGCAAACTGGTCAGGCCACCCACCAGTACCATCAACATCAATAAATTGGCCGCAATGGGATTGCTGACCCACCAATGAATCACCCCCCGACCTGACGTGCTCATGGGAGGTCCGGCGCCGACACAAGCACTGGAGACACCTTCATCCCTTCCACGATATAACCCGGCCTCTCCAGCAGGATCAGCTGCCCCTCCGGTATACCCGTGATCAACAGGCTTTCCTCTAGTACCTGCAGCACCCGAACAGAGCCTGTACGCAACCGGTTTTCCTCATCCAGCACGAGCAGTTGGTCTTTCTCATACAGGGCCTGGCGAGGCACACGAACCACTGCATCAAAGGAGCGGCCCGCCACCTCCGCATTGACAAACAGACCCGCCACCAGAGGTGGCGAATACTGATAGGGATTGGTTACCTCAACAATCCCGTAAATGACTCGACTTCGCGTATCAACCGTGGCATCTGTCCGCACCAGCAGGCCCGGCCAGTTGGCCTGTTGCCCGTTAAACCTCGCCGACAGGGTCACCTGAAGCGGGCTGTCGGCTTCAGGCCTGAGCGGCAGGCTCAAGCGCGATGCCTGACTCGCCGTCAATGGCAGGCGTACCGCCATGGTATGTGTCGCGAAAATCTCTGCCACCTGCGTGCCGGAACTCACATACTGCCCCTGGTTCACCTGTGTCTGGCGTATCAGACCATCAAAGGGCGCAACAATCGTCGTACGCTCCAGATTGATTCGGGCCTGCTCGAGATCCGCCCTGGCCCCCGCCAGGGCGGCTTCTGCCGCCTTTAACTGGGGCTCACGCAGAAACAATGCGTTGCCTTCTCTATTTCCCAAATCCCGCCACTCCCGCTTCGCCTGCCTGGCTTGTCCGCGCTCCATGGCAAGGGTTTTCTCCGCCTCAGCAACCCGTGATGATGCCCGGATGACTTCGATATCGTAATCTCTGGAATCCAGTTGCAGCAGCACCTCGCCTTCACTGAAAAATCCGCCATCGACAAAATTCGCTGAAACAGACATCACCTGCCCCGCAACCTGGGCGGCCAGCGCCACCTCAACCTTCGGCTGAACCGTGCCCTGGGTCAGCACACTGACCTGGCGACGCGCCGGAATGGCTTTCATGACAGAGATTTCTGGCGGCGCCGGTTCCACCCGGGGCTGCTGAATGGGCTCGGGCCTGATACCGGCCAATACGACCACTACCAGAATGGCCACCAGCACAATCACCAGGGGAACAAGCACTCTTTTTAATCGACCCATCGTCTGTTGATTATCCTTCTAATTGGGGAAAGTGACATTATCACAGGATCACGTGATATCCCGGCCCTTACAGCAACCAAACGGGCAGTAATCTGCCGAAAATACAAATCTCACCTCTAAACAGTTGCTGTCATCAAAGCTTCTTCAATATGCCATGCCCCCGTCATCTGAGGCCACTAAGTTTCCAACAAAGCTCTGTAATCAAGAACTGTGAGGCCAGCTATGCACTATAACGCCATATGGCTATCGGACATTCATTTGGGCTACCGGGACTGCAAGGCAAATTTCTTGCTGGACTTCCTCAATAAAACCCACACCAACCGGCTCTACCTGGTAGGCGATGTGGTCGATTTGTGGGCCATGAAACGCTCTTTTCTCTGGCCCCCCAGTCATCACGAGGTGTTGCGCAAAATCATCGATCTGGCAAATAACGGCACCCGGGTGATTTATATACCGGGCAATCACGATGATCTGATGAGAGAAGTGGCTGGCACCGTACTTCTCAATATCGAGATACACCAGCAATTTGTCCACACCACCCACGAAGGCAAAAAATTACTCTTGCTGCACGGTGATGAGTTCGATCATGCCGTGCTGTGCAACCGGTTTGCGCGCCTGGCGGGAGACGCCGGCTACAGCCTGCTGCTACATTTTAACCGCTGGAGCAACATATTGAGGCGTTGGTGGGGGCTGCCCTACTGGTCGCTGGCGCAGTATGTCAAAAACCGGGTCAGAAATGCCCGTGCGGCGATCATCGCTTTTGAAGAAGCCGCGGCCAAGGAAGCCATTCGTCAGGGCGCTGACGGTATTGTCTGCGGGCACATCCACCAGCCGGAAATCCGAACGATCGATGGGGTTCTCTATTGCAATGATGGCGATTGGGTGGAGAGCTGCACAGCATTGGTCGAACACCGTCAGGGCAAACTCGAGCTGCTTCACTGGGGTGACCTGCAACAGGCGATCAAATGCGATCAAGCGGCCAATGACAGCACGATCAGCGCACCGTATTCACTACCGCGGCTCTCCTGAAGGACAACGGCCTCAGGCCAATCAGGTCACATCCTCAGCCAGCGTATTGCGCGCCCCTATCACTGCAGGGCCACTGTTGCCCCCCTGTTTCACGACACCCGTCCGCCCCATCGCCAGATAATCAAAACCGGCTTCGGCAACCCGCCTGGGATCAAACAGGTTGCGGCCATCGACAATCATGGGTCGATTCATTTTCTCGGCAAGCGCCGCGAAGTCAGGGGCCCAGAAGTGTTTCCATTCTGTACAGATCACCAACGCATCGGCACCTTTCGCCGCAGACTCTTTGGTGCCCACCAGCACCAGGTCGTCGCGATCGCCATAGATGCGCTGACACTCTTCCATGGCACGCGGGTCGTATGCCTGCACCAAGGCGCCATGCTGCCAGAGAGACTCCAGTAGCACCCTGCTCGGGGCCTCGCGCATATCGTCGGTTCGCGGCTTGAATGCCAGCCCCCACACGGCAATGGTTTTCCCCTTCAGGTCACCATTAAAGTAATGATAGAGCTTCTCAAACAACCGCTGTTTCTGCTCGCTGTTGACCTGCTGTACCGCCGACAGCAGGGGGGTGCGATAACCCACCCTTTCAGCCGTCACCTGCAGGGCACGAACATCCTTTGGAAAACAGGAGCCACCGTAGCCACAACCGGGGTAAATAAAATGGTAGCCAATGCGGGGGTCCGCACCAATTCCCAGACGGACTTTTTCGATATCGGCGCCCAGGTATTCGGCAAGATTCGCTATCTCATTGATAAAACTGATTTTGGTGGCCAGCATCGCATTTGCAGCGTATTTGGTCAGTTCCGCTGAGCGGACATCCATGACCATCAACTTTTCATGGTTTCGGTTAAACGGTGCATAAAGCTCCCGCATAATGCCGGTGGCCCGTTCGGAACCAGTGCCAAGTACAATCCGGTCCGGCTTCATAAAATCACCGATGGCTGCACCTTCTTTCAGAAACTCCGGGTTTGACACCACGTCAAAGGGTATATCGAGCGCACGATGATGGAGCTTCTTTTCTATCAGGGCCCTCACTTCATCGGCTGTACCCACAGGCACCGTGGATTTATTAACAATTACGGCAGAGTCCTGCAGATACTGGCCAATGGTGTTTGCCACTGACAGGACATGTCGGGTATCCGCCTCACCATCTTCATCACAGGGCGTGCCCACGGCGATAAAAATCACTTCGCCATGCGTAACAGCTTCGGCGACGTCGGTCGTAAATACCAACGACCCCTCCCGTTGCGTTTCTACCAGATAGTCCTCAAGACCTGGTTCAAAAATAGGAGCTATCCCTCGACGCAACGCATTTATTTTCAGTGCATCATGATCAATACAGGAAACCTGATGGCCAACATGGGCAAGACACACACTGGTCACCAATCCCACATAGCCTCCACCGAATACCGTCACTCTCATTCCACTCACACTCACCCTGTCATTTGAGTGAATTCATGGTGTGACTGCGGCATGACAGCCTTATGGCACTTTTTTAGGGGTTTTGTGACAACCCAATGGGCTCTTGCAATGGCGGCAATTCAGTTACACTTAGCTAGTCGGAAATCATCCACTTTCAACCCTTAGCTCTGCAGGGTGCCACTTGCCCGGGAAGACAAGAACACCATTTTTGCCTGATAAGGAATTTAACTTGCCGCTACTAAAAAACCGTTTGGCCCTACTGACTGACGCGTCCGGGGATCAGCTCCTGGCCGGGATGATCAGAGGTATTGAGAAAGAGAGCCTGCGGGTGACACCAGCCGGCAAACTGGCACAGACTCCTCACCCATTGGCATTGGGCTCTGCGTTGACCCACCCGAAAATCACCACAGATTACTCGGAGGCGTTACTAGAATTCATTACGCCACCTTTCAGGGATGCCGATCTGGTGCTGCAAACCCTGGAGGATATCCACCGCTTCACTTACCACAGGATTGGCGATGAACTGCTCTGGGCCAACAGTATGCCCTGCCAGCTCAGCGGCGACAGTGATATTCCGGTAGGCTATTACGGCACCTCCAATATCGGCAAAATGAAAAGTGTTTACCGGGTTGGCCTGGGCCATCGCTATGGCAGACTGATGCAGACGATTGCCGGTATCCACTACAATTTTTCAGCCCCGGATTCACTCTGGGAGATGTTGCGCAAAGCAGAGAATCCCGGCCAGTCGCTGCAGGATTTTAAAACTGAAAACTACTTTGCCCTGATTCGCAATTTCCGCCGTTACTTCTGGTTATTACTCTATCTGTTCGGTGCGTCGCCCGGAGTTTGCCGCAGCTTTGTCAGGGGCCGCGAGCATCGCCTGATACCCTTTGGCAAAGACGATCACAGCCTGTACGCACCCAACGCCACATCACTGAGAATGGGCGACCTGGGCTATCAAAGCACGGCCCAGGAGCAACTGATCATCTGTTATAACGATCTGCGCAGCTACGTAACCACCCTTCGCGGTGCGCTGGTCAAACCCTATCCGGCGTACGAATCAGTGGGACTCAAAGACCGCCATGGCGAGTACCATCAACTGAGCACCCATTTACTGCAGATTGAAAACGAGTTTTACAGCACCATTCGGCCAAAGCGGACGACCAACACCGGAGAGACACCGTTGAGGGCACTGTGGGAGCGCGGTGTTGAGTATATCGAAGTGCGCTGTATTGACCTGAACCCTTACCAACCACTGGGCATTGATCGTGAGCAGATAGATTTCCTCGACATTTTTCTGCTCACTTGCCTGTTGGCCAGCAGCCCGGACACCGATGACCAGGAATATCGAAATATACTGGAGAATCAGCGAAGCACGGTTTATCGGGGACGTGACCCCCAGCTTACCCTAAGGGATGGCGGAAGTGACCGATCACTTCTCGAGTGGGCCGAAGCAATTTTTGCCGACATGGCACCAGTGGCTGACATGATGGATGATCACCATGGCGATGACCGTTACCAAAAAACGTTGTTGTCACTACGCCTTCGGTTAAAAGACCCTTCGCTGACCCCCTCCGCCCGGATGCTGGAGGAAATGGCAGAGACCAACCAGACATTCTTTCGCGTCGCCATGAAATACGCCACCCGGCACCGCGAATACTTCCTGGACACACCACTGGATCAGGAAACTGAGGCACACTATCAACAGCTGGCCCGCGTTTCGCTGCGACAACAACAGGAGATTGAGCAGCGCGATGACCGGAGTTTTGAGCAGTTTCTTGCCGATTATTACCGGCAGTATGATTTTCAGCTGTGAACTACCTGGCCCATCTACATCTGGCAGGCCAATGTCCAGAACAAATGATCGGTGGGTTACTGGGTGATTTCGTCAAGGGTCCCCTCCGGGGAGACTACCCGCCAGCGATCGAGGCGGGGATTTTACTGCATCGAAAAATAGACGTTTTTACCGACAATCTTCCGGCCGTCCGGACTGCCATCACTCGCTTCGAACCGCCCTACCGGCGCTTTGGCGGGATACTGCTCGACCTCTGCTACGACCATTTTCTGGCCGATAACTGGTCGAGGTACCACCATCGTCCACTCACAGACTTCTGCCAGGATTTCTACCGCAATCTATCGGATTATGCAGAGATTTTACCGGACAGGGCCAAGCGTTTCAGTGAAGTGGCGCCCCGGGTAAACTGGCTTGAAAACTACGCACAGTTTCAAAATCTGGAATATATGCTGGAACGCATCGGTCAACGTTTTAAAACACCGATACCTCTCCACCAGGCTTTCCCCGAACTGCAGCGAGACTACCGGTTATTGTCCAATGAGTTTCACCAGATCTTTCCTCTGTTGATTGAGTTTACTGAAAGCCAACGTCTAAAATGAATGGCCTCCTGAAGGGAATAATCCAATGATACCGACGACAAGACAGACCAATCTGGTGATCTTTCTCGGCTGCACGCTGTTGATCCTGACCGCCCTCTACATGCAACATATAATGGGACTGGTTCCCTGTTACCTGTGTGTCACCCAGCGGGTATTCGTCATAACCACCGGACTTATCGCCCTGCTGGCATTTCTTCACCACCGGCACACACGCTTTTACGGTGCTATCACCGCCCTCAGCGCACTGGCAGGTGGTTTTTTCTCCGGCAAACAACTCTGGTTGCAACATCTGCCAGAGGAGCGGGTTCCCGCCTGCGGACCACCGGTGGAATACCTGTTTGACGTTTTTAAATTCAGCGATGCGTTGGGCATGCTGCTACGCGGTGACGGCAACTGTGCCGAGGTGCAATGGCTGTTTCTCGGTCTCAGCATTCCCGGTTGGACTCTGATTTGTTTTCTCCTGCTGGCTGCACTGGGTCTGTGGCAAATGGTTCGCCGCCAGTGAATTTGCTGCGCGGACTCGCCGTACTGATCCTGTTTCAGGGCATTGGTGAGGGGATCAGTCACATCGCCGGGATACCGGTACCCGGCCCGGTAATCGGCATGCTCCTGTTATTTCTGGCACTGCAGTTCAGCCACACGGAAACACCGGCCTGGCTGGGGCGAACAGGCCACTCGCTTATCCGCTGGCTGTCTCTGATGTTCCTGCCCGCCTGCACCGGCCTGTTTTTTCTGCCTGACATCTCCCGGAACCAATGGCTCCCCATCGCCGGGGCCATTGTTCTGGCAACCCTGCTAACACTGCTATTGGCTGCCCTGTTGATGCAAAAACTGATGTCCGCTGAGGGCGAGCGTCCATGACAGCGTGGCTGGCCACTACCCTGCTGTTGGTACTGACCTTTGCTGCTTTCGCCGCCGCGCTCTGGCTGTATCGGCTCAATCGGGGTAGGCCCACCCTACAGGCGCTGATGCACCCGCTGGTCACAGGCCCGTTAATGGTGAGTGCCATCCTGGTTGCCGCCCATATTGATTACGACCAATACCGGGAGGCCAATCAACTGTTCTTTTTTTTGCTGGGCACCACGACCGTTGCGTTGGCAATCCCGCTTCACCAGCAATTTCATCATATTAGCCGACTATTCAGACCGCTAATCATTACGCTGATATTTGGTGCCAGTTTTGCCGTAGCAAGTGCCCTGGTGATCGCCTGGTTACTGGGTGGCTCCATAGAGACACTGATTTCATTGGCACCCAAATCAGTCACCACCCCTATCGCCCTTGGCCTGTCGGAAAAGATTGGCGGTCTGCCGGCACTGACTGCCGGGGTGGTTGTCTTTACCGGCGTGGTGGGGGCGGTGATGGGTCCCCTGATATTTCGTTGGCTGGGCATTACGGATGACCGCATCATCGGCTTTGTCACTGGAATTTGTGCGCACGGGGTCGGGACAACCCGTGCCTTTGAAATCAGCGCCCGTTGCGGCGCTTTCGCCAGCCTGGGACTCGGCATGACAGGCGCGCTGACGGCTTTCAGCCTGCCGTGGCTGGTCATTTTTTTCCTCGATTAGCCCTGACAGCCAGTGTGGCCGTGCGCGCCTAATGTGTGCTTGCCACGCACACACTGTTTCCCTATGCTTGGTGCATTCCAACAATCACAAGCAGCACCGTTTATGCTAGAAAATTGCAAGTCGGCCCAAGAGCGCTGGGGAGGTGTCAGCCAACTGATAGATCAGTGGCTGGAGGAGCGGCAGGAAATGCTGGTTCGCTTTTGTGCGCTGGGCGAAATCCGCCATTTCAGCAGTGAGGACCCCTCACAGGGCAGGAAGGTCAAAACTTTTTTTGAAATTCTTGTGGACTACACTTCCGCAGGCCACTTTGAAATTTACGATCAGTTGATCCGTGAAGGTAATAGTTATCATGACAAGAACGCACTGGAGGCCGCCAACGGACTGCTGGAAACAATTGATGCAACAACAGAGCTGATCCTTGACTTCAATGACAAATATCTGGAGACCGACGATCTCACTTCTCTGGCAGCGGATCTTTCTACTCTGGGAGAGGCCATTGAGTCACGGCTCGAGGCAGAGGACTGCATGATCGAAGTCCTGCATTCCGCACATCACGATCAGTCCCCAAAAAACAACTAGCTGACCCGACCAATGGCATCGGAAAATTTTCGTGCGTCATTACCGAACTGGCTAACAATAAAAAAGGCCCACGAGGGCCTTTTTTATTGAATAGGCAAAACCGGACAGGAATTAATCGAGGCCCATCACTTTGACCAGCTCCACTTCAAAAATCAGTGTGGCATTGGGACCGATCAGCCCGGCTGTGCCATTTGGACCGTAGGCAAGATCGGACGGAATATAAAGCTCCCACTTGGCCCCTTCCTGCATTTTCTGCAGCGCTTCAGTCCAGCCCGGAATCACCTGTCCAACGTTCAGCTCTATCGCACCACCGTGTTTCTCGGAGGCATCAAACTCAGTACCGTCAACCAGGGTCCCCCGATACTCTACGGAAACCTGATCGTTGACATCAGGTGATGCGCCAGTACCAGCCGTAATGACCTTGTATTGCAGTCCGGTTTCAGTGGTAATCACACCGTCTTTATTGGCGTTGGCAGCAAGGAAGGCCTTTCCCTCAGCGGCATTTTTCTCTCCGGCTTTTGCCATCTCCGCCTGCTTTTCACCATTTAATGACTGTTGCTTGGCCTGTTGTTCCGCATGGAAGGTTTCAATCACCTCGGCCAGCTCTTCGTTATCAATACGCGGAGGACGATTATCGAGTGCGTCAGCGAGACCCGCGGCAAAGGTTTCTCGGTCCAGCTCAATACCACCCATCGCCAATTGGCCACCCATATCCACACCAATGACATAACTGTACTTCTGTAATTGCGTTTCCAGAACCGGCTCCTGATCTCGATCGCTTGTCTGCTGTGTCTGGGGCTTTTCACTGCAGGCGCCAAGGGCAAAAATGGCCGTCGAAGCCAGCAGTAGATATTTCATTTTCATAATCAGTACCTTGTATGGAAAATCAATTTAAGTGTTATGTTAACGTAAATTCAGCTTTTGAACTTTGCCGAAGCCACTGGCCAAACCAGTGGACTTTCGGAATTTATTGCAACGTCGCTTGTACGGCTCAGGTAAAGATTCAGATTTTGCAGTTGTTGTCTGACACCCAGCTCTCCGCTATCGGCGCTGTCCATTGAGCTGCCGCATTTTGTCCGCCACCAGTTACACAGCCTATTCTGGACAACTCGCTCGGCCTTGAGTTCAAGTTGCTTAACTTCCTGCGGCCATTCCTGATCGGCAAAGCCCGCGAACTCCGACTGTACAAAACGCCGAACGCCACGCAACGGCTCGACAACCTGTTCATTCCAATCTCGAATGACCTCTTCCGCTTCACCCAGATCCTGGACAGTTAATACCTGCCCGAAACTGCCGAGCCAGCAACAGAACAGGACCAGATTGACATTGGCGCCGACGTCTTCCTGTAGCTCGAGACACGCCCGGGCTACTTCCGGGCGGCCGTAGTGAACCAGCGAATAGTCCCAGAAGGGATTGTCCGATACCTGGCTCAAAGCTCAAGCCATTGCCAGTACTGCGTCCACCAGTTTGTTGATGCCCGTGGCCGCTTCACTGATACGGCCGGCCAACATATAGGCGGGCGTAGTAACCAGCTTGTTCTGCTCATCGATACAGATATCGCCGACACCACAGGTCCGGTGCTCAGCTCCGGTGGATTCGATGGCCGCCGCAATCTCGGGGTTATCACCCACAGTGCACTTTACTCCAGCACCAAACAGCACACCTGACATCACCGGTGCGATGCACATCAATCCAACCGGTTTACCGCTCTTGTGCATGGCACGAATAAAGTTACTGAGATCCTCTCGGACACTCAACTGTGCACCCTGAACAGCGAAATCAGACAGGTTTTTGGCAGCGCCAAAACCGCCGGGCAAAATGACCGCATCAAAATCATCGGCATTGGCATCAGCCAGTTTTTTGATGTTACCTCGAGCCAGTCTTGCCGCTTCCATTAGTACATTGCGGGTTTCACCTTCAGCGACTTCACCCGTCACGTGATTGATCACATGCAATTGCTCAATATCAGGCGCAAAACACTGGACCTCGGCACCAGCCTGGTCAAGGCTAAGCAGGGTAATCACGCTTTCGTAAATTTCTGAGCCGTCGTAAACGCCACAGCCGGACAGGACTACTGCCACTCGCTTGCTCATCACTTACCTCCTTCTAGTTTCCACTACTCAAATGCATGGATGTATCTCTGTACCAACCAGGAGTATAGGCAGCCATCTGGTGGATTCCTACCATCGCCTCCCGGTCTTCAGACTGACTGGAACAGCAAATCCCAAACGCCGTGACCGAGGCGTTCACCGCGCTGCTCAAACTTGGTGGTGGGCCGGTAGCTGGGACGCGGCGCGTAATGGCCGGTCCCGGCCACATTTTTGAGGCCACTGACCGCTTCCATTATCACCAGCATATGCTCTGCGTAGGGCTGCCAGTCCGTTGCAAAATGCAGCATGCCCCCCAACTTCAGCTTGTCACGAAGTTGCTCGACAAATGCCGTCTGGATCAACCGTCGCTTATTGTGCTTCTTCTTGTGCCAGGGATCCGGAAAGTAAATCTGAATGCGATCGATGCTGTGGTCGGCGATACAATCGGCCAGAACATCGTTCGCATCGGCCAGATAAACCCGCAGGTTTGGCAACGCCAGTTTGCCGGTATTATTGATCAGGCGCCCCACCCCCGGCGGATGCACCTCAATACCAATAAAATCCTTATCCGGTTCTGTCTGCAGCATGGTCAACAACGAATCGCCCATACCAAAACCAATTTCCAGTACCCGCGGGGCCTTGCGCCCAAATGCGGTATCTGGGTCCAGTTGGCCCTGGTACAAACTCAGCCCGTAAACGGGCCAGTATTTTTCGAAAGCAGCGCGCTGGCCCTCCGTCATCCGACCCGCCCGCACCACATAACTTCGAATAGACTTCTTTTTAAACTCCGGCCTGATTTCCAACCCTATACTCCGCTGTCTCTCGCCATTGCAACGAGTCGAACCAGCGCAAAAGACAGCACCACCCAACTTGCCATAAACAACAGTCCACCAAACGGGGTCACCATACCGAGGGCCGTAAACCCGGTAATCACCAGGGCATAGAGGCTACCCGAGAACAACAGGGTTCCCGCCACCATCAACCAACCGGCCACATCCAGTAATCGCAATGGCTGACGCATGGCTGCGACGACGAGAGCCAGTAACGCCAGGGCGTGGAACATCTGATATAACACCGCTGTTTGCCAGGCAACCAGCATCTCGGAGCTCACCGAGCCACGCAATCCGTGGGCCCCGAAAGCACCCAACGCTACGGCGAGAAACCCAGAGATTGCCGCAAAGACGGCTAATAGCTTCATTGATTTCTCCAAAAAACGCTTTTCAATAAAAAAGCCGCGGGAATCGCGGCTTTTCAAGTATACAAAAATGTCGCCATCAGGCTTCCATGGTCGCCCGTACTTTTTTCATGGCATTTTGCTCCAATTGCCGTACCCGCTCGGCAGAGATACCGTATTTGTCCGCCAGGTCGTGCAACGTGGCTTTATCATCCATCAGCCACCGGCTGTTGATAATATCGCGACTGCGATCATCGAGCTCGGCGAGCGCCTTGACCATCCGCCCGTGGTTATCTTCCTCACTGTCGGACTGCTCAAGCTGCCAGGCCGGATCTGCGCGGCGGTCTTCAAGATAGAGTGCCGGGGCCTGGTAACTACTGTCCTCATCGCTGTCTTCCGGCACATCGAAGGCAGTATCGCGAGCCGACAGTCGCTGCTCCATTTCCAGCACCTGCTTCACGTCCACACCCAGATCCTGGGCAATAGCCTCCGCTTCATTGTTGGTCAGCCAGGCCAGGCGGCGCTTGGCACTGCGAAGGTTAAAAAATAATTTGCGTTGAGCCTTGGTGGTGGCCACTTTGACAATGCGCCAGTTACGCAGGACATATTCGTGAATTTCGGCCTTGATCCAGTGAACGGCAAAGGATACGAGCCGCACACCTTTTTCGGGGTTGTAGCGTTTTACTGCTTTCATCAGACCGACATTGCCTTCCTGGATCAGATCCCCCAGGGGCAGGCCATAGCCATTGTAGGAGCGGGCAATGTGCACAACAAAACGTAAATGCGAGAGCACCAGTCGACGGGCAGCGTCGAGATCTTCACGATAATAGAGATCTTCTGCGAGGGAGCGCTCCTGTTCCACAGACAACACGGCAATGGAGTTAACACCCTGCATGTAGGCAGCAAGATTGGCACCCGGCGCCATCCATTCATAAGCCTGTAACGCTTTCTTCATATCAACCTCTAAAAATCAGGGAGCAATAGTTTAGCAACTTGTGGTTAGATTTTCATAGTGTAAAAAAGTTGCATTCGCCAGTTTTATCTGACACCAGTCTAGTCTGGCTCAATACTGGAGAGATGCCTGGCAACCGCCAGCCACGCCCCCAAAAGACCCAGCAGAGCGCCCGCTGCCATGAGATAGAGCAGGCCAACCAAACCCAGTCCCTCCAGCTCAAAGACACTTTGATAGAGCGCAGCCAGCCTCGACACCAGCCCGGAAAGGGAAAATAATGCCAATGCTACCAGTACCCAGGCCAGCACACCGCCAATGAGGCCATACCATACACCGGTGTAAAGAAAAGGCCGGCGGACATAATTGTCAGTCCCGCCCACCAGTTTGACCACGACAATTTCATCCCGGCGATTTTCGATCGCCAAACGGATCGTGTTACCCACGATCAACAGCACACCCATTGACAGAGCCAGGGCCAGAGCGAGCGCCAATCGTTCCCCAACAGACAATATTGCCTGCAGGCGTTCCATCCACTTCATGTCCAGCCGTACTTCATCCACCCCCGGCAGGGCCATGATCCTTGCCACCAGCAGTTCGCTGGACACCAGATCCCCTTGGAACCGGTTATCCGGCTGCACCAGCAACACAGCAGGCAGCGGATTCTCCTCCAGCATCTCCAGTACGTCGCCAAAACCGGACAACTCGCGAAACTCTTTCAGAGCCTGCTCTCGGGAGATGTAACGGACTGAGCGAATATCGGCATCATTCGACAGGCTCTGCCGCAACTGCCCAATCGTTTCGTCTGAAGCAGATTTGTTCAGAAAGAGGGTCAGCTGGGCCGTTGTTTCCACCCGGCTGCCAAGCTGCTCAAGATTGACAATACCGAGGTAAAGCGCGGCCGGCAATCCCAGCGCAATTGCCACAACCAGTGACGTCATCAGAGTCTGGACAGGCTCCGCCAGCAATTTCCTGCTGGTGCTGACCAGTAATTGCTTATGATGCTGCAAATAACTTTTCAGCTTGTCAGGCCAGCCGACTTGCCCGCCACTTGCTCCGCGTCGCGGTTCTTTTGTCTGCGGTTTTTTGCCCGCCGCGACCTTGCGCTCCACCGACGGCCTTCGATCCTGGTTCTGCCACCGGTTAGCCGACATGTGCAGGCCTCTCATCACTCGCCAACCTGCCGTGCTGCAACTGCAGGACACGCAATCCCATCCTGGAAATCAGATCAATATCATGGGTAGCAATCAGGACGGTGACACCGACCTCGCCAAAATCGCGGAATAGATTCATGATTTCTGATGACAGTTCCGGATCGAGGTTTCCGGTGGGCTCATCTGCCAGCAGAATGCGGGGCTTGTGCACCACTGCCCGGGCAATACCCACGCGCTGCTGCTCGCCACCGGACAGGGTTATGGGATTTTGCTTTTCCTTGTCGAGGAGACCCACTTTATCCAGAGCGGCCCTCACCCGGCGCCCCACTTCACGGGGTTGATAACCGGAAACCAGCAACGGCAGTGCCACATTATCAAACACCGTTCGATCAAACAGCAGCTGATGATTCTGAAACACAACACCCACATTGCGCCGATAGTAGGGAATCTGGCTGCGGTGTAACCGACCGAGGTTTTTGCCATTGATCAGCAACTGCCCCTGGCTGGGACGCTCCATCAGCATAACCAGTTTTAATACCGTGCTCTTGCCGGCACCGGAATGCCCGGTCAGGAAAGCCATTTCACCGGCATCGAGATTCAACGTCAAACCGCTCAGGGCCTCCTGGCCCGTGGCATAACGTTTACTGACTTTGTCAAAGCAGATCATGGGGTTTGGCTTGCCACTCAAGTGTTCTGGTCAAACAATGCCGCCACATACTCCTGAGCCACAAAGGGTTGCAGGTCGTCTATACCCTCGCCTAGGCCCACGTACCGAATGGGTACGCCAAAACGTTTACAGAGGGAAAAGATAATGCCGCCCTTGGCGGTGCCATCCAGTTTGGTCAGTGCCACACCGGTGACGGTAACGGCCTCCTGAAATTGCTGCATCTGGTTGAGCGCATTCTGGCCTGTCCCGGCATCCAGTACGAGCAGCACCTCATGGGGAGCACTGTCATCGAGCTTGGCCATCACCCGTTTGACCTTCTTCAGCTCTTCCATCAGATTGCTTTTGTTRTGYAGRCGTCCCGCGGTRTCGGCAATCAATAYRTYTGTACCCCGGGATTTGGCTGACTGRATSGCATCAAAGATGACCGAGGCRCTGTCSGCTCCGCTRTGCTGKGCAACCACCGGCACKCTATTGCGGTCACCCCARGCCTGYAACTGTTCAACCGCTGCAGCACGRAAGGTATCNCCCNGCTGCCAACATCACKGATTTACCCTGATTTTGAAATCGTTTKGCCAGTTTGCCAATGGTCGTGGTCTTGCCSACACCATTGACTCCGATGACCAAAATCACATAGGGCTGATGCKCCCCRSTGAYGGAGAGCGCCTGCTCACAGGGTTTSAGCTTTRCTGYCATSGCATCTTGCAGTGCRGCAAACAGGGCACGACTGTGRGCCAAYTCCCTGCGYTSTACTCKCCCGGCGAGGTCCTGAATAATCTCCACCGTGGATTCAATACCCACATCWGCCTGYRAYAAYAGKGTTTCAAGCTCTTCCAGCAGSKCATCRTCTATTTCYCGRTCMCCGAGAAAYAGATTGCCAAASGTGCGGCCGGTCTTCGACAGGGCKCKACGRAAYCGGTCRCCCAGSGTCKYTTTTTGCGTATTTTCCGCAGYCRCTGCCATTGAKGGCTCTGRCTCAACCWSRGCAGGKGTCTGCTCWGGNNTTTTNGATGAACGAAAACGCTGYAAAAAMGAGCGYTTTTCATTCRCAGRCATATCATTTTCCGKCTTACTTGGGTCGGTCACAGTGATCCTGTTTTCTCAGTTGGTATCGGGCGGTGTATGCTACCACTTTAGGGAGTATATAACGTTTGAAAAACCACCCATCTACGGCAATACATGCTGCGAAGGTGGCACGCAGTCAGGTCCGTATTATCGGCGGGCAGTGGCGCGGGCGCAAATTACAGTTTAATGACGTGGCGGGGTTACGACCCACCGGCGACCGCATCCGGGAAACCCTGTTCAACTGGCTCACACCATGGATTGATGGCGCCAGGTGCCTGGACCTGTTTGCCGGTTCGGGAGCACTGGGAATTGAGGCATTGTCCCGGGGGGCTGCCGAGGTCACGCTGATTGAAAAGCACCCCCAGGCAGCGGAGAACCTGCGTGACAACTGTGCCCGACTCAAGGCTGACGACGCCAGAATCATTCAGGCAGACACACTCGTCTGGCTGACGAACAACTCACCAGACAAACCCTTCGACATCGTATTTCTCGACCCACCGTTTTCGTCAGACCTGCTGCAACCCTGCTGCGAGCTTTTACAGAAACCGGGGTTGCTGGCAACCGGCAGTCTGATCTACCTGGAAACCGACCGATACCAGCCCCTTCCGGAGATCTCCCCCACGTGGGAATTACTGCGCGAAAAAACCGCCGGACAGGTCAGCTACCGATTGTATAGGGTCAGTTGAGCCTCCAGGACAAAACGTTTACCATGGCGGCCCTTTTCCGAGGCAAATCATCACTGTGAAAACCATTGTTTATCCAGGCACCTTTGATCCCATCACCAACGGACATATCGATCTGGTGGAGCGTGCCAGCAGCCTGTTTCACCATGTGATTGTCGCCATCGCCACCAGCTCAAGAAAGCACCCCATGTTCGACCTAGACGAACGTATTGAACTGGCCAGGCAGGCCCTGTCCCATCTCGACAATGTGGAAGTAAAGGGGTTTGATTACCTGCTGGTTAACTTTGTCAATGATTGTGGTGCAGATGCCATTCTCCGGGGGTTGCGTGCTGTATCGGATTTTGAATACGAATTTCAACTTGCCAATATGAATCGTGCACTGGCACCGGATATTGAAAGTATTTTCCTGACGCCATCGGAGAAGCTTTCCTATATATCCTCTTCGCTGGTAAAGGAAATATCCTCTCTGGGTGGGGACATCAACGAATTTGTCCCCCCCTCGGTGAGAGATGCGCTGGTGCAAAAATTCTTCAGCAGCTGATCACCGCTGGCAGCGTGGACAATAAACCGTTGAGCGCTGCCCCAACCTGATTTCCCTCAATACCGTTTGACAGCGCAGGCATGGCAATCCACCACGACCATAGACAAGCAATTGCTGCTTGAAGTAGCCGGGTTTGCCATCACCACCGACAAAATCACGCAAGGTCGTACCACCCTGTTCTATCGCCTTTCCGAGCACCTGACGGACCTGTTCTGCCAGGGATTCCAGACGCTGCCGGGACACCTTGCCGACAGCCAGCATCGGTCTGATACCACTGAGAAAAAGTGATTCATTGGCGTAAATATTACCGGCACCCACGACCACCCGGTTATCCATCAGAAAAGCTTTGACCGCAACGCTCCTTCCCCTGGACAACCGATAAAGGTAATCACCATTAAAATCGGGTGCGAAGGGTTCAGGACCCAATTGGCAAAGCCGAGCATGTTGCTCCGGAGGCCCCTCGACCCAGAGTATCGAGCCAAAGCGACGCGGGTCGGAATAACGCAGTACTGTGTCGTCTGTAAAGCAGATATCCACGTGATCGTGCTTTGCAGCAGGGGTGTCAGCCGTAACGATTCTGAGACTCCCCGACATACCCAGGTGAATCATCAGGTGGCCCTGCGGAAAGCGAAATAACAGGTACTTGCCACGCTGTCGCCCTTCCAGCAATGGCATTCCGCAAAGCTGTTCTGACAGTCCCGGTGATACCGGCCAGCGCAGGCGGGACTCCCGCACCACAACCGCCTGAACATCCTTGCCAAGGATATGCGGCACAACCCCCCGCAATGTCACCACCACTTCCGGCAATTCCGGCATAATTCACTCCTGCAAACAGCCTGCAGATAAAATCTCTGGCATACTTTAAAACAGCTTCGGACAAAGGGCATCAGCCAGCCGGGGCACGAGACCATTCAATCCACGTTTCAACAGGTAATCAGCATGGCTATAGGCAGGCGCAAAGTCGCCGAGGAACAGACGGACATCGATATGACGCCGATGCTGGATGTCGTCTTTATTCTGCTGATCTTTTTTGTAGTCACCGCTTCGTTTGTCCGCGAAGCAGGTATTGATATCAACCGCCCCCCGATCAGCGACGAGCCGCCACCGGACAGCCAGCCAACTGCTGTTATTTTTCGTATCGCTGAAGACAATACTGTCTGGTTTGAAGGAAGGCGTATTGATGTTCGCTCAGTGCGCGCCAACGTCGAAAGAGTCCATGCCGAAAATCCACGGACAAAAGTCATTATTGAAGCGCACCCCCTCGCCAAAACGGAGACCTTTGTATTGATTTCCGATCAGGCTAGAGAGGCCGGGGTATACGATATCGCCCTTGGCACCACAAAATAGCCAGATATAAACGCACGACACAAAAAAGCCCCGGCGGCTGCGGGGCTCGTTCGGTAGAAACAGGAATCAGTGACTGCCAGGAGGCAGATTACTTGATTTTCGCTTCCTTGTAGGGGACATGCTTGCGAACCACCGGATCGTACTTGCTGAACTCCAGCTTTTCCGGCTGGGTACGCTTGTTCTTGGTGGTGGTGTAATAGTGTCCGGTGCCGGCACTGGATACCAGTTTGATTTTGTCGCGATTTGACTTGGCCATGGTTAGTCTCCTTAAACCTTAGCGTCGCGCTTGCGGATATCCGCCAGCACTTGATCGATACCCAGCTTGTCAATAATGCGCATGCCCTTTGAAGAAATGCGCAGTTTGATAAAACGTTTCTCCGCCTCAACCCAAAAACGGTGACTGTGCAGGTTGGGCTCAAACCGGCGACGGGTTCTGTTTTTGGCGTGGGATACATTGTTACCTGTCATCGGTTTTTTGCCGGTGACCTGACATACTTTAGACATTGCTTTGCCTCTGCTATTGGCGTCACCCCATCGGGCGACCGCTTTTGAAACCTGGCCGTTAAACCTGTTGTCCGAGAGACACCCCGAAAGGAGACACCCCGAAAAGAGCCGCGTTTTATACCAGAACGCCTCCCTGAAATCAAATACATTCACGGAATTGATTACCCGAGCTATGGGTCAGATCATTCCCCTCTCGGCGAGAGAAACGGTGTGGCCACCTCCCACAATCACATGATCCAGCACCCTCACATCCACCAGTTGCAGTGCTTCCTGCAATTGACGGGTAATGCATCGATCGGGATCACTGGGTTCAGCCACTCCAGACGGATGGTTGTGTGAGAGAATCACTGCCGCAGCATTGTGATGCAATGCCCGCTTGACCACTTCACGGGGGTGGACATTGGCGCTATTGACGGTTCCGAAAAACAGTTTTTCCCAGGCAATCAAACGGTGCTGGTTATCAAGAAACAGTACCCCGAACACTTCCTGATGACGCTGGCCCAACTGTGCCAGCAGGAATTCCCCCACACTGGCCGGATTGCTGAACACCTGATCCCGCTGCAGTTTTTCCCCCAGGTGGCGCCTCGCCAGTTCCATCACCGCCTGCAACTGGACAAACTTGGCCTCACCCAGGCCGCGGGCACGACAAAATGTGGGCTTGTCGGCGGCCAGCAACTGACCCAGATTGCCAAACTGATGCAGCAGTGATCGCGCCAAATCCACAGCCGATTGGCCGGCACAGCCAGTGCGCAGAAAAATTGCCAGCAATTCTGCATCGGAGAGCGTCTCCGCCCCTTTTACCATGAGTTTTTCCCGGGGCCGCTCTCCCTCGGGCCAGTCTCGAATCGACATAACACCTCCCTGTGCGATCGATAATATAACCCCTGACTACGCAAACCTCCACGGCAATGTTATCTTAACCTTCCCGGTGTCATATACAGGATCCACCCGATGCTCTCTCTGGCAAACAAACGCATACTGTTGGGTATAACCGGTGGAATTGCCGCCTATAAAAGTGCCGAGATTGTTCGTCGGCTGCAGGATGCCGGTGCCGATATACAGGTAGTAATGACCAGTGCGGCCACCGAATTCATTACACCGCTCACGCTACAGGCACTCTCCGGACACCGCGTTCACCTGGCTCTACTCGATCCGGAAAGCGAGGCGGCCATGGGCCATATTGAGCTGTCCCGCTGGGCCGATGTAATCCTGGTCGCACCGGCCACCGCAGATTTTATGGCCAAGCTGGCCAATGGCGAAGGCAGCGACCTGCTCTCCACCATCTGCCTGGCCAGCCGATCGGCACTGGCCATTGCACCGTCCATGAACCAGGGCATGTGGCGCCACCCCAGCACCCAATACAATCTGGAGCGATTGCGCGGACGCGGTGTCCACATCTTCGGCCCCGCGGAAGGCAGCCAGGCCTGTGGCGACATCGGACCAGGCAGAATGACCGAGCCACAGGATATTGTTGAACTCACCGCCGACCTGTTTGAAACCGGCACATTGGCCGGCAGGAAAGTCGTCATCACGGCGGGTCCTACGCAGGAAGCGATTGATCCGGTGCGCTACATCAGCAACCACAGYTCCGGAAAGATGGGYTATGCCCTGGCAGAAGCTGCTGCAGAGGCCGGGGCAGAAACTGTGCTGATCAGCGGCCCGGTTAATCTCACTCCCCCCGATCGAGTCAAAACCATCCACGTTACCAGTGCTCTTGAGATGTACAAGGCAGCTCTGGCTGAAACGGTGAACTGTCAGCTATTCATCGCCTCAGCGGCAGTGGCTGATTATCGACCCGCCCGGGTCGCCGAACAGAAAATGAAAAAAACCGCTGATCGGATGACCATTGAACTGGTGAAAAACCCGGATATTGTGAGTGCGGTTGCCGCGCTGCAGAATCGCCCTTTTACAGTGGGCTTTGCCGCGGAAACAACCCAGGTGGAAGATTTCGCCCGCAGCAAGCTGGAGCGAAAAAAACTCGATTTGGTTATCGCCAATGATGTCTCCGACCGGACCATTGGCTTTAACAGTGATGACAACGCGGTGCTGGTCGTGGAAATGCAGGGCGCCGAGGCCATTCCCAAAATTAACAAGTCCATTTTGGCGCGGCAGCTAATCGCCAAAATTGCAGACATGTTACCGACCGACTAAAGCGATATGACAAATCCCAATTCCCAACGTGGTGCAGTAATCTTGAAACTGGCCAAACACCCTGTTTTGAACGGATTTCTGGCACTGCTATTCTGCACTGCCGCTATCATTACCTATCTGCTACACCACCAGATGATGGACAATGCCAGAACCTCCCTTGCCACATCGCTTGCCACTGAATATGCCACCAAGCAACGTATATTGGTCAACCACCATATTGATCAGCGTGCGCAGCAATTACTCGCCCTGTCACAGGATGATCTGTTCATTGAGGCATTGGCTACCGCCGACCAAGCCATGCTGTCACGCATGGAGCAGAGAATGAAGAGCCTGGTCGCAGACCTGAATAATGGCTATCTGCTACGCCCCGGGGAAGGCCGCCTCGCAGAATTGAATAACTTCATCGGGCAACAATTATCACGGCAGGTGCTGGAAGGCGAACTACCCGAACCCGTCGCGGCGAAAGTCAGAGATGACTGGGAGCTGGTGTTTGCCTACCCGGTAAAAAACACAGAGGGCAAAATGCTCGGCACATTGCTGGCCATGCTGTCAATGGAGCCTCTCAACAAGGCCCTTGCCCGAGCAATCGACCCTTCCCTGGGAACGACTGAACTGTTGCAGGATGTCCCCGGAGCCGGAGCCACACCTTTTCTCACATTGACCAACAAGTCCAAGGCCGTGAATACCGTCAAGCAGGACACCCGCATCGGCACATGGAAACTGTACTTCACTGGCAGCGCGACTTTGTTGAAAAGAGCAGTCCCTTCTTACACGGAATTTATAGTGCTGGCAGGTGCCGTCGCGAGTATCACCCTACTCCTGGCCTACTTGGCTATTCGTATCGCCCTTCATCACGACCATTGGCAGAATTGGCGGGGACGGAGAAAGCCCGTGCTTGCCCGGCCACCCGCCAACGAAGCGGCATCGTCTGCCGACGGGACTATGGATGAGACTGGTGAGGGGGCTATGGATGAGACTGGTGAGGGGGCTATGAATGGGACGAATGCCACTGATCCAGCACCGGATGAGCCACAGGAGCCGGCAACCTATAGCAAAACCGATAGCAACACTGACAACACAGACGGCAATGACGACATATCCGATATCCCGGCGGTGGTGTTTCGCGATTATGACATCCGGGGCCTGGCGGGCTCACAACTAACCCCGGCGTTCGCCCTCAAGCTTGGCCGCGCGCTGGCTCGCCGGGCAATGCTGGTGGATGAGCACACCCTGGTCACCGGCTATGATGGACGGCTGTCCAGCCCGGAATTGATCGAATCACTTGAAGAGGGAATCCGCAGCACAGGCTGTCATGTCATCCATTTGGGGTCAGTGCCCACCCCACTGCTTAATTTTGCCACCAATCATCTGCAACAGACGGAGTGTGGCGTAATGGTGACTGCCAGCCACAACCCGGYACAGTACAACGGATTCAAGATTTTCTTTCAGCACCATGCACTCTGCGGTGCAGAAATTATGGCYCTGCARRCYGAAATGAYGGAAGACTACCCCGACAAACCCCATGGCGAGCGYCAGGAACTGGATATTTCAGRTGATTATATTGAGGCCATTTCCGACGACGTGGTYCCCGCCCAGCAMACCARGGTGGTACTGGATGCYGGCAACGGCATAGCCGGTGAACTGGCATCACGGGTMCTRGAYGCCATMGGCTGCGATGTCATCCCCCTCTACTGCGATGTGGACGGCAGCTTYCCCAATCATGCGCCGGATCCCACGGTRCCGGAAAATCTGACCGATCTTATCTGCCATGTRMAAGACAACCAGGCAGACCTGGGGATTGCRCTGGACGGTGATGGCGATCGGATTGTGGCGGTGTCTGCCASTGGCAAAATTATCTGGCCAGATGAGTTRTTGATGATTTTTGCCCGGGACGTCGTTTCGCGACACCCGGGRRCRGACATCRTATTTGATATCAAAAGTACCCGGCGCCTCAACACACTGATYAGYAGCTACGGTGGTCGCCCGGTRATGTGGAAAACCGGCCAYTCCCACATGTATAACAAAATCATTGAAAGCAAGGCRCCGCTTGGCGGGGARTTCAGCGGCCATATTTTCTTCCAGGATCGCTGGTTTGGCTTTGATGACGGCATCTATGCGGCGGCGCGRCTGATWGAAATCATGACCATTCGTGAACAGGGCCTGGATGAGATAATGGCCGGCTTTGAGGAACGCTGTTCAACACCTGAAATACGGATAGAAGTCGATGAACAGGAGAAGTTCACGCTGATTGAAAAACTGCGGGAAAAAGAGGCCTTTCAGGCAGGCAAGATGTCAACTATTGACGGAATTCGGGTCGATTTCCCAAAGGCATGGGGGTTGGTGCGCGCCTCCAATACGGGCCCGGCACTGACCCTGCGGTTTGAAGCGGAGAGCGAGGAGTCGCTCGAAAAAATCAAATCGCTTTTCCGTCAGCAACTCCGTAGCATAGACGATCGCTTGAGCTTTTGAATTATCACTCTGTCAGGAACACACATGTCATTAACGCGAGAAGCCGCCTCCAACACGGCCAGGGTTCTGTCCGAGGCACTGCCCTACATCCAGCGCTTTACCGGCAAGACGATCGTCGTCAAATTTGGCGGCAATGCCATGGTGGACGAAAAGCTGAAAGCCAGCTTTGCCCGGGATATTGTGATGATGAAGCTGGTGGGCATGAACCCGGTAGTGATCCACGGTGGCGGCCCACAAATTGGCGAACTACTGGCGCGGTTGCAAATTGAATCCCACTTTGTCAACGGCATGCGGGTTACCGACAGCAAAACCATGGACGTGGTGGAAATGGTGCTGGGCGGTGGTGTCAACAAGGAAATCGTCAATCTCATTCACCACGCCGGCGGCAAGGCCGTTGGTATTACCGGCAAGGACGGCCAGTTAATCAAGGCCCGCAAACTCAAAGTCACCCGGCACACACCCGAGATGGAAGCACCGGAGATCATTGATATCGGCCACGTGGGGGAAGTCGAATCGGTGAATACCGGCGTTATCGACATGCTGACCAACAGTGACTTTATTCCAGTGATCGCGCCCATCGGGGTTGATAGTGAAGGCAACTCCTACAACATCAATGCCGACCTGGTAGCTGGCAAGATCGCCGAAGTCCTCAAGGCAGAAAAATTGATTCTGCTCACCAACGTCGCCGGCCTGCAGGATAAAAACGGTGAGGTTTTGACCGGCCTGTCCACCCGTCAGGTGGATGAACTGATCGCAGATGGCACGATCTACGGCGGCATGCTGCCGAAAATCCGCTGTGCGCTGGATGCGGTCAAGGGCGGCGCCAGGACAGCCCATATTATTGACGGCCGGGTCAACCATGCCACACTGCTGGAAATCTTTACCGATCTGGGTGTCGGCACGTTGATCACCGATGAAGCAGCAGAGAGCACCGGATGACAACAACAGCAAAAACTTCAAGAAAACAACACATTCTGCAAGCCCTCGCAGGGATGCTGGAAGCCGCGCCCGGTGGGCGTATCACGACGGCTGCACTGGCCGCAGAGGTCGGTGTCTCCGAGGCTGCGCTCTACCGGCACTTCCCGAGTAAGACCCGGATGTATGAGGGCCTGATCGATTTTATCGAAGAGACGCTGTTTACCCGGATGCGTACGATCATTGTCGAAGAACCGGATGCCGCCAGTCGCTGCTACCGTATTCTGACACTTCTGCTCACGTTTGCCGAGCGCAATCCCGGAATCACCCGGCTACTTACGGGCGACGCGCTGACCGGGGAAACAGAGCGACTGCACAAACGGATACAACAATTATTTGATCGACTGGAAACCCAGCTAAAACAGATTCTTCGCGAAGCAGAGGTATCGGAAAACCTGCGCCCGGCCATCACGGTGACGGCTGCAGCCAACCTGATATTGGCGCTGGCCGAAGGCAAGATCAGTCAGTTTGTTCGAAGCGAGTTCACTCGGTTGCCGACGGCGAACTGGCAGGAGCAGTGGTCGGTGGCTGCGACGGTGTTTTTTCGGGATTCAACGCCTTGAAGCGGTTTTTGTAACGCTCATACCGCGCCGCCACCGCCTCATATTCTCGCTTGCGCAGCAACAACATATGCTGCGTATCCCCGGTTAACCTGGTGATCTCATCCATTCTTTCCAACAGGTCTTGGGGTAATTTTTTGCCGGCCAGCTGATATCGGGCAGCCCTGGTTTTGGCCTTCTCAAGCTGCTCTTCATTTTTGGCCCGATTGGACTCGATAATCTCTATTTCTCTGGCAAGCTGGGCCAACCGCCGCTCACCAGCGGCCTCAACCTCGCCAACATCACTGTAGCTGCGCAATAGAAATTGATCTTCTTTGAGTTGATCCGCCCGGCTTGCCGCGCCTGATACCGCCGCTTCCTCTTCTTCCACAGCCTGTTGTGGCGGGACAGTTTTCACCACCCTGCCTGTGCTACTGAGCACCTCATAACCTTTGGCGACGTACTCCGGAGGCACTTGGTGGTCAATCACCAGATTGCCCTCGCTATTGTGATAGCGGAAAAGATTACTGGCCTCTGCTAACATGGACGCCGAACAACATAATGCCAACACCAGGCACCAAGTGGATTTGCTGTTATTGATGAAATTGACCATAGAGGCAGTCCGGTTTGTCAGCATCACAGGTTCCGCCAGAGCCTGAAAACAGTTTTCTCATTTTGGAAACACGATCTGTCGGTTATCATACACTCTCCCAAAATCAGGGGCGATCATGCGAATTATCAGTGTTGCCGTGGACGG
>NVUM01000031.1 GCA_002733125.1 Porticoccus sp.
GCAGCATCTGCGGATTCTGTCGGGGCTCTATGGTCTGTTGCGGCCACTGGATCTGATGCAACCCTACCGGCTGGAAATGGGAACCCGCCTGGCCAATCCGCGCGGTGCCGATCTCTATCAGTTCTGGGGCAGAAAAATTACCGATGGCTTGAATGCTGAGCTGGCGGCAATGTCGCGACCAGTGTTGCTGAATCTGGCCTCCAATGAGTATTTCAAAGCTGTGCAGCCGGGTTTGCTGAATGCCGACATCGTTACACCGGTATTCAAGGACTGGAAAAACGGTAAATACAAAATTATCAGCTTTTACGCCAAAAAAGCCCGTGGGCTGATGAGCCGCTACCTGATTCAACAGCGTATTGATGACCCCGAAGGCATCAAGGCATTTGATCTCAGTGGCTATGGGTTTCAGTCCGCCATGTCCTCAGCGCGGGAATGGGTTTTCACGCGGGACGTGGCGGAGCAGGAGGGGTGATGGCGAAACCTTTTTCACAGGCCTGCGAAAATAACCGGCAGCCGATTTTTCAGGAGCTACAGGCGGTGCTGGCATCTTCCAGTCACGTACTTGAGCTGGGTAGTGGTACCGGTCAGCACGCTGTGTACTTTGCCCCCCGATTACCTCACCTGGTCTGGCAAACCTCCGACCTGGCGGTGAATCACGACGCTATCAACAGCTGGATTGATGAACATCCCGCCGAAAACCTGCGCCGTCCGCTGGTGTTGGACGTAGATCAGCAGCCCTGGCCGGTGACCTGTGCTGATGCGGTTTTTACCGCCAACACCTGCCACATCATGTCCTGGCAATCGGTGATCAGCCTGTTTGCCGGGCTGGAAAAGCTGCTGCAGCCGGGTGCACATGTGGTGATTTACGGGCCCTTTAACTATGGCGGTGAATTTACCAGTGACAGCAATGCCCGCTTTGATCAGATGCTAAAGCAGAATGCCCCGTACCGGGGAATCCGTGATTTCGAAGCGATTAATCGTTTGGCCGATGAGGCCGGGCTGACATTGCTGGATGACCATGCCATGCCGGCAAATAACCGTCTGCTGGTCTGGCAGCGGACGTAGGCGTCGGAGGATTCCGAATTAACGGGGCTGAATGGGTGTTATCTTCGCACCTTCGATGGTCAGGTTGTACATCAATCCCTTGTTGGAGAAGACGAAGCCGATAATCGGTTGCTGGAACGTTTTGGTATCAATTTCTTCCGCAGCGCCGAAGTTGGCAATGGCGACGCTGCCGTCAACACCGGCTTCCCAGCCTTGGCTGTTACGGAATTTTTGCAAGGCGTCATCGGTCATGAAAAGGATGACCTGGGATTTTTTCTGAACGCCCAGTTGCAGCCCCAGCGATGCCGAGGCAATGTTGTAATACCCCACTGTATTGCCGCCAATTCGCAAAGCGCCCTCACCGTATTCCCCGCCGACCCAGAAGCCGGCCTTGTAGATTTTCGGGAAAACCAGCATGCCTTTGGCGCGGGAGGCCAGCTCGCGTCCTGCAGAGGATTGCTTGTAAAAATCGGCCAGGGTTTCCTGCACAAACAGGTCGATTTCCAGCTTGCTGGATGCCTGACTGGTAGCGGGAAGTAACAGCAGACTGAAGACCAGTAACCAGACAGGGGTTTTCACGAGTAGAGTCCTCCACAGGGGGAACAGGGTGAGTTTATTGGTCGAGGGATTTGTATGGTAACTGTCGCCGGGCTTCCTGAATATAGTTAAGTACGTATTGACGCTCTTCCTTCAGAAACCGACCGATGGCATAGGCAAAGTTGGGATGCCTGATCCAGTGAACAGAACAATTTTCAGTGGGTTCGAAACCCCGTTTGATTTTGTGCTCACCCTGGGCCCCGGCATCGAACGTACCCAATCCGCGCTCAATGGCAAATTCGATACCCTGGTAGTAGCAAAGTTCAAAATGCAGGAAGTCATACTCGCGAGTGCACCCCCAGTAACGACCATAGAGGTTATTGTGATCGTGGAAGAACAGGGCGGCGGCGACTTTTTCGTCCCCCTCCATGGCGACGACCATCATCACCTGATCGGGCATGGTCTGGCCCAGTTGGTGGAAGAAGGCCTGGGTCAGATAGCCGCTGTTGCCGCTATGCTTGAGGTAGGTGCGATGATAGAGCACGAAGAAGAATTCCCACCAGTCGGCACTGATCTGCTCACCGGTGAGTCGTTCGACAAGCAGGCCTGCACGCCTGAGGGTGTGTCGCTCCCGATTGATATTCTTGCGCTTTCTTGAGGAGAACGTGTCGGTAAAATCGGTGAAATCGCGATAATCTCGGTTATTCCAGAGATATTGCACGCCGCTGCGCAACATCCCCCCTGCCGTTTGCAGCGCCTCCGACAATGTCGCCTGGGGAAACAGCAAGTGCCAGCCGGTGGCACCCTGCTGCCCCGCCAGTTGCTGGATCGCCGTCAGCAGTATGGGGCTGATATCGCTCAGACCGATACCGGGCAACAGTCCGAGGCGCGGCCCGCACGCCGGCGTGAAGGGCACCGCGCTGAGCAGCTTCGGGTAATAGTCGAGGCGGTGCCCGTGATAGGCCTCCGCCCAGGCCCAATCGAATACGTATTCGCCCCGCGAGTGCGTTTTACGGTAGAGCGGAAGCGCGGCAACGGTGACCTCATCCTGGCTCAGCAACAGGTGTTGTGGGTGCCAGCCCGTCTGGGTACAGGCGCTGCCAGATTGTTCCAGCAGAGATAGAAAGCGGTGCTGTAAAAAAGGGTAGTCACTGTCGAACAGCGTATCCCAGTCCCGGGCGTCACACTGGTCAATGCTGTCGAGAACACGTATGTCCAATGTCTGCCTCTCAGGGGGCGGGGTTGCTGATATCCCGATGAATCAGATCAATGTCCGCCAGCAGCGCTTCGCTCATGGGTGTGGTGAGACTGTCGATGTTTTCCTGCAGCTGTGACAGGGTCGTGGCACCAATTATGGTTGAGGCGACAAACGGTTGCCGGTGAATGAAGCCCAGTGCCAAGTGTACCGGTGAAATATCATACTGTCTGGCCAATGCCACATAGCGTTCGGTCGCTTGAAAGGCAGTGGGGTGATTGTAGCGCTGAAACCGTTCGAACAGTGTCAGCCGCCCATCGGCGGGCCGTCGGCCCTGCAGGTATTTGCCAGACAGCATACCGAAAGCCAATGGAGAGTACGCGAGCAGGCCGATCCGTTCATTGATTGACCATTCAGCCAGCGATACCTCGAACTGTCGGTTCAACAGGTTGTAGGGGTTCTGAATGCTGACAATCGGGGCACCATGGCCGGCGACAGAGGCCGCCTGGTATTGCATCAGACCCCAGGGGGTTTCATTGGAGACGCCGATATGACGGACCTTGCCCTGCTTAACCAGGTCATTCAATGCCTGCCAGGTTTCATTGATTGGGGTGTAGTCAGTCAGTGAGTAGTCACCTGGAGCGGAGCGGCCAAAAATATTGGCGGGGCGCTCCGGCCAGTGCACCTGGTATAAATCAATGTAGTCGGTCTGCAGTCGGCGCAGGGAATCGTCCAGTGCCTGAAAAATCTGTTTGCGATTCAGCCGCGGCCCGCCCCTGATATAGTCAAAACCGCTGTTGTTGCCATCACCGCCGGTCACTTTGGTGGCCAGGACCACGTCCTGGCGCCGCCCCGAGTGGGTCAGCCAGTCGCCCAGGTATTGTTCTGTCAGGCCCTGGGTTTGTGCGTTGGGTGGTACCGGATACATCTCTGCGGTGTCCACAAAGTTGATACCGTGATCGAGGGCGCAATCCAGCTGCTGAAACGCGTCTTTCCGACTATTCTGCTCGCCCCAGGTCATGGTGCCGAGGCCAATGGCGCTGAGAGTCAGCCCGGAGGTTCCTAATTCTCGATATTGCATCTCTTTCCTGTGGGATTTGTCCTGTGGGATTGGAAAAGGTGACTGGATATATTGTCAGGTTAGCAGGGGCAGCTGGCAGCGGAAGCAGCTACCTTTTCCCAGTGTGCTGTCGATTTTCAGTGATCCGCCGTGGCGCATCAACACATGTTTGACAATGGCCAGCCCCAGCCCTGTGCCGCCGGTACTGGTGGCGCGGCTCTGGTCCACCCGATAAAAACGTTCGGTCAGGCGGGGCAGGTGCTTTGGATCAATACCGGAACCGTTATCGCAGATCTCCACCACAATATCCGATGCGGTGTGAAAGCAGCGTATTTGGACGCGCACGCCTGCCGGATTGTGCTTGATGGCATTGAGCACAAGATTCGAGAAGGCGCTGTAAAGTTCCTTGTATTCCCCTTTGAAGGGGGTGTCGGTGGCGCAGTCTGTTTCGATGAGGTAATTATCACCAGCCACCATGCGGGCGTCTTCGGCGATCTGTTGCAGTAACTGATCCAGCATGATGGGTGCCCGCGAGGGGGGTTTCCGGTTGGATTCCAGTTGTGACAACATCACCAGATCATTGGCCAGGGCGTTGAGGCGTTCTGTTTGCTGGCCCATCTGCAGCAATGCTTTTGCCCAGCCCCTGGGCAACTGATCGGCATTGTCCTGCAGGGTTTCGATATAGCCCGAGAGCACGGTTAAGGGTGTCCGCAGCTCATGGGAGATATTGGCCACAAAGTCTTGTCGCATTTGCTCCAGATTGCGCAGCCGGGTGATGTCCTGCACGACCAAAATGATATTGCCATCACCAAAGGTTGCGGCGGTAAACAGCAGGGTTCTTGTGGGATCTTCCGGTGAACTCAGTTCCAGTGGTGGGGGCAGTGCGTCACTCTGGATAAATACCACGAAACGGGGATCGCGAACCAGGTTGGTCATGGATTGGCCGCGATCCTGTTTGACGAGGCCAAGCAGTTTTTCAGCCGCCGGATTCCACCACTCCAGTTCCCGATCGGGGGTGAGGATGATAATGCCGTCCGCCAGCGCAGAAGTAATATCCTTGACGCGCTCGGCCAGTTGCCGGCGACTTTGTTTGGCGCGCTCATTGCGCTGTTGCATCCGGTATAGAAAATCGGTCATGTCGCCCCAGACGCCGCTTGCTTCGGGGGGTGGTCCTTCAGCGCTCTGGTCGAGCCAGTCGTAGAGTCGGGAGATGTGGGCGAAGGTCCACAACATATACAGGCCGCCACCCAGGAGCAGGGTAAGCAGAATGTGGCCCCATAAAAAACCTGTCAGCAGTAGAAACAGGGTGAGCAGGGCGATCCGCCGTATTTCTGCCTTAAGCCCTCTGTGCAATGCAGATCCTATTCTTCATAAACCTTGGTGGAAAAGCGGTAACCCGCGCCCCGCACAGTCTGTATGAAGCGGTCCTGCCCAGCAAGGGAAATTGCCTTGCGCAATCGGCGAATATGCACATCCACCGTTCGCTCATCCATGTAGACGTTGCCGCCCCACACATGGTCCAGAATCTGATCACGGGAATAGACCCGCTCCTGGTGCGTGAGAAAGAAACTCAGCAGCCGAAATTCAGTTGGCCCCATGGACACCGGTTGACCACTGATGGTGACCCGGTGACTGATAGGATCAAACAGCAGTTGATCCACCTCAATCGGTTCCGGAGGCAGCTCCGATTCGGCACGGCGCAATACAGCATTGATACGGGCCACCAGGGCACGGGGTGAAAACGGTTTGGTGATATAGTCGTCCGCGCCCACATCGAGGCCCTGGATCAGGTTGTCCTCACTGGCTTTGGCGGTCAGCATGATGACCGGTATATTTTTTGTCAGGTCATCCCTTTGTAGCCGCCGGATCAACTCAATGCCACTGGTGACGGGCATCATCCAGTCAAGTAGCACCAGGTCGGGTTTGTGGTCGATGATCATGGCATGGGCCTGCTGGGCGTTCTCAGCCTGCAGGGTGTCAAATCCGGCCACATCCAGCGCTGAACAGATCATGTCGCGAATGGCCGTTTCATCGTCTACAACAAGTACAGTTTTATCACTCATATTCTTTTCATCATTGATATCCAGATACCCATTACATGACCTGAGCATGACAAAAATATGACAATCGACAAAWGAAYGGYCGATACCTARTCGGCAGTGAGCTGGTAGTCCGCYGCCAGGCCGATAAAAATAATAGCACCAACGTAATGATTATTGAGAAAAGCACGGAARCAGGCGTCGCGYTCGCGATGGCGGATCAGATACTGCTGGTA
This sequence comes from Porticoccus sp., assembly GCA_002733125.1. GTDB lineage: Bacteria > Pseudomonadota > Gammaproteobacteria > Pseudomonadales > Porticoccaceae > Porticoccus. The sequence goes on from NVUM01000031.1 coordinate 6,112, forward strand.
GAGAAACAGCARWGCGGCTCCCAGCAGGGACAGRAAAAACCAGCTGCCGCGATTAAAGTTGATYCCRGTCATCAACARCGCGATCAGTGTCAGACMTTGCAGRCAGGCGGTAATGGGTATRTCCATGTCGCCAAAAAGAATGGCGGTAGACTTGATGCCAATCTTCASATCGTCWTCCCGATCCACCATGGCGTAAAAGGTATCGTAGGTGACGGTCCAGAGCACCACRGCRATGTACAGTGTCCACATTTCCCGGGGCAGGCTGTTGCTCTCTGCCGCAAARGCCATGGGCAGACTCCAGGCAAAGGCGGCACCCAGCACCAGTTGSGGCAAATGTGTGAAACGTTTCATGAAGGGGTAGCAGGCCGCCAGYGCCACMCCCACCAGGGCCAATTTKATGGTCAGTGGRTTGGTCAGCARYACCAGRCCAAAGGCRRYCAGGCAGAGCACRACAAACAGCGCCATKGCCTCSCGGGTSYTGAYCTKACCRYTGGGTAGCGGYCGGTGCYGKGTYCGYGTYACATGRCCATCCACYTGCCGGTCRGCCACATCATTGATGACACARCCTGCGGCGCGCATCAGGATCACRCCCAGCACRAAGATCAGCAAATTTTTTGYGGMAGGGACACCGYCTGCGGCCAACCATAACGCCCASAGCGTCGGCCAGAGCAGCAGCAGCGTACCGATAGGCTTGTCAAAGCGCATCAGCCGGACAAAATCGGGRAGTCGCTGTAATGCTTTGCTCATAAATGCCGCATGGTTGCGAAATCAGGGAGTTTTATTGTACGGGGTAAACCCCGTCAAAAACACCTCGGACACCAGCAGGGGTTTGCCATCCAGCCAAAACAGTGAACGGCGTCCCTGTACGGGGCTGCCATAGTTGGCAGGTACCGTAGAAGGCCAGGGTTCGAGCATGGACAGGTTGGAAATCTCAATGGGTCCCCGGACCATTGCGGGGTCGCTAAACAGCAGTGCACCGAGGGGCCGGTTGTCCAGCTTGCGGAGTTTTTGCAATCGTCCGGTCAGGGTTTTTATCGGAATGATACTGCGGGCATGGACCCAGGGTTGGTGGTTGCCAAACAGGATGACCTCCCTGATCAGGGCGCGTTGTCGGATCGGCAGTTCCAATGCGCGTTGCTCGGACAGTTGGGGTACCCCCATGCCCTGAAACAGTAAAAGCTGAACAGCAAGGTGAGATATGGGGGCAATATGGTTCTCACAATCGTAAG
>NVUM01000032.1 GCA_002733125.1 Porticoccus sp.
CAGGACTTGGCGCGGGGTGGAGCAGTCAGGTAGCTCGTCAGGCTCATAACCTGAAGGTCATAGGTTCAAATCCTATCCCCGCAACCAACAAAACATCAAACACAACCAACGGCTTAGCGCTCATATCGCTAGGCCTTTTTTGCGTTTGATGCGCCTCCGGGCTACCTTGGGGCTACTTACCAGGGTCGGAATTTTTTGCATTATTGGCCAGTTCAACCAAGCGAATGTCGGAAAAAATTTCTTTGAAGCGATTTATCTCAGCGGAATCTGAAGCCAAACGAACGCAGACGAGGTTCGTTTTTGTTCGAGAGCAGGCTACATAAAGCAATTTCCTTGACCGGCTTTCCTTCGGGTTTGTAGGTTTGGTTGAGGAAAAACAGCTTGAAAAATCGTATTCTTTGCTCCAACCGTATTCATTGCAAACAACAATGACGTCGTCAATTTCGGTGCCCTTTGTTTTGTGCATGGTTGCGAAGCTGCCCTCTCCCTGCTCGTATCTGAAATAGGCTAAGACCTCCCCAATCTTCAATTTGTTCGAAAAAAACTGGACAAAAAAAGCCCATTTTTTCAGGTGGCGGCTAAATTTTTCAAATTCGTCCTCAATTATCTCGACAGTTAAAACCTCCCCCGGCTGGTCTTTGAGAGCTTTCTGCATCCGTATTTTGGTGTTGTGCCCTTGCTCAGTCAACAATTTGAATTCAGCCAAGGCCTTGTCATTTTCGAATTCAGTACGCTTTTTGTGACAATTATGGATGTAGGCTTTGTGACTGTCCGACTTCATGATGAGCTTGTTTCGCAAAGCAAATTCAATAGCCTCATATGCACCCAGGTCACTATTAGAAAGGTGAAGTAATTTCTCTCCAAGTTTGGTTTTGTCAGCCACCGATTGAATGGCGAACCCGGCCTTCTTGTTGATAGTGATTAGTTTGTTATAAGCACGTCTGTCCCCGGGGAGCGCGTTGAACAAATTGACTAGGGTAAACAGTTGCTCAAACTGCAGGCGGTTTAGGATCTTCTTCATGTTCTCGCGTGTGTCACGAAACGCTTCTCCGAAGACCTCCCATAGCCCTCCAAAACCAGTTTCTCGAGCGATTGATTTGTTTGTCAGTTTGAGGTGTTTGAAATCGGGATATTTTTCACCAACTACTGAGACAAGCAGGTCCAGCGCATCTTCGCAGGCTTCTTTATGGAGCCTGTTATCCCTCTTCTTTTCGCCTGTATCTTCTTTCGCGGGAGCAACAGCATAGTAAAGCTTTGCACTTCCTTGGCGGCTCTCTACCGTGTCCGGAGGACTACCTGGCGGCGTTTTGAGAGCAATTTTTTGTTTAAGACCGTCACAACGAAATTTGTTGGCGACTTCGATAACCTGAGGCGAACACCGGTAGTTGTCCGTCTTCTCCACTAAGTGAATTTTCTTGGTGTCGATGTAGTGGTGAACATCTCCAATACCGTTGTCGTAAATTGCTTGTTCAGAATCTCCAAATAGACCGAGGGTTAGTCCGTTCTTTGACGAACTTTCGACCAAAATGCGAATGATATCAGGGGAGGTATCCTGAAATTCATCTATGAAAACACAGTCATATCTATCGGAAAGAATCTTTCCTAGCATCGGGTACTTATCAAATAGGAAACAAGCAATTTGAATAAGCCCATCATGGCCATAGCTTCTGTCATCGAAGTTATCGAAAGGAGTTTCATTGTAGCTAATTTTGTTTACGTCGACGGTGCTAATGACTTTTTGTATTTTGCGGTTTAGCGCTTCAATTAGCTTGTTGTGTTCGCCGATGTAGATGTCCGGGCTTTCGTCGTAATCACGTTTTCCCGCTACCTTATCTGTCTTCTCATCGAGTACAATCAAGCGACGCTTTGCTAACTTTTCGTGAGAATTTTTGAATTTGGTGTGCTCGGCCTTTCTCCTTTCCGTTTCAGGAATGTGGGATTCCGGTTCATCGCTTCGCTCAAAGCGAGGCAGGATGAATAGCTCGGGCAAAGCCTTCCTGATATTGGTCTTGTAAGGACGTATTAGTCCTCCGAAGAAGGAGTGAATGGTCGAGACTAAAAGGCTTCCAGTGATTCGCTCAGCGATTTCATCAGCGGCTTTGTTTGTATGAGTAATACACACAATTTTTTTGGCATTCTCATCTTGAGTAACCGACCGAACTACTTGCTTCAAAGTCTCTGTTTTGCCACTTCCCGCCCCACCCTGCAGCACAAAATTCCGTTTCAAATTGATATGCTCTAATACTTGTTCAACTGGTGTCATTTTGAATGGAGCCATTTTAGTCCCTCTGAAATGTAGGTGGGAACGTTCCAAGATTGATCCTTGGTTAAGGCGGCAAATAAGATTGACGCAGCAAAGTCAGATTTCTTATCAATAACCTTTTTGGTCAAACTGTAATAGTTGATGTCTTCTTCTGAGCTCAATTTGGATTTGTTTTTCAGGCCTCGGATATTCGTTTCGGGATTCATTACTGCAACCAAATTTATTGCCATAAATGCATCTTCAAAACTTCTTGCGTGGTAACCATTCTGTTTTGATTGATAGGAGACTTTGATATGTTCGTAATTGCGGCTACATACTAAAGTTCCGTCCAGTAATTTTTTATGCCAATCTTCGAAGTCGTTTTTTAGGTGGATGTTGGGTGCAGAGAAAAAGTGTTTTAGAGACTCGTTTGATGTATGAGTTGAACCATCGACAGCGCAGGCTGGGTATGTTGTTTTGCTTGTCTCCCCATCGGAGTTTACGATGGTTGTGTCAATGTCTGTGATTATCAAAGTCTTGATACCTATGAACTCGAGGAATGGCGCAAAGGCTTTTGCATTTGCACCCACTTCCATCACAGTAATGTTTTGTGAAGAAAGCCCGCCTGTCATGGGAGACGTAATCGTTTTGTCATGCTGTTGAATGAACCAAGGCAAGAGTATTCTCTCAGTTGTTCCCTCAACAAAAATAGCTTTGTCGGCGAAAAAAAGCTCTGCAGAATTGATGCTTAAGTATTGTTTCAAAAACTTGAATAGACTTTCACCGTCATCTCCGAGGGCACCATATTGCTCTTYTAATTCGGTGTGAAAATTCCTAATTTCGACGCAATTTTGATCGGGAGCCTTGGATAAGTATCGAATGTCTTCAAAATCTGACTTAGCAATAATGTGTGAGGAGTGTGTGGTCAGTAGTGCCTGAAGATTGGGAATTCCGCCAATCAGACTGCGAATTTTGTCCGCAAACACATATTGCATCTGAGGGTGTGTGTGTGCTTCTGGTTCTTCCACGACCAACAGATTCAAAGGTGCTGAACGTTGAGCGAACTCTTCGCGACACACCTCAATTCGTAACAGAAGGTATAGAATATTTAGGTATCCCAACCCGCTGTGGTTCTCAGGTAATGAATTTTCTAGGTCTCCGTAGATAATTTTTGAGGAGTTCTCTATTAGCGATTGAGATTGAATATTCGAAATTATTTTCAGCTCATCGATATCTAAAAACTCGCTGGCAGTATTTAGGAAGCCAGAAAAGACGTTGGAATATTCTACATTCAGGGCTCTGTCAGTATCACTCAATAGGGATGCGATTGCTTTTAAGTTTTCACTCTTTTCTTCCCCCCCAGGCTTCTCTTCCGATGGCAGGGTTTTTTGGCTTTCACTTTTCCGTTTAAAGAATTTGGTTGATATTTCGGCCAGTGGCATTGCTTTGTTATTTTTATCTTCCGAACTGGCAACGTTTCGACGAGCATGGATWACCTGAAAGTGGATTAGNTTACGCAAATCTTCCCGGCTCTTYTCTTCAAGCTGGTCGCGTTCGGGAATGTAGTATTTATCATCACCTGTGTATTCGTAATCGTCGAATGCGTAAAAAGTGGCCTTCAGGTACTTCCCGCTAAGATTATTCTCGATGTATTTTTTCCGCTCATCTCGGTCATCTGGTTGATCTTGAATAATTTTTTGTTGATCAATTTGACACTCAAGGAGCACATTTGTGTATTTTCTTGATGCGTCCAAGTCGAGCATGAACTCCGACAAAACAGAAATGTCGTCATCTTCGGAATATGCGACTCTTATTACCAACCGAATACTTAGTTCATCGATATTGGTGTTGGCATCAATCGAAAAGAGCTGGTCTCTCAAATCGATTGGAAAGTCGCCGAAGCTGAAATTGTCTGGCCGATCTAGGAATTTTTCTAGCAAAATGGCAAAAGAGGTTTTTCCAGTATTATTTTTTCCAACTATAAGCGTTGTCTTGTCACGCAAATCCAAAGTGCATTTTTTGAGAAGGCGAAAATTTTCTATTTGAATTTTGTCTATGTACATGAGGGCTCATTTTGTATTTGCGAAATCAATATATGTTNGCGCTATTCTCGAGAGCTTTTTTGTGCATCCTAAAACTACCCCCGTTAAGTTGGAGATTTTAGTATACTATGTAAATTGACCGTTTCGCAATTTGTACCAACTTATTTTGGGTTTCAGAGAAATTCCGATTTTGTGAGTGTTGGATAGGAAGTCTTTATGTCAGCCCCTGTACCTAGAAAACAAAAAGCTTCTCGTGAAGTAATTCGGGCCCTATTTGCGGACGCACCCAATGTCTGGGTGGCTCATTATTCATGTGAGAGCTTCTACGAGAGAGTTGACGGTCGTTCTCCCAGAATTACTTCTATAGCGCTTAGAAAACTGGATTCGGCCCAGACAATCTCGTTCTCCATCCATCAAATCGCGGAGTTGGAAAGAATAAACCTTTCTGAGATTACGGCGCAATACGATGAGCTTGAGAAGAAAATGCTAGATGCCTATTTTGATCATGTAGGTAGTCATAGAGGTATGATGTATCTTCATTGGAACATGAGAGACATAAACTATGGGTTCGCTGCAATTGAGCATAGGTATAAAGTATTGGGTGGGGATCCTTTTGTCATACTCGATGAGCATAAATTCGATCTTGCACGTTTGTTGATTGATATATATGGCGTCGGCTACACAGGGCACCCCCGGCTAACGACAATCCTTGAGAAGAACAAAATTCAGCCACTTGATTTTTTGAAAGGCGCATCAGAGGCTGAAGCGTTTGAGGCGCAGAATTTTGTCGGTTTACATCAATCAACGTTACGAAAAGTTGACATGCTTGCCAATATCGCTACTCGTGTTTTTGATCGCTCGCTTAAGACTAGTACTACGTGGTGGGGCATGCACGGCGGCTCTATGAGGGTCTTCACAAGTTTTGTGGTAGAAAGCCGGACGTTCCAACTCGTTACGGGGCTTGCGAGTGTTGTCGGTCTTATTATTGCGTTCAACCCGACCTTACCTGCCACGGCATGGAGCACGATCGTTGAGAGGCCAGTGGAGATAATTTTTTCTAAGGATTAGCGATAGTTGTATCCGTTCCACCGTTCCGGAGCCTACCCAGCGGAACGGTGGAACAGTTCAATTGATTTCCATATTTCCCATGAATACTCCTAAATAATCCCTTCACCTTGGGCTTTCTTTTTCCATCTATGTACGGTGGATTTCGATACACTTAGCTCTTCGGCGATTTCGGCGTAAGAGAGCGCTTTGCTTTTCAGGAGCTCTGTGCACAGCGCGTATGAAGGATCGCCATCGGCATACGCCCAAATTAGTTTACCTTCGTCGTTACATAACGTAGCTTCCATATCTCGTGTGTTTTTAGCCTCCAGATGGCGTGCCTTCGTATACTTTACGAGCATCCGTGTTGCATCTTCTCCTGAGATATAGTCGTCCGGGCGCTTCAATTGGATTACTACATCCATGACATCCTCCTTTTTGTGGCTACCTCGTTGTTTTCCTTCTTTGTTGGCATGGTGGACAAGCACAATGGCGATGCCTCGTTTCCGTAGTTGCACAAGCCACTCTTGTACGGGTGCCCAACTGTCCGCTTCATTCTCATTTCCGGTTCTTACAAATGTAGAAATATTGTCGATGAAGACCACCTTTGGCGCGACTTGTTCAATCAGGGAGTTGATGTCATTGCGCCCTGCGTCCTCTCCCAAGTCTGGAGTGCCGCTGTCTTGATCCTGAACGTCCGGGGTGTAGATGTAGAGAGGGGCTTTCGTGTTGGTGCCGCCTAGAGCCCGGAAACGCTCTTGCATGGCTGTGGCCTGCATTTCTCCATCTAGATATAAAACCGGGGCTGCGACGGGGGCTGTGTAGCTCACGAAGTCTTCCCCGTTGGCAATGGCGATTGCAGCAGAGAGACAGAAGAAGGTTTTCCCGATGCCCCTATCTGCAAAGATCATGTTGATGGAGCCTTCTGCGAGCCAAGGGCTTAGCAGGAGTTGGCGGGGCGGAAGTTTCAGATTGCAGAAGTCATTTGCCGTAATCAGTTTGTGATTGTTCCGGGTAATAATGAACTTCCAGTTGGGGGGGATAGGTTCCCTGTTTCCCTTTATGCCAAGGCTTAACCGGGAGGCGATTTTGTCTCTCTGGGGATGCGCGGTTAGGCTCTCCAGTTCATTCCATCCGGCAAGTTCCGGAAAGGTTTTGAGGTAGCTGCAAACATTGCTGCTATCTATTTTTGCGCATTCGAGAGTGTAGATTTTTGTTTCTGTTAGAAGTGGGCGGAGGGATTGATAAACCCCTTGAGCGTATTTGCTCCCATTGTCATGGTCGTCGATGAGAAGGTAAATCTCTGATGCCTTCGCTAGAAGGGCCCAATCTGCAAGGTGCACTTGGTCATGTCTGCCTAGGCTGGTGATGGCTTGCAGTCCGAGCCCTTGGAGGGCATAGGCGCATTTCTCTGTACCGGTGACAAATACCGGGTTTGACCGGGATTTAAGGGTTTCGGACCCGAAAATCCGGGAGGTTCCGGGGAGTGTTCCGGGAATACCCGGAACATCATCACCGTGGAAATGCGGTAATAGCTTGTGCTTGACGGAGGGAGACTGGCTGCCCCTCCTCTCTTCTCGTTGGGACACGTACCCATATGGGGTTCCGTCAAAAGCTCTGTAATTCCAGCGCATGGTTTCTTGCATTAGAAGTCCCCCTGACCTTGGTTGCGGCAAGGCAGGCGGGGTTCTTTGCATTGAAGAGCAATGTTCCGGAATGTACCGGAAGTGCGGTCTTTTCGGGAGTTCCGGTACGTTTGTTCCGGAAGTTTTCCGGGTTTTTGAGTGTTGGGGAAAAAGCTCATTGGTTGCTCCCCCCACACAGGCGGGAGGAAATGAAGGCTTCCACATCTTGCTCGCGGTAACGCACAAGGCGTCCTGATTTTACATAGGGC
>NVUM01000033.1 GCA_002733125.1 Porticoccus sp.
CAGCTCCTATCTGATGAGCTGGCTGGTGGCGTTCATGCTCTGGTGCTGCATATCTTCACGCCTGACGAATGGCGAGAGCAAAAGTGTGCACCTTCGTCTCCGGACTGTATGGGGAAAAACGGCTAGTTCCGAAAGATCTCGCCACCGTTGAGCGGAGTTTGGGATCACTGACAACTATTCACGGACAACAATAGGGGTATTACATGAAAAAGATGCAAGGTTTACTGGTGATGCTGATGATTCTATCCCCGACAATTTATGCGGGTGGAACGACTGATACTGGTGCTGCCAGTGCCTATATTATTTCCCCCAAAGATGGTGAAACCGTAAGCAGCCCGGTCACTGTGCGATTCGGTCTGAGTGGTATTGGTGTTGCGCCGGCAGGTGTTGAGCGGGAACATACAGGGCATCATCATTTACTGATTAATGTTCAGCAATTGCCTGATATGGACAAACCGATTCCGGCTGACGATCAACACCGTCATTTTGGTGGTGGCCAGACTGAGGTGAGTCTTGAACTGCCTCCTGGCGAACACAAGCTGCAATTGCTCCTCGGAGACCATTTTCATATTCCGCACAACCCTCCAGTCCTTTCTGAGCCAATAATCATTAAGGTGTATTGATCTAGCGCAAGTCGATGATTCTGTTTACTTAATCCAGATCAAATGGTGGTAGTGAAGCTCTTGGTTTAATGGCCTTGTCTTTTAGTGCTACCTTTCTGGAGAAAGTAAATGTTCAAGCAAAAAGCATTGTCGCTGGCAATTCATATGACTCTGGCCGGGAGTCTTTTGGCCGGGACCACAGGTGTTCTGGCCTACGAGGCGGGAGATGTTATTGTCCGTGCAGGTGCCGCAACGGTTGAACCTAACGATGACAGCAGCCGTCTTACACTTAATGGTGCCGGGTTGCCGAACAGCAAGGCCTATGTCGACTCCGACACTCAGCTCGGTCTTACCCTGACCTATATGTTGACGGATCACCTGGGTTTAGGTTTGTTGGCAGCTACACCCTTTAAACATGATATTAAAGCCAAAAACTTGCTGGTTCCCGGAAAGATTGATGCGGGTTCGACCAAGCATTTACCACCAACCCTGACGCTGCAATATTTTCCGTTGAAAGCTGAGTCCCGGTTCCAGCCCTATGCCGGGGTCGGTATTAACTACACAAAATTTTTCGAAGAGGATGTTGCCAGTGAACTTGAGGGTATTGTCGGTGCAGGCGGCAAGTTAAAACTCGATGACTCCTGGGGTGTGGCGTTTGAACTGGGTATGGATTACGCATTGACCGACCGCTGGGTAGTTAATGCCGCAGTGTGGTATATCGATATCGATACCGATGCGAAATTCAATTTCCCGGGTGCTGAGGTGAAGACCAAGGTGGATATTGATCCACTGGTCTATATGGTGGGTATAGGCTACAAGTTTTAACTAAGAACTTGGTTAGGTGGTTGTACAAAAGCCGGTTTCATAAACCGGCTTTTTTGTTTCTGTACCAATCAAAAACCAGAAAAAGGGATTAATTGAAAAATCCTAGTTGGCCAATTCGCGTAGTTTGTCCAGATTGAGCAGTTCTACTTCCTTTTTGTCGACCTTCAGCAATGCCTGTTTTTGAAAACGGCTTAATACCCTGCTGACAGTCTCAACAGTAAGCCCCAGATAATTACCGATGTCTGCACGTGACATCGGTAACCTGAATCGTGTGGCAGAGAGCTTAAGTCGGAAATTGCGGTTTGAAATGCTCATCAACAGTGTTGCCACCCGCTCTTCGGCAGTATTTTTGCTCAGTAGGCTAAGAAGTTGTTGATCCCCAGTGATTTCCAGGCTCATCAATTGGAAAAAGTGGCGTTGCAGTGTGGGGATTGCAATGCTCAGTTCCTGAAGACGGTTGAAGGGGATTTCACAGACGGAAGAGGTTTCCATGGCAACTGCAGAGTTGGTGTAACGGTTCTGGCCTATACCATCCATACCGAATATCTCCCCCGGGAGGTGAAATCCAGTCACCTGTTCCTGACCACTATTGCTGATTGTATAGCTTTTGATCGAGCCACTGCGAACCGCAAAGACAGAATCGAATTCTTCTCCAGCATGGTAAATATGGTGGTCCTTTTGAAGAGGCTTACCTCGCTGAATGATTTCGTCCAGGCGTTCTACCTCCTTGGTTTGTAGTGCAAGCGGGAGACAGAGCGCATTCATACGGCAGTCACCGCAGTGGAATGTATTATTGTGGGGGCAGACCGAATCCATCGACATCTCTCTGAACCTCTTATGTCTCATTATAGCGGCGATCATGGTAACGGTCATTAATGACCGTTACATCGGCACGCCTGAAGACTATCGCAGAAATATCGGAGATGGTCGAGACCCTGAGTGGTCAACACCAGATAATCAGATTCTCTGGTGAGCCAGCCCATAGACAGAGCATTTTGGAAAAGTTTGGCGAGTTCCGGGCATAACTTGATGGTCAGATCACAACTGCTCAGATGCACCCGATGAAAACAGAGCAACTGATTGACCAGTTGCCAGGGTGGCAGGTTTTGCGGTTGATGATCTGGAAAGAGCCCTGTGCAATGCACAGGGAGGTGCTTTTCATCAAGTGCCTGTCGATAGTCGTGAATGGAGTCAGTATTCTGGTAGTAGCCATCACCAAATTTACCCAGTGCACCAAGGCCAATACCAACCCAGTCTATAAGACTGTCTCTGGCCATTCCCCAGGGCGTATATTGGAGAGCCTTGCTCTGGCGAAGTTGCAGAAGTTTATGCCCTTGAATGATAAAAAAACGATCCGCCAAAAGTTGATAGTGTTGACTGCTCATTCTCCGCGAGAGTTGGCTGAGGGTCGCTGCACCCTCCATTGTCTGTAGTCCCTGTAACTCAATAATTGCCGGTTGATAGCGGATTAACTCAGTAAGCCAGTGGTCCAATGTATCGGGGTCGGCCTGATTGACCTGCAGGCAGCAGTGCCACTCTCCAAAGTGAAAGTCACTGGCTGTTGTCAGGATCGATGAAAATTGCTGTTTGTGGGGCGGTATTGCAGCATTAATTGTGAGCCGAAAGCAATCAAAATGAAGTCCCTTCATTAGGGCCAGTTTTTCGGCGGTTATATCTGTAAGCGTGCATTCAAAACCGTATTCACATGCTTTCTTGTTTCGGGGATTGAAATAACTGTTGGATAAAAAAACCAGTTCTGTGAGTTCGCCCCTGTTCATGCCTTGTAACGGCCTGTTTCTAAGCCAGAATTTCACCAAAGGCTGGTATCTGAAGACAGGCTGAATAAGCTCGATCTCTCTGCTGACGAGTTCTGGGTAAGTGCTGTTGGCATCACACGGTATATAAATGTTCAGTGCAACCGGTGAGATTGACGTGCGTCGCTTCTTCAGTTGTTCCTTGGGACAACTGACCAGCGATTTGAAAAACTCTGCCTCAATATCAGAGTGAGGACAGAACAGGTTGTTGGTTGACGTCGCAACTTGCATTTGCCGGCTGACTCACAGGTGACAATAGGATTAGTTGCTGAGGTTAAGCGGAATTACTGAATCTCCCCATGATATGGGTCAAATTTATGATGTTAGGATGCATGACCCCAATCATGAAATAGATGGAAAAAAGACATGATTGCCCTCGCCAGGTCCGGTTAACGACCTTTACTACCTACTCAGGATGCCGGGCTCAATGTTCTCAGATTCTCAGATTCTCAGATTCTCAGAAGGGAAGCTCCACGTTATTCCAGAGGCGCTTTAGTCGCGTATCGCGACCACATCCATTTCGGTAATAACGATAACGCGCAGGATTTTTCAGATAGTAATCCTGGTGATACTCCTCGGCGGGGTAAAATTGACTGGCCGGTAGAATTCGGGTAGCTATAGGGTTGTTCAGAATATCGCTGCCGATTAATGCGCTTTTACTGTTCCGTGCGGTGGTTCTTTGTTCGTCATTCAGGGGGAAGATAGCACTGAGATACTGGCTTCCCCGGTCACAAAACTGACCCTTTCCATTCTCCGGGTCAATGTTTGTCCAGAAGATTTTCAGCAATGTCTCATAGCTGACCTTTTTTGGGTCGTAGGTGACTTCAACCACCTCGAAATGACCGGTTTTGCCACTAGTGACATCCTCGTAGGTGGGGTTCTCGGTTTCCCCCCCCGTATAACCCGAGACGGTGCTGATCACGCCATTCAGTTTGTCGAAGGGTGGCTCCATGCACCAGAAGCAGCCACCGGCAAAGAGGGCCTTTTCCGTATCGGCGTAAGTTGCGGGGAGCACTCCAGCCAATAAAACCAAAAGAATAATTTTTTTTATCATGGGATTTGCCCGTTGATCTATTTGGCTAAGCTGCTTTGACCCGTGAGGGTGGTCAGGGTTCAGAAGAAACTGGCCGATGTTTATTTTAGCTAAAAGGGACCGAGTGACTTACCCATAATATGGATTGAGGCTATGATCGAGATCCGTTCCAGGTGCTATTATGCCGTTTCAATCGACCCTCCAATGCTTTTCCCTGCAAAGTTTTCCCGATGACTACTATCAGGGCTGTGAGCTCTGGGAGAGGGCGCTTATGTCCCAGAAGCTACCGCTCAAACGGCTTGACTTCCCTCATCCCTCAGAGGTTAATCTGCCGTGCCAAACCGGGTGGATTGGTAACCTGGACGCCGAAGCTGTGCTGGTGGTAATTGGTGGCACCCACGGTATCGAAGGTTTTACCGGGACTGCAGTGCAGGTTGACTGGATGCACCTCATTGCAGACGGCCTCATACGGCTCCCGGACCACACAGCGATGTTGATGATTAATGCACTCAATCCCTGGGGGTATGCCAATGGTCGTCGTTGCGATGATCAGGGCATTGATGTGAACCGGAATTTTATCGATTTTAGTCAGCCGCTTCCGATAAATACGGGGTATGAGGAACTACAGCCTCTGCTTGGTATCCTCGATAGAGATGCCAGAGTCAAGGCCATTGAGGACTATTGTCTACGGGTGGGCCAGCGGTCCTACGAAATTGCGTTCAGTGGTGGCCAGTTTAATGACCCTGCCGGGCCGTTCTACGGTGGGCAAAGTCCCGGTTTCAGTCGGCAGGTTATAGAATCGCTGATAGAGCATTATTCCCTGGCCAAACGACGTCTCGCCGTTGTCGATGTGCATACCGGTTTGGGTCCCTACGGTTACGGGGAGGTTATCTGTGACCATCCGCTGGGCACTGATGGCTTAATGACAGCCATTGAATGGTTTGGTCCGGGTTGCGGTCTGCCCTCGACAGGCAAGTCCAGCTCCGTGCCAAAACTGGGTCTGCTCGATTACGCATGGCATCAGGTTATGGGGCCGAAGAGCTGCTTTGTGACGCTGGAGTTCGGCACAATGGGCACTGCGGCACTTTTTGATACGCTCCTTGACGAAGCCAGTGTCTGGTCCAATTCTGAATGTGTCTCCTGCCAGTTAAAGGAAATGGTGGCTGAGCAAATGAAAGCACATTTTTATCCCCTGGACGATTACTGGCGTGAGGCCGTGATTTTTCGGGCGAGGCAGGTGCTTCATCAAGCGCTTGTGGGAGTTTTATGAATCAGTTACCACTGTCAATACGCGCTGTCTCACAGGAAGATCTAAGTGCCTTACTGCGTCTGGAAAATAAATGCTTCACTACGGACCAGCTAAGCCGTCGGAGTTTCCGGCACTGGATACAGGCAGAAAACTGTGCATTTATCGTTGCGGAATACGGCGACGTTATTGTCGGTTACAGTCTGATTATTTTCTTTAAAGGCACAACGCTGGCACGACTCTATTCAATTGCTACTGATCCTGAATGTCGCGGGAAAGGTATTGCCAGGACATTGATGGAGGCCGGTGAGCAGATCAGCAAGGATTCCGGGAGAGTGTTCCTGCGTCTGGAAGTGAGTGTGGATAATACAGCCGCAATCGCCCTCTATGAGTCCATGGGATACCAACCCTTTGGTATCTATCGTCATTACTACGAAAACAGCAATGACGCACTGCGTATGCAAAAGTGTATTCGTACCGTGCCGCCGGTTGCCGAAAACCGGGCCATTCCCTGGATACAGCAAACAACGACTTTTACCTGTGGGCCGGCGGCATTGATGATGGCCATGCGAGGGCTGTCAAAAAATTATCAACCGACCCAGCATGAAGAACTGCAAATCTGGCGCGAAGCTACCACAATTTTCATGACATCTGGCCATGGTGGCTGTCATCCGATCGGTCTGGCTTTGGCCGCTACTCACCGGAATTATCCAGTGGAGGTCTGGATTAATAAGGAAACCACCTTGTTTGTTGATGGGGTGAGGGGAGAAAATAAAAAACGGGTATTGGAGCTCGTCCACCAGGATTTTGTTCTGCAGGCACGAAAGGAAAAAATAAAAGTCCGGTATAGAGACTTTCATCACTCTCATCTGATCAGTGAGTTCAAGAAAGGTAACATACCGATTATTCTGATCAGTACCTATCGCCTCGACGGTAGAAAGGCCCCTCATTGGGTGACCATGAGTGGGTATGATGAGGATTGTTTATATGTTCACGATTCCGATCCGGATCCCGATGAACAGAGTGCCAGCGGTCTTGACAGTCAACACCTGCCCATTGCCCATGAAGATTTCCTGAAAATGTCCCGGTTTGGCAGAAACCCGATTCGCACAGCGGTCATTGTCA
>NVUM01000004.1 GCA_002733125.1 Porticoccus sp.
TGTAGATTGCGATGCTGCTGTTGTCGTTGCGCCAGCCGTAGCTGAGGTCGTAGCGGCCCCGCCGGTACTGGCTGCCACCGATCTTGTCATCGTCGCCGACGCGGGTTTCGTTGCCTTCGTCGTGACTGAACATTGCTGACAGTTTATGGCGGTTGTTGGCCAGCGTGGATTTCAGGGCGGTGTTGGAGCCATCGCTGTTGCCGTTGAAACGGCTGGCGATAGAGCCGTAGACGTTGAAGTCATCACTGTCGTTGAATTCGCCGCGGTCCAGGATGGCGGTGATGTGCCCGCCGATGCTCTCCTGGGCGGCACTGACCGGGGCGATGCCCCGATCCACATTAAGGGATTTCAGCAGCAGGGGCGGTGTGTAGGTCAGCGGTGCGTCCATGGCGTTGGGACCACCAGTGAGAGTCGGTGCGTGGTCGATATGAATGCTGACGCGGTCGCCGTAGAGTCCGCGGTATTGAGCGATTCCCGTCACCGGACCGTTGCTGTTGACGTTGGCGCCGGGCACACGTTTCAACAGTGCCGAGCTGTCCAGCAACGGGAGCTCTCCGGGTGATCTGTCCAGCGTCAGCCGGGTGGCTGTCTGTACCCCTGTCACTTCGATTTCTTCGGGGACGTTGTGATCCGCCAGTATCGGGGCGGGTAGGGTGCTCAGCAATAGCGTGGCTATAACGGGAATGTCGCGCTTCACGGGGCCGTTCTCCTGGGTCATATCGAATGGCCGGCATCTTACTGCGGAAGCAGCCCTTTGGGGGTGTGACAAATTGTCGCACTTGCTGGCCCGCAGTCTTCAATGGCGGGGGCATTGAACTGGAGGTGATGGTAGATCGGAAATTCGCCATCACAGGTGACCACTGCAGGCCACAGGAAACTGCCAGTAATAAATACCCTTGCCGATTTCTTCTCCGAGTCTGGCGATCAGACCCAATGCTACAGCTAGCATCAATCAGTACCAGTCGGGGAGGGTAGTCCGCGAGCCCAGACCTGGGAATAGCTCTGGGGCAGATAGAGATCGACAGTGAGCCGGGAAGGGGGACTACTGTTGTCGTGATTTTTCCCGGTAACGACGCCACCGACAGCAGCACGGCCTGATCAATGGCTCAACGCAGCAACAACAGCGGAATCTTTGAATTGATCAACATCCGCTGGGTCACACTGCCAAACAGCAGTTCACGTATACGGCTCTGGCCGAAGGCACCCATGACAATTAATTCGATGTTGTTTTCCCGGCAGTATTGTTCAAGTTGTGGCTGAACATTGCCTTGCAACCCGGTAGAAATGACTTCCAGCCCGGCATCCTGCAGGGTAATGGCAGCTTCTTCCAATTGCGCCGAGGGAATATCCGCTGAGTCGCTGACATGCACGATGTGACAGGTCAGTCCCCGGTAAAGGGGGCTGAGGCTCATCATATCCAGTGCCCTGCGGGAGGCTTCATTGCCGTCATAGGCAATCATGATGCGCTGTGGCGGTTGCTCGAACGGCCGGTTTACCACCAGTACGGGGCGGTGCATGGCGCGAATCAGGCTCTCCAGGTGCGCACCCAATTGTTTTTCCTGATGTTCGTGCTCCTCGCCGCGAATGCCCACCACCAGTACCCGGATTTCTTCCTCCATTTCCACCAGGGTTTCTTCCAGGCTGCCATGGCGCTGGAGTGTCTCCGGCGCGCTGCTGCCCATCGCTATTGCGCGCTGGTGGGCACATTGCAACATCAGCTTGCCCTGCTCGAGCAGAATCTTGCTGCGGCGCTCTTCCATGCTGGTGAGTTCTTCCAGTAATTCTTCCCGGCTGCCGAGACCGATACTGCCGCTGAGGTCCATCAGTGGTGGGGTCTCACGGTGCTCGATATTGTGCAATAGCTTCAGTGGTGCGCTGAGCTTTTGAGCTACCCAGGTGGCGTAATCCGTGACGGATTCCCGATAAATAGAGCCATCGATACAGGCCAGAATGGTACTTCTGTGATTATTGTTATTCATTAATGTCCCCCGAGTACCTTGTCGATTTCTTCAGGCTTGTCAAACACACCAAAGCGGTCGACGATAGTGGATGTGGCGTCATTGAGGCCAATCAACTGCACATCGGCACCATCGCGACGGAATTTGATCACCACCTTGTCCAGTGCCGATACCGCTGAAATATCCCAGAAGTGGGCGCGGCTTAGGTCAATGATGACTTTGTCCAGCGCTTCCCTGAAATCGAAACAGGCATTGAATTTATCGGCTGAGTTGAAAAACACCTGGCCCACCACCCGATAGGTGCGAGTGCTGGTCTGGTCATCCAGTGCCGAGGTCACATACAGGAAATGACTGACCTTGTTGGCGAAAAACAGTGATGCCAGCAACACCCCGACCAGCACACCATAGGCGAGATTGTGGGTGGCCACAACTACCACGACAGTGGCCACCATCACGATATTGGTGGAGATCGGATGCTTCTTCAGGTCGGTAATTGACTGCCAACTAAAAGTGCCGATAGACACCATAATCATCACGGCTACCAGTGCTGCCATGGGAATAAGGGACAGCCATGGGCCGAGAAACACCACCATGATGATCAGAATCGCCCCCGCAGTGAGTGTGGATAGACGGCCGCGGCCGCCGGATTTTACATTGATCACCGACTGGCCAATCATTGCGCAGCCCGCCATGCCCCCCAGCAGGCCCGCGCCGATATTGGCAATGCCCTGGCCCTTGCACTCGCGGTTTTTGTCACTGGTGGTATCAGTGAGGTCGTCCACAATGGTGGCAGTCATCATTGATTCCAGCAGGCCCACCACCGCCAGAGAAACAGCGTAGGGCAGCACAATCATCAAGGTTTCCAGATTGAGAGGGACATCCGGCCAGAGAAAGATCGGCAGCGTATCGGGTAATTGACCCATATCGCCCACCGTGCGGATATCCAGACCAATCAGCAGGGCGACTCCCGTCAGTACCACTATGCAGATCAGGGGTGAGGGGATCGTCTTGCCGATCACCGGCAGCAGCGGGAACAGGTAGATAATACCCAGGCCGGCAGCGGTCATCGCATAAACGTGCCAGGTGACATTGGTCAGCTCCGGCAATTGCGCCATAAAAATCAGAATAGCCAGTGCATTCACAAACCCTGTCACCACCGAGCGTGAAACAAAACTCATCAGGTTGCCGAGTTTCAGGTAACCGGCGGCAATTTGCAGCACACCGGTCAACAGCGTCGCCGCCAGTAGATACTCCAGGCCGTGTTCCTTTACCAGTGTCACCATCAACAGCGCCATCGCCCCGGTGGCGGCTGAGATCATGCCGGGCCGTCCGCCGACAATGGATATGATCACGGCGATACAGAACGAGGCGTAGAGCCCCACCTTGGGATCAACCCCGGCAATAATGGAAAAGGCAATCGCCTCGGGAATCAGGGCCAAGGCAACCACAATCCCGGCCAGCAGATCAGCGCGGATGTTGCCCAGCCATTGTTGGCGGGTGGAGTGAAATAACATATCAATAATTCCTGGTGTTTTTTCGGGATAGCTCTTTTTCGGGGATAGCTTTTCCTGAGAAAGGCAAAATGGCTCTGCCCGCTATTCGGGATGAAAGTTTTCAATAAACAGAGGGGCGATAGTGGTTTGCCAGCTGTCCGAAAAATGCAGTGCTCGGTGTTTTTCTGACCGAAATGGGCTAATGTCGCCCCGGGTATAGCGTGTGTAGATGACTGATAGGCGTAACGTCAGGGTGGCGTGGGTCTCTGATTAAAACGCATTGGCTGGCCTGATTCGGATTGGGCGCGCATTATAGCTTTCTGTCAGGCATTGGCAATGTCCGTATTGCCCGCTTGCCAGACAGAAAGCGTCAGCGGTATCAACCCGGTTTCACCCGGGATCTTGTTAGACAGTACCGAAAACCCCGTCCTGCCCAGCGGGTCTTTAGGGCCGGAAGGTATGGTAGATCCTTCCTCGTGAAAGTGAACCTCGCGAGAGCAAATCATTCGCCAATTCAGGAAGGCGGTTGTTCACCATAGCCCCCGACAGGTTTGTCATCCCATCACATGAAAGCTGGCGGCATTCAGCCACATGTGGGTGGCAATGCTGGCAAAGTAGCCGAGCAGAATCACCGGTGCCCATTTCAGGTGGCCCAGAAATGTATAGTAGCCCCGGGCCTGGCCCATTAACGCCACCCCGGCCGCCGAACCAATCGACAGCACACTGCCCCCGACGCCGGCGGTGAGCGTGATCAGCAGCCAGTGCCCATGACTCATTTCAGGTTCCATGGTCAGTACGGCAAACATCACTGGAATGTTGTCGATRACGGMGGARGCYAGCCCGAGAAAGATGTTTGCRTAGGTTGCRCCCARATCGGTATACAGSGTTGTGGAYAGCATATGCAGGTAACCCATATAGCCSAGTCCRCCGACACAGACCACGACGCCATAGAAAAACAGCAGKGTGTCCCACTCTGCACGSGCGACCCKGYTGAATACRTCAAACGGMACGAYMCCGCCGAGGCGRTTGAGTGCCTCCTCATCGCCTTTCTGCAGGGCTATTGCTCTCTTGCGTTCCAGRGAYTTGGGCAGTGTGCGGCGCARAAAATAACCAAAAAATTGYAGATAGCCCARGCCGGTCATCATGCCCAGYACCGGYGGCAAATGCAGCARACTGTGGCAGGCCACGGCRGAGGCTATGGTGAGSAGGAACARRRCGATAATRCGGCGWGCRCCRCGCTTCATCTCCACTGCYTCATAGRCRGTSTCGGGTTTGTGCTGYTGCACAAAAAAACTCATGATGAYTGCGGGAATCAGRTAGTTCACCARRGATGGGATTAGCAGGGTAAAGAACTCATTGAATTTGACAATGCCCGCYTGCCAGACCATCAGGGTGGTAATGTCKCCAAAGGGGCTGAAGGCYCCGCCRGCGTTGGCRGCAATCACGATATTGATRCAGCACAAATTGATGAAGCGGCCGTGGCCCTCGGCGACTTTCATGACCACCGCACACATCAGCAGGGCCGTTGTGAGGTTATCGGCAATCGGAGAAATAACAAAAGCCAGTCCGCCGGTTATCCAGAACAACGACCTGTAACTGAAGCCTTTGCGCACCAACCAGGCCCGCAGTGCATCAAAGACGCGGCGCTCCTCCAGGGCGTTGATATAGGTCATCGCCACCAGCAGGAATAGCATCAGCTCGCTGAATTCCAGCAGGGTATGACGAAATGCACCCTCGGCCTCATTTGGCATGCCGTTGGCAACATAGCTGGTGCCGATCAATACCCAGATAATGCCTGCGGCAACCAGCACGGGTTTCGACTTGCGCAAATGCAGTTTTTCTTCACCCATCACCAGAATGTAAGCCAGCGTAAAAACCACCAGAGCCACCAAGCCGGTCGTTGTGCTGGTTAGGTCGATAGGGCCCGCGGCCGCAAAGGCGGCGGTGGGAAAGAGGAAGAGCAACAGGCTGAATAGCAGTGATTTGACGCAAGCGGTCCGTGTCATGTTCAGGA
This sequence comes from Porticoccus sp., assembly GCA_002733125.1. Taxonomy (GTDB): domain Bacteria; phylum Pseudomonadota; class Gammaproteobacteria; order Pseudomonadales; family Porticoccaceae; genus Porticoccus. Next base: position 5,466 of record NVUM01000004.1, read on the forward strand.
ATACCTCGGCATGTGTGGCAGTAATGGTTGGGGTCGTGAGGAGCTCTTCCAGGGTACGCCGCTGGCGCGTGCGATCCGGCGGGAAGGTGGGCGACTTTACCAGAAATGATCGATTGATTCATCGTCCGAAGAGGCGTTTTTTTGCCCGCAGACAGCCATCTGGCTGATTGGCTGTGGCTGTTTAACAAACTTTTGATGCAGATCAGCCTGGTTCTGCATCCCCTGGTAAAAAGTTGATGTCTTTTGTTGGTTGTTGGTTGTTGGTTGTTGGTTGTTGGTTGTTGGTTGTTGGTTGTTGGTTGTTGGTTGTTGGTTGTTGGTGTTTTGAGTTGCCCCGGGAATGGCCGGGTGCGAAGTGTTGCTGTTATTGTCTGAAAACCCTGTTATTCCTCTGCTCAATTTATCATCCCTTTCGTTTATAGCGGAGGGGCATTCAGATACAATGGGGGGCTTTTTATTGTTTAGAAAACGCTTTAATTAACCGGTCACAGGCAGGAATCAAGCAGTATGGGTGATAGCAGTTTATCCAATGAAATCAATAAGAGGCGTACGTTTGCTATCATATCGCACCCCGATGCCGGCAAAACCACCATCACCGAGAAGCTGCTTTTATTCGGCAACCTGATTCAGGTGGCGGGTACCGTGAAAGGTAAAAAAGGCGATCGCCAGGCGACTTCCGACTGGATGCAGATGGAGAAGGAGCGGGGGATTTCCGTCACTTCATCGGTGATGCAGTTTCCCTATCGGGATGCCATGGTCAATCTGCTGGATACCCCCGGCCACGAAGACTTCTCCGAGGATACCTATCGGACGCTCACGGCGGTGGATTCGGCACTGATGGTGATTGACGGTGCCAAGGGTGTTGAAGCCCGCACCATCAAATTGATGGATGTCTGCCGACTGCGGGACACGCCCATCATTTCTTTTGTCAACAAAATGGACCGCGACATTCGCGACCCTGTCGATTTGCTGGATGAAATTGAAGCGGTCTTGAAAATTACCGGCGCACCGATTAACTGGCCCATTGGCATGGGACCGGATTTCAAAGGCGTGTATAACCTTTATACCGATATGATCCACGTGTTTAGACCGGGGCAGGGGCATACCATTCCGGAGGACATTCAGATTGTCGGAATTGACTCCGATGAAGCCACAGAATTGTTGGGTTATTACGTGGATGATATCCGCGAGCAAATCGAGTTGGTGCGCGGTGCGACCCACCAGTTCGATCTCGAGATGTTTCTCGCCGGGCAAATGACGCCGGTGTTCTTCGGTACCGCCCTGTCAAACTTCGGTGTCCGGGAAATGCTGGACCATTTCGTGCAGTGGGCACCACCGCCGCAACCCCGCGGTGCGGTGGAGCGGGTGGTGGAACCCGATGAGCAGCAGTTCTCCGGCTTCGTATTCAAAATTCAGGCGAACATGGACCCTAGGCACCGGGATCGCATCGCTTTCATGCGGCTCTGTTCCGGTAAATATACCCAGGGCATGAAGATGCGCCACGTGCGTCTGGGCAAGGAAGTCCGCATTGCCGATGCAGTGGGCTTCAAGGCTGGCGAGCGAATTGCCGTGGAGGAGGCGGTGGCCGGGGATATTATCGGTCTGCATAATCACGGCACCATCCAGATAGGTGATACTTTCACCGCGGGCGAAGATCTTAAATTTACCGGTGTCCCCCATTTTGCACCGGAATTGTTCCGGCGTATCCGCCTGCGCGATCCGATGAAAATGAAGCAACTCCAGAAAGGCCTGCAGCAGCTGTCGGAAGAGGGCAGTACCCAGGTATTCTTCCCGATCCAGAGCAACGACATCGTGGTCGGCGCAGTGGGCCAGTTGCAGTTCGACGTGGTGACTTATCGCCTCAAGGACGAGTACGGGGTGGAGGCGGTCTATGAGCCGGTCAATGTTTATACGGCTCGCTGGATTGAATCCGACGACAAGAAAAAAATCGACGAGCTGAAGCGCAAGGTGCCAGAGGGCATTGCAGTGGATGGTGGAGGCCATCTCACCTATCTGGCTTCCACCCGGGTCAATCTGTCACTGACCGTCGAGCGCTATCCCGAGATTGACTTCAGGGCAACCCGGGAGCTCTGACAGAGAGGCGTGATTTGGCGTCTTCGAGTGCCCGGGCGTCATTTTTGATCAACCCTTAGTCATTGCCCGCCATCACTGGTTGTAATAGTCTGAGTGCCATCGAACGGATGGGGAAATGCCATGGATAACCGCCGCAAAACGGTCGTCATCAACAGCCGGTTTCAGTACCAGTATGCGCTGCTCGCAGCCGCAGTTGCCGTCCTGTTGGTCAACCTGACCATTATCGCCCATGCCCTGCTTGCCGGCCCCCCGGGCCTGCTGCTCGGGGGTTGGAATATTCTGTTGGTGGCGGCGCTGGAAGTGCTGCTGATCGGCGGTGTCTGGTGGGGCAGTCTGGTGTCGAGTAATCGTATTGCCGGCCCCGTCTTTGTCCTGGTTCGGCAGGCAGAAGCACTGGCAAGCGGCGATTTTACTGCCAGAATTCGTTTGCGTAAGCGGGATGTTTTTCAGCCCGAGGCAGAAGCAATCAACCGGAGCTTTGATATCCTGCAATTGCGCCTGCAAAGACTGAAACACCTGGTCGGTGAGTTGGAAAAACTGCCTGCCGGTGAGTCGGTTGGCCCGGAAAAAATTGCCCAGCTAAAAGCTGAACTCGATCAATTCAAGACAACCTGATGCCATTATCCGCACGAATGCCAGTATCAATAACCCGAGGGCTTGCCGATTCCGATCCGGCAGGTAACTACCGCGTTGCCTGACCCGTCTGTTTTTCTATTGCTGACTGCCATCGCCTTTGCGGCCGGTTTTATTTCCTCCATGGCCGGTGCGGGTGGCATGCTGACTTTGCCGGCCCTGCTCTGGGCAGGGCTGCCGCCTATTACTGCCCTGGCAACCAACAAGGTTCAGAGTACGCTGGGTACACTCTCCTCGGCCTGGAATTTTTTTCGCAAGGGGCATCTGGAACTGAAACCACTGTTGCCATCCTTTGTGACAGCACTGTTGGGTGCCTGCCTGGGAACCTGGACAGCACTCAGTGTGGGCAACGAATTACTGGCACTGTTGCTGCCGGTATTGTTGATTGCCATTGGCCTGTATTTCCTGCTGGCACCGAAAATGACTGACGAAAACCGTCAGTCTCGCCTGTCCCCGGCACAGTTTGCCTGCACTGCTGCACCCTTAATGGGATTTTATGGCGGTTTTTTTGGACCGGGGATGGGGTCGATTTTCCCGTTTCTACTGGTTTGGCTGTTGGGTTATGGTTTACGTAAAGCGACGGCTCAGACCAAGGCCATGGTCCTTTCGGTGAACGGCGTGTCGGCCGTGATATTTATAGTCGGTGGCCATGTGGTCTGGTCCCTGGCGATCGCCATGTCTCTGGCACAGGTGGTTGGCGCGCGGTTGGGTTCCAATCTGGTGATCAGCCGCGGCTCAGCATTGGTTCAGCCGGTAATTATCGCGGTAACCCTGCTGGTGGCATTCAAGCTGTTGGTGCTACCGTGACCCTGCTGCTAACGATATTTCTGACATTTGCCGTAGTGCTGGTAGCACTGGTGGTTTTTGTCCGCTTTGGTACGCCCTACTATCTGCTGAAACAGGAGAACCTGGAAACCCTGCTCACCCTGATGGTGAAAGGGCGGGCCACGGATTCCGACTGGCAGGTATTTCTGGGCGTACCGATCCGACATAATGAGCGCCTTGAAATGATTCGTCAGCAATGTGTCGACATCGATCAGCGCGAGTATGTCGGCGGCACGGGGTTTCTGTTGACCAGAAAGGGTATTGACGAAGTGAAGCAGTTGCTCGATGAACTCAAGGGGGAGCAATGATGAGTGGAGAATTATCACCCATGGCCAAGGGATTGCTGACTGCTGCTGCCTTCGTGGTGGTGGTTGCCGGCCTCAAGGCGGCAGAAACCGTGTTGGTGCCGTTTCTGTTGTCGGTATTCATTGCACTGATTTTTTCGCCGCTGCTGGCCTGGCTCAAAGCGTGCCGGGTGCCCAATGTGGTGGCCATCTGCCTGATCATTGCCCTGGTGGTACTGATTGGCTGGCTGATTGGTATTCTGGTGGGTTCGTCCATCAATGACTTCCGAAAAAATCTGCCAGCCTACCAGGCGGGGCTGCAACAGCTGAGCGGTGGAGTTCTGACCTGGCTGGGGGAGCACGGGGTCAAGCTGGACATGGAACAGATGCGCAACAGTTTTGATCCCGGCAAGGTCATGCAGTTGGCTGGCAACACCCTGAGCTCGCTCGGCAATGCCATGACCAATGCCTTCCTTATCCTGCTGACCGTGATCTTTATCCTCGCGGAACAGGTGGGCTTCAGTGAAAAATTGCAGTTGGCCAGAAAGGACAATGGTGCCAGTCGTGACACCATGCAAAAGTTTACCGACAGCGTTAACAGCTATCTGGGCATCAAATCGCTGTTGAGCCTGCTCACCGGGGTACTGGTGATGATCTGGTTGTGGATTCTCGGTCTGGATTACCCGGTGATGTGGGGGTTGTTGGCGTTTCTGCTCAACTTTGTACCGAATATCGGCTCCATTATCGCGGCGGTGCCACCGGTGCTGCTGGCACTGGTTCAACTGAATCCGCTGTTTGCGGGACTCACTGCCCTCGGCTTTCTCGTGGTGAATGTGCTGGTGGGCAATTTTCTCGAGCCGAGAATCATGGGCCGGGGGCTCAATCTGTCGCCCCTGGTGGTATTTCTTTCATTGGTCTTCTGGGGTTGGGTGCTTGGCCCGGTCGGTATGTTGCTGTCCATTCCGCTGACCATCATGGTCAAGATTGCCCTGGAAAATGACCCCGATACCTACTGGATGGGCGTGATGCTCGGTTCCGGCGAGGGTGCCCCGGTATTGACGAAAGCAGAAGAGCAGCTATCGAAGGAAGCAGATAACAAGGTATCGACGGACGCGGAAGACAAGCAGCACTGAGCATCCCGCTCCGGAAAAATATTTCTTGCAACGAAGGGGAGAGAGCGACGATGTCCAATCAAACCATCAGTCTCACAGACGCACTTCATCAGTACCTGCTGGATGCCTCTCTGAGGGAACCAGAGGTGCTAAAGGCATTGCGCGAGGAAACCGCGACACTCTCCACCGCCAACATGCAGATTGCCCCGGAGCAGGGGCAGTTCATGGCCTTATTGGTGCATTTGTGCGGTGCCCGACACATCATTGAAGTGGGGGTCTACACCGGTTACAGCTCCCTGGCAATGGCGTTGGCTCTGCCCGAGAATGGCCGTTTGCTGGCCTGTGATGTCAGTGAAGAATATACCAATATTGCCCAGCGCTACTGGAGCGAGGCCGGTGTGAGCAGCAAAATAGACCTGCATCTGGCCCCGGCAATCGAGACCCTGGAAACCCTGCGCAAAGACGGTGCCGCCGGGCGTTTTGACATGGCCTTTATCGATGCCGATAAAGCGGGTTACGACGCCTATTACGAACACTGCCTGGCGCTGCTGCGCCAGGGCGGCCTGATTGCTGTGGATAACGTGCTGTGGGGCGGTTCGGTGATCGATCCCGACAAACAGGATGAAGACACCTGTGCTATTCGTGCCTTTAATCAAAAATTGTTGGCCGACCAGCGGGTGGACATCAGCCTGGTGCCGATTGGCGACGGACTGCTGCTGGCGAGAAAAAGATAGTGCCCGGCGGATTTGATTGTGCAGCTTCTCGATCTGTCTCAGGGGATCGACAGGCTCACCGACAGGAGTGATTCATGACAAGCATTGGTACACCGCTCACAACCCATGCCACCCGGGTGATGTTTCTCGGCAGTGGTGAACTCGGCAAGGAGGTGGCGATAGAGTTGATGCGCTACGGTTGCGAGGTGATTGCGGTGGATCGCTACGCCAATGCGCCGGCCATGCAGGTGGCCCATCGCAGTCATGTGATCAATATGCTGGACGGGGAGGCACTGCGCTGGCTGGTGGAGAACGAAAAGCCGCATCTGATCGTGCCGGAAATCGAGGCGATTGCCACGGCCGAGCTGGTGGCGCTCGAACAGGAGGGCTGGCAGGTGGTGCCCTCGGCGAGAGCGGTCCACCTCACCATGAACCGCGAAGGCATTCGCCGACTTGCCGCCGAAGAACTGAAACTGGCTACCTCGCCCTATCGTTTTGCTGAAACCAGGGCTGAATATGATGCGGCTATCAGGGCGGTAGGGCTGCCCTGCGTGGTCAAACCGATCATGTCTTCTTCAGGCAAGGGCCAGAGTACCGTCAAAACCGAAAACCAGATCGATGCCGCCTGGGAATACGCCCAATCCGGTGGTCGCAGCGGTCAGGGCAAGGTGATTGTCGAGGGGTTTGTGGACTTTGATGATGAGATCACGCTGCTCACAGTGCGTCATCGGGATGGTACAAGTTTCTGTGCCCCCATCGGCCATCGTCAGGAAAAAGGCGATTATCGCGAGTCCTGGCAGCCCCAGTTTATGGATGCCGCTGTCCTTGAGGAGGCGCAGCGGGTTGCCGCCGCCGTCACCGGCGCTCTGGGTGGCTATGGCCTGTTTGGGGTAGAACTGTTTATCAAGGGCAATGCCGTCTATTTCAGTGAGGTGTCGCCGCGGCCCCACGATACCGGTCTGGTGACACTGATGTCCCAGAATCTGTCCGAGTTCGCCATGCACGCCAGGGCCATTCTCGGCTTGCCGATTCCGGTGATCCACCAGCTTGGACCCTGTGCTTCCGCTGTGCTATTGGTGACGGGCGAGTCCAGCGACATGCGTTACGGCAACCTGTCTGCAGCGCTGGCCGAGCCGGACACGGAACTGCGCCTGTTCGGTAAACCGGCGGTTCGTGGTGAACGACGCCTCGGGGTTGCATTGTCCCGGGATAGCAGCACTGAAGCGGCTGTCGCCAAGGCGCTGCGGGTTATTGGGCAGATCGAGGTAACCCTGTAGTGAATATTACACAAATCAGCGGTTGGGCCTGCCTCTGGCAAACCCGGTTTGTTGTGTTTGTTCGATCCATCAACTGTCGATCCGGAGTATCCCTGTGAGTGGCGTAAACAGCGATCAGTTAATCGTCTTTGCGGTGCTGGCCGCTACCTTGGGTATGTTTGTCTGGAATCGCTGGCGCTACGATATCGTCGCACTGATGGCCCTGCTGGTGGTGGCGCTGGTGGACATCGTGCCGCCTGATCAGGTCTTTATGGGGCTCGGCCACCCCGCAGTGATTACGGTGGCGGCGGTGCTGGTGTTGAGTCGCGGGCTGCTCAACGCCGGGGTGGTGGACACCCTGTCCAAGCACCTCATGCGTGCGGGCAATGCGCCCTGGATCCAGGTGGCGGTGTTGACCGGTATCGTGGCCATCTGCTCCGGTTTTATGAACAATGTCGGTGCGCTGGCGCTGTTTATGCCAGTGGCGGTGTGGATGTCCCGCCAGAGCGGCTTTTCACCCTCCCTGCTGCTGATGCCATTGGCGTTTGGCTCGCTGCTCGGCGGCATGCTGACCATGATCGGCACCCCGCCCAATATCATCATTGCGTCCTATCGGGCAGAGGCCGGTGGCATACCTTTTGGCATGTTTGATTTTATGCCAGTGGGGGCGATGGTGACACTGGTTGGGGTCGCCTTTATCGCACTGGTCGGCTGGCGATTAACGCCCCGGCGTGAAGATCAGGATGACTCGGAATCGTTGTTTGAAATCAGCGCCTATCTGACGGAACTGCGTATTCCGGAGGGCTGCAAATACGCAGGGCAAACCCTTCATGACCTGTTGTCCGTCATACAGGACGACTCCGATGTGATGGTAGTGGGCTTGTTCCGCGATGAGCAGCGCCAGGAAATGCCGTCCATTTACAAGGTGCTGCGGGAGCAGGATATTTTGCTGGTGGAGGCGGACTCGGAAAGCCTCAAGTCACTGATTGACGAGACCGGCCTCGAATTGGCAGAGGGGAGCAGCAAAGAGGAGAATTTGGCAGATTCATCTAAAGATGAAGATGATGAATTGCAGGTTTCTGTAGAACATGCGCAGGTCGACCGGAACAGCGATGCCGCTGCCGAAGAAAATACCGATGAGAAATCAAAGGTAAAACCGGGCAAGCTGACACTGGTGGAGGCCATTGTCACACCCGGTTCGGTACTGCTGGGAACAACCGCCACCGGGGTTGATTTACGCAAGCGCTTTAGCGTGAATGTGCTCGCTGTAGCCCGGCAGGGCCATCGGTTGCGGCAACGTATTGGCAAAATCCGCTTTGTGGCGGGGGACATACTGCTGTTGCAGGTTCAGGAAGAGAATATGTCGGCGGCCCTTTCAAGTCTGGGTTGTCTGCCGCTGGCTTCCCGGGGTCTGGAGATAGGCCGGCCTCGCAAGGTTTTTCTGGCCATTGCAATTTTTGCCATGTCGTTGGTGGTGATAGCCTTGAATCTGGTATCCGCGGCCACTGCGCTGGTGGGCGGTGCATTGGTGATGGTGCTGGTGAATCTGGTGCCGCCGGGTGAAATCTACAAAAGTATCGATATGCCGGTAATTGTGTTGCTGGCAGCCATGCTGCCGGTTGGCAATGCTCTGGAAACCACCGGCGGCTCCCAGTTGATTGCCGACGGTTTATTGAACATTGCCGGCGCTGTGCCGCCGATGGCGACCCTGGCGATACTGATGACAGCGGTCATGCTGCTGTCCAATGTGGTCAACAATGCCGCCGCTGCGATTCTGGCTGCACCGGTAGCGATTAACCTTGCTCAGGGTATGCAGGTCTCGGCGGATCCCTTGCTGATGGCAGTGGCGATTGGTGCCTCCAGCGCCTTTCTGACACCCATCGGACATCAATCCAATACCCTGGTGATGGAGCCGGGTGGTTATCAGTTCAGTGACTACTGGCGAATGGGCCTGCCCTTATCCATACTGATTGTTGCCTGTGCCACGCCCATGATCCTCTGGGTCTGGCCACTGTAAAACAAGGACAGGAATATCATGGCGCTTACCGAGATTATTTCCCTGGCGGGATACGCCATCGAAGCTGCCGGTGTGTTGGTGGTGATGATCGGCTCTGTTCTCTCCACCATCAATTTCCTGCGGGGTTATCGACATCAGTCGGAGGGCATTGCTTACCGGGTGTATCGCAGGCAGCTGGGGCGTTCGATTATCCTGGGGTTGGAGTTCCTGATTGCCGGGGACATCATTCGCACCGTGATTGTAGAAACGTCACTGGAGAATGTCGCTGTGCTCGGCCTGATTATTCTGATCCGAACCTTCCTCAGCCTGACCCTGCACCTTGAAATAGAGGGCCGGTGGCCCTGGCAGCCGGAGGATAAGGGATCCGCACAGAAGGCCAGTTAAACAAAATCTTGTTGAGTCATTGATCGTTCGGATGGAGGTTGATAAATCCTGTCAGGAAGAATTGTTCGGTCTCAGCTGAACGCAACAGGCCGGTGAATGCCTGGCGTATTCCTCACGGGTGCTCATCAAAGGGCATTTTATGCGTCCTATACTTCTTGCCCTCATCTGTGTCAGCCTCGGATGGTGACCGCTCTGGCCGATATTCTTGCATATTTTCGTTTCAAGAAAGGATTATGAATCGGCGGCTTGGGACTCATTTTTTTTCGGAGGCCTGACAAGCCGTACCTGGCCGTCGATATGTACATCACGTTGCGGAAATGCAATAACAATGTTGTTGGCCTCGAAAAGCTCGGTAATCCGGAAACGAATATTCGAGCGTAGTGTTCTAAGATCCGTATCTCCGAAGCTGTCAATCCAGACATAGACATCAAATATCAGCGCGCTGTCTCCGAAGTCTTCAAAAATGACTATCGGAGCCTTTTCTTCCGACAGCACTTCCGGTTCCCCAACGGCGGCCTGCATGATCAGATCGGCAACTTTCCTGACCGGCGAACCATAAGCGACACCGACAGTGATAGTGGTCCTCACCATGCGATCAACCAGTGTCCAGTTGACCACCATGTTTTCCAGTAACTGGCTGTTGGGAATAAGGAGATGAACGCCGTCTATGCGGCGGATTCTGGTGGAACGTGTATTGATGGTATCTACACTACCTCTGACATCACCGATCTCGAGGAAATCCCCGATCCGGATCGGCTTCTCCCACATCAGTATCCAGCCGGAAATGAAATTGTTGATGATATTCTGGGCACCGAAGCCGACACCGATTGCAATGGCGCCTGAAACAAAGGCGAAGGCTGCCAGGGGAATACCGAGAATACCCAGCCCTGTGATAATGACGATAGTCAGGATCACTATGAAATAGAGACGCTGGATCAACAGGGCGACATCAGCGTTGAAGTTTCTGGCGTTCAGGGTCTTGTTCAGCAGGTGACTCGATTTCTTGATGAAAAGATAGATCAGCCACAGTACGAGAGGAATAAGAAAAAGGTGGGCGAGCGTTATTGCCTGGTCGCTGATCTGAAAAAGCTGATAGGTGAAAATATCCTGAAATGTCTCCATCACTGCGATTCACCCATCGATATACTCTGCTTTTTCATACATCTCATCCTGTATTGTTTTTATCTTTCCACATTGTAGATCATGTCAATACTCTGGCTCACGCTGCTTTTGCCTTCAAGTTTGAGTCTGTCATCGAACGTTCGGATGGTGGTTGATAAATTCTGTCAGGAAGAACAGCTCACACTCAGCTGTTGGCTCCAGACCGGTGGATGCCTGGCGTATTCCTCGCAGTCCGGGTGCTCATCAAAAGGTGTTTGCAGCAGCTTGAGCAATCGGTCAATTTCACGATAATCCCCGTCATCCTCGGCCTTGCGAATGGCGATTTCTGCCATGTAGTTGCGCAGAACATACTTCGGATTGGTTTTCAGCATGGCCTGATGGCGCTCCGCCGCTGAAATCTGTTCAGCTTCCCTGGCGAGTCGCTGGCGATAGCGTTCAGCCCAGCCATCAAAAGCTGCGCGATCCAGAAACAGGTCACGCAGCGGGTCATTGGTACCTTTCTCATGAAAGTCGCAGAGTTTGCGAAAGAAAATAGTGTAGTCGACATTGCTGGCTGCCATGGCCGCCAGCAGATCATCGATGAGTGACTGATCATCCCTCTCTGCCGTGACCAGACCGAGCTTTTGCCGGTGGAGCTGCAACAGGCTATCAAAAAACAGCGGCTCGTATTCTTCCAGTACTGTGGTCAGTGCTTCCACGCTGAGCAGGCTGGTCAGTGCATTGGCCAGGGCCTTGCAGTTCCAAAGGCCGATAATGGGCTGGCGCTTGAAGGCATAGCGTCCGCCATGATCGGAATGGTTGCAGATAAAGTCCGGGTTGTAGCCGTCGAGAAAGCCGAACGGGCCGTAATCGAGGGTGTCGCCAATAATCGACATGTTATCGGTATTCATCACGCCGTGGGCAAAGCCCACTGCCTGCCACTGGGCAATCAGCTGCGCTGTGCTGTGAACGGCGTGACGGAACATGGTCAGATAGCGATCGTCACGGGCCGTCAGTTCCGGCAGGTGTTGTTCGATCACATGGTCAGCCAGAATCTGCACCTGCCGGGTTTCACCCCGATGGTGGAAATATTCAAAGGAGCCGAAGCGGACATGACTGCGGGCCAGCCGGATCAGCATGGCGGCCTGCTCGGTGGTTTCGCGATAGACCGGTTCGTTGCTGGCGGCGATGCTCAGTGCCCGGGTGGTGGCAATGCCCAGCCCATGCAGATTCTCACTGCACAGGTATTCACGGATGGAGGAGCGCAGTACCGCGCGACCATCGCCGAAGCGGGAATAGGGTGTCTGTCCGGCCCCTTTGAGGTGGACGTCCCATTTGCCCTGTGGTCCATCCACTTCACCCAGTAACAGTCCGCGCCCGTCGCCCAATCGGGGCACGTAGGAACCAAATTGGTGACCGCTGTAGACCATCGCCCGGGGGGTGCTGCCCGGCAGGGTGAGGTTGCCGCTGCACCACTGCAAAAACCAGTCCTGTTGCAATTCTGCGGTATCGATACCCAACAGTTCGGCGGCGTCCTCGTTGACGCTGACCAGCCAGGGGTTTTCAATGCCACTGGGTATGACCGAAGTGGAGAAGTCCCCACCCAATGTGGCAAAACTGTTCTTGAAGTGCAGTGTACTGATAATCTGGTCATCCATTGAGGGTTAAAACGTGTCCTGGCAAATGACAGGGCAGGTTTTGCGACCGCTGCTTGTATGGTGTTTTCGTTGCCGGTTTGTCCCGGTTACTGTAACAGCTGTCTTCCGGTTGTATCACCCCGGTGCCCTGTTCCTGCGTTAAATACGCTTAAAAACTGGCTATCCGCCGCAAGGGGTATGATAATTTGCCCAGCAACCAGGGGAGCTCTATTGATGCCTACCAACCCGGCATTGGAACTGACAGCGGAAGAGCTGGAAAAAAAGGTCGCTTCACTGCATTTTTTCAAGGAAGTTGGCCGCCACGATCCGCAGCAGCTGCAGATACTGATTCAGCAGTCCCATCTCTATTCGGTAGCACCCGGTGAGACCTTTCTTAAGGCCGGCGAACAGGGCAGCTGGATGTATTTCCTGATGCGGGGGAAATTGCTGGTGTGCGACCCGCTCGATCACAGCAAAGTGATTGGGGTTTTGATTCCGGGGGACGTGTTTGGTGAAATTGCCGTGATTACCGGCCATAAAAGAACACAGGATATTGTCGCTCCGGGGCTGATTCGTGAAGCTGTTGTGTTCGCCACGGACTTTGCCTGTCTGCATGCCAAACCTGAGCACAATCCGTTGACGTTGCCGACCAAACTGATTGTCTATCGGCAGATTGTACATATCCTCCGCTGGCGCATAGAACTCTATCGCACCCGGTTTCCCGATCACCCAATGGTGCGGGTACCGTTCAACCTGATTCACCGTTCTCCCGCAGGCGATACAGAAGAGGAGTTGCAGGAACAGCGGGACTACGCCCTGTTTCTGGCTGACCGTCTGCAGCAGCTCAATACAAAACTCGGGCCGATCAACAATGATGTCGGAGATGTTGTAAGTTGAAGGTCTTCGCGATTCGCGTTTCATCCTTTTATTGGCTCGGCTACCATGGCCGCTGCGGTGCAGAATGGTCTGCGTGCGAGCTGTGGTGCTCTGTGGGAGAACATAATTGAATGCCAATGTGAAAATCGCACTGGTGATCCTGGTGTTAATAATCATCTGGTTTGTCAGTGGATTGGTGACGGGTAACAGCGAGATCACACCAGCCGACGACCCGGCGGTTTTGGGCGAGCTGACCAAGGTCAGGGTTCGCTGGGTGGAGGCAGAAGATTATTCCCGCCAGATTTCCGCCCGGGGCAGGACGGCGCCGAATCGCCATGTGACCCTGCGGGCTGAAGTCAGTGGGCGGGTGGTAGCGGTGCCCGCGGACAAGGGGCAGGCGGTCGATGAAGGCGATACCATTTGCGAACTTGCCAAGGAAGACCGCGAGCAGCGGGTACAGGAAGCCCAGGCAGCGGTCGCTCAGGCAGAAATCGATTATCGTGGTGCCTTGAAGCTGAAAGAAAAAGGCTATCAGTCTGATTCGGCCATTGCCCAGGCCAATGCACGTCTAGAAAGCACAAGGGCGACCCTTCGCCTCGCGGACATCAATTTAGCCAATACCCGTATTGCGGCCCCCTTTGCCGGTTTTGTCGACGACCGGCCCGTGGAGGTGGGTGATTACATGGACCGCAATCATATCTGTGCCGAGATCGTGGAAATGAACCCGCTGAAAGTGGTTGCGCGCCTTTCGGAACGCGAAGTGGTTCGCGCCGAGGTTGGCGGTAAGGCATCGGTACGGCTGGCCACGGGGCAGTTGGTCACCGGTGAGGTGACCTATCTCAGTCACCTGGCCGAACCGCAAACCCGCACCTATGAAATGGAGATCACCCTGCCGAACCCTTCTTTCCAGCTTCGCGCCGGTGTGGCCAGTCAGGTGATGGTTGCTACTCAAGTATTTCAGGCCCACCGTGTTCCGGCATCGCTGTTGGCGCTGGGTGATGGTGGTGAACTTGGCTTGAAAGTCATTGATCGGGATGATCGGGTGGATTTTGTCTTGATCGATCTGATCGGTGATGACGGCGAGGGCGTGTGGGTTGCCGGGCTACCGGAGCGCACCCGTGTCATTACCGTCGGGCAGGAATATGTCTCTGCGGGTGAACAGGTGGTGGCAGAAGAGGAAGAAGCACTTCCTGTTGCAGAGGTTCAGTCTGCCCAATGAAGCTTCTCGAGCAGGCGATCAGTCGAGCCAGAGCCACCGTATCCATTCTGCTGTTTGTATTGATTGCGGGAGTGGTCGCCCGTTACCTGATCAGCGTTGATCTGAATCCCGATGTGACCGTGCCGGTGGTGATGGTGACGGTGACGCATCAGGGCATTTCGCCAGAAGACGCCAATCGCCTGCTGGTCAAGCCGCTGGAAATCGAATTGAAATCACTGGACGGGGTGGAAGAGCTCACCACCCGCGCCCAGGAAGGGTCGGCTTTTGCAGTTGTGGAATTTGAAATTGATATTGATATCAGTGCCGCACTGGCAGATGTGCGTGAGGCGGTGAACCGCGCTAAGGCGGAATTCCCCAATGATACGGATGAGCCGATCGTCAACGAGTTGTCGGCATCCCCCGAGCCGACCCTGGTGATTGCCTTTTCCGGTGAACAGCTTACCGAACGCGAGTTGTTTCACATTGTCCGTGATTTGCGGCTGGAAATAGAATCGCTGCCGGAAATTCTGCAGGCGAATCTGTCGGGTGATCGTGAGGAGGTGGTCGAAGTCCTGCTGAACCCCTCTGCACTCGAACACTACAACATCACGGCTGATGAACTGTTGAAAACCGTGGCAGCCAATAACCTGCTGGTTCCCAGTGGCGAGTATGATACGGCCAGCGGCCGTTTCGGGGTCAAGGTGCCTGGTCTTATCGAGGAGCGTGAAGACCTGATGGGTCTGCCGGTGAAGTCCAACTCAGAGGGGGTCGTCACGCTGGCAGATGTGGCTGATGTTCGCCGTACCTTTAAGGATCCCACCACCTTTAGTCATATCAATGGTCGGCAGGCCATGGCCATTGAGGTGTTCAAACGCAACCAGGCCAATGCCATCAAGTCTGTCGCCTCGGTCAAGGCCCTGGTTGAGGGTTCGGCGGACACCCTGCCTCGGGGCGTCCAGATCGACTATATTTTTGACGCGTCTGATTTTGCCCTGCAAATGGTCAATGAGTTGCAGGGCAACATTCTCACCGCTGTTGCTCTGGTGATGGTGGTGGTGGTGGCCGCACTGGGTTTGCGTTCCGGGTTGCTGGTGAGCCTCGGTATTCCCTTTTCGCTGTTTGGTGCAACGATTGTTGTCTACCTGCTCGGTTATAGTTTTAACTTTATGGTGATTTTCGGACTGTTGCTGGCACTGGGGATGCTGATTGATGGGGCCATTGTGGTGGTGGAATACGCTGACCAGAAAACCCTCTCGGGTATGTCGCTGCGTGATGCCTATGTGACAGCAGTGCGCCGTATGTTTATGCCGGTGGTCGCTTCGACGGCAACGACGCTGGCCGTTTTTTTACCGCTCATGCTCTGGCCGGGGGTGGTGGGAGAATTCATGTCCTACCTGCCAGTGACAGTTTTTGCGGTGCTCAGCTGGTCGCTGTTGTATGCCCTGTTGTTTGTGCCGGTACTGGGTGTGCTGTTTGGCCGAAAAAAAGATCAGCTGGCACCGGCAACCGATATCCCGGTCAGGGGGAAGGCTTACCTCGGCAAGCTTGGCAATGGCTACGGCAAGTTTATTGGCTGGGCCCTGACGCAGCCGGTATTGACGATAGCTTCGGTGTTGCTGCTGTTGGTGACGATTTTTGTGCTCTACGGCACGTTTGGTCGTGGGGTGGACTTTTTTGTGGAGACCGAAGACCGCTACGGGATCGTGTCTGTGCAGGCACAGGGCAACTTGACCATAGCCGATATGGCGCGATTGTCCCGGGAGGTCGAACTCCGGGTAATGGCCGTACCCCATGTAAAAACCGTGTACGCGGCAAGCCGGGGCAGTAGTATTGGAGGGAACCTTGAGCGTGCCAAAGATCAGATCAGTAATATCTTGGTGGAGTTGGGGCGGGCCAGTGATCGCGACCGCACCAGCCGGGAAGTCTATGCCGATATTCGTCGCGCCGTGGCCGGTATGGCGGGTATTGATGTGACGGTTAATCCGGTTCAGGGTGGTCCGCCGGTGGGTAAGGACATCCAGTTGCAGCTTTCTTCCTCCAATCGGGAAATCATGCGGGAGGAAGCCCGCCGGATTCGCTATTACCTGGAAAATCAGATGACCGGTTTGCGAGATATTGAGGACACTCTGCCTTTGCCCGGCATCGAGTGGGAGCTGGTGGTCGATCGTGCCGAAGCGTCTATGCTGGGCGTCGATACCCTGCAGGTGGGCAACATGGTGCAGTTGGTGACCAATGGCATAAAAATCGGTGAATTTCGGCCCGATGATGCAGAGGAGGAAGTAGAAATCCGGGTGCGGTATCCGGCGGCGGACCGCGGTCTGTTTGCTCTGGATGAACTGCGGGTTACAACGCCTTCCGGAGCCGTGCCGGTCAGCACCTTTGTTGAACGTAAACCCCGGCCCAGGCTGGACAGCATCCAGCGGATCGACCGGAGTGATGTGCTGTTTGTCAGGGCCAATGCCGAAGATGGCGTGTTGCCTGATGACAAGGTGAAGGAGATCGCCGCTTGGTTGGAAACCGCCGACCTCAATCCTGCTGTGAAAATCGCTTTTCGGGGTGCCAATGAGGAGCAGGAGGATTCCATCGCGTTTCTCGGCGTGGCCTTCCTGATGGCGCTGTTTTTGATGCTGATCCTGATGGTCATGCAGTTCAACAGTTTCTACCAGGCGTTCCTGATTCTGTCGGCCGTGGTGATGTCTACGGCCGGTGTATTATTGGGTTTGCTGGTGATGCAACAGCCGCTGAGTGTCTTGATGTCGGGTATCGGCATCGTGGCGCTTGCCGGTATTGTGGTGAACAATAATATTGTGCTGATTGATACCTACAACCATCTGCGTCGGGAGGATAGTCGTCTGAGCGCATTGGATGCCGCTGTCTCGTCCGCCATTACCCGACTTCGTCCGGTATTGTTGACCACGGTCACAACAGCGGTGGGATTGCTGCCATTGGCCTGTAGTGTCAGTCTGGACTTTATTCACCGACAGATCGAGGTGAACGGTGAACTGGCTTCATGGTGGCAGCAATTGGCCGCGGCAATCGTCAATGGCCTGCTGTTCTCGACGATTTTGACACTGGTGTTCACCCCGGCCATGCTGGTACTGCCCGAGTTTTTGCGGGCCCGTGTTATGCCTCGGCTGTCTGGTGTGCCAACTCAGCAGTCTGATTGATGGTGGTCGGTCCTATGAAAAAGCTTTTTTCCCTGTTTTTTTACAGTTGGAGCACGGTGGCCTTTCTGGTCTCTCTGGTGGCACTGCTTGTCTACCGGGACCTCGTCTGGCTGGGGGTTTTGCTGTCATCCGGGGCGCCCCTTCTGAATCGTATTCGTCCCTACGATGACGGCTATTCGATCAACCGAAAATTGCGCCAGCCTCTGGTATCCCTGTTCGTTATGTCTGGGGTGGCCTGGGTATTATTGACTGTTGCCGGGGGCGCATGGCCACTGTGGCTGGTGCTGGGCGTTCTGGGCGGTTTTCTGCTCAATACCTACTGGGCCAGTGTCGACGACAATGATCTTCGGGATTGATCCGTGAGTCATGTCGCCGGAGACGATGCTGCCTTGCTGCTTCGCGATCTGCTGGCCGAGGTGCGGTCCTGTACCCTGTGCAGGGATTTGCCACTGGGGCCGAGGCCGGTGTTGCGCGCGGAATCGACGGCCCAGGTTCTGGTGATTGGCCAGGCGCCGGGGACTCGGGTGCATGCCAGTGGTATTCCTTGGGATGATCCAAGTGGTGACCGGTTACGCCAGTGGCTCGGGGTCAGCAAAACACAGTTTTATGATGCGGGCTTTTTTGCGATTATGCCGATGGGCTTTTGCTATCCGGGGCGGGGTAGGTCCGGTGATTTGCCACCCAGGTCAGAATGTGCGCCCACCTGGCATGAGGCGATACTGACCCGGTTGCCGAGGGTATCCCTGACCTTGTTGATCGGCCAATATGCCCAGCGCTATTATCTCAAGGAGACTCAACACCGGACGCTCACTGAACGGGTCCACCACTGGCGGGATTATCTACCTGGTACTATGCCTCTGGTCCATCCCTCGCCTCGCAATCGATATTGGCTGGCCAAAAATCCATGGTTTGAGGCTGAACTGGTACCCCGCTTGAAACAAGAGATTGCAGTGAGACTTCAACACACGTGAAACGGCTGTTTGCCGATTGAGCCATTTTTAGTGGTATGTTGCACCACACCGACATCAGGGAATAGACATGAGTAACCAGTTTCTTGACCGATCAAATTTTATTCGTGTGCCGGTTAGTGGTTTGAAGCTGGGCATGCTGGTGACTGAGCTTGATCGCCCCTGGCTGGAAACACCGTTTTTGTTGCAGGGTTTTGTGATACGCCACCCCTCTGAAATTCGCAAACTGCAAGAGTACTGTGATTACGTGTTTGTGGAAAAGGAGGGCCGCCGTTGGGGTGACAAGAAAGACCCATTTCGTGCAGATTTTGGTCTTTCAAAGCGTAATATTGATGGTTCTGGTGGCAGTGGCCTGCAAAAAAGGGTCCGTGCGAGGGATCAGAAGCCCTCGCCTATAGAGGCCATGCACTCGCGCCCCGAACATCCAGTTCAGACCTCCGTCGAGGAAGAGCATCCTTCGGCTCGAAGAGCCTATGAGGCTGCCCATAGTCAGGTATCCAGTCTTCTTGACCAGGCCAGACTTGGTAATGCGCTGGATACCGAGGGTGCCAAGCAGACAGTGAGCCATTGCGTTGACAGTATCCTGCGCAACCCCAGTGCGTTGATGTGGATGGCGAAAATCAAGCACATGGATTATTACACCATGGAGCACTGTTTGAATGTCTGTATCCTTGCGGTTGCTTTTGGTCGACACCTCCGTCTATCCAAAGAGGAGCTGGTTAAACTCGGTGTCGGTGGTCTGTTGCACGACGTTGGCAAAATGCGTATCCCGGCAGAAATTCTCAACAAGCCCGACAAGCTAAACAAGGATGAGTTTGAGGTGATGATGACTCACGCGGAAGAAGGGCGAAAACTGTTGATGAAATCTCAGGGTAGTCTCAGCTCTGCTATCGACGTGGCCATCAACCATCACGAGAGAATGGATGGCAAAGGATATCCGCGGGGTCTGTACGCTCACGAACTATCGGTCTATGCGCGTATCATTGCCATTGTCGACGCCTTCGATGCCATGACCAGTGATCGCTGTTATGACATGGCTCGTTCTACTTTGGACTCGTTGAAAGAAATTTACCGGCATCGTGGAACTCATTTTGATGAGGACCTTGCCCTGGAGTTTATTCAGTTGATGGGTCCCTACCCGCCGGGCACGATTGTAGAGTTGAGCAATGGCTATGTCGGCATTGTACTTTCCTCGCAAAGTAAAAAACGCCACTTACCCAACGTCAAGTTGGTGCTTGGCAGTGATAAACAACCAATTCCCGAAGAGTTTGTTGATCTGTTGGATGTGGAGCGAGGCACGGTACCTCGTGAGTGGCTGATTCATCGAGTGCTGAAGGATGGTGAATACGGTGTATTCCTGAAAGACTGTCCGGTAAAAACTGCTGTGGCCGGTATTGCCTCTGCTGCTCCTCAGTCCGGGGAAGAGCAGCCCGACGATTAACGGCTGGCAAGATTAGCAGGGAAGCATGTTCGTTGGCCGTGTAAGCGAACAGGAAGTGCGTCATGGATAAAAAATTTCTCGATAAATCTATCTACCGGGTCACTGTTTTTGAAGTGAAGCTTGGCATGTTTGTCGCGGAGCTCGACTCTCGACTGCCCCTGACTTTAGTCGGAGAGAGTAAATGAGGTGATTATGCCGGAAAGATTACAGTTTCATTCAGTTGGGCTTGTCGATTTCGTTGAGTAGCTCACCGCGCTGATCAGACACAGCGCCGTGGCGCCCTTGATGGCCATAGATATCTCATCATCGAGGCGCCTGCCCAGGAGTTGTCGTCCCAGTGGTGAATCAATGCTGATTTTATGTTGTGCGGGATCAATTTCATCGGCGCCCACCAGCCTGAAGCAATGTTGGTTCCCGTGCACATCTTCGAGGGTGACCCAAGCGCCGAAATAAATCCTGTCGCGGTCCTCGGGTTGTCGGTCCACGACGGTGAGTTCATCGAGCCGCTTGCTCAGATAGCGTACCCGCCGGTCAATTTCCCGAAGTCGTTTTTTGCCGTAAATGTAATCGCCATTCTCCGAGCGGTCGCCATTTTTGGCGGCCTCATGGACGGCGGCCGTGACCACAGGGCGTTCCACTTTCCAAAGCTGGTGCAGTTCTTCCCGCAATGCCCGAGCGCCTTCCGGTGTGATATAGGGTGCGCTTCTGGCGACGGGTGGCCGGTATCTGCCCATGGGTTAGCGGTCTATTCCTGAAGATTGTGTATGGAAATGGCTGGCAGTTCATCCGCGGGGATAAAGTCGAAAACCTTGCCGTAAAAATACAGCTCCGCCTCAAGTGCCTGGCGGATTGTCTCCGCCTTTCTGAAACCATGGCCCTCGTCGGCAAAGGGCAGGTAGGCCACGGGCAGGTGTTTTTCTTTCAGTGCGTTGACCATGGTCAACGCTTGCTCCGGTGGTACCACCCGGTCGTCCAGCCCCTGGAAAAAGATCACCGGGCAATGGAACTTCTCGGCATGGTAAAGCGGGGAGCGGTCACGATAGATGGACTGTTTTTCCGGATAGGGACCTACCAGACGGTCGAGGTAGCGGGACTCGAATTTATGGGTGTCGCGGGCCAGTGTTTCGAGGTCGCCAATACCGTACAGGCAAGCTCCCGCCTTGAACAGATCCCGAAAGCACAGTGCGGCCAGCACCGTATAGCCGCCAGCACTGCTGCCCCGGATAGCAATTTTCTGTGGATCGACCTTTTGCTGTTCGATCAGGTAGCGAGCACCTGCGGTCACATCTTCCACATCGACGATACCCCACTGGCCCTGGAGTTGTTGCCGGTATCGACGTCCATAACCGGTGCTGCCCCGGTAATTGACATCCAGTACGGCAAAGCCCCGGCTGGTCCAGTACTGGATTTTCAGGTTGAGGGCGGAACCGGTCGCCCCGGTTGGACCGCCATGGCAGACGACGATAAGCGGCGGCAGGCTGCTTGCCGGACCGTTGAACCCGGGGTTGGCCGGTGGGTAAAAGAATCCGTGGGCGACATTTCCCCCGCTGGTTGGAAAGCTGACCGGTTGGGGGTTGGACAGATAACCCGATTGAATAGCCGGTGAACTGCTCCTGGCTAAGACACTGAGCTGGCCTGGTTGAGTATCCCTCTCGCCGATATCCAATTGGGCCAGCTCTGCTCCCCGGGTGGCGGATGCCCCCACCAGCCATGCGCGATTGTCCTCACAATAGAGGTCAGAGATCTGGGTGTAGTCGTTTGAAACCGGCTGCAGTGTCTGGCTGCCGGGCGGTAACATGGCCAGTTGCCAGCTCCCCTGCTGTGTATAACTGCAGACCAGTGTCCCGTCGTCGCAGAAACCGTAGTTGGACATGCCCAATACCCAGAGCGGGGTGGCAAACTCGGCCGCCATCGGCAACAGGGCCGAGATCTGATCGCTGTCGGGGTTCCAGCGGTATAGGTTCCACCAGTTGTCGCGGTCGGAGATAAAATACAATCGGTTATCCGGTGACCAGCAGGGCTGTACAATCGATTCATGTCCGCTACCGGCAAGCAGGCGTGGTGCCCTGGGGTTTCCGTCGGCGTCCAGTTCTGCCAGCCAGAGCTGGGTGTTGTCCCAGGGTAAATCCGGATGATTCCAACTGATCCAGCACAGCTGCTCATTGTGCTTGTCGAGCCTTGGATAAGCGTAAAAGTCCGCGCCTTCACAGAGCCGTTGAATGTCCATTGACCGGTCCAGTGGCACCGAGACCAGAAGATTTTCCGGCTCACCCGGTTGTGCATGGTTTTCTGCCACGCAAATCAGCCGCTGGCGTTTGCGATCCAGACAAAAATCGGCAAACCGGTAGTCACTTTCGGGGGTGAGTGGGCGCGGGATCGCATCGAGGACACTCAGGTCCTGAGCGTAGATACGCTGATCATCCTGAAGGCAGAAGTAAAGCATGTCGTCAGCCACCAGATAGGGTATGCCGCCGTATTCGTGTACCTTGCTGCGGACGCTGAGGGGTGGATTGAGGACGTCCCGAATATTATCCTGCGGGTCTTTTTGTACAATGACCGATCGACCGTTTTCCCACGGGCGGGACTCCAGCCAGTATAGATTGCCGCGATCCACTCGAGGCCAGGCGTACCCCGGCACAGCGCTGGTGAGCAACGTGGGGACGATGGGAGATGCCCAACTGCCGTATGGTGCGGTTACCGACATCGGTCAGCCCCCGGCAAACTTAACGGTATGACCCTGACTGATCAGCGTGTCGCGAATCTTTTCCCGGTGGTCACCCTGAATCTCGATAATGCCGTTTTTGATACATCCTCCGGTACCGCAAAGTTCCTTGAGTTTTTTTGCCAAGGACTTCAGCTCGCCATCGCTCATTTCGAGACCACTGATTGTGGTTACGCCCTTGCCTTTTCGGCCACTGGTTTCACGGCGGATCCGCACAATGCCATCACCGGCAGGTCTGGCCGGGGCAGCATTGCCGGATTTGATACGCCCGCTCTCCGTGGAATATACAAGACGGGATTCTTTGCTCATGGTGATAGGGTTTTCCTGGGTTCAGAACAGTTAGTCCAGTGTGAGTACAATTTTGCCAATATGCTCGCTACTTTCCATCAGCTGATGGGCTTTGGCGGCCTGGGCCAGCGGGAAAGTCTCATTGATAACCGGCGCAATGGCACCATTTTCCAGCAATGGCCAGACCTTATCCAGCACAGACCTGGCTATCGCGGCTTTTTCCGATACAGGACGGGCCCGCAGCGTAGAGCCGGTCAGTACCAGCTGTTTCAGCATGACGGGCATTAGGTCTACTTCCACTCTGGAACCCTTGAGGAACGCGATTGACAGGATGCGTGCGCGAAATGCCGCGGCATGGATATTTCTGCCGACATAGTCACCGCCCACCATATCGAGAATCACGTCTGCACCCACGCCATCCGTCAGCGCTTTCACCTCCTTGACAAAATCCTGTTCCCGGTAGTTGATCGCAGCCTCGGCACCGAGTTGCAGGCAATAGGC
This sequence comes from Porticoccus sp., assembly GCA_002733125.1. GTDB lineage: Bacteria > Pseudomonadota > Gammaproteobacteria > Pseudomonadales > Porticoccaceae > Porticoccus. The sequence goes on from NVUM01000004.1 coordinate 28,683, forward strand.
ACATTTTTCGTCACTGCCAGCTGTGGTGAATACGCGATGATCCAGCATATTTGCCAGCTGGATTGCAGTGGTTCCAATACCGCTGCTGCCGCCATGAACCAGAAGGGTTTCCCCTGGCTGCAGAGTATTTTGCTGGAACAGATTGCTCCAGACCGTAAAGAATGTCTCCGGAATGGCTGCGGCCTGAATCAGATTGAAGGGCGATGGTATCGGCAGGCAAAGGGTTTCATGGGCAATGGCATACTCGCTGTAACCACCACCATTGAGGAGAGCACACACCGATTGCCCCACCTGCCAGTTTGCTTCATTCCTGCCGACGGAAACAATTTCCCCGGCGACTTCCAGACCCGGAATATCCGAGGCTCCCTGTGGTGGTGGATACCGCCCCTGGCGTTGCAGTACATCAGGCCGGTTGACGCCCGCAGCCCTCACGCGAATCAGCACCTCATCATCACCAGGTATTGGCACAGGACGGTGGGTTGCAGTAAGTACCTCCGCCGAACCGGGTTTACCGATTTCAATACATGCCATTTCCCGGGGTAATGTCATGACCAGCTCCAGATTTGAATAAGAAGAAAGCCAATACAGAGTAATGCACCAGTCGCCGGCAAACCCAGCTGTAACGGACCCCGTTGTCGCTCTCGATAATGTAAGGATAACAGGGATAGATTGACGAAGGTAAACACGAGCAGTATCAGGCAGCTGGTGGCTCTGGCGAGGGTGGTGACCGGTAGCCAGAGGGCAAAGGCGAGCACCAGGCTGCCAGCCAGCAGTGTTGCGGGGATAGGGGTTCTTGTCGCGGTGCACACTGAACTGAGCAGAGCCGGAGCCAGTTGTCGTTTCGCCATACCGTAAAGCACCCGGGATACCATGATGATTTGCAAAAGTATGCCATTAACCATGGCGACGACCCCGATTGCTCCCATCAGTTGCAACGGGAGATCACTGTTTCGCTCGACCAGAAGCACCATTGGTGCGTGCGAGCTGGCCAGCCTCTCTATCGGCACCGTTTGCAGAGCCACGATCGCAATGGTGGCATAGAGAAGTGTTGTCACTGTTACGGCTATGGCAATCCCGAGGGGGAGATTCGTCTGTGGGTTTTTGACCTCTTCTGCCATATGGACCATATCTTCAAAGCCGATAAATGCGAAAAATGCCAAAAAAGCCCCGCTGGTGATGGCTGTAAATTCTGTCGTGCTGAACTCGGGGATCAGTGATGACCAGCCAATCCCACGTTGTTTGATGTCATCCCCGCTGATGACGATGATCAATAGCAAACCGGCGAGCTCCAGCACGGTTGTCAGGATGGCGATAGTGACAGATTGTTTGACTCCCCAAAGAGCAATAGCGGTGAGGATGATGATCAGTATTGTCATCATCAACCAATCGGGCAGATGGGAAAAAACGCCCATATAACCGGTAAAGCCCCGGGTGATTGTGGCCGCGGAAATAATGGCACCCAATACCAGTGCATACCCCACGAGGGCACCCAGATGCCTGGATCTCAGCGATTCCACGATATACACAGGCTCCCCTGCGCTGTGGGGAAACCGTCGGGAGAGTTCCGCGTATGAGGCGGCGCTGAAACAGACAACCACCGCTGCCAGAAGAAAAGCCCATGGTGCCATCATGCCGCTTTCGCTGACAACCTTGCCCAGTAGCACGTAAATTCCTGCGCCAACAATAGTTCCTATGCCATAAAAACTGATTTCCAGGAGTGACAGGGAGCGAAGAAGCGGGGTTGGCTGATCCATGAGTCAAGTATAGGCCTTGATGGTTTGGACAGTAGTCTGATGGCTGGATTTTCAGTGACGTGATTAACTACCCAAACCGGGCTGCAACCTTTAGGATTGGTCAAGCTGTCGGTATGGCGGTCAATCATCAAATAATAAAGGGGCGTCGTTGACACACCATGGACAAACAGCAATTGCGCGAACAGCTTTACCGGATCATTTTTGGTACAGACACTAAAGCGGGGCAACGCTTTGATATATTTCTGATCTATGCCATTTTGATCAGTGTACTGGCTGTCATACTGACCACGGTTGAATCTCTCAGTAGCCGTTACGCACTGTTATTTTTCTCAGTGGAATGGTTTTTTACAGCGCTGTTTACCGTGGAATACGGCCTGCGTATTTTCTGCTCCCCCAATCGCCGCAAATACCTGTTCAGCTTTTATGGTCTGATCGATCTGGTTTCGATTATCCCCTCCTACCTGGCCCTGTTTTTTACCGGTGCCCATTATTTGCTCATTATCCGCCTGTTGCGGGTATTGCGTGTTTTTCGGATATTGAGGCTGGTCCGCTATCTATCTGAAGCCGATGTGCTGATGCGCTCCATCAATCAGGCCCGGCGGAAAATTTTTATCTTCTTTTTCTGTGTGTTGGTATTGAGCACACTGTTCGGTTGCCTGATGTACGTCGTGGAAGGCCCCGCAAATGGCTTTACCAGTATCCCCAAGAGTATTTATTGGACCATCGTGACCCTGACCACCGTGGGTTTTGGCGATATCACGCCCCACACAGTATCAGGGCAAATTATTGCCACGCTGGCGATGCTGACCGGTTATTCAATCATTGCCATTCCCACGGGCATCATCACGGCTGAACTGGCCGGTGAAATGCAGCGGGAAAAATCCCTGTATCCCTGCCCCAACTGCGTCAAGGCAGGTCATGACCGGGATGCCAGTTTTTGCAAATGGTGTGGCGCGGGCCTCGCCACCAGTGATTCCAATCCTGATAGTCCACCTTCGACCAGCGGGGGAGACTAACCAGTGGGTCATTGGCTCTGGCCACCCCTGGTGCTGATTGGTCAGGGCTGGCAGTGGATCGGTGAGTTCTGGCTGCCGGTTTATATTCTGACTGTGATATTGGGTGCTGCGCTGGCAATTGAGGCCATTTTCAAAGCCCGCACGACCCAGGGGGCCATAGCCTGGTCGCTGGGATTGATTTTTTTACCGCCGTTGGTGGTACCTGTTTATCTCCTGTTTGGACAGCGGCGGTTCTACGGCTACGTGGAGGCGCGTCGTAAGGGCGATTTGGAAATACAGCGGATCGCCCAAAAGCTGTTGTCGGAAATGGCCCAGGACTTCAGTATGCCGGGCGATGCTCCCGCCGCTGTTCAACTTCTTGAACAGTTGGCTCTGATGCCATTCACCCGTGGCAACCGGGTGTCATTGCTGATCAATGGGGAGCAGATTTTCGAGCGTATCTTTGCGGCAATAGACGGTGCCGAAGACTACATACTGGTGCAGTTCTATATCGTTCGAGACGACCGTTTGGGTAACGAACTCTTACAGCGGCTGGCGGCAAAAGCCCGCCAGGGTGTCAGGGTTTATTTTCTCTTCGACGCCATTGGCAGCTTCAAATTGACGCGTCGTTATTTGCGAGTCTGTCGGAACGCGGGGATAACCATTGAATCCTTTCGCACCTGGCGCTGGCGTAAACGCCGGCGTTTTCAGATCAATTTCCGCAACCATCGCAAGGTGGTTGTCGTGGATGGTCGGTGTGCTTTTGTTGGCGGGGCCAATCTGGGTGATGAATATCGCCACCACCATCTTCGTCTTAAACCCTGGCGGGATACCCATGTCCAACTGGAAGGTCCTGCAGTGAAAGGGGCACAGGTTTCCTTCCTGGAAGACTGGTATTGGGCGACAGGTGAGGTCCCTGCCATGAACTGGCATCCGGAGAGTATGCCAAATGATCAGCAGGTGCTGGTGCTGCCGAGCGGCCCGGCTGATCTGCTGGACTCCTGTCAGTTGATGTTTTTACATGCCATCAACAGTGCCAGGGAGCGCATCTGGATTGTCAGCCCCTATTTTGTTCCCGATGAATCGATTAGTAATGCCCTGAAGCTGGCGGCCCTGCGTGGTGTTGAGGTGCGTCTTATGTTGCCGGGTATCACCGATAACCGGCTTGTTCAGTTATCTTCCTTTGCCGCGCTGATGGATATGCAGTATTCCGGTATTCAGGCTTTTCAGTATCAGCGCGGTTTTTTGCATCAGAAAGTTGTGCTGGTGGACAACGACCGTGCATATGTGGGAACTGCCAATTTCGATAACCGCTCGTTTCACCTTAACTTCGAGATTACTGTCATGGTCAGGGATTGGGCGTTTGCCCAAGAGGTGGAGGCGATGTTACTGGATGATTTCAGTGGCTGCCGGCCATTGACGGTTGAATCACTGGAAAAACGCAGTCTGATATTCCTTTCGCTGACGAAATTGGCAAGATTGTTCTCGCCAATCCAATAGATCGTCAGAAAATAGGGTACGATAGTCCCCCATATATCGCTGTTGAGAAACATTATGACGCTGACTGCCGAACTCCTGGGCGAAACGTCCCCCTATATCTATAACCTGGTTTACGACGTCGATGTGCGTCTGCTCTTTATTGAGTGTCTCAACGACCCCTCAGATGAAGAACCGTCCCTGCGTATCGTCTTCCCCGAGGTTATCAGTTATGCCGAGAGCAACCAGCCAGATGCGTTGGATGATGAGCTCATGGATGATCTGGTCAGTATGGACTGGAGCAATGAAAATCAGGTGACAATCCTGACCTGCAAAAAAGAGATTATTCTGGAGCTGACAGGCAAGCCGTTTACCGAACAAATCAGCTGATCAAGGTATCGTTTTGTGCAGAGGTGAGGGCCTGCAGCGCTGTTAGCCAGTTTTGTCTTCATCGCCAAAGACCTCATTTCGCCAGTCAGGCCCCAGGTTGTCTTCGACATATTCCCTGATAAATTGGCGAATTTTTTGGGAAGGGGTGACATCTTCGTTGGCACACAGCCTTTCAAAGATGGCTTTTTTCTTCGGATCAATCAGTAGTGTCAATCTGGCAGTTCGATTTTCCATCAGGTGATTCTCGCTAGAGCGGTTTTCAGTTATTATGTTAATTGAATGTTAATTTGTCTGATCCGTAAACTCAATAGTTTCTGCCGCTTCAGGTTTCCTCTATGGCCCATCGCGCGCACCTTTTTTCACTAAAAATCGCTCATGGTTTGCGTACCTCTCTGAGTGATACTCCCTACAACTCAAAGGTTTTTTTCAAAGATGCCATGGCTGGCATTGCTATTGGCATTATCGCCATTCCTCTCGCCATGGCGCTGGCAATCGCGAGTGGTGTTGCGCCACAGTACGGGCTCTACACTGCCATTATTGCGGGTTTCGTTATCCCGCTGACTGGCGGCTCGCGTTTTAGTGTTTCTGGTCCTACCGCAGCTTTCGTCGTCGTTCTCTATCCGGTTGTTCAGCAATATGGGCTGTCCGGTCTGCTGGTGGCCAGCATCCTGGCCGGTATCATACTGGTTGTGATGGCGCTGTTGCGACTCGGACGTTACATTGAATACATTCCGGAGCCGGTTACCCTCGGTTTCACTGGGGGGATTGCAGTTGTGATTGCCGTTCTCCAACTCAAGGACTTTCTGGGCTTGCAGATTACAGAGATGCCGATTCATTTTACCGATAAAGTATTGGCGCTGATTAATGCCCTACCCGATTTTTCGTTATGGAGTCTGATCACGGGGCTGGTCACTTTGCTGGTGATGCTGCTTTGGCCATTTCTGAAAACCCCAGTTCCCGGACACCTGCCGGCGGTGGTTATCGGCAGTCTGGTGGCAGTGATGCTGAACCAGCAGGGTGCGGGTATTGCCACGGTTGGATCTACCTTCAGTTTTGTCCTCCCCGATGGAACGGTCGGGGCGGGTATTTCATCGGTAATACCGGATATTCAATGGCCCTGGCAAAGAACGCAGTCGGGCGAAGCACCGTTGGCATTCAGTTGGTCCGTCACTCAGGATCTGCTGTCGGCGGCTTTTGCCATCGCGATGCTCGCGGCCATTGAGTCACTGTTGTGTGCTGTGGTACTGGATCGTGCATCTGGTACCAAACACAGCGCCAACAGTGAATTGCTGGGGCAGGGTATTGGCAATATTATCGCGCCCTTTTTCGGCGGTATTACAGCCACGGCTGCGATTGCCCGTTCGGCGGCCAATCTCAAGGCCGGCGCAGTGACACCGATCGCGCCAATGATTCACGCCCTGGTGGTATTGGCTGCCGTGGTATGGCTTTCGTCGCTTTTATCGTTTATGCCGATGGCCAGCATGGCGGCGCTACTGGTGGTCGTTGCCTGGAAAATGAGCGAGACATCCCGGATCGCGCACCTGCTGAAAACTGCTCCGCCGAGCGATGTGCTGGTGTTTGCGGTCTGTTTCTCCCTGACCATATTGTTTGACATGGTGATTGCTATCACCGCGGGTCTTGTTCTGGCGTCTTTGTTGTTCATGAAAGAGATTGCGGAAATGACAAAAATCAGTGATATCTCCCGCAATAAAAAAATGGTCGACGGGGATATTCCCGACGGTTGGCGTGTATTGAAAATAAATGGCCCATTATTCTTTGCGGCGGCAGACCGTGTCTTCGGTGAGCTGGCGCAGTTAAGCAAGGGTCAAAAGGGTCTCCTGCTATATCTGGATGGCGTATCGATTCTCGATTCTGGCGGCGTGGCGGCGCTCTATAAATTGCTCGATACTTGCCGTGTATCCGGTACGCGCCTATTTCTGGCAGACTTCCAGTTTCAACCATTGAAAACACTGTCGCGGGCCGGCTTTCGCCCGGATGGGACCAATTGCAAAATGTTTTCCGAGCTATCCGGCGCTCTGGCCGCATTGAGGGATGAAGAAAAAACTGCTGCTGTCAGTCGGGCGTATGATGCGCCTGCCAACCCTGAGCCGCGGTCATGTCAGAGCGAATAGAAGGCAATGATCATCCCGTTTGTTGGTCGGATTTCTGTCTGGTCTCAGGGTTTATCTGCCAGTCTGGCAGGGCCGGTGGGCTGTCTGCCCAGGCTTTTCTGCATTGTAAAATATTGTGTGCAAAAGTGGTGCTTATTTGACATACTTTTTGACACTTTTAGCAAAGCTTTTTTTGGAAACAATGAGCAAGTACTCGGCAAATTACTATAACAATTAGGGACCTTATGGTTACCGTGCTGAAACGAATGTCGAGACCGATTTTTGTCTCCATGATGTTATGGGGCGCGGTGGTGGCGAATGCTTGTGCTCTGGACAAAATGGCGGGGCAGCAATTTCTTTCTTCCTGTCAATTCTGCGCAAACCCGATACACTTCTCTTCCCCGCCTACTGATGTTGCATGTGGCCTTGTGTTTTTCCAGCGGGAGTTTCCTGTCAAATGACACTTGACGATCTCGCTACAAAAATTAATAGTGAGGCGGCTTTGGATAACAAAAAATGCTTCAGCCCACGTGCGGTGTTGATAACGGCAGATCAGAATGACAAATATATTCTTGCCGTAGTGCTCGACAAGCCCTTCTCCAATAAATAGAGTATTGTCGGCATTTTTTTAAAAATTATATAAATATAACGAGGTATTAATACCCATCTCATGCGGATCATCGACGGACTATCATGAAACACTGCCTGAGCCTTGCTTTTGTACTGATGGTGTTGTGGCTTGGAAATTCTGGCTACTATTCGCCGCTGTTATTGTCGCTCGGCGCTTTTTCCGTGGTATTTGCCGTCTGGGTTTCCCATCGTATGGATGTGGTCGATCACGAATCCCAGCCCCTTCATCTGAGCGGGCATATTTCATTTTTCTACTGTTGGCTGGTGGGTAAGATTATTCTCAGTAATATTGATGTGGTGAAGCGCATCTGGTTGGGCAATAAATCGATCAGTCCCTGTGTTGCCAGGCTGCCGTTGAGTCAGAAGACGGATATGGGAAAAGTCATCTACGCCAATTCCATAACCCTTACGCCGGGCACTGTGTCGATGGATATCGAGGGCGCTACAGTGTTGGTACACGCTCTGACAGCAGAGAATATAGCCGAACTGAAGGATGGTGAAATGAATCGGCGCGTTGCAGATCTGGAGCTTTAGATGCTGGTTGCAAGTGCAGTGGCAATTCTGGTTGTGATGGTGATGGCGATTGTCCGTGCGTTGCTCGGCCCCACGATTTATGACCGCATTCTGGCTGTTAATCTGTTTGGCACCAAAACTGTACTGCTGATCGCAGTAATAGGTTTTTTGTTCGGCCGGCCCGACTTTCTGGATATTGCACTGGTGTATGCATTAATCAATTTCATCAGCATTGTTGGCGTGCTCAGGTATTTTGAATACAGCCGTAGTGATGAAGAGGGAGGGCGCCTCTGATGCTTGCCGGCATGGTGACTGTGTTGAGTTCTGCCTGTCTTTTCCTGGGCGCTTTTCTGCTCATTTCTGGTGCTGTCGGGGTGCTGAGGTTCCCCGATTTCTTCACCCGGATGCATGCCGCAGGCGTTACTGAAACGCTGGCTACTACACTGATTCTGCTCGGTCTTATGCTGCTTGCGGGTTGGAGTATTTTGTCTTTCAAGTTGCTGTTGATTTTACTGTTTATTCTGATCACGAGCCCGGTTGCTAGTCACGCACTGACAAAAGCGGCGCTCCATGGAAACCTTCAGCCGCTGGTCGATGAGAATAATGAACAATAGCTTTGGCACCCCAAACCGGAGGCGGGCACAGACCCTTTCTCCGGTCAGATCCCCTGGTGGTGTGCCTGAAGGAATAATGTTGACGACGAAGGGAGTGCTTCCATCGAACTAGTCCTGGATATTACGCTGCTGCTACTTCTGGTAGTCACCGCGCTGGCCATTGCCCGGCAGAGGGATCTGTTTGCCTGCGTGATGTTGGCTGGGATCTATGGCCTGTTGTCAGCCAGTTTCTTTGTCTCCATGGATGCTGTGGATGTAGCCTTTACCGAGGCGGCTGTGGGCGCAGGGGTTTTCCCCTTGCTGATGCTGACCGCGCTGACCGTGGCTGGCCGTTATGAACAGACGGCCCACCGCCGACCACGGGCAGCTTTTTTCCTCGTGCTGGTGACCGGTGCCCTGCTGATATTGGGCACCCTGGACATGCCACCCTTCGGCTCGCCAGATGCCCCTGCACACACTCATGTCGCTGCGCGATATATTCAGGCATCTCCCACTGAAATCGGTATTCCCAATATGGTGACATCGGTGTTGGCAGATTACCGTGCCTTTGACACCCTGGGAGAAGTGGTGGTGGTTTTCACGGCGGTGGTGGGTGTGTTGATTCTGCTGACGTCGGGGGAGCAGCGTCAACAGTCCTCCCCGGCAAATGCTGTTGAAACAATGCGCAGTCACATGATTCTGCGGGTGGTGAGCAAGATGCTGATTCCCCTTATGCTGCTGTTTGCGCTCTATGTCCAGTTTCATGGTGAATATGGCCCCGGCGGTGGCTTCCAGGCTGGAGTTATTTTTGCGGCGGCGATTATTCTGTATGCAATGTTGTTTGGTCTGGCCAAGGCCCAGGCTGCGATCAAACCATCAATCCTGCGATTGTTGGCCGCATTCGGGGTTTTACTCTACGGTGGCGTGGGGGTTGTCAGTTTTTTGACAGGCGTGAATTACCTGGACTACAGCCGTCTTGCCGCTGATCCTGTTGCTGGACGACACATCGGTATCCTCGTTATTGAGTTGGGGGTGGGCATCACAGTGGCCGCTGCGATGATTCTGATTTTTTACGCGTTTGCCGGTTATGCCACCGGTCGAGTTGAGGCCGAATAATGTTGCCGGAGCTTTATAACTACTGGGTGGTAATCATACTGATGATGATAGGTTTTTATATCGTCATCGTGCAGGGCAATCTGATCAAGAAGCTGATTGGCCTGAATATTTTCCAGACTTCTGTTTTTATCTTTTATATCAGTGTGGGAAAGGTGGCGGGGGGCAGTGCCCCGATCGTTGCCGAGGGCGTGAGTGTCTATTCCAACCCGTTACCCCACGTGCTGATTCTCACTGCCATTGTGGTGGGTATCGCCACTATGGCGCTGGCGCTGGCACTGGTGGTTCGCATCAAGAATGCCTACGGCACGGTTGAGGAAGAAGAGTTACAGGAACGAGATCTGCGGTGCTGAGCCATCTCCCTATTTTACAAGTGATTGTGCCCCTGCTGGCAGCGCCAGCCTGTTTGTTGCTGGATAGGGCCCGTGCGGCCTGGCTGTTTGCCTGTATGGCCAGTCTTGTCTCAGTGGCAATAAGTGGCTTGCTGGTGTTCCAGGTTCATCAGTTTGGTGCGTTGAGCTACAGCCTGGGGGGGTGGGATGCACCCTGGGGTATCGAGTATCGCATCGATTTGTTGTCGGCCTACGTGCTGCTGATCGTTAGTGGTATTGGCGCATTGATGATGCTGGCTGCGAATACAGCTATCAGAACAGAAGTTCCATCAGAAAGGCAGCCGCTGTTTTATGTGCTCTATATGCTCTGTCTGGCGGGCCTGCTGGGCATTGTCGCCACAGGCGACATCTTCAACGTGTTTGTGTTTCTGGAGATCTCTTCACTGGCAACCTATGCCCTGATTGCCCAGGGGCGGGACCGGCGTGCATTATGGGCTGCCTACCAGTATCTGATTGTCGGCACGATTGGGGCCACGTTCATCCTGATTGGTATCGGTTTTCTATACAGTCTCACCGGCACCCTGAATATGCAGGATCTGGCGAACCGGTTGCCGGCGCTGGAAAACTCTGCCACAGCCTTTACGGCATTTGCCTTTCTGATGGTGGGTGTCTGCCTGAAACTGGCGTTGTTCCCGCTGCATTTGTGGTTGCCGAATGCCTATGCCTACGCGCCCTCAATCGTGACCGCGTTTTTGGCTGCTACGGCAACGAAAGTGGCGGTTTATCTGCTGATTCGTTTTCACTTTTCTGTATTTGGGGTTGGTTTTGCCGCGTCCGTGTTGCCATTGCACAGCATATTTTTGGTGCTCGGCCTGGTGGGGGTGTTTGTGGCATCGCTGGTGGCCATCCAGCAGCCCAACGTGAAACGTCTGTTCGCCTACTCCAGTGTGGCTCAGATCGGTTACATGATTATTGGTATTGGCATTGGCTCTGCCACCGGGTTGCAGGCAACGCTGTTGCATCTGTTCAACCATGCTCTGATGAAGGGGGCGCTTTTTCTGGCATTGGCTGCGGTTGTGTTCCGTTTTGGCAGTGCCGATATACGGCATTTCGCAGGGCTGGGCCAGCGCATGCCCTGGACCATGGCAATTATCGTGATTGGCGGTCTGAGTTTAATTGGTGTGCCCGGTACGGTTGGTTTTATCAGCAAGTGGTATCTGGTTCTGGCGGCCCTCGAACGCGATTGGTGGCCGCTGGTTATTGCCGTGCTGCTGGGTTCTCTGCTCGCTGTTATTTATATCTGGCGACTGGTGGAAGTGGCTTACTTTAGGAAAGGTGAGGATGAAGTCTGCAGAGAGGCACCGCTGTCGCTGTTGATACCAACTGCCATATTGGCACTGGCCAATATCTACTTTGGGATCGATACGCGCCTGCCGGTCTATCTATCGGATAGTGCGGCACAAATGCTGTTCGGAGGTGGCCCGTGACAGCACTTCTGGCCCTGCAACTTACCCTGGTCGTGCCACTTTGCGGGGCGTTGCTGATCGCCCTGTGTGGCCGCTGGCCCAACCTCAGGGAAGCGGTGACTCTGTCTACGGCAGGTCTGCTCTTCTATCTGGTCATACAGGTGTTCGGTGCCGTCGAACGCGGTGGGGATGAAGCCGCTGCACTCTATGTGGAGTTGTGGCAGATTTTGCCCGGCCTGCACATTGCCCTTCACTCGGAACCCCTGTCGATTCTTTTTGCGCTGGTGGCCAGTGGGCTGTGGATTGTCACCTCGGTTTATTCGATCGGCTATATGCGCGCCAATCAGGAAAAGCGGCAAACCCAGTTTTATGTGTGTTTTGCCGTCGCAATTTTTGGGGCTATGGGCGTGGCGTTTGCAGCCAACCTGCTGACCCTGTTTCTGTTCTATGAAGTGCTAACCCTGTCAACTTATCCGCTGGTTGCCCACAAGGGTGACGACAAGGCCCGCGCCGGAGCAAGAACGTATCTCGGTATTCTGCTGGCGACTTCCATCGGGCTGTTTTTACCGGCCATGATGTGGACCTATTTTGTTGCCGGCACCCTGGATTTCCGTCCCGGCGGTATACTCGAGGGCAATATCGGCGGCATCGGCGCCACCATCCTGTTGCTGATGTTCATGTTCGGTATCGGCAAGGCCGCGCTGATCCCGGTGCATCGCTGGCTGCCCGCTGCGATGGTGGCGCCGACGCCCGTGTCTGCTTTGCTTCATGCTGTGGCCGTGGTGAAAGCCGGTGTGTTCACCATCGCTAAAGTGGTGATTTATATCTTCGGGCTCGACTTTCTGGTGGATGTGCCACACGAAGTGATTGCCGTCTATATCGCCGGATTTACCATTGTGGTGGCCTCCATACTGGCCCTCCGGCAAACCAATATAAAACGTATGCTGGCCTATTCAACGGTCTCGCAGTTGTCTTACATCGTGCTGGCGGTTCTGGTGCTCACCCCCCTCTCGGAAATCGGCGCTATCGTGCATATCGTCGCTCACGCGGTGGCCAAGATCACGCTGTTTTTTGCGGCGGGGGCGATCTATATCGCCAGCAAAAAAACCGAGATCAACCAACTGGATGGCATCGGATTCCGGATGCCTATCACTATGGGTGCGTTTGCTATAGCGGCACTCAGTATGATCGGTGTGCCGCCTACCGGCGGCTTTGTCTCGAAGTGGTACATGATTGCCGGCGCGTTTCAGATTGACAGTTATTTTGTGCTAATTGTGCTAACGCTTTCTACCGGTCTCAATGCGGCCTATTTTCTGCCGATCATTTTTCGGGCTTACTTTCGCAAGGAGTCGGTTGCGCCACCGAAGTCCCATGGCGAAGCGCCCCTGCCCATGGTGGGGGCTATCTGTGTCACGGCGTTGCTGACGCTGTTGGTGTTCTTTCTGAATGGTCCGTTGGTTGCCTTTGAAATGGCAGTCCTGGGGGTGCCCCGATGACCAACCGTAATAACGCGGTAAATAACGCGCAAAAAAGCTGGCTCTACCGGCCGGAAAATCATAAAAAACTCTGGTGGGGTTTTGGCCTGATACTGGCTGCGACGGTTGTCGTTCAGCTGTTTGTTTCGGTACACGGCCACTTCGGTTTTGACGGATGGTTCGGTTTCAGCGCCGCTTTTGGTTTTCTTTCATGTGCCCTGATGGTGGTATTCGCGAAACTGCTCGGATACCTTTTGAAACGGCCCGATAATTATTACGACGACGATGCTTGAATTAATTTTTCCGCCCGCATTCATTCTCATTCTCGGCGCTTTCCTGATCGGGCCGATAAGGGCGCCGTTGCGACCGTTGATTGTGCTGGGCGCACCGCTGTTGACGCTCTATACCATCTGGCAGATGGGCGACGGTATTCAGCTGACCGCACAATTTCTCAATTACGAGATCCAGCTGATTGAGTCGAGCCCCCTGCGCCGCCTGTTTGCAACTATTTTTGCCATCATGGCGTTTGTCGGTGGGCTGTTTGCCTTCCGCCAGGCGAAGTGGTGGGAACTCGCCGCTGCCCAGGCTTACGCGGCGGGTGCTATCGGCGTTTCCTTTGCCGGGGATCTGATTACCATGTTCCTGTTCTGGGAGCTGATGGCCATTTTTTCGACCGTTGTAGTGTGGTGTGGTGGCACCGAGGGAGCGCGAAAGGCGGGGATACGCTACGCCATCATGCACCTGGTGGGCGGTGTACTGCTGAAAATCGGTATTGAGGGGGTGATGGTCCACACCGGTTCCATCGAGATTCAGCCGATCCCGCTGACCAATATAGATGGCTGGCTGATCCTGATAGGTGTGCTGATTAACGCTGCGGCACCGCCATTATCCGCCTGGCTGGCGGATGCGTACCCGGAATCCAGCCCCAGTGGCTCGGTATTTTTGTCGGCCTTCACCACCAAAACCGCTGTGCTGGCACTGATACTGTTGTTCCCGGGTCAGCAAATCCTCATCTGGATTGGTCTCTACATGATTTTCTACGGGATCATCTATGCTCTGCTCGAAAACGATATGCGCCGAATCCTGGCCTATTCCATCGTCAACCAGGTGGGTTTCATGGTCTGTGGTATCGGTATCGGTACTGAAATGGCCATTAATGGTGCGTCGGCCCATGCCTTTGCCCATATTATCTACAAGGCACTGCTGCTGATGTCCGCGGGTTCTGTGCTGTATATGACCGGGCGACGCAAGTGCAGTGAACTGGGCGGGCTCTACCATTCGATGCCGCTCACTGCACTGTGCGGCATTATCGGTGCCCTGGCGATATCGGCATTTCCATTCACCTCGGGCTTTATCTCCAAATCGATGATTTCCCAGTCCGCCGCCGACCAGCATTTAATGATGGTCTGGTTATTGTTGCTAGCCGCCTCCGCAGGTGTTTTTCTGCACGCCGGTATCAAGTTTCCCTGGTTCGTGTTTTTCCAGAAGGACTCGGGGCTGCGACCCAAGGATCCGCCCTGGAATATGCGCGCAGCCATGGTTCTGTTGGCCGCTGCCTGTATTTTACTGGGTATTTTCCCGGAGTGGCTCTATCGCCTGCTGCCTTACCCTGTGGATTATGTGCCCTATACGGCATCGCATCTGGTGACGCAGCTGCAATTGTTGCTGTTCTCCGGGCTGGCTTTCTTTGCCTTGTTGCCGTTGATGAGGCGCACCCTGACGATCAGTCTCGACTTTGACTGGGTGTATCGTCGGCTTATCCTGTCTCTGATGAATCGGTTGATCTGTCTGCTCAGTTGCCTCAATACGGCTTTGCGAAATGCTTCTAACCGGGTGTTTTCCATCATCTGGACCTATATAGGCCGGCACCATGGCCCCGAAGGGATGCTGGCGCGCACCTGGCCAACGGGCAGTGTCGTAACCTGGGTTGTGGTACTGCTTACCGTCTTCCTGCTGTTCAGTATCTATTGACTCCAACGGACACAGCCTTTCCCTTTTTCATGCGGGCTTTATACCCTGAAAACCAACTTATCCACCGGCAAATATGCTATAAGGCGCCATGAAAATTCCGAAACGTTTACAGCCCCTGGTTGACGATGGTCTGGTGGATGAAGTCATCCGCCAGATGATGAGTGGCAAAGAGGCAACCGTCTACATGGTGCGCAGTGGCGGAGAGCTACGCTGCGCGAAAGTCTATAAAGAAGCGGATAAACGCAGCTTCAAAAAAGCCGTGCAATATCAGGAAGGCCGAAAAGTGCGTAGTGGACGCCGTGCCAGAGCCATGGAAAAAGGCACCCGTTACGGTCGCGAGCAGCAGGAGGAAACCTGGCAGAATGCCGAGGTGTCAGCCTTGTATCGCCTGGCTGCCGCCGGGGTGCGGGTACCGGAACCTTTTGGCTGTGTCGATGGTGTATTACTGATGGAGTTGGTGACTGACAGCGACGGCGATGTGGCGCCGCGACTCAGTGAAATCACCATGTCCAGCCAGCAGGCTATCACCGACCATGGTTTACTGATGCGTGAGGTGGTGCGCATGCTTTGTGCCGGTCTGGTACACGGTGACCTGTCTGAATTTAACGTGCTGCAGGATGCGTCTGGCCCGGTAATCATTGATTTGCCTCAGGCAGTCGATGCCTCTGCCAATAATCACGCAGAGTTTATGCTGGAGCGCGATGTTCAGAAAATTACCGAGTATTACGCGCAGTTCGCTCCCGAATTGCTGGAGACCCGGTTTGGCAAGGAAATCTGGGCGTTATATGAGGCCGGTGACTTGCATCCCGATGTGCCATTGTCCGGTTATTTTGCAGAGGATCTGCAAAAGGCCGATGTGGCAGAGGTTCTGGATGTGATCAGTTATGCCCTCAGTGAAGAGGAGGAGCGGCAACAGCGTCGTCGTGATGCAGAGGAAGGTGATTAGCCCCGACGACTTACAGTCTATGCGTGAATGACGCCTGTCCAGCCCGGCTAAGAGAGCAGAGAATCATTAAATCCCATTGTTTTTTATAAATATTTTTGGCTACCCCTCGACGCATTGCCGACAACTGCGTATAGTCCGCAGCCTTCGTTACACCATCTTTTTCGTTTTATCGCGCCTAGGATATTCCCTTGATCTCGACCGCAAACATCACCATGCAGTTTGGTGCCAAGCCGCTGTTTGAAAACATCTCCGTTAAATTTGGTGAAGGTAATCGCTATGGCCTGATCGGTGCCAATGGCTGTGGTAAATCCACCTTCATGAAAATTCTGGATGGCAGTCTTATGCCCACCGCCGGCAACGTGTCCATCACCCCGAATGAGCGGGTTGGTACGCTGCACCAGGATCAGTTTGCCTTCGAAAAATACCGGGTAATCGACACGGTCATCATGGGTCACGCGGAACTTTGGGAGGTGAAACAGGAGCGCGACCGCATCTACGGCCTGACAGAAATGACCGATGCCGATGGCATGAGGGTGGCGGAACTGGAAGCGCGATTTGCCGAAATGGATGGTTATACCGCCGAGAGCAGAGCCGGCGATTTTCTGCTGGGCGCGGGTATTGCCGAGGCCCTCCACGAGGGCCCGATGAGTGATGTGGCCCCCGGCCTGAAGTTGCGGGTCCTGCTGGCCCAGGCACTATTTTCCGACCCGGATATCCTGTTGCTGGATGAGCCCACCAACAACCTCGATATCAATACCATTCGCTGGTTGGAAGGTGTGCTCAACGAGCGCAAGAGCACCATGGTGATCATTTCCCACGACCGCCATTTTCTGAACGCCGTTTGTACGCATATGGCCGATATCGATTACGGTGAGCTGCGCCTCTATCCCGGCAACTACGATGATTTCATGACGGCATCGACCATGGCCAGAGAGCGCCTGCATTCTGAAAATGCCAAAAAATCTGCCCAGATTGCAGATTTGCAGCAATTCGTCAGCCGCTTCTCTGCTAACGCATCAAAGGCCAAGCAGGCGACATCCAGAGCCAAGCAGATCGAAAAAATCAAACTTGATGAAGTGAAGGCCTCCAGCCGGATGAGCCCCTATATTCGCTTCAAGCAGGAGAAAAAACTACATCGTCAGTCCCTGATTCTGGAAAATCTCGGCCACGGGTTTGATGGCGGACCGCTGTTCAGCAAGGGCAACCTGATCCTGGAGGCGGGCTCCAGACTGGCCATTATCGGCGAAAACGGTGCCGGCAAAACCACATTGTTGCGTTGCCTGATGAACGAGCTGACTCCCGATCATGGCAAAATCAAGTGGTCCGAAAACGCAGTGCTCGGTTATTGTCCCCAGGACAGTACGGCGGATTTTGATTCTGATCTGACACTGTTCGACTGGATGAGCCAGTGGCGAAAACCCCGCCACGATGACCAGATTGTCCGCGCTACGCTGGGCCGCCTGCTGTTCAGCGCTGATGATTTCAACAAGAAAGCACGAGTCTGTTCTGGAGGGGAAAAAAACCGCCTGTTGTTTGGCAAGCTGATGATGACCGATGCCAATGTGCTGCTTCTCGATGAGCCCACCAACCACCTCGACATCGAGGCGATTGAAGCGCTCAATATGGCGCTGGAACACTACGATGGCACACTGATTTTTGTCAGTCACGACCGCGAATTTGTCTCCTCCCTGGCGACCCGGGTGATTGAAATCAAGGATCGCACGTTGGTTGATTTCCAGGGTACCTATGAGGAATACCTGGCTAGTCAGCAAGCTATGGATAATATGGATAAAGCAGTGGGTGCCCGCTGATTCATGGCATAAAGCCGCCGCTCAGGGGCTTTGCTGGCTGTGTGCCATGGTCTTCAATCTATGGCTTCTGGTACTTCCGGGCGGGTGCCTTTACTCAAAGCGTTTCATGGCAGTGAGCAGGTGTTTGGCCGAGACGTGGTGATCGCCTGGTGACGCCAGCAGGCTTTGAATACGTTTCTTGAGTGAGGCAAAGCACTCGGTGAAAGCGCGTCTCGCGGCCGCTGGATCATTGTGAATCGCCGCAGGGTCGGGTAGCCCCCAATGCACGTGTTCAATTTTGCCGTCAAGCAGTGGGCAGTCTTCTGCTGCTGCGTTATCACATACCGTCAATATCACATCAAAAACCGGTGCTTCAGTACCGATAAATTCTTGCCAGCTCTTGCTGCGATAGGTCTCCGGGGCACTATCAGCCAGTGTCCGGATCTGCTCAAGCGCCAGTGGGTTTACCCGTCCGGTGGGTTTGCTGCCTGCACTGTATGCCCGGAAAAGCGTTGAACCAATCGTATTAAACAGTGCTTCGGCCATAATACTCCGGGCGGAATTGCCGGTGCACAGCACCAGTATTCGCAATGGAGAAAGCAGGTGACTGCCGGTGTCTGCGCGTTGATCCAGACTATCTGTTGTCATTACACTTTGCCTCATAGCTGAAAAATCTGAGCTGTTGATTCCGATGCCTAGCGCTGCCAGCGGTGGTAGCGCTCCACCAGTTTTAACAACCCCTGCGGCGCATGGGCTTTTTTCCACTCGCCGGCAGCAAACTTGTTGGCTTCTGCCAGGGTGGGGTAGATATGGATGGTGCCCAGAATCTTGTTGAGACCGAGTCCGTGTTTCATCGCCAGCACATACTCTGCAATCAGATCTCCCGCATGGTTGCCGACAATCGTCACCCCGAGAATGCGGTCTGAGCCGGGCCGGGTCAGCACCTTGACGAAACCCTCGGCACAGCCGTCGGTAATGGCCCGATCCAGATCGTCGATGCCGTAGCGGGTCACCTCGAATTCCACACCCTGTTCAGCGGCATCCTGTTCGTTCAGTCCTACCCGCGCCACTTCCGGGCTGGTAAAGGTGGCCCAGGGAATCACCGAGTAATCCACCCTGAATTTTTTAAAGCGGCCGAACAGTGCATTGACGGCGGCATACCAGGCCTGGTGGGCGGCGGTGTGGGTGAACTGGTAGGGTCCGGCCACATCGCCGACGGCGTAGATGTTGGGAAAGCGGGTCTGCAGGAACGCATTGAGGGCAATGGTGCCATTTTTATGGGTCGTTATGCCCAGTGCTTCCAGCCCCAGTCCGTCGGTATTGGCTTTGCGGCCGATGGCGATCAAAATCTGGTCAAATACCAGGCGCACACTTTCACCCTGGTGTTCGCTATAGAGTACCTTGTCGCCGCCTTCCACCGAGAAGCGATCCGCCTTGTGGTTCAGCAACAGCTCGACGCCGTCCCGGCGCAGGGCGTCGGCCACCAGCTTGGCGGCATCGTCATCTTCCCGGGGCAAAATGCGGGGCAGCATTTCCACCTGAGTGACACGGGTGCCGAGGCGGGCAAAGGCCTGGGCTAATTCACAGCCGATGGGGCCGCCACCGAGAATCAACAGACGGCCCGGGTTGTTGCGTATTTTCCACAGGGTCTCGGTGGTTAGGTAATCAATCTGTTCCAGCCCTGGAAAGGGCGGCACCAGTGGGGCGGCACCGGAGGCGATAATGATATTGCGCGCGGTCAGGGTCTGCTTCCCTTCGTTGCCGGCAATTTCCACCGCCCAGGGGGAAACCAGTCGCGCGCTGCCCTGGCGGCAATCCACCCCCAGTTGGCGGTAGCGCTCAACCGAGTCGTGGGGTTCGATGGCCTTGATCACCCTCTGGATACGATCCATTACCGCGCCGAAATCGGCTTCCGGTTGCAGCGGTTTCAGGCCGTAGTCCGGACTGTGGCTGGCCATTGAGGCTACCTGGGCGCTTTTAATCAGGGCTTTAGACGGCACGCAGCCGGTGTTAAGGCAGTCGCCGCCCATGCGCTCTTTCTCCACCAGAGTGACGCCGGCCTTGACGGTGGCGCCGATATAAGCGCTCACCAGACCGCCGGAGCCGGCGCCGATCACGATGAGATTGCGGTCAAAATGTTTGGGCTTTTCCCAGCCGCGATAGACCTTCGCACGCTGCAGGGGTGCGAGCAGAGCGCGGGCAATCCAGGGAAACAGTCCCAGCAGCACAAAGGCACCGATCAGCCCGGGGGAGAGAATACCCCCTGCGTTTTGCAGTTGTGCCATCTGGGTGCCAGCGTTGATATAGACGGCGGTGCCCGCCAGCATTCCCACCTGACTGACCCAGTAGAATGTCCAGGTTTTGAGGGGCGTCAACGCCATCACCAGGTTGATCAGAAAGAATGGAAAGACCGGTACCAGCCGCAGGGTAAACAAATAAAAGGCACCGTCTTTTTCTATACCCTGATTGATGGTTTTCAGGCGCTCGCCAAAACGCTGTTGCACCCAATCCCGCAACAGGTAACGGGCCACCAGAAAGGCGAGAGTGGCCCCTATGGCCGAAGCAAAGGAGACAAGCAACAACCCGGTGACAAACCCGAAAATAGCGCCGCCCGCCAATGTCATGACAGCAGCACCGGGGATCGACAGCGCAGTCACGATCACATACACCACCAGAAAAATCAGACAGCTCAACAGCCGGTTTTCCGCATAGAAGCTGTGAATGATGTCCAGTTGTTGTTGCAAGTAAGCCAGACTCAGATATCGCCCGAGGTCGAGGAAGAAATACGCTGCCATCGCGATAACCACAGTGGCGACAATCATCAGCTTCTTGGTGGTTCTATGCACAGGGCATTCCTTTCAGTGTTTAAGTTCATGTTAGTTTGCGGCCAGTCGCTGGACTGACACAAACTTGTGATTCAGCAATATCAATAAGATGGGCAAGGAACGGTTTTGTTACAAGCAATTTTGACGAATGGCGCTAACTTGGGAAAAGGACAAGGAGGTATTGCGGGCACTATTTTTGGTTGAGACAGGGAAAAGATAGAGCAGGGGTGCCTGACACCCCCGCTCGCTAACGTTAACGGCTTGAGATGGTTCTTTTTTCTTTCTTTTCTTTACGTTTTTCTTTCAGCGTTTTTTGGGGCGGTTTTTTGCTGCCCGCTTGAATTTTGCTCTTACTCACTTTGTTCTTACTCATGTCAGTCTCCATTGTTCTGTTGATCGAATATAAGCAAAAAGTGACTGCCGCATAGGGCGATAGAGGAAAATAAAAATTCAGCTTAGCTGTTTATTCTCAACTATGAGCGGCATGAAAAAGACTGCATGATTATTTCCCTCCATATCTGTGAAAATTTTTACGCTACAGCCAGAATTCGAAAACGATTCATACGGTTTCCGACGAAGAAGGTTATGGTTTCGCCGTGTTTTTTACCTAGCAGGGCAGAGCCCAAAGGGGAAAGAACGGAGATTTTTCCTTGCGATGGATCACTATCACCAGGCAGCACAACGGTGATAGTGGTTTCACTGTCGTCGAGCATATCGATGAGGTTGATGCTTGATTCTATTGAGACGGTGTTGCCATCGTGGGGTGTATCGGTGGGTGAGTCATAGATACCCTGCAATTTATCAATCACGTTGGCAATTTCAACCGGACTTAGCGTCAAGGGGTAGAATGTTTTATTCCTCTCCACCGGATCCATCAGTTTTCCGATAAAATTCCGGATGTCTGACAAGTACTTAATATTCATTTTGCACACCAATAGCTTAGGTGCCCTGGGTTTTTGACCAGGGCATAACAGTTAGATTTTTGGATAGAACCGGGGGCCGAGCGTGACTAATCAATCACGCTCGGTTAGGAGGGGAAGGCTACGTGGTGTGTTCTAGGGGAAAAATGCATTTTCTTCACAGCTTCCTGTTAAAAGTAGTCTGCGCAATCAACTCGATTATAGCTTTGCAATATTTATAATCAAGCGTATGGAAGTTGAGGGGGTTGAAGGGATGGTTTTAGCGACTAAAAACAAAAAAACCATTTAAGAATCAAATTCTTAAATGGTTTCTCGCGGTCATTCAACCTTTTTAAAATGGTGCCCAGGAGAGGACTTGAACCTCCACGACCTTGCGGTCACTAGCACCTGAAGCTAGCGCGTCTACCAGTTCCGCCACCTGGGCACGATGGGAAGCAGAAGCTGCTTCACCAGCGGTGCGAGACTATAGAGACGGTATCCGCCATTGTCAATTATGTGCTGCAAAAAAATGCATTGAAAAGACAGTAATGATTGTTCTGATTTAGCCCCGAGCCTGCAGTTAAAGCCGGTTGCTGAAAAAAAGCCGTGGAGAGTTCCCGACAAGTATGTTCTGATATTTATATACTTTAGCCGATTTCCTCTGTGGCGTCGGCAGTACACTTCTTACGTTTGGACTTCCAATGAAAAAAACTGTGAACAAAGATCCCTTTGCCGACCGTGAAGCGGCTAAATACGACAAACCGGTGCCCAGCCGGGAGTTTATCCTCGATTTCCTCGAAAACAGTGTTGGGCCTCTGACCTATGAAGAGCTTCTTGATGCATTTGGCCTGAGCGATGAGGATGGCAAGGAGGCGCTTCGCCGCCGTTTGATCGCCATGGAGCGGGATGGTCAGGCCGTTCGCAATCGCCGCAACGCCTATGGCCCGTTGAACAAGATGAATCTGATCAAGGGCCGTGTTATTGGTCACCCCGAGGGGTTCGGCTTTGTTAAACCCGCCGAGGGCGGTGACGATCTGTTTCTATCTAGCCGCCAGATGCGCCGTGTCATGGATGGTGATGAGGTGCTGGTACGTGTGGCGGGGGTGGATCGCAGGGGCCGCTCGGAAGGGTCCATCGTCGAGGTGGTAGAGCACCGTACCAGTACACTGGTGGGTCGTTATTTTGTGGAGAGCGGTATCCATTTTGTTCGCCCGGACAACCCCCGTGTCTCCCAGGACATCATGATTCCCCCTGACCAACGCAGCGATATTGAGCCAGGCCAGATTGTGGTGGTGGAAATCACGACCCATCCGAGCCGCCAGAATCTGCCAGCCGGGCGGGTTATTCAGGTGCTGGGTGAGCATCTGGCGCCTGGGATGGAGATTGATATTTCCATTCATAATTACGGTATTCCCAATCAATGGCCGCAAGCGGTGATCGATCAGGCCGAGGCCATCCCGGCTGAGGTCCGGGAAGAGGACAAACAGTTCCGGGTGGATTTGCGCCACCTGCCCTTTGTCACGATCGACGGTGAGGATGCCAGGGACTTTGATGATGCCGTGTACTGCGAACCGCTCAGTCGCGGTGGCTGGCGGCTCTATGTGGCGATTGCCGATGTCTCACATTATGTGGCTGTGGGCAGCCCGCTGGACGAGGAGGCCTACTTGCGGGGCAATTCCGTGTATTTTCCCCAGCATGTGGTACCGATGTTACCGGAAAAGCTCTCCAACGGCCTCTGTTCACTGAATCCCCAGGTGGATCGACTCACCATGGTTTGTGAAATGACCATGGATGCCGACGGTCAGATCACTAAATTCCAGTTCTATGAAGGGGTTATTTATTCCCACAGCCGGCTGACCTATACCCAGGTTGCCGCCATGATTGCCCAGCACGGAGACCGCAATAGCGGTATTCGCAAGCAGTTTAACGCAGTGGTGGAGCACGTTGACCACCTCTATGACCTGTTTCTCGCTCTGTTGGGTCGTCGGGAGATCCGTGGCGCCATCGACTTTGATAGTCAGGAAACCCGCATTCTGTTTGATGCCGAGCGCAAAATTCAGCAGATCATCCCCTCTGAGCGCACCGAGGCACACCGGCTGATTGAGGAGTGTATGCTCTGTGCCAACGTCTGCACGGCGACACTGCTGGAGAAGAGCAAACTGCCGGCACTTTACCGGGTTCACCAGCGGCCCCGGCAAGAGAAGCTGGCCAACCTCCGTGAGTTTCTGGGTGAGATCGGCCTCGGTTTACCGGGTGGTGACGAGCCTTCGCCAAAAGATTTCCAGCAGGTATTGTTAAAAATTGCCGGTCGCCCCGATGCCGGTGTGATTCAGACAGTGATTCTACGCACCATGAATCAGGCCGTTTATGACCCCGAGAATGACGGTCACTTCGGTTTGAATTATTCGGCTTATGCCCACTTTACCTCCCCAATCCGGCGCTATCCCGACCTGCTGGTGCATCGGGCGCTTCGTTATCTCATTCGCAAAAAAGGGAAAGTGAGCCATACCAGGCAAGTGGAAGGGGCTCCTGTCCTGAGTGCTGCGTCGATTTATCCCTATGATGAGCAGTGGATGATCAACAGCGGTGAACACTGCTCCATGACGGAGCGCCGGGCCGATGAAGCGACCCGCGATGTGGTGAATTGGCTGAAGTGCGAATACCTGTTGTCCAGGGTCGGTGATGAATACGAAGGCGTCGTGGTTTCGGTGACCGGTTTCGGTTTGTTTGTACAGCTGACCGAGCTGTTTATTGAAGGCCTTGTTCATATCACCGGGTTGCCAAAGGATTACTACTACCACGAAGCCGCCCACCACCGCCTGGTGGGGGAGCGAACCAAGCGGGTGTTCCGGCTGGGTGACAAATTGCGGGTCAGGGTCAGTCGGGTGGCACTGGATGAACGCAAGATCGATTTTGATCTGGTGGAAGAAGGTAAAAAAGGCAGGAAAGCGACCTCCGCAGGCCCTAAAGCTGCAGCGCTGGCAGCAGAACACGAACAGTCCGGAAGAAAGCGCGGAAAAACCGGAAAATCCAGGTCGGACAAGTCCGCTGCAAAAACGGATAAAACCGGTAAGCAGCAGAAACCCCGGCGACGCAAGCCACCAGCTGCAAAACGCTGATGCAGCTTGTGTAGCCTCTGATGAGTACTGATCATGACAGATAAGCTGACGGACCATGCCAAGGGGCAGGGTCAGTGGATCTTTGGATTACATGCGGTCCAGGCCGTGTTGAAAACCTCTGCCAACAAGGTGCGGCAGTTAAAAGTGTTGCGTGGCCGCGAAGACCAGCGCCTGCAAAAAATACTGGCCATGGCCGAGCGCCAGGGACTCAGTGTGGAGCGGGTGATGCGCTCGGATCTGGATGACCTGACAGACGGCTCGCATCAGGGTGTTGCAGCACTCTGTGATGATGCTGAAGTCCAGGATGAACATTTCCTCTATGAACTACTTGATCAGTCAGAGGAAACGCCTTTCTTGCTGATTCTGGACGGTATCACCGATCCGCACAATCTGGGTGCCTGTCTCCGCTCTGCTGATGCCGCTGGAGTGCAGGCCGTGATCGTGCCAAAGGACAACTCGGTGGGCCTCACCCCGGTCGTGCAAAAAGTCGCCTGCGGTGCCGCTGAAAACGTGCCACTGGTGGTAGTGACCAATCTAGCACGGACCCTGAGGAAGTTGCAGTCGAGGGGGTTATGGGTTATCGGTGCGGCGGGAGAAGCCGAACAGCTGGTTTACGATGCTGACCTGAAAGGGCCGGTCGCGTTGGTCATGGGTGCCGAGGAAAAAGGCCTTCGACGACTGACCCGAGAATATTGCGACCTGTTGGTAAAGCTGCCCATGGCGGGTGTGGTCAGCAGTCTGAATGTGTCCGTTGCAACGGGTATTTGCCTGTTTGAAGCTGTCAGGCAGCGCCGATAACGGCTTGCCAGCACTGCCTGACGGCCCGTGTATTTATTTGATAATGCAGTGTTTTGCGAAGTCGGCGGCTTCGTTGGCCGTCCAGTCACCTTTGGGCGTATCTTTCATTTTGGCACACCAGGCTTCACTGCCCACCTTGGTGCAACCAACACTGGACAGTGCAAACAGTACAATGGCTAACAGGCCTATCGTTTTCATGTTTTATCCTCGGCAAATGGGGAAAGTCAGCGATCAATCATAGCGGCTAAAATGGACAGTTCCAACCCTGTAACTCCCTGAAATGTCGCTTGAAATAGCAGTGGCATACCCGTAGAATGCCCGCCCTTGGCCTGTATCCGGCCAATACTCCTTGCTGCACCGCACTGGGTGGGCAGCTATAACCCGTAGGGAGAGACAATGCGTCACTACGAAATCGTATTTATGGTTCACCCGGACCAGAGCGAGCAGGTTCCCGGGATGATCGAGCGTTACAACAGCACCATTGCCGCCGGCAACGGAACGGTACATCGACTCGAGGACTGGGGCCGCCGCCAACTGGCCTATCCAATCAACAAGATCCACAAAGCTCACTATGTCCTGATGAATATTGAATGTGGTCAGGATGTTCTGGATGAGCTGAGTTCTGCCTTCCGCTACAACGATGCTGTTATCCGCAGTGCAATCTTCAGCTGCGATGAAGCTGTGACGGGTGACTCGCCGATCATGAAAGCGGAGAAGTCAGATCATCGCAGCGATCGTCGCGATACCCGGACTGAAGAAGCGGCATCTGACAGTCAGCGTACTGATGAGGGACAACGTGCCCCCTCCGCTGATAATTCAGACAACGATGATGACACGTCTTCTGCCGATGATGCAGCCGATGCGCCGTCAGAAGAAGTAGTGGAAGAGGAGAAGTAAAGATGGCCCGTTTTAATCGTCGTCGTAAATTCTGCCGTTTCAGTGCCGAAGGTGCTCCGGAAATCGATTATAAAGATCTGGAAACACTGAAGCAGTATGTCTCTGAAACTGGAAAAATTGTGCCAAGTCGTATTACCGGTACCAAGGCCAAGTATCAGCGTCAGCTGTCCACTGCTATCAAGCGTGCGCGCTTACTGGCATTACTGCCTTACACGGACAGCCACCAGTAATTCTTAGCACCAGCTGATGCGGGCACTGGCTCAGTACATCATGCGCGGACGGGTACAGGCGTCAGTGGTGGCCTTTTTTGGCAGCCTGCTACCGCTGCTCAGTCCGGCTACGGTCAGCCTTGTTACCCTGAGTAAAGGGGTCGCTGAGGGTTGCCTGATTTTGTTGTGGGGCTGTCTGCCACTTCTGATTGCATTTTACGTCAGTGGCGTCAGTCCCATGATAACCCTGGCCACCTCGGCAGGCATGGTGGCGGTTTTGGTGTCATCGGCGGTGTTGAGACAGACACAGTCCTGGTCGCGAACGCTGTTGGTATTGGTGTTTATCAGTGCAGTTGGCAGTGTGGTACTCAATCTGCTTTTTAGCGATTCGGCCCGGGAGTTGGAAGCACTTGTTGCCGGCATGTTCAGTSAACTGCAGGAKCAARGTGAAACYGGYGCTGCGCCATTYCAGCCGGGACGTACTTTTTTGCTCGGTGTCATTGCTTATGTGGTAGCGCTGACATCRGTAGCCTGCCTGGTGYTGGCACGTTGGTGGCAGGCCGCSYTGTATAACCAGGGMGGTTTCCAGCGGGAGTTTCATCAATTGCGCTTTTCTCCCGCRGTKGCGCTGTCACTGGTTGTRGGTGTGRYAGCCTGTTAYCTGGCTCCTCAGGAGTACGGCAGCTGGGCGGGATTGCTGGGATTGCCTTTGTTKYTKGGGGGCATTGGTCTGGTTCACTTTACTGTGGCGYAYTACCAGATCGGCGTGCACTGGCTGGCAGTTTTTTACGTGGGGCTGGTGATTATCGGTCCACTGAGTTTGGTACTTGTCGGGTTRGGTTTGCTGGACAGTATCTTGAACATACGCACCAGACTGGTGAAGGGTAAAAACTAGTTYCCCARCCGGCGGTGTCWACAGATTAATAGTGAGAGGGTATTCGAGATGGAAGTGATTCTTCTGGAAAAAGTCGGCAAGCTTGGCAGCATTGGTGACAAASTGAAYGTTAAGGCCGGTTATGGCCGCAACTATCTTATTCCACAAAATAAAGCCGTGTTTGCCACTAGTGCCAATATGGCAGAGTTCGAGGCCAAGCGTGCCGAGCTGGAAGCTGCCGCCCTGGAGCAGCGCACGGCCGCTGAAGCCCGTGGACAACAACTGGCTGCATTGCCAGCCATTGTCATTGCCGCCAATTCAGGTGATGAAGGCAAATTGTTTGGCTCCATCGGTACGCGCGACATTGCGGACGCAGTGACTGCCGCCGGTGTCGAGGTGAGCAAAAGCGAAGTGAAGCTGCCTGAAGGGGCCCTGCGTGAAATTGGTGAATATGAAATTGATATTCAACTGCATGCTGAGGTAACCCAGCCGATTAAATTGTCTGTTATCGCTGAGTAAGTCGGCAGTTTCAGGCGATAGCATAATTGGTAACAACACGGCACTCCATTCCTCGTGGCAGTGCCGTTTCCGTGTTGGCGGGTGATGGGTCAGATGGTTGAAGACAGAGAAGCACTGGAACAGCAGCTGCCGCATTCAATTGAAGCGGAACAGGCGGTGCTTGGTGGCCTGATGCTCAGCAATAGTGGCTTTGATGCCGTTGCTTCGCTGATATCCGACAAAGACTTTTTTGCCAGCGACCATCAACTGATTTTTCAGACCATGCGACAGCTCAATGCCGAGCAGAAGCCGCTGGATATCATTACTCTCTCCGAAGCCCTGCAGAATAATCGACAGCTGGATCAGATAGGCGGTTCCTCCTATCTGGTTGAATTGTCGAACAATACCCCCAGTTCTGCAAATATCAACGCTTACGCGCAAATCGTACTGGAGCGTTCCATTATCCGGCAGCTGATTACTGCTGCCAGTGATATCGTCAAAAAAGGCTACAACCCGCTGGGTTGGGACAGTAACAAGCTGCTGGCCGAGGCAGAAAAAAGACTGGTTGCGATTATCGAAAGTCGGCCCAACCAGGGCGGATTTTTATCGGTTAATGAGCTGCTCAAAGAAGTGGTTGAGCGCATTGACCAGCTTTTCAACAGCGATGCTGACATTACCGGGTTGAGCACCGGGTTTGCCGATCTCGATGAGAAAACATCGGGCTGGCAGCCATCGGATCTGGTGATTGTTGCAGGTCGACCCTCAATGGGTAAGACTTCGTTTGCCATGAACATGGCAGAGCACGCGGTGTTGCATCAGGAAAAGCCGGTGCTGGTGTTTAGCATGGAGATGCCGGCCAGTCAGCTGATTATGCGAATGATGTCCTCCCTCGGCAAGATTGATCAAACAAAATTGCGGGCCGGTAACCTGTCAGAAGATGATTGGCCACGATTGTCCAGTGCGGCCTCCCGCCTGAAGGATCGACCGCTGTTCATCGACGACACACCGGGTATCACTCCCATGGAGTTGCGCAATCGGGTCAGACAGGTGACCCGTGAACACGGTCAGCCCGGCATGGTATTGGTGGACTATCTGCAGTTGATGAGTGGTAGTGTCGCCACCGAAAATCGGACCAATGAAATTTCGCAGATATCCCGGGAATTGAAAAATATTGCCCGGGAGTTCAACTGCCCGGTGATTGCCCTTTCCCAGCTCAGCCGTAACCTTGAGAGCCGTCCCAACAAGCGCCCGATCAATTCGGACTTGCGGGAATCCGGTGCCATCGAGCAGGATGCCGATGTCGTCGTCTTTATCTACCGCGACGAAGTCTACAATGAAGAAAGTCCCGACAAGGGTGTGGCTGAAATCATCATTGGCAAGCAGAGGAATGGCCCCATCGGCACCTGCAAACTGACATTTCTTGGCAAATACACCCGCTTTGAAAACCTCGCCAGAGATTATTTTGCTCAAGATTGAGAGATTTTGTTCCTACATACTTTTCCGGATAGATTATGCAGATTTTTCATACGGTAAATGGCCTTCGCCAGGCACTGGCAGCGGCGAGGAGCACAGGAAAGCGAATCGGCTTTGTGCCGACCATGGGGAATTTGCATGATGCACATATTGCATTGATCAAACAGGCGCAGCAGACCAATGATGTTGTGGTCTGTTCCATTTTCGTCAATGGGCTGCAGTTTGGTCTCAACGAGGATTGGGATAAATACCCCCGTACGCTTGAAGCTGATTCTGGTCGTTTGCGCGACGCCGGTTGTGATTTTCTATTTCATCCCCATGATCAGGAAATGTATCCAAACGGCCTCGATACGCAAACCCGGGTGATTTGCCCGACCATGACGGATGTTCTCTGTGGTGCCAGTCGTCCGGGACACTTTGAGGGCGTCACTACCGTGGTGACCAAACTCTTCAACATCGTACAACCGGATGAGGCAGTTTTCGGGATGAAGGATTTCCAACAGCTAGCCGTGATCCGTCGTATGACAGAAGATCTCTGTGTTCCTGTCGTGATTACCGGAGCGCCGATTCACCGTGAACCGGATGGCCTGGCAATGAGTTCCCGCAACAGTTTTTTGACGCCCGAGGAACGGCCCAAAGCCAATCAGCTGTATCTCAGCCTCAACTGGATTGTGAGCCAGATAAACGCGGGTAATCGCGATTACAAGACCCTTGAAAAACAGGCCAGCGAGCAGATTGAGGGAGTTGGTTTCAGGGCCGACTACATCAGTGTCTGCAATAGCAAGACACTGCAAATGGCGGCAGATGACGATCAGGACATTACTGTTCTCGGCGCCATGTACACGTCCGGTGCCCGCTTAATTGATAATATTTCCCTGAACTAGAGGAATCGCTTTATGCTGAACACCATGCTTAAAGGCAAACTTCATATGGCCAGCGTTACCCATGCGGAGCTCTGGTACGATGGTTCTTGTGCTATTGATGCCAACCTGCTGGAGATAGCGGGGCTGAGAGAATTTGAACAGATCGACATCTACAATGTGAATAACGGCGAACGGTTCACCACCTACATTATTTGTGCAGAACACGGCTCCGGTATCATTTCTGTGAATGGCGCTGCTGCTCGCAAGTGTCAGGTGGGTGATCGTCTGATTATTGCCACCTATGCCCAATATACCGAGGAAGAGTTGATCCTGCACAAGCCTAAACTGGTTTACCTGGACGAATGTAACAAAATTGTTCGGGCGTCAAATACTATCCCGGTCCAGGTTGCCTGACCTGAGACCTTGTCCCACTACTGTTTCGGTCAATTGAGATCCGGAATGAACGAGCAGGTATCGTCATTTCTCTTGTCAAAAGGTACCCGGGTAGGGACTTGGAGCGATGCCGGCTTGTAACGCCTGAACAGGGTGGGGTGGGGCGCCAATAGTGATTAGAATTGTGTCACCCCAGCCAGGATATCGGGCTAGGTTGGCTTAATGGCATTTTCAGAGGGAAGTGCTGCTTCTTCGTCACCTTCAATTAAGGGGAGATGATTGATAAGACTACTGAGCTCATCTAGATGTTCTCCTGAAATATCTATAAAGCGGAGAACTATTCCCGCCCTTTTTTTACCTCGTCGGACTCTAAGGAAAGCAGCTTTGATGTTTTTGATAACCATTTCTTCATTCAAATCGGAAAATAACCTGATTTCCTTAAACACAGTGTTTTTGCCATCTGGAAATATTTTCTCCAGGACTTTTTTGGTTACCCCTTCATTGAGATAGAGGCAGCCACCCCTTATGTTTAGCATCATGTAGCCATATCTCGTGTCATCATGAAACGAAAATGGATCCAGATTCTCGAGAGTTATCTGACATCTGCCGATCACCCGGTTTCCGCTAAATTTCCTTTTGTCCTGATTTTCTCCTTTCACAATATTGCTTTGCCTTCTAACTTTATGGGCGCAGTAGGTAAACGTTTGATCTCCATGACACGCTGATTAGCAGACAATAAATCACGTTTTTCCAGTTTGATATCATTGAGTGCAGAAGAGGTAATTAAAACAGTATGGTAGAGCATATATGATAACCCTTGCCCGACAATTTGCTCACACTACTTTGTCAGAATTTATGAAAACCACGCTCATCTGGCTGTGATCAACTACTGGTTTCGTTAATTTCTAATTAAGGCAGGAAGAATCAGGAAATGCAATTTCGGCCGTTCTTTTTTGCATCGTATAGTGCCTGATCAGATCGTCTTATGAGCTCTTCGTGGTGCTCCCCATGACGATATGAGGCCAGACCAATACTGACTCTCGGCGTAATGCTGTGGTTGTTTATTTCAACAGCCGAGTTGCCCAGTGATGCCATAATCTGTTTTGCCGCACTGCGGGCACCAACAAGATCCGTATTAGGTAATATCAGCACAAATTCATCTCCGCCAAAGCGAAAGGGAAGATCCGAAATACGCAGTACCTGCCTGATGGCTTTTGATGCATGCTTCAATATCTGGTCACCGCCGATATGACCGACCTGATCGTTGATTATTTTAAAATTATCAATATCAATCATCATGACTGACAGGTCATAACCATGCCGCTCAGCTCGTTTGGTTTCTTTGGGTAGTAGTTCGTCCAGTGATTTTCTGTTCATGACACCGGTCAACGCATCATAGAAGGCCATTTTTTCCATAGCCCGGAAATCCAGGGCATTTTTCAGATAGTGAGCAAGGCAACCAATACTTTGTTCATGAACAAACAGATCCTGCTCAGAGAAGCGTTTTTGGCTGCTGATGGTCAATTCCCCCAAATAGCGTTTTTGTAGTCGCAAAGTGTAGTGGGCCTGGTGAACCCGCAGTGACCCCGATATAAGAGAGATACCATCATCAGGATAAACATATTCAACGCTGCCCAAGGGTTGTTGCTCGCTTAACCAAACGAAAAAGTGATTGATCAGGGAACCGACATCAAGTGAACCCTGAAGCCTTTGGTGAAGCCTCAACTGGTTTCTGTCCGAGATCAACTGATGGGGTGGTTGGTTTTGTGGCGACCGATCCGCCGGGGATTTCACTACATTTCGCGAAGTGTTTATCGGTATTACTTTTTCCATAAAACATGTATGTCTATGTCTTTGCAAGCCGAATGGAAAGCTGCTGAAATTCTGATGGATGGTGCGTATGAGACAACCAAAAAAGTATTATGAGGCATCGCATATTCTTTGCCAAATAAATGGCGAGTTTATTTATTTGTCTTTTTTTGCTGCCAGATAGACGGAAAGTTGACGGTTTTCAGGCCGACAGCCGACATTATGGGTGGAGCCTTCCGTGCGATGATTTCTTTGATCGCTATCGCTATGTTGCGTCCTCTATTGTCCCAATCTGATTGTTGATCCTTTTCGGTGACTTGCAACCTTTGGGGAAATCATTGAATCTTCCTTATACCTGTGGAGGGGAGTTTCAACGGACGGCATGTTTCTGCTGCCTGGATGATCGCCAACAATGGCCGAACCGGACATCATGATTTCACAACCCACTTTGTTGTTGGTAGCGCTTGGCTGTGTGTCGCTTCTGGTGTTGGTGGCACTCTGGTCAGAGCGCCACCCCAGCTGGCACAACCGCCTGCATCCGTATATCTATAGTCTGACGCTGGCGGTTTACTGTACCTCCTGGACTTTTTTTGGTGCAGTGGGCACAGCAGCCCACCATACTTGGGCCTATCTGCCCATCTATCTTGGACCCATGCTGGTCTTTATTCTCGGCATGCCCATCCTGCGCAAACTGGTCACGGCCGGGGCCAGGCAGAAGACCACTTCTCTGGCGGATTTTATCGGTGCCCGCTACGGTAAACGGCAGCTTCTGGCGGCACTGGTCACATTGGTGGCAGTGGCTGGCTCCATGCCTTACATCTCCCTGCAGCTACATGCTGTATCCATTGCCTGGGATACACTGGCAGGGCCCATTGCGGCCGGAACAATGGGTGTCTATCAACCGGATAATGCGTTAATTACGGCCTGTTTGCTGGCGGTTTTTGCCATGGTATTCGGCACCCGGCACATCGAGGGACGTGAGCGCAATCGCGGCATGATGTCAGCGTTGGCACTGGAATCCATCATCAAACTGTTGGCGTTAATTGCCCTGGCCGTTTTTGCCTTGATGATGGCCGCCGCGGTTGATGGCGACTTTGTCACCAGCGGCGAGCCATGGCTTCAGCCCTGGCTGGTTAATCCTCTGAATATGCAGTTTGTCACCATGACGCTGTTATCCATGCTGGCGATTATCTGCCTGCCGCGGCAGTTTCATGTGACGGTCGTAGAGTTTCAGAATGAGCGGGATCTGCGCATGGCCCACTGGCTGTTTCCGCTCTATCTGCTGGCGATTGTTGCCGTGGTGTTGCCTATCACACTGGTAGCCCAGCAATTGCTCGGGGATAGCGGTGTCTCTCCCGATACCTATGTACTGAAGCTGGCCATGACCAGTCACTCGGACCTGTTGGTCATTCTGGTATTCGCCGGCGGGTTTTCAGCGGCAACCGGGATGGTGATTGTGGCGACGGTGACGTTGTCCATCATGGTTTCCAACGAGATTATCCTGCCGCTGCTGTTGCGCTGGCGCAAACAGCACTTTCGTCAGGCATGCTTCCTGGGACAATATCTGCGCTGGATTCGCCGCGGTTGTATCCTGGCGATCCTGCTGGCTTCCTGGCTGATGTACCGTTTGATGGGAGCAGAGAAGGAGCTGGCTTCAATCGGCCTGGTTTCCTTCGCCTGTTTTGCCCAATTGGCTCCGGCACTGCTGGGCGCTATTTATTGGCGTCGCGGGCATGCCCTGGGTGTGTATGCGGGATTGGCGGTCGGCTTTCTGTTCTGGTGGTATTGCCTGTTGGTGCCGATGATCCTGGGACCACAACACCCGGTGATGTCGGTCGGCCCATGGGGACTGCCCTGGTTGCGACCTGAATCCCTGTTCGGTACCGGTTTTCTCGACCCGCTGAGTCATGGCGTCTGGTGGAGTCTGTGCAGTAATCTGCTGATCTATATCTCGGTGTCATTGTTCGTCAGGCCGGCCGAGCGAGATACGTTCCAGGCGGATGTGTTCGTCGACGTGCCACAACCACAACAGTACGGTGATGACGACTTTGAATTATCCCCTGTTCGCGTAGTGCAATTGCGGCAATTGCTCCAGTCTTTCATCAGCCGTTCGCAGCATGAAGAGCTGTGGCGCAGTTGCGAAGCGCGTTTCCATCAGCGCCTGCTGGACAACGACAGGGCGCCGGTTTTTGCGGTCAGGCGGGTTGAAAAAGCGCTGTCTGCTATCGTGGGGAGTGCGTCCGCACAGAGCATTATTGGTCTGCTGCAGCGTACGGAGCCCCTCCAATTCAGTGATGTGGCGGCGATTGTCGGTGGCACGTCTGAGCAGCTTCAGTTTAATCGGGACTTGCTGCAAACCACCGTAGAAACGATTACCCAGGGTGTGTGCGTAGTGGATGCAGATCTGAAGGTGGTGGCATGGAACCGACGCTACGAGCAGATCTTTGATTATCCACCACGATTGCTCTATGTGGGCTGTCCGATCAGGTCGATCTATGAATTTAATGCCAGGCGGGGACTTTATCGGGATGCCGACACACTGGAACGGCAGGTGGAACGCCGTCTTGACCTGCTGCGAAGTGGTAATTCGCACCGTTTTGAGCGGACTTTGCCCAACGGCACGACTATCCAGGTGGTTGGCAATCCCATGCCCAATGGTGGATTTGCCTCTACTTACATCGATATTAGTGATTATAAAAATGTGGTGGTTGCGCTGGAGGAGGCCAAGGCCACCCTGGAGGAGCGCGTTGAGCAGCGCACCGCGGATCTTTCTGCATTGAATCATGCGTTGGGGGAAGAAAACCGGTTGCGGGCGCTGGCGGAGGCAGAGGTTCGCGAGATGCATAACAGTAAAAGCCGTTTCATGCAGGCCGCCAGCCATGACCTGCTGCAGCCGATCAGTGCCGCCAAACTCTTCGTTTCCTCAACCCGTCTGCAACTGATGAATACCGATAACCAGCCGCTTATGGAGCAGATGAACCATATTCAGAAATCCCTGGATACGGCCGAAAAACTGATTGCCACCCTGCGGGAAATAGCCGGTCTTGAGGGTGGCAAGTTGCAGCCGGCAATAAAAGCTTTTTGTATCGGTGAACTGCTCACTGATTTGGCCGCCGAGTTTGGTGTGCTGGCAGTTGAGAAGGGCATTGCCCTGCATTTTGTGCCCTCCCGGGTCATGGTGGAAAGCGACCCCCACCTGCTGCGCCGGATTCTGCAAAACTTTATGAGCAATGCGGTTCATTACACCCGGCGTGGCCGTTTGTTGCTCGGCTGCCGCCGGACTGCCCGGGGTTTGCGTGTAGAGGTCTGGGATACAGGGCCGGGTATTGCCCCGGGCGCCATGGATCGTATTTTTCGTGAGTTTGAACGGCTTAGCCCCGGTGCGACCAGTGTCGACAAAGGGTTGGGTCTGGGCTTGACCATCGCCAAAGGCATGGCGGATTTAATGGGGCATGAAATCGGTGTGAGGTCCAGTCCCGGTGAGGGTTCCGTCTTCAGTATTGTGGTGCCTTACGGAAAAACGGGTCGCCCAATACTGCCAACAGTATCGGTATCCATGCAGCAACCGGCGCTGCATGGCGTCCGTGTCCTCTGCATCGATAACGAAGAGGAAATTCTCAGAGGTATGGAGAGTCTGCTGGGTCAGTGGGGTTGCCATGTCCTGTCGGCGAGAGGACCCGGCGAGCTGCCGCCACTCCTGGGTGAGCTTCCCCCGGCGATTTTGCTGGTGGACTATCATCTGGAAGAAAACCTTACCGGGATTGAACTGGTCAGGCAGTTGCCAGCCTCCTGGCAGGCGGCCCCCTGTATCATTATTAGCGCTGACGATTCCGATGACCTCAAACACCGGGCAGCACTGGCCGGTTATACGCTGATAGCAAAGCCGGTATCCGCGGATCAACTGGCGGCACTGATGACGTCATTACTGAGTCAACCCTGAACACGGAAGTTGCCTTGCCGGGTGGCCAGACCACTTTTCTCGAGCGGTGAGTGCCGCTAGACTGGTCGCCCGATATGTCAGCCAACAGGATCTATTATGCCGACCTTCGATATTGTCTCAGAAGTGGATCAGGTGGAAATTCGTCACGCCACTGAAAACACGCAACGGGAATTGGCCACCCGTTTTGATTTTCGTGGGGTAGAGGCCAGTGTGGCGCTAAAGGACGAGGTGGTTACACTGACCGCCGAATCAGATTTCCAGTGCCGGCAACTGCTGGACATGCTGAGCAAGAATCTGGTGAAACGCAATGTGGATCCCTATGTTATCGATGTGGATGAGGAGGCTGTTCACAGCGGCAAAATGTTTTCACTGCAGGTACGTTTCAAACAGGGTATCGACCAGCCAATGGCGAAGAAAATTATCAAGTTGGTGAAAGATGCCAAAATAAAGGTACAGACAGCGATTCAGGGTGACAAATTGCGGGTTACCGGTAAGAAGCGCGATGATCTGCAGGAAACCATTGCGCTGGTCAAAGGGGCCGATCTTGGCCAGCCATTCCAGTTCGAGAATTTCAGAGACTGAGTTCTGGTGCACCGCTCCAGTGTTGCGCGGATTTTCGATACCGCACGAAGGCTGACTAGTTTTCCTCTGATCCCGTTGATTCCTCCAGGTTGAGCTTGCCAATGGCCAGCACGGCCTGGGTTCTCGAGCGCACGCCCAGCTTTCTGAAGATAGCCGTCATATGGGCCTTGATGGTAGCTTCTGTAACATCCAGTTCATAGGCAATCTGCTTGTTCAGCAGACCCTCGGCCAGCATGGTCAGTACAAGGTATTGCTGGGGCGTAAGCGAGGCGATCCCTGCCATTAATTGTTGTTCACTCTGGCTCAGGGGCAAGCCTCTCGATCCCGTTTGAGCCGGTAGCCAGATATCACCTTGCAGGACAGTCTGAATCGCTTCCAGAATGGTCGTGACGCCGGATGATTTAGGCAGAAACCCTCTGGCGCCAAATTCCACAGCACGCTGGATGATGTCTGTCTTTTCATTGGCAGACACCACCAGCACCGGCAGCTTGCCACAATGGCCCTGTACATAGGCCAGTGCACTGAATCCGTGGGCGCCGGGCATGTGCAGATCCAGTAATACCAAATCCGTATCGGGATGATCGCCTAACTTGATTTGCAGGCTGGCCATATCCTGTGCTTCAACGACTTCCTGTTCTCCCACCATAGTTTGCAGCACCTGGGCAATGGCATTTCTGAAGAGAGGGTGGTCGTCGGCAACAATAAATTTCGACATTATTTTTGTGCTTCAGCAGGTATTTCTTTTTGATGGTAATGCGCGCGCTGTTCAGTGGCAAGGTTTTCATTTTTCGCTAAAAAACCTTTTATCCCACCAATTTCGTTAGACATTGGTCTTAAATTTTCTGCCGAATCGACCTTGGTCGGATACCCAAAAAAGTTCCTCAGCGTTACACCTGTCGCCGTTACAGGATTTTTGGGAGAAGGTGATGGTTAACAGAAAAAAAATGGCCACTATTTCAGGTGTCATTTTGCCGATGCTGGCTTTTTCGGGACAGCTCTGGGCAAATGCCAC
This sequence comes from Porticoccus sp., assembly GCA_002733125.1. GTDB lineage: Bacteria > Pseudomonadota > Gammaproteobacteria > Pseudomonadales > Porticoccaceae > Porticoccus. The sequence goes on from NVUM01000004.1 coordinate 66,429, forward strand.
CAATGAGGAACTGGCGGCCAGGGTGGAGCAACTGGAGTCCCTGGTGACGCAACTGCAACAGTTGGTTGCGGAGCAGGGGGAGCAGCAGCAGGAAATGGCCACGACGGTCAGCAAGAAAGTCGATGCGCCATTGTCCGGCACCAAATTCAGTTACGGCGGTTATGTGAAGTTCGATGCCATGAGCAGCAGTTTCTCCGATGGGGAGCGTGCTACGGCATCTATCGGTGACGATATTCTGGTGCCGTCGACCATCCCGGTGGAGGGCAAAAGCGGTGCTAGCCGTTTCGACAGTTCGGCAAAGACCTCGAGGTTCTGGTTCAAAACCACCACGCCCACAGATATGGGTGATGTGCGAACCCATATCGAAATGGATTTGCTGACATTCGACGGTGACGAGCGGATCACCAATGCCAATCATTCCAGAATTCGGCACGCCTATCTGGCCTGGGATTACCGCGATAACGCATCACTGTTGTTTGGCCAGACCTGGAGTACGTTCATGAACGTGAATGTGCTGCCGGAAACGGTCGACTTCATTGGCCCCACCTCCGGGGTCATCTTCAACCGCCAGGCCCAGGCCCGCTGGAGCTACCGGTTTGAACGGGGTGGTGCCTTCCATGTGGCGCTGGAGAATCCCTCCAGTGGTGCGGTCGATGGTGGTGGCGGTATCGAGAGCAGCAATTTCGATGACAACAGCCTGCCCGATCTGGCACTGCGTTATGACGGCATAGCGGGCAATCTCAGCTACAGCCTGGCTGCCATTGGTCGACAGATCAGTTATGACACCGGCACCCAGGACGAGGATGCCTATGGCCTCGGCCTGAGTCTGTCGGGCAAATACCAGTTCAGCAATGGGGATGATCTGAAGGTACAACTCAACCACGGTCACCTCGGCCGCTATATTGCCCTGCAGGCATTCCGCGATGCCGCTGTTGAAGCCGACGGCGATCTGGATCTGCTGGACGTCACCGGTGGTTTTATTGCCTACCGACACTTCTGGTCACCCAGATGGCGCAGCACGCTCTCCTATGCCATGACAAGGGCAGACAATGCCAGTGATGTGGCCACTACCAATACCGAAGAGGTCAGTAACTACGGGCTTAACCTGTTCTATTCCCCCACCGACAAACTGTCGTTCGGGATGGAGTACATCAAGGCGAAGCGGGAGCTGGAAAATGGCAATGATGGCGACCTGAAACGCCTGCAGTTTACCGGCAAGTACGTGTTCGAGTAGCCCGATAACGGGAGGTTTATTGTCGGCTTAGACCAAGGTTGCAGAGACACAGCGGCACGACGGGATTAACTTGGCAGTGTCCGCTATTAAAAAATAAACAACGGGAGTGGAGGAAAGTTTATGAGCTTCGAAACTAATGAACATGCCCAGGCATATTGGAAGGAGAACCTGCGGTTGCTGATCACGCTGCTGGTGATCTGGTTCACCGTTTCATTCGGGTTTGGCATTCTGTTGGTCGAGCAGCTGAATAACATCCAGTTATTCGGTTTCAAGCTCGGTTTCTGGTTTGCCCAACAGGGTTCCATCTATGTATTTGTGGTGCTGATCTTCGTCTACGTGCTGAAGATGCGAGCACTGGACCGCAAGTACAACGTTCAAGAAGACGCAGAGTAGGGGCATCGGTATGGGCATTCAAACCTGGACATTTTTACTGGTGGGTCTCAGTTTCGCGTTGTATATCGGTATTGCGATCTGGGCCAGAGCGGGTTCCACCAAGGAGTTTTACATTGCAGGGGGTGGGGTTCCCCCGGTGGCCAATGGTATGGCCACGGCAGCGGACTGGATGTCTGCGGCATCCTTTATCTCCATGGCGGGGTTGATCTCGTTTATCGGCTATGACGGCAGTGTCTATCTGATGGGGTGGACGGGGGGCTACGTACTGTTGGCACTTTGTCTGGCCCCTTACCTGAGAAAATTCGGCAAGTTTACTGTGCCGGATTTTATCGGTGACCGTTATTACTCCCAAACCGCACGAACGGTGGCCGTTATCTGCGCGATCTTTGTCTCGTTCACCTACGTGGCGGGACAAATGCGTGGTGTCGGTGTGGTCTTCTCGCGGTTTCTCGAAGTGGATATCGTTACCGGTGTCCTGCTGGGGATGTGCGTGGTCTTTTTTTACGCCGTGCTCGGTGGTATGAAAGGTATTACCTATACCCAGGTGGCTCAGTACTGTGTGCTGATTTTCGCCTACCTGGTCCCGGCAATTTTTATCTCCGTGATGATGACGGGAAACCCTGTGCCCCAGTTGGGTTTTGGCGGCACGCTTGCCGATGGGTCGGGCATCTATCTGATGGACAAACTGAATGGCCTATCGACGGAGCTCGGTTTCAATGAGTACACCTCGGGGACCAAGAGCACGATTGATGTGTTCTTTATTACCTTTGCCCTGATGGTGGGCACGGCTGGTTTGCCACACGTCATTGTGCGTTTCTTTACGGTGCCGAAGGTCTCGGATGCCCGTCTTTCCGCGGGTTGGGCGCTGGTCTTCATCGCTATCCTGTACACCACTGCACCGGCTATCGCCTCTTTCGCTCGCGTCAACATGATCGAGACTATTAATGGTCCGGAAGGTCAGGGTGTTCCCTATGAACAGGCTCCCGGGTGGATCACAAACTGGGAGCGAACCGGGCTGATAGGCTGGGAAGATAAAAACGACGATGGGCGGATGTTCTATGCGGGTGATGAGCGCAACGAAATGGCGATCGACCGCGACATTATCGTCATGGCGAATCCCGAAATTGCCAAACTGCCGGCCTGGGTGATCGCACTGGTGGCTGCGGGTGGTGTGGCTGCGGCCCTGTCGACCTCTGCAGGCTTGCTGCTGGTAATTTCCACCTCCATCTCCCACGACCTGCTGAAACGAAACCTGATGCCCAATATCACTGATAAGCAGGAACTGCTCTATGCCCGGATTGCTGCCGCCTGCGGAATTGCCGTGGCTGCCTACCTGGGTATTAATCCGCCGGGCTTTGTGGCGGAGGTGGTGGCGTTTGCCTTCGGCCTTGCCGCATCCAGTTTCTTCCCGGCCATTATTCTGGGTATTTTCTACAAGAAGATGAACAAGGAAGGGGCCATTGCCGGCATGCTGACAGGTATTACTTTTACGGCGTCTTATATTGTTTATTTCAAGTTCATTAATCCGGCAGCGAATACACCGGACAACTGGTGGCTGGGGGTCTCCCCGGAAGGTATCGGTACGTTGGGCATGATCTTCAACTTTGTGGTGGCCTTTATCGTATTGAAGTTGACCAAAGAAGCGCCGGACCATATCAAGGAACTGGTGGAAAGCCTGCGTTATCCCAAGGGCGCCGGGCAGGCACAGGATCACTAGATGTTATTTTCCCCCTTTGGGCCGCTCATAGAGCGGCCTTTTTTATCGCCCAATAAAAAACCCACCGGGGCAGCCCGGTGGGTGATTGCAGAACGGGTCAGGCCGTTATTTTTTGACGCGATCCAGCAGTGACTGAACCTCTCTGCCGGCGATTTCCTTGCTGCCCAGACCAATCGCAATGGCTGCGCCGACGGCTACCGCACCGAGCATCAGGCCAAAAGCAATATTGATGATGTCCTGTGCGAGACCGACCTGACGAAGCGCCATGGCGATGGTCAGAAACATGATGGAAAGGCTGGCAAGGTTGCCCGCTGCAGAGGGCATTCCCGCCTCGATAATCAACAGCCGTACTTTTCTGGCAATGAAAATACCGATAGCCAGAATCAGTGCACCCAGCAGTACCTGAACGGCGAAACTGATCATGACGGTCACAATCTGACTGAGGGGTTCAAAGCTCAGTAGCTCAGTGGCGCCGAGAATTGCGAACAGGATAATACCCAGCAGAACCAGGTTGCCTGCATACTGACTCGGTGTGCGTTCCAGTCCCATCTTGAAGCCGAGCTTCTCGATTAATTGATTGAAACCGGCCGCTGTCAGTAAATCCGTCACCAGACTGGCAATCAGCTTACCCACATAATAGGAGATGGCGAGTACCAGCACGGCTGCAAGGATGCCAGGCACGGCAGCAAAAATCATATCAATCATGTTTTGTGCCGGCGTGGAAATAGCCGCGATCTTCAGTGCCTCGAGCGATTGTACAATCACCAGAAGCAAAATGAAGGTGTAAATCAGTGTGCCAACCAGTGCGGAACATTTCTGCTGAATACCGGACTTCTCACTCAGTCGGTCGATACCAGAGGCGGCCAGCAGGCTACTGACAATCTGTCTCACCAGCTTGGCTACGAAATAACCAATGGCGAAGATCAGCAGTGCCGAGAGGATATTGGGCAGGTAGCTGAACAGCTTGTCGAACATGCTTTGCAGGGGCGCGACAAGGCTTTCCATCTGCAGGGCGCTCAGCACCATCGGCAGGAAGAGTAGAAATACCAGCCAGTAGCCAGCGGTAGCAAGAGATTGGCTCACAGCTACCTTGTCTTCCTCCTCGTGCTCGAGCTTGTTGAGACGCTCGTCCAGTTTGCCCAGCGTGGCGCCCTTCTCAATGGCTTTTTTCACCAGTGCTGCCAGTACCCAGGCGAGCAGTAGCAGGCCGAGTGCTGCAGCAAATTTTGGTAAGTAGGTGAAAATCTCGGTCAGCAAAACATTTAATGGCTGCGTCACTGATTGAAGATCGAGTTTTTCAAAGAAGGAGATAAAGCCAAAGATCATGATGATCCAGAAGGCCGTCGTGGAGATAACCTTTTCTACGGGAAAGTCATCATGTAGCCCGACTGTGCGGGTGAACCGGTTATCCAGATCGGTTTTCAGCAGCAGCCGATGTGACAAGCTTTTGACAATCCGTGCAGCGATATAAAAGACAAGCAGGTATAAAACGGCCACCAGGAAGAGCAAAACCGAGCCCTCGTACTGGTTCCAGAAGCTGGTGATTTCATTCATAGCGCGACCCCTGTTTTTTATATTGAAAGACAAGGATAGGTGCCTTGGCCATAAATGTCCAAAAACGGGTCTTCGGGGAGATCAGGTTTTTTTGAGCAGGGTGGCAGGTATTTTTAAATGGAGCGAGGCCGGGACAACTGTAAAAAGCAAATAATTTGCTTATTTTAATCAATGACTTTGCCACGCAGGACCTTCGTCTTGCCGCGCTGAGTTTTGTTATCCACTCGCCGGGTCTTTGATGCTTTTGTCGCACGGGTGGGTATGCGTGTTTTCTTGACCGCAGTGGCGGATAGAATAACGGCTCTGAGGCGTTCCAGGGCATCCATCCGGTTTTTTTCCTGGGTACGGAATTGCTGTGCCTTGATCACTATCACGCCCTCTTTATTAATCCGACGGTCCTTCATGGCCAACAGTTGTTGCTTATAGTCATAGGGCAGGGATGATGCGCTGATGTCGAAGCGCAGGTGTATTGCCGAGGAGACCTTGTTGACGTTCTGCCCGCCGGCTCCCTGGGAACGAATGGCCGTCAGCTCAATCTCTTCGTCGGGAATGGCAATATTTTTAGTGATCTCCAACAACGTCCAATACTCCGATGTTTGCTTCAGATTGAATTATAGGATGGCAAGAGTTGTCAGCAAGTATGCAGGGGGAGGTGAGTAACGCCACGGCCTGCAGTCATTACAGCAACAGAGGATATCCGACTGCCGGAACAGGAAATTGTTCGCCCTATGTGGATCGCTACGACTGGAAGTTCGGCGGCACGTCATCTATTGCCAACAACAACGATGAGCGTCGGGATCATTTTACCCTGTCATTGGGCATGACCCTGATGTTCCAGCCTGTGGGTATCATGCCCTGTCAGCTGAGCTTGACGGCTCTCAGGCGCAGGGCATTGCCAATTACGCTGACCGATGACAGGGACATCGCCGCTGCAGCAATGATCGGTGACAACAGTAACCCGGTGAACGGGTAGAGGATGCCTGCGGCAATCGGTACCCCGGCGGCGTTATAGGCAAAGGCAAAAAACAGATTCTGGCGGATGTTGCGCATGGTGGCACGGGATAGCCTGCAGGCATCGACAATACCCATCAAATCGCCTCTCAGCAGCGTTACCCCAGCACTTTCGATGGCGACATCGGTGCCGGTACCCATGGCGATTCCCACATCCGCGCTGGCCAGAGCCGGCGCGTCGTTCACGCCATCGCCGACCATGACCACAATGCGATTCTGGTCTTGCAGGCGGCGAACAGCGAGGCTTTTATCCTCGGGTAAAACCTCGGCCTCCACCTCATCGATGTTCAATTGGCGGGCAATGGCCTCCGCTGATGTGCGGTTGTCACCCGTCAGCATGACCACGCGAAGGCCATCATGTTGTAAGGCACGAATGGCGGCTGCAGTGGTTTCCTTGATCGGATCTGCTATCGCAAACAGGCCTGCATATTGACCATTTATGGCGAGGAAAATGACGGTGGCGCCGTCATGACGAAGAGCCTCGGCGCTGTCGGCGCAGGCTGACAGATCGACGGCTTCGCCTTCCATCAACAGACGATTGCCCAGGGCAACCTGGGTGCCTTCAACCCTGCCGGTGACCCCCTTGCCATTGAGGGCCTGAAAGTCCTCGGGTTCGGACAGGGTCAATTCCAGCTCACTGGCTTTTGCCAGCATGGCCTCCGCCAGGGGGTGTTCGCTCGATCGCTCCAGGCTCGCACCGAGTCGCAGCAAGGTATTTTCATCAAAGCCTGAAGCAGCGTGGATGCCGGTGACCTGGGGCCTGCCTTCCGTCAGTGTGCCGGTTTTATCGATCACCACGGTATCCACTTTTTCCAGTCGTTCCAGTGCTTCGGCATTGCGAATCAGGACGCCCGCCTGTGCTCCACGCCCGACGCCCACCATGATTGACATCGGTGTGGCCAGCCCCAATGCGCAGGGGCAGGCAATAATCAGTACGCTGACGGCTGCAATCAGGGCAAATGCCATCGGTGGGGTGGGTCCCCAGATCGACCAGACAATGAATGCGATGATGGCAATGAGTATCACGACCGGCACAAAAATTCCGGCGACCTTGTCCGCCAGACCCTGAATGGGCGCGCGCGTTCGCTGGGCGCTGGCTACCATCTGGACGATCTGCGACAGCATGGTGTCCCGGCCAACTTTATCGGCACGCATGATGAACGAACCCTGGCCATTGATACTGCCGCCGATAACCGTGTCGCCCAACTGTTTTTTGACGGCCAGTGGTTCGCCGGTCACCATCGATTCGTCGATATTGGAGCGGCCCTCAAGCACCTCACCATCCAGCGGTACTTTGTCGCCGGGGCGAACCCTGAGATGGTCGCCCACCTTGACCTGGTCGAGCGGGATAGTCGCTTCATCGCCCTGGCTATCCAGCCGCCGTGCTGTGGTCGGTGCCAGGTTCAACAGCGCCCGAATGGCTCCGGAGGTTTTTTCCCGGGCGCGCAATTCGAGTACCTGGCCCAGCAACACCAGCACGATAATCACAGCGGCGGCTTCAAAATAGACGGCGACCGAACCGTCCTGTTGGCGGAATGCCGGAGGAAAAAGATCCGGTGCCAGTGTGGCAAACAGGCTGTATAGCCAGGCGGCCCCGGTGCCGATGGCAATCAGGGTGAACATGTTCAGGTTGCGACGTAAAATGGAATTCCAGCCACGCTGGAAGAATGGCCATCCCGCCCACAGCACCACGGGGGTGGCGAGTAGCAATTGCACCCAGTTAGACACTTGCGGTGATATCAGACCGTCGGTGTGAAGGAAGTGGCTGGTCATTTCGAGGATAAAGACCGGCAGCGCCAATATCAGCCCAAGCCAGAAGCGCCGGGTCATATCGAGTAATTCCGCCGAGGGTTCGCTGTCGGCGGTGATTTCTTCCGGCTCCAGCGCCATCCCGCAGATCGGGCAATCGCCTGGCCCCTGCTGTTGAATCTCGGGGTGCATGGGGCAGGTAAAGAGTGCCCCCGGCAGGGTCTTTTGCTCTGCGGGCGGGCCGTCCAGATAGTGTGCGGGGTCTTTCTCAAACTTTTCCCGGCAGCGGGCGGCACAGAAATACCAGGTTTTGCCCGCATGCTGGGAAAAATGCCTGGTTTCCCGTGGGTTGACGGTCATGCCACAGACGGGATCCTTTGCTTCAGTGATTTCGGTTATATCAGAGATCGCTCATTCTCCCTGTCTGGGTAGCCAGCCGCATCACTTCGTGTTCCTCCATTTCGAGCAAGGACTCCAGCAGGCCTCTGGCTTCGGGAATTTCCGCTTTACTGGATAGCGTCCGGTAAAGCTCAATCATCTGCTCGTGCAGGCTGAAAACCTCCTGACAGATGTCATCAAAACCCAGCTTGCCAAAAGGGATTTCGCAGGGCTGGGAGATCTTGATTGGCTGGTGTGACAGATAGTCGTAAACATAGGTCTGCATCGCTTTCTGGTCTGCCTGCAGTTCAAACTGGGCGACCATTCTTTCCATCTCTGCCTCGTGATTCGACAGATAGGCAAGCAATAATTTGGCACGTTCTTCCTGATTCTCGCCGATACCCTTATCGAGACAATGTGCCAGATGCGCATGCAGCTGGCGGGTCCAGTCGATCAGTTCGGCAAAGGTTTTGATGTCCATCCTTACTCCCGTTATTTTATTGTTCAGTTTTAATGATTGGTTTCAGCGTTCAATAAATACTTTTATACAGTGCTAAACGATTCACTGCCAACCCAATGTTTTCTCTGCGAACTGGGACCGGTATGCGGTGATGGCTTCGCCAAGTGTAAACGGATTGTCATGACGTTGTCCCAGATCCCGTCCATCGCCAGTTGAGCACCTCTGGCATATCCTGCCCGTATTCATTGATATAGGCCTTGTGCTCGGTCAACTTGGTACGGAGTTGTTGCTTCAACTCAACCCCCTGTCGACCGGTATGGGGCAGGTGGTCGATGGCTGCCATGGCCAGATGAAAGCGATCCAACCTGTTTCGAACCGTCATATCAAAGGGTGTGGTGGTGGAACCCTCTTCCTGAAACCCGTGTACATGCAGGTTCTGATGATTATTGCGCCGATAGGTGAGCCGGTGGATCAGCAGCGGGTAGCCGTGGTAGGCAAAAATAACTGGTTTGTCTGTCGTAAACAGGGCATCGAAGTCGTCATCGTTTAAACCGTGAGGATGTTTGCTGTCCGGCAGCAGACGCATCAGATCCACCACATTGACGACCCGGATTTTCACTGCCGGCAATGCTTCGCGCAGGATGGATACGGCTGCCATGGTCTCCAGGGTAGGCACATCACCGCAGCAGGCCATCACCACATCCGGTTCTTCTTCCCCCTCATTGCCGGCCCAGGACCAGATACCGATACCGGCGGAGCAGTGTTTGACCGCCTTATCCATGGTCAGCCATTGGGGTGCGGACTGCTTGCCGGCCACGATGACATTCACGTAGTTGCGGCTGCGCAGGCAGTGATCGGTAACTGACAGCAGGGTATTGGCATCCGGCGGCAGATAAACGCGGATGATTTTGGCCTGTTTGTTGGCAACCACGTCAATGAACCCCGGATCCTGATGGCTGAAGCCATTGTGGTCCTGACGCCAGACATGGGATGACAGCAGGTAATTCAGGGACGCTATCGGTGGTCGCCAGGCAATATCGCCGGCCACATCCAGCCATTTGGCATGCTGGTTGAACATGGAATCGACAATGTGAATGAAGGCCTCATAGCAGGAAAAAAAGCCGTGGCGGCCCGTCAGCAGGTAGCCTTCCAGCCAACCTTCACACTGGTGCTCACTGAGCATTTCCATCACCCGGCCATCGGCTGCCACATGCTCGTCACCGGGCAGGATTTCGGCGGTGGAGCATCGGTTGGTCACCTCGAATATCGCATTCCAGCGGTTTGAATTGGTTTCATCCGGGCTGAATACCCGGAAGTTTTCCGGGTTGTGGGTGATGACATCGCGAATAAACTGTCCCTGCACCCGGGTGGATTCACAGTCCGCTCCACCGGGTATTTGCACCGCAACGGCATAGTCTCTGAAATCCGGCAGGTTCAGATCCTTCAGTAGCAGCCCACCATTGCTGTGTGGGTTGGCACCCATACGGCGTTCACCCTTGGGTGCCAGCGCCGCCAGTTCATCAATGAGCTTGCCCTGTTGGTCAAACAGTTCTTCGGGTCGGTAACTCCGCAGCCAGTTTTCCAGTATTTCCAGGTGCCCGGGATGATGCATATTCCCCATCGGCACCTGGTGGGCGCGGAAGGTGCCCTCGGCAGGTTTGTCATCGACAGTTTTTGGACCCGTCCATCCTTTTGGGGAGCGAAGAATGATCATTGGCCAGCGGGGGCGCACTTTAAAGCCGTTGCTGCGGGCTTCAGCCTGAATCTGACCGATCTCGGCGATGGCGCTGTCGAGTGTTGCCGCCAACTGTTGATGCATCGCTTCCGGGGAGTCACCTTCCACAAAGTAGGGTTTGTAACCGTAGCCGGTAAACAATGCTTCCAGTTCATCGTGGGGAATTCTGGCCAGTACGGTGGGCCCGGCAATTTTATAACCGTTCAGGTGCAGGATGGGCAGAACCGCGCCGTCGTGCACGGGATTGAGAAATTTGTTGGAGTGCCAGCTGGTGGCCAGGGGGCCGGTTTCTGCTTCGCCATCGCCCACTACACAGGCCACGATCAGATCCGGGTTGTCGAACGCAGCGCCGAATGCGTGGGAGAGCGCATAACCCAGCTCGCCGCCCTCATGGATTGAGCCGGGGGTTTCCGGCGCCACATGACTGGGAATCCCGCCGGGGAATGAGAACTGCTTGAACAGCCGTTTCATCCCGATTTCATCCGGGGAAACCTCCGGGTAAGTCTCACTGTAAGTGCCCTCCAGCCAGGTATTGGCCACAATGCCCGGTCCGCCGTGGCCGGGGCCTGTGATGTAGAGGATATTGAGATCCAGCGCTTTGATAACCCGGTTGAGATGTACGTAAATAAAATTCAGTCCGGGTGTGGTGCCCCAGTGACCGAGTAGCCGGGGCTTGATATGTGCCTGTGTCAGCGGTTCTCTGAGTAGCGGATTATCCAGCAGGTAGATCTGTCCCACTGACAGATAATTGGCGGCACGCCAGTAGGCATCAATTTTTTGCAGCTGTTCCGCTGTCAGTGGCTGGTGATTCTGCACCATGCCACTGCCCGCTGAATGTCGGTGTTGCATAGAATGTTTCCTTGCCCGGTAACAGAATGTTCATCATAGTCAAAAAAGCCGGTCGTCAGCTACTGTTGACTGTGGGGTATGAGCGGTCCGGACAAGTGTCCAGCCTGGCCGGTTGCAATGATGGATAACCCGGTTGCAAATAACATCGTTGTGGATCGTCAGAGGGTGAGTTGCAGGAGGCGATGGACAGATCTGGCGATAATCAGTGCTTCATCGGTGGCAATCACGCGCACCGTGACCGCGCTGGTTCCGGTTGAGATCACCGCAGCATTGTCGGCATTGGCCTGGGGGTCCAGAGTAATGCCGAGATAGCCGAGCCCCTCGCAGATGCGTGCGCGGATAGCCGGAGCGTTTTCGCCGATACCACCGCTGAAGACCAGTGTGTCGAGCCCCGCCAGGGCAGCGGTATAGCCGCCGAGCCACTTTTTGGTCTGGTAGCAGAACAGGGCCAATGCCTCCCGGGCCCGGTTGTCGGTGTCTTCCATGGCCAGCAGTTCCCGTACATCGGCGCTGGTTTCGGAAATTCCCAGCAGGCCGGATTCACAACTGGCAAGCTGTTGAAATTCCGTCGCAGTGATATTCTCCCGTTGTTCCAGATAGCTTGCCACGCCGGGTTCCAGATCCCCTGAACGGCTGCTCATGGGCAACCCGGAGGTCGGTGTGAACCCCATGCTGGTATCAATGCTTTTGCCATTGCAGACAGCGGCGAGACTGGCACCATTGCCGAGGTGGGCAAGAATTACCCGGCCTGCTGTGGCCGCTTTGTCGCCGAGGCTGACCAGTTCTTCTATCAGGTACGTATAGGAAAGGCCGTGAAAGCCATAGCGCCGCACGCCCAACGCCTCGAAGCGGCGGGGAATGGGCAGCAGTTGTGCCACCCGTGGCATGCCGGTGTGGAACGCAGTATCGAAGCAGGCTACCTGTGGCAGGGAGGGAAAACGTTCCTGCAAAGCCTCGATCAATGCCAGCTCGCGGGGCAGATGCTCTGGCGCGAAGGGACTGATGCCTGTCAGTTCGGCCAGCAGTGCCGGGGTAATTCGCTCCGGCTCAGTATGAGACAGGCCGTGGACCAGTCGATGGCCGATCGCCTGAACCGATGAAATGACCCCCGAGGCCCCCAGCCAGTCCACAAAAGACGCGGCCATCGCCGTGGGGTCGGCAGGTATGTCGATGGTCCTGTCGATGGTTTCGCCGGAAATCTCCACCATGATCAATCGGGTTCCGGGGATACCAATTCGCTCAATCCGGCCATGCAGTATCTGCTGCAATGGCTCGTCAACCCGGTATTGGGCAAAGCGGATACTGGAAGAGCCCGCATTAATAATCAGCATGGTCGGTTTGATTGCGTCCACAAAAGCCATCTCCCGGTGTTGATTCTGAGTGTTGTGTCGTCGACCCGATTAACCGGCCTGGCAAAGGATGTGTCAAGCCGTGCCAGTCGGGTTAATTACGCCACCCAACAACAAAAACGTATCTCTGCTGTTTCAGAAAGTCGCGAATTTTCCGTAACAAGACTTTTTGGGTAGATGGTGGTGCGGGTACTGCGAGCGCCGCTGCCCCTTCTCCTTCCGATTTCTCCTTCCACTTTCGCCTAATTGTTGCAGATACCCACTGGGGGCTATCTTTCAAATAGAATAGGGGCTTTCAGTTAGCGTAATGGCTTTCAGCTAGCGTAACGGCTTTCGGCTAGAGTAACGGGTAATTGTGTTGAGACAGGTTTTATGATCGTCAGTGTAGAAGTGGCCGCAATCAGAGAATTTCTTGCCGGGTGCCCACCCTTTGATGAGCTTCCCGCAGAGACGCTCGGGCGCGCCGCCAGTAAAGTACAGATTGCCTATTACCGTGCCGGCGATCCCAGCGCGGTCCTCGACTACTCCAGCCCGCGTCTGTATGTGGTTCGCACGGGTGCGTTTGAGGTGCGCGACAGCGAGGGGCAGTTGCTCGATCGGGTGGAGCCCGGTGGTTACTTTGGTTATCCGTCGTTGCTGACCGGCGACGCCATTACCAACCAGTTGACAGTGATTGAGGACGGACTGGTTTACCAACTCGACGGGGACCTGTTCCAGGCGTTGCGCTCTGCCAGTCGACCCTTCGATCGTTTCTTCAATCGCGCGCATGCCAACCGTTTGCGCCATGCCGTGCGGTTTCGCGAACAGAGTTATCAGCTTACCCGTCGGGTTGGCGACATTTTCTCCCGCGAGCCGGTGGTCGCATCTGCCGATCAGACCGTTGCCGAGGTGGCGAAATTGATGACGACTGAACGGGTATCGTCTGTGATGATCGTGGACGACAGGGGTCGGTTGTGTGGTCTGGTCACCGATCGCGATTTGCGTATTCGTGTGGTTGCCGAAGGTCGCAGTGCGGACACCCCCCTGGCCGACATCATGACCACGGATCTGGTCAGTGTTTCGGCGGAGAGCCTGGTCTTTGAAGCCACACTATTGATGACAGAGCACAACATTCACCACTTGCCAGTACTTCGCGACGGCAGTCCCGCGGGGATGGTGACCACCACCGATTTAATCAAGGCGCAAAAAGCGGATCCCGTTCTTTTGATTGGTGAAATCGGCCATCAGGAGACGGTGGAGGGTTTACAGCAGGTGTCGCGGGATATTCCGGAATTGTTGGGCAGTCTGATCCGGGCCGGTGCCAGCGCCGACCAGGTCGGCCGTCTGCTGACCACTGTGACCGATGCATTGACCCGGCAATTGCTCCATCAGGCAATGGACAAGCTGGGTGCTGCGCCGACAGCCTTTGCCTGGTTGGCCTTCGGTTCACAGGGCCGGCAGGATCAGGCCGCGATTTCCGATCAGGACAACGGCCTGTTACTCAGTGAGGGAGCGACCGGCGAGGACGACAGCTACTTTAAAGCACTGGCGACTCATGTGAACGACGGTCTGGATCGCTGCGGTTACAAGTACTGTCCCGGGGAGGTGATGGCCATTACCGATCGCTGGCGGCAACCCCTGGTGGGTTGGAAAAAACAGTTTCTGGGCTGGATTAATCAGCCGTCCACGAAAGCACTGATGCACGCCAGTATTTTCTTTGACATGCGTTGTGTTTTTGGCGATAAGGCTCTGTTTGCAGACCTGCAACAGACAGTGTGCAATGCCGCCAGGGGCAACGAAATTTTTCTGGCCAATCTCACCGCCAACGCCCTGAAACTGACCCCCCCGATGGGTTTCTTCAAACATTTTGTACTGGAACACAGCGGCGAGCACAAACACGCATTTGACATGAAGTTGCGAGGCATCATGCCGATCAATGATATCGCCCGAATTCATGCGCTTGCCGCGGGCTCCACCGAAATACATACACTGGCCCGTTTGCGTGAGGCGGCCACCAACCGGCAGATCACCCTGAAAGATGCCCGCAACCTGATCGATGCCCACGAGTTTATTTCCCGACTGCGGCTGGAACACCAGGGGGCGATGTTGAAGGCGGGCAGCAAGCCGGACAATTACCTCGATCCGAAAACGCTGTCGTCCCTGTCCCGTCACCAGCTGAGGGATGCGTTCGCGGTAGTGACCAGCGCCCAGGCCGCGCTGCGAGCCAAGTTTACCCGCGGATTGATGTAATGCTGGCCGGTTGGACTTACCAACTGAAACAAAAGCGCTATCTGGCCCGGTGTCAGCATGCCCGGATGCGGGAATACCTGCGGGCCGCAGCCCCGTCCAGAAAAGCGGATTTCCGGAAGATCTGCTATCTGGCGGTGGATCTTGAAATGACCGGGATGGAGGTCGACTCAGATCATATCCTGAGCATCGGTTTCGTACCGATAGATAACATGAGAGTCACGCTGGCCGGTGCCCGGCACATTCTGGTAAGCAGTTCCCTCGGGGTTGGCCAGAGTGCCGTGATCCACGGTATTCACGACAGGGATATGGTCGGTGCCAGCTCCCTGTCCGAGGCCATGGATTGTCTGCTGGAAGCGTTGCAGGGCAGGGTGCTGTTACTCCACTACGCGGCCCTCGATCTGGCCTTTTTACAGGAGGCCAGCCAGCGCCTTTACGGCGTGCCGCTGCTGGCGATGGTGGCGGATACCCTGGTGCTCGAAAATCAGCGACTGCAACGCAACAGTGCGGGGCAGCATGGGCAGGGCCTGCGGTTGTCGGATTGTCGCCGCCGCTACAACCTGCCCGATTATCATGCCCACAATGCGCTGGTGGATGCTGTCGCAACGGCAGAGTTGTTTCTCGCGCAAGTCGCTCACCGGTTTGGGCGTGAGCACGCACCGCTGACCCGGATAGTCTCCGGTTAAGATGTATCCGGGCTTGTCGGATGGAGCTTTGCTCAGGAAAAATCCTTGTGACCTGTTATGCAAAGGTCGAATAGATGCTAGGCTTCGTCTCCTTTAATCTGGGCCCCATAGAACTGATAACGAGAGGGAGGATTTCATGTCCGCAACCAATGTTCGTCCCGTCCCCGACGACTTCGCCACCCAGGCGCATATCGATGCTGAAACCTACGAGCGCATGTATCGCCATTCCATTGAGCACCCGGATGAATTCTGGGCCAAGGAAGCCGAACTGTTTCTCGATTGGGAAACACGCTGGAATGAGGTATGTGATTACGATTTCAATACCGGTGAAGCCAGCTGGTTCTCCGGTGGCAAACTGAATGTGACGGTCAACTGTATCGATCGTCATCTGGCGGAGCGCGGCGATAAGGTTGCACTGATCTGGGAGGGAGATCACCCGCTGGAAAGCACCGATATCACCTATAACGAGCTCAGTGAACAGGTCAATAAGCTGGCCAATGTGCTGAAATCCCGGGGTGTAAAAAAGGGTGATCGGGTCTGTATTTACATGCCGATGATTCCCGAGGCGGCCTATGCGATGCTGGCCTGTGCCCGCATCGGGGCGGTTCACTCTGTGGTGTTCGGCGGATTTTCCCCCGATGCCCTGAAAGACCGGATTCTCGACTCGGATTGTCAGGTGCTGATCACAGCGGATGAAGGTTTGCGCGGCGGCAAGAAAATTCCATTGAAAGCCAATGCCGATCAGGCTTTGCGGGGTTGCCCCAATGTACATACCTGCCTGGTGGTGGAGCGAACCCGCTCTCTGGTGGAGTGGGATGATAATCGCGATATCTGGTACCACGAAGAAATGATGGAGGCGAATGAGTACTGTGCACCGGAACTGATGGATGCAGAGGATCCACTTTTCATCCTCTACACTTCCGGTTCCACCGGGATGCCAAAGGGCGTGATGCACACCACCGCCGGTTATTTGTTGCAATGTGCCATGACCCACAAGTATGTCTTTGATCACAAGGATGATGACATCTACTGGTGTACTGCTGATGTGGGCTGGATTACCGGTCACAGCTATATTGTCTACGGCCCACTTTGCAATGGCGGGACTTCACTATTATTTGAAGGCGTTCCCACTTATCCCGATGCTTCCCGTTTCTGGCAGGTGGTCGAGAAGCACCGCGTCACTATCTTTTACACTGCACCCACGGCCATTCGTGCGCTGATGGGGGCCGGTGATGATTATGTCAAAAAAGCCGACCTTGGTTCCCTGCGATTGCTGGGTACGGTGGGCGAACCGATTAACCCTGAAGCCTGGGAGTGGTATTACCGGGTTGTTGGTGATGGTCGTTGCCCGATTG
Source organism: Porticoccus sp. (assembly GCA_002733125.1). Classification (GTDB taxonomy): domain Bacteria; phylum Pseudomonadota; class Gammaproteobacteria; order Pseudomonadales; family Porticoccaceae; genus Porticoccus. Next base: position 83,125 of record NVUM01000004.1, read on the forward strand.
TCGATACCTGGTGGCAGACAGAAACCGGTGCCCATATGCTGACCCCTCTGCCTGGCGCCACGCTGATGAAGCCCGGTTGTGCGACCGTCCCATTCTTTGGCGTACAGCCTGTGCTGTTGGATGCTGAAGGGCATGAAATCGAAGGTCCCGGTGAAGGCGTTCTGGCTATCAAGGCATCCTGGCCTGCCCAGATTCGTGGTGTATACGGTGATATGGAGCGTTTCCGGGAAACCTATTTTGCCCCCTACAAAGGTTATTACTTTACCGGTGATGGCGGTCGTCGGGATGCCGATGGCCACTATTGGATTACCGGCCGGGTGGACGATGTGCTGAATGTTTCCGGGCATCGCATGGGGACTGCGGAGGTGGAAAGTGCCCTGGTATTGCACGCCAATGTGGCCGAAGCCGCGGTGGTCGGTTACCCGCACGATATCAAGGGACAGGGTATTTATGCCTATGTCACGCTGATGAACGGTGCAGAGCCATCGGATGACTTGCGTAAGGAGCTGGTGGCGCTTTGTGTGAAGGAAATTGGCGCGATTGCCAAACCGGATGTCATTCATTGGGCTCCCGGGCTGCCGAAGACCCGGTCGGGAAAAATTATGCGCCGTATTTTGCGAAAAATTGCCGCCAATGAACTGGAGAACCTGGGAGATACTTCAACCCTGGCAGATCCCGCTGTGGTGGACCAGTTGATTGAGAATCGGGCCAATACCTGAGGCCTCGGCAAAACAGCCCGCCCAGCGGGCTGTTTTGCCATCCTGTATTGTATCGATTCTGTCGATAATAGATCCTGCCGATATCAGTCTGAAGCAATTGCCACCAGCAGATGATTACCGTGATACATTTCCCTTGTCATTATTCCGTCAGCAACAGGGTAGAGAAATGAAAATCCGTCTGGTTGATTATCAGGGTGGGCTCGATGCCTGTTATGGCAACTCACCCTCACCATTTGGCTCGCTTTGGCTGGTCTGGACGGAATCCGGTATTGAGCAGCTGGTGTTTCAGGATCGCGGCGAAACCGATCCCTTTCGTGTCTTTCCCCGGCTGGATAAATCCCGGTGTTTCAATCGTGATGATGCGGGTGCGGCGACCACTGTGCAAACGCTGTTTTCTAGGCCTGTCGGGGGCGACCTGCAGGAGAACAGCTTGACACTGAGCGCGCAGGGTACGGTATTTCAGCGCCGGGTCTGGCAGGCATTATTATCGATCCCCTTTGCCAGTGTGACCACCTATCAGCAGGTTGCCAGCGCCATTGACCAGCCCAAAGCAGTGCGCGCCGTGGCTAGCGCGATTGGTGCCAACCCGGTGGCCTGGCTGGTTCCCTGCCATCGGGTGATCCGCAGCAACGGCGAGCTGGGGGGCTATCGCTGGGGGCTGCCCCGGAAACAGCAGATGCTGGATTGGGAGCAGTCTGTATCGTCATGACATAAAAAACCCGGCGATAAATGCCGGGTTTTTTTACTGGTTGGAGTTCGCCTGGGCTTCAGCCCTGCTCTTGAAGATAGCGATCGCGCGAAGCGGTAATTTCTCTACGGGCGGCTTCTGCATTGTCCCAACCTTCAACTTTCACCCACTTGCCAGCTTCGAGTGTCTTGTAATTTTCAAAGTAGTGTTTGATCTGTTTGATCAGTAGCTCCGGCAGGTCGGCAATTTCCTGCACGTGGTCATACAGCTTGGTGAGCTTGGTATGGGGTACCGCCAGCAGTTTGGCATCCACACCGGACTCATCGGTCATGTTCAACACGCCGATGACGCGGCTGCGGATTACTGAGCCGGGCATGACCGGGTAGGGTGTTACCACCAGTACATCCAGGGGATCGCCGTCTTCGGACAGGGTCTGCGGGATATAGCCGTAATTGGCGGGATAAAACATGGGTGTTGCGACAAAGCGGTCAACAAAAATTGCATCGCTGTCCTTGTCGATTTCATATTTGATGGGGTCGTGGTTCGCGGGGATTTCAATGACCACGTTGATATCGTGCGGCAGGTCGTTGCCAGCGGGAATCTTGTTGTAGCTCATGTCTCGTCTTCTTCTCTCTTGAGGTTAGGGAAGCGGAAATGCACAGGTCCACCCGGCGGGTTTCCAGAGTGGCGGAATTATACTGGCCAGCATGGGCTATTGCCAGTGACACCTTGGTCTATACTCTCGGTTCCAAGGCCGCGTTTGCAGGTGTTGGCCGAGAATATTCAGTTCAGGTTACGACGATGATTGTCGGGCAACGATGGGCTCTATGATCAGCTCGACACGGCGGTTTTCAGCGCGGCCCGAGGGAATACTGTTGTCGGCGATTGGACGGTTCTGACCGAAGCATTGAATCACCAACCTGGTGGGTGTGATGCCGCGTTGGGAAAGATATTCCCCAATGGCGAGGGCACGCTGTTCGGAGAGTTCCTGATTGTAGTCAGTCTCTCCCCGGTTGTCGGTGTGACCGGCCACAGTAATCATTGTGTTGTCATACTCTGCCAAGACCCCGGTAATGGCTGTCAGGGCCGATTGAGCCCCCTTGTTGATGGCTGTGCTGTTGACATCAAAGATGGTTGCCCCGGGGATAACCATGGTGATTTTGCTGTTCTGTAGGCTGAGGTCAATACGCTGATTCCTCAGCTTCTGCTGGAGGTTGGCATACTGGACATCCATGTAATAACCCACTTGTTCCGGGGGCAGGGGGTTGATTTTGCCACTGTTACTTAACGTTGCCTTACGTTTTGCCGGGCTGTTTTTTGTGCTATCCGAAAGGCTGGTGATTCTGGCCGGCTCTGACTGTTCAGTCAGGGGATTCCAAAGACTACAGCCACCGCCTGCCAATGCAATGATCGCGACGAATAGCCAGCTCAACGATGTCTTTGGGCAAGATGTTTTTTTCAAGTAGTCAATTCTCCGGTGGTTGATACAGGAATGCCCCGGGAAGGGTTGAGGCCGGCTGGTCATTCCCTCCGGGGCGGGATAGTTTATCTGCGCTGAGCTGGCTGGTCAGCTATATTTTTGATGAAAGTTAATAAACTGACGGGCGGTTAAAGGACGACTGAACAGGTAGCCCTGCCCCAGTCTGACACCCTGACTCAATAGCCAGTCCACCTGATGATCGCACTCGACGCCCTCGGCAATAATATCCAGCTTCAATGATTTTGCCATCTCGATCACATGGACAATGACGCTACTGGTTACCGCCTGGTTTTCAATGGCATCGACAAAGGACTTGTCGATTTTCAGGGCATCCAGCTCAAAACTTTCCAGATAGGAAAGGCTGGAGTAACCGGTCCCGAAATCATCAATCGCTACCAGATGCCCCCGTTGGCGGAGGGTACGGATCTGCTGCCGCGCCGTGTCGCTGTCCACCAATGCCCGCTCGGTGATTTCCAGCTTGATGGCTGAAGTAGCCAGCCCGGCGCTTTTCAGCTCGGTTTCAAGGTGGACAAACAGCCGGTCTGACTGGAAGTCCTGTGCGGAAAGGTTGAGGTTAATACTGAGATCCGGGCATTGTTTTAGAAGATCGCCCAGCTCGTGAAGGATACCTTGCAGCATCGCCCGAGCCAAGTCGGTGGCCAACTCGGCCTCCTCGGCGATCGGAATGAAAATGTCCGGGCCGACAACTTCACCGTTGTCACGAGTCCAGCGTGCCAGCGATTCCGCGCCGAGGCAGCGTCCAGTGGACATGTCCACGATAGGTTGATAGTTGACTCTCAGTTTATTTCTGGTAATTGCATCACGCAATTCGGCGGCCAGGCTGAGGTGCTGGCGGGAGTAACGCACCACGGCGAATACCCAAAGGGGGATCAGTAGCAGGGCTAATATTCCGGCGGTGATCAGGGTGGGTAGATAGCGTTTCCAGAACTCACTCATTGGCTGAATGGCGACAATATCGATGGGAAGCAGGGTGCCCAGGGAAAACCGGGAAATCATCTGTTCTGTCGACTGATTGACAGTCATTCCCTGTTTGAGGCTTTCCAGTGGTGGAAAAATGGCATTGGCGGGCGTCGTGATCATGGGCAGTCTTTCTACCCACAGGCCGGCCATCTGGCCCTTCAGAAGGTCCACATTCAGTAACAGCCGTGGGTCGATCACCACATCATGGTGCCCAAATCGCATCAGAAACAGCTGTACGCCGCCCACCTCTGTCGCCTCGCTGGGCCACCAGGCAATAACGCCCGAGTTGTAAATACGGCTGGCTTTGGGTGGTGTGAAAGAGATGCCCTGAATAAACCCGGCACCACAGAGCCGTTTGGCGGCACGCCAGTAGCCAATTGCCCGGATGTAGGGGCGCGCGACGGCGACATCCTGCATCATAGCCAGGTGGGCGGTGTTACAGGGATCAGTGGCTTGTTCATTGAGGGTTTCAAGTAGATTGCGGGCGTCAATAATGGCGTGTTCCGTTTCCTCACCGAGCCGTTGTGACAATTGTTGCAGACGCTGCTCCTCTGTGCCAACGGATTCACGCCAGATATACCAGCCGAGCAGCAGTGACAGGGTCAATGCCCCAAGCACTGTAATGGCCAGGATACCAAAAAAGATTTTTTCACGACGTGCCAGCATGGAGGAAACAGACTCATGGGGGGGCGTTACTTTACCAGAGAGTCACCCAAAACGGGTATGGGATGACCATCTTGATGGCAGGGATTGTGGGTTGTCGAGTGGGTTGATCGACATCAACAAGCCGTAGGCAAACCGCTGCTAGGATCTGTCTTTTCCTCAACAGGTTTTTCAACACCGTGAGTTCTGAAAATACGGCTATCTGGGATCGTCAGCTGATCGAGCGCTACGACCTGTCTGGCCCCCGTTACACGTCCTACCCCACGGCGCCACAATTCCACGAAGGCTTTGGTGAGGCAGCGCTGTGTCAGGCGATTGAGCGCAGCAATGCGGCGGGTCGCCCTCTGTCTCTGTATTTTCATATCCCATTCTGCAGTACGGTCTGTTACTACTGTGCGTGTAACAAGATCATCACGGCCAATCGCAAGCGCGCCTTGCCGTATCTGGAAAGGCTGATCACCGAGGTGGCTTGTCAGGGTGCACTGTTTGATCGTTCCCGGCCAGTCCATCAGCTGCACTGGGGTGGCGGTACACCCACTTACATCAGTGATGATGAAAAACGCCTGTTGATGGCCGCCACTCGCAAACATTTCAATCTGCTGGATGATGACAGTGGCGAGTATTCGATCGAGATTCATCCGGGGGATATGGCCGTCAGCACGATCAGCTGTCTGCGGGAGCTGGGCTTTAACCGCCTCAGTATGGGGATTCAGGATTTCGATCCCACGGTGCAGCAGGCGGTCAACCGCTTCAATTCTGTGGAGGAAGTGCGTGTGTTAGTGGAGGCGGGCCGCGCCGACGGTTTCCATTCCATCAGCATGGACCTGATCTACGGTTTGCCCTATCAGAGCTGGGACACTTTTGAACGCACTCTGGACAGTATCATTGAACTCGGGCCAGATCGTCTCTCGGTGTTCAATTACGCCCATTTACCCCATCTGTTCAAGGTGCAGAAACAGATCGACGAAAGCGCGCTGCCCAGTGCGGCTGAAAAGCTGTTGATGATGGAAAGTATCACCCGGATGCTGCTGAAAGCCGGTTATGTCTATATCGGTATGGATCACTTTGCCCGCCCGGACGACGAGCTGGCGGTGGCCCAGCGCAATGGTGTGTTGCAGCGCAATTTCCAGGGTTACTCCACCCACGGCGGCTCTGATCTGGTGGCCTTTGGTGTGTCTGCCATCAGCGCCATTGACAATGTGTTCGCCCAGAACCACAAGCAGATCGAGGATTACCAGGCAGCCATCGACAGCGGCCATCTGCCGGTGGCGCGGGGCTTTGAGCTGAGCCCCGACGACCTGTTGCGCCAGGCGGTGATCAGGCAATTGATCTGCCACTTTGAGTTGCATTTTGCCGACATCGAGCAACAATTTGACGTCGTGTTCGCCGACTACTTTGCGGAGGAGTTGCACCAGCTGCGGCCGATGATAGACGATGGCCTGGTGGTCCTCAGCCCGGAGGGCCTCCGGGTAACCCCGGCGGGGCGACTGTTGATTCGCCGCGTCTGCATGACCTTCGACGCCTATATCAACAAATCCGGGTCGGAAATTCGTTACTCCAAAATTATTTAAGTAAAGCCATTGAGTTGGTAATTGATTCGCGTAAAATCGCAATTTCACCTGCACAAAGCAGATGAATTTTCCTAAGGGGCGGCGCAAGCCTGAGACATCCTCGGATGAACCCTTTGAACCTGATCCGGATAGTACCGGCGTAGGGATAGGACGCAAAAGTTACCGTTCACTCCTCCCATATCCGGGTCTCTTTAACAATGTTAATGAGGCTCATCATGATAGACCTGTTTCGAAAAATGCCATTACTGGCATTTGCCTGCCTGCTTTCCGGCGTTGTGCTTGCTACAGAACCCGAGGGTCCTGAGGGCACAGTAGCCGGGACCGAGACCACCATAGAGACGTTATCCGCTGAAACCATTCAGGAAGTGGTGGTGACTGCCCAGTTTCGCGATGTATCCGTGCTGGATACCGGCAACAGTATCAGCATCCTCGACAGTCAGCAGATTGAACGCCGTCAGGCCCGTCACCTGGATCAGCTCCTGAATCTGGTTCCGAATGTGAATTTTTCCAGCGGCGCATCGCGGGGCAAGTTTATCCAGATCCGTGGTATCGGCGAGCGCAGTCAGTTTATCGAGCCGCTGAATCCTTCAGTAGGGCTGCTGATTGACGGGATTGATTTCAGTGGTATCGGCGGTGCGGCAACAACCCTCGATTTGCGTCAGGTTGAAGTGTTGCGTGGTCCCCAGGGCACCCTCTACGGTGCCAACGCGCTGGCGGGGTTGATCAACATGAAATCAAATAATCCCTCCGACGTATTTGAAGGCCACATTGAAACCTCTATTGCCGAATACGAAACCCGCACCACCAGCGCAGTATTGAGTGGACCGATTGCCGATAATCTGGGCTACCGTCTGGCCGTGCAGGGTCACCGCAGTGACGGCTATATCGATAACGAATTTCTCAATCGCAAGGATACCAGCAACATTGATGAGCTCACCGCCCGGGGCAAGCTGCACTGGCGAGTCAGCGACCGGTTGCAGCTGAACTTTACCGGTTTCTACGTGGATGCGGACAACGGTTATGATGCCTTTTCGCTGGATAACACCCGCAAGACGCTCTCCGATCAGCCGGGTAACGACCGCCAGGAGTCCACGGCCTTTGCGGTTGAGAGTATCTGGCAGGCCTCCGAGCAGTTTGAGGTGGTCGGACTGGTCAGTTATGCCGATAGCAACCTTGAATACAGCTATGATGAGGACTGGAGCTTTGCGGCTATCTGTGATGGTCTGCCCTGCGAGGGTTGGGCCTATTCCTCTTTTGATCGCTACCAGCGCAGCCGCTATAACGGCAGCATGGACCTCAAGCTGGTTTCCAGTGAAGCGGGACGTCTTTTCAATGGTGCCAGCGACTGGGTGCTGGGCATTTATTACCGCAGGCAGAATGAGTCGCTGCTGCGCGAATACACCTATGCCGACGGTGATTTCAACAGTGATTTTGACACCCGCAACCGGGCTGTCTACGGTCAGTTGGACACCCGGCTCAGCGACCGTTTAAAGCTGGTCAGCGGGGCGCGAATCGAGTTTCGCCGTGCCGATTATCTGGACAGCGAGGGGGTTAGTCACAATACCAGTGAAAGACTCTGGGGTGGCCGTCTGGCTCTGGAATACAGTCTGACGCCGGAAACCCTGCTTTATGGTCTGGTCTCCCGGGGTTACAAGGCCGGTGGGGTCAACAGCAACCCTGAACTGGACCCCGGTGCGCGGGATTTTGATACCGAATATATGTGGAATATTGAAACCGGCATCAAGGGTGACTGGCTGGATCGCACCCTGCAGGTTCAACTGGCACTGTTTTATCAAATGCGCCGGGATATGCAGGTCAAGCAGTCACTGGTCAAGCCGATTACCGGTGATCTGTGCCCCTGCAGTTTTATTGACACGTTTGATAATGCGTCCAAAGGTCGCAATTACGGCCTTGAGCTGATGTTTGACTGGCTGGTGGTGGACGATGTTCAGGTCTACGGCAGTCTCGGCCTGCTCCGTGCAACCTACCAGGATTTTGAAAGCTTCAGTCATGTGGATGCCGATCCGGAAAACAATGTGGCGGTCGATCTCGATGGCCGGGAACAGGCCCATGCGCCTTCCTATCAGTTTTCCCTGGGGGTCGAAGTGGCCTTAACCGGGCGGATGTCGGCAGCACTGGAAATGGAAGGCAAGCAGCAGTTCTATTTGTCCCCGCGGCACAATGCCAGGTCAAACCGCTACGAGCTGTTCAATGCCCGGCTTGAGTACCGGGTACAGCAGTGGGATTTCATACTGTGGGGACGTAATCTCACAGATCGGGATGTGATCGTTCGCGGCTTTGGTGGCTTCGGCAATGACCCCCGCAATTTTTATCAGACTGAACCCTACTATCAATATGGTGAGCCACGCATCGTTGGCGCCACCGCCAAATACCGTTTTTAAGGGCATTGCCCCAGGGAGATTTGCCGTATGCAGGTGACCATTGATGTCAGTATGTATCCCAACCGGGAGGACTTTATTCCGCCGATCAAAGGGTTTATCGAGAAGATTAACCACTATCCGGGGCTTGAGGTACAGACCTTTCCCACCAGTACGGTGGTGCAGGGTGAATACCAGGCGGCCATGCAGGCGGTACAGGACACCATCGCCGCCTGCCGTGAGGAATTCGGCATGGCGGTGTATGTGCTCAAGGTGATTCCCGGATACGAGGCACTCTGAATGTCGGACTGGTTGAGCCTGGAAGCACTGGCGGTGGTTTTTTCATTGGCCTATCTCGTGCTGGCGATGCGAGAGAACAGCCTGTGCTGGTTTTGTGCTTTTTTTGGCACGGCTATTTATATCTGGGTGTTCGGCGGTGTCAGCCTCTACATGGGCTCGTTGCTGCACGTCTATTATCTGGTGATGGCGGTATATGGGTGGTATCAGTGGCGTCGCGGTGGTGTCGGACATCGCGGCGTCAAAATATCCCGATGGGGGCTAACGCAACACTTGTATGCGTTGCTCGCTGTTGTGCTGGCCTCCGCCGTGTCCGGCCACCTGCTGTCCCAACACACCGATGCCCACTTGCCCTATCTGGACTCCTTCACTACCTGGGGTGGGGTGCTGACCACGGTGATGGTGGCCCGCAAGATTCTGGAAAACTGGCTCTACTGGATTGTCGTCGACGGTGCATCGATTTACCTTTATCTGGATCGTGAGCTCTACCTCACGGCCGGCCTGTTTGCTGTTTATCTGGTGCTGGTCGTACTCGGTTTTATCCGCTGGAGAAAACATTACCTTGAACAGCCAATCACTGAGCGACGGCAAGAGTTTGCTGCACCAGACGTTATCTGAATGGCGGCGCTGGGAAGTCTGTCTGCCAGGTAAACCGCGTCTGGTAAAACCCATGTCCGGCGGTATGACCAACCTGTCTTTTCTGGTGGAAAGTGGTTCCAGGCGGGCCGTGGTGAGAGTCAATACGCCGCACAGCAAAGTGTTGGGGATTGACCGCGAAAGGGAAGAGACACTGCTTCGCCTGTTGCAGTCCACCGGTTATGTACCCAAGCTGCTTTATGTGACCGGCGAGGTGCTGGTGACGGAATTTGTCGACGGACGAGTATGGGATGCGGGGACGGTTGATAACGATCATCGGCTAAACCGGCAACTGGTACCCCTGCTCGAAAAAATCCAGGCGTTTCCCAAACCGGCTACAGCCAGCCGTTTCAGTTATTTGAATCATTGTCGACACTACCTTGCCCAGCTGGCCGTTCGCCCCGCGGCGGCAGATGCAATCGAAGAGCATGCCGCAGCTATTGATGCGGGTTCCTGGCAACCGGTCATCTGTCACCATGACCTGATACCGGAAAATATCATCGATACGGATCGTGGCCCGGTGATACTGGATTGGGAATATGCCGCCTGGGGGCACCCTGCCATGGATCTGATACGGCTGGGTGTTGTTGAAAGCCATCACAGCGCCGAGGATCGCCTCAAACTACGGGATCTCCAGCGCGGCATGGACGCTCTCTGGATGGCGCTGACGGATCAGTTGGCGGGTGTTGTTTAAACCTGGGGATTATTGAGCATTCGGCCACCATGCCGCCTGATCCGTCCGGGAGCTCAGGCGGAGACCTCCTTGTGAGCCGCCGCAATCATGGTGGATGCGAGGATGCCGTAAGCGACTATCCATGCTTCCTTTACGTCCTCGGTAAAGCCGTCGCCAAGGCCGGTTTGCAGGGTTTCTATCAGCGCACTGCCGACGGTATCGTAATGGGCGTCCTCAACTCCGTAGGCGAGATGACGCTTGCCCATGGCTTCCACTACGGGCACCAGTTCGTCGAGTCGATCCAGCATGCGCACCGCAGCACCGATCATTTCCATCAGCTTTTTGCCCTGCTCCCTCATATTTCCCTTGAACAGGGGTTTCAGGGTCGGATCAGCGGCAAACAGGTTGTTGTAGAACAGCGAGGCTGCGGTATCGGCAATCGGTTCCACCTTGGCCCAGGAGGTTTTGCAGGCATGTATTTGCTCGGGTGTCATGGATATATCCTCTATTGTGGTTGGGTGGCCAGCTGCGAAAGCATATAGCTGACCGCCTGTGCCATTTGTTCATCGGTTAATGTTGAACCACCGCGGGCGGGCATCAGCCCGTAACCTTCGGTAGCATGTTTAACAAGGGTTTCCTCTCCCTGTCTGATTCTGGGTGCCCACATTCTGTCGTTGCCGATAATGGGCGCGCCGTTGATGCCCGATGCGTGGCAGACGCGACAGTTGGCTTTTACCAGTGGTTCACCGGGGTGGGCCGAAGGTGGTGCCTGCCTGTCAGGTGTACTGCCGTCGACGGATGAGTCCGGCTTGTCGGAGCAGGCCGACAAGCCGAGACAAAGAACAGCAGCGATCACACATTTTTTGTTAAACATAGGACCACCAGACTCAGAAATTCCGATCAGTTAAAGGGGGACGCGAATAACCACCCCCCCCATCACGTCGCCGATATCGAAGTCGGTTCTGGGGGAGTCCTTGTGATCGTTATGGCAGGTTGTGCAGGCGGGGGAGACGGCAACATCGGGATATACCGCCGTAAAGTAGGTCACGTCACCCAGCTTTTCCTCGCCGTAGAAGTTTTCACCGGGATTGTCCACGGTGTATTGCAGGCCCTCTTCTTCAAGGGGGGTCTTGGGTGCATTCTGCTTGTTGATAGGCCACAGGGATTGCAGTGAGTAGGTGAATTCATCGGTCACTTCCGCGACGGCCTCTGAGCCTGCCCGGAACATCTGTGCCGGCAGTAATGCCCCGTTTTCTATTTCCTTCCAGTGTTCATCTGGCTTGATGGCACCCGCGCCATTGGGTCCCAGGCGCTGAATGATCAATTTGGTGTAGTTGGCCCTGTCGGCATTCATGACCGCAAACAGTGAGTCAGTATAGAGTTTCGGCGGTATGCCGGCCTTTGCTGGTGGTGTTTCATTGCAGGCGGTAATAACAAGGCTACTGGCGAGCAGTGTAGTCATGATGGCTATTTTTTTGACGTGTTTCATGGTGAATTCCTCGTGGTTTCAGAGTAATGACATGGGGGGTGGGTTGTGGTGGTTACAGCCGTGAATTGCATCAGTCAGCCACCCGTTTGAGTGACCAGTCGATGGACGGGATATGGGTGGCTGGTTTGCCGTTGAAGTTGTTCCTGATCAGCGCCGGGTCAGCCAGGGCGTCAATGGAAAAGCCGAGATTGTGGCACTGCATGCAAACCGGCCGGATCATCTTTTCATTGGGGCGCAGGTTGTGGTTCTGGTTGTGATTGACCTGTACCACTGTTTCCCCATCGACGATGTTCTCCGCTCTCGGCATATGACAGGTGGCACAGCTGACGGCCTGTTCCACCGGAATGGCACCGGCGATGGCCTGGGTTAACAGCTGTCCGTGGGGCGAGCTGTCAAATCCCCGCGAGTGGTCATCGTTATGGCAGGTCAGGCAGGCTTCGCTGGCGGCAAACAGGGTGTCTGTCCGGTGTGCACTGTGGCAGCTGTTGCAACCCTGCTGCAGAGACAATGCCGTCTCCTTGAAGGACATTGTGGAATCGGCAGGGCGGATAGCGGGCAGGGACTGGGCCAGTCGCATCCCGTGTTTGCCCGATTTATAGCTTTCGGCTTCGTGAATATGGCAGGTCTGGCATTGTGCAATGCCGGGTTTTTCGAGCCATTCATTGGAGCTGGCATCACTGTGACAGCCACCGCAGTCCACGCCGGCATCGGCATGGCTGCTGCCAGACCATGCTTGATGGATATCCGGGTGTGCCTTTTTCTGCTCGGGGAATGTCGGCTGTTGCTCGGGTACGTGCTTGCTGGCGAGCATGGCGGCGCCGTTGGGGTTGGTGAGGCGAGCCATTTCTTTCAGCCATGGCCCCGAGTGGTTGTGAACGAGAAAGTCTTCAAAGAGTGCCCGGTTGTCGTGATAGTTGTGGCAGCCTGCGCTGGCACAGCTATCAAAGGCCAGATCCCGATGGCTCTCCCGGTCGTCGCCGACGTCGGTATGACAGTGAAAACAATAATCCTCTGGCAGGGTTACCCCCATCGGAGCTGTGATTTCTCTGTGGTGTTCGGTGTGACAGCTGACACAGTAGCGGGCATCCACCACACTGAGCCGGTCTGCATTGCGCGGGTCGGTAAACTTCTTTTTGGGGTGCGTATCGTTGGCCTCTGCCAGTTCCGCACCATGGCAGCCGGCACAGGCTTCCTGGATCAGCTCGGGGCCACCAAAGGCCTCTGTATGGCAGCTGCTGCAGGCCAGTTCGATCTGGAAGTGCCCATGGCTGGTCTCGCCGATCAGTAGTGCCTGTTTATTGTCGGCTTTAAGCAGGATATAGCCGTAGTAGCCTGCTATCGCCAGCGTGACAAGAATCCATGTGGCCCAGATGAATTTTCTCAATGCACCGGCCTCTGCATCAGTAGTAATACACGGTGAGGATATGGAAAGCCAAAAGCACGGGCAGGGGCCACGACACAATGATGTGCAGCCATTGCATAGACTTTCTTGTGCCCTGCGCGGCCCCTGTCCGCAGTTTGTGGCCAAGGCCAATGGCACCACTGGTAAAGGCGCCCATCAGGAGTACTGCCAGAAAATTAACGATCAGCAACTGATTGAGATTTGATCCCAGATGAAAACCGCTGTGCAGTACCAGTGTGATACAGCACAACACCCCCAGCGAGGCATGGACCAGACGCCATCCGGAGAACTTGCCCATCCAGCGCCAGGACAGGCGTTTGCGCAGTGACATCAGCAATCCGATAGCGGTCAGCCCCAGCAAAGTAAAGCCCGTGACCTGTTTCCAGAATTTGTCGTTCCAGATGCCCTCGAACCAGCCCTGTTGTTGAACGCTGTCGGCTACTTTTGCTTCCGGCCAGAAGGCGATCAGCGCCACCAGTGCGGTGGCCAGCAGTGCCCCCGCGGTGAGGGTGGTGGCCCCGGATTCCCTCTCCATGCCGACAACACCCAAAAGCTGTTGCAGCAAAGGTTTGCAAGAACCGCAGACGGTGCCGGCCCGGGTGCGGTCCTGGAGTTCAGGCAGTGTGCTGCAATTGTTGGCGATGGCGCTGGACAGTACGCCGTAACTGATATTGTTGCACTGGCAAATGATCGTGCCACTGGGCCAATTGCCAATATCGTCACCGCCCTTGCCCCATAATGTGCCGGTCAGATAAAACCGCAGCAGGTGCCAGAACCGGATTTTGCGTGCATTCTGATAGGCCTCCTGGACGCGTCGGGACTCTGGCCAGTTGCCAATAGCCACCGCACCGATGATCTTGCCCCGGAGCAGCACCAGCTTTCGATAGGCCCCGCTGGACTTGTCAAAATATTGAAGTTCTCTCTGGAAGGGTCTGCTGGGTAAATCACTGATTTCCCCGAGACTGCAGACATCGGTGCCGACCACCTTGAGGTGGCTGATAGCCATGGAACCCAGATAGCGCGGCAGGTTTTCCTGTGGTTCGCTGGCAATGATTTCCGCGGTTACTGCCGCCTGTTCGTAACCGGGGTTGACCAGCCCATAGGTGATGCCCAGGTGTTCGCAGCACTCACCGATAGCAAAAATATCGGGATCCGATGTCCTCATCTGGTCATTGACCAGAATGCCCGTGCCCACCGGGATACGGGCTTTTCGAGCCAGTTCCAGGTTCGGCGTGATACCGGTACAGAACAACACGGTATCGCAGTGAATCGTCTCGCCGTCCCGGGTGATGACCCCGGTGACATGCTCAAAACCCTCCACAGAGCGAACGCCTGAATGAGTGATAACCTCGATACCCAGGGCGCGGACTTCGGCTTCGAGAAGCGCTGCTGCCGGTTCATCCAACTGCCGGTTCATCAGGCGCGAACTCTGCTGAACCACGGTGACTCTGGTATTGAATTTGAGCAGCCCCTTGGCGGCCTCCAGTCCCAACAGACCGCCGCCCACCACGACAATATGACGAGAGCGAAGGATTCGCACATAGAGACTTTCTGTGTCCTTGAGACTGCGAAAACTGAATACGCCCTGGCGCTCGATACCTGGAATGTTGGGAATATGAGCGCGGGCACCGGTGGCCAGCACCAACTTGTGATAGTGGAAGCGGGTGCCGCTGGCATCGGTAACAGTTTTCCGTTCGCGGTCAATTTCCACGATGGCAGCGCTGGTAAACTGAAAATTGGGGTGATTGCCGAGCGCGGGCAGCGGCAGATCGATATCATCCCGGTTAATCTCGCCGGCCAATAGCGCGGAGAGCTGAATGCGGTTGTAGGGCTTGCAGGCTTCGTCACCGAACAGGTGAACAGCCAGTTGGGGTTTTCTGGCGAGAAGATCGTGGGTAAAGCGCATGCCGACGGGACCGGCGCCTATGACAATAATGCCGATGTCATTGTGGGACGCCTCTACCAGCGCCCGGGTGCTGGTATCAGAGGCTTCGCAATAACCAATAGTGCTCGATGCTGTAGCGACCATTTTTTGCCCGTTCAATAAAAAAGCCTGTCGAACCACTGTTGGCACAAGTGACTCGGCAGGCTTCTTTACCTGGAACTTAATGTGTTGCCACTACCCGGTAAGAGAGAGATTCTGGGGCGGCTATCTATGTCGATGCATAATAGATGCCAACCTGAAAAATACGTTTAATACATTGAAAAACAGGGGTTTTTCTTATTATCGTGAGAGGTCTAAAGACAGACCGGAGCAGAAAGCGTGCACTGTTTTTGCCACAGAGGTGGCGTTAATGGTGCACTCGCCATAGATGATAAAGCGGGTCAGGCCTGATTGTCGTTAGCGGTAGTCGAGCGGGGTTTGATACACCGGCCAAACAGAATGCCCACTTCAAACAATAGCCACATGGGTACTGCAAGCAGGGTTTGGGACAGAATGTCCGGGGGAGTGAGCAGCATACCGAACACAAAACAGATAACAAACACATAGGGGCGTTTATTAGCCAGCTGGTCCGGTTCGATAATACCCATCCAGGTCAGGATTACCACGCCGATTGGAATTTGAAAACTGATGCCAAACGCAAAAAACAATTTCAGGACGAAATCCAGATAGCTGCGAATATCCGTCATGACGGCCACGCCTTCCGGGCCGACACTGGTGAAGAACATAAAGACCAGTGGGAATACCACGTAGTAAGCGAAAGCCATTCCACCGTAGAACAGCAGAACGCTGGAAAAAAACAGGGGCAGCACAATTTTCTTTTCACGCTGGTAGAGCCCGGGGGCAACGAAGGCCCATACCTGATAGAGAATAAAGGGCATAGCGGCAAAGATTGACAGCACCAGCGTCAATTTAAAGGGGGTGAGAAACGGTGACGCGACATCGGTGGCAATCATCGACGAGGTGTTGGGTAGATGCAGCCTGAGGGGTTCCGAAATGTACAGGTAGAGGTCGTTACTGAAGGAAAATAGCCCCAGAAAGATCAACAGCACTACAATCACAGAGCGCAACAGGCGATTGCGCAATTCAATGATATGGCCAATGAAGGGTTGGCTCAGCAGTTTTTCTTCACTCATGGTTTGGTTTCGTCATGCGTGTCAGCTGTCTCGGCTGACCGTTCATCAGTGTCAGGTTTTTTGTCCTGTGGGCCGGGCAGGTCCTCGAGCTCCGCTTTGGCGTTTTTCAGATCGCGCATCAGTTTCTCGTTGTGCAACTGCCGACGAATGTCATCCATGCCGACTTCGTTTTCGAGTTCCTGGCGGACGGAGGAAAATGTCTGGCGGATCCTGCCAATCCAGAGGCCCATGGTGCGCAGGGTCTGGGGCAGGCGCTCCGGTCCCATGACTACTAGGGCCACAACGGCGATAACTAATAATTCGGCAAAGCCAATATCAAACATACGGCAGTATCTGCAAGGTCGCTGTCACGCCTACTGGTCTGTGGTTTTCTTTTCGCCGGTCGACGCGGCACTGTCATCGGTATTCATCTGGGTATTGGCCGATTTACTGTCGTCGAGGTGTTCCGGTTCCTTGTCCGAATCGCCGGACATGGATTCCTTGAATCCTTTGACGGCACCGCCGATGTCGGTGCCGATACCACGAAGTTTTTTGGTGCCAAAAATCAGCGCCACGATAATCAGAATAATTAACAGTTCCTGCCAGCCAAAGCCCATAACTCTCTCTCTTATCAATCAGGTTGAATTGCGTTGCGCTTTCTCTTCGAGGCCCGACAGATTGAAGCGTCGTTCCAGTTCTCTGAGAACCTGTTCAGGGCCCTCACCGAGATGGGACAGCATCACCAGTGTGTGAAACCAGAGATCTGCGGTTTCATAAATCACTTTGCTGTTGTCATTGCTGGCCGCTGCATCCTTGGCGGCCAGAATCGTTTCAGTACACTCTTCGCCTATCTTTTCCAGGATTTTATTCAAACCCTTGTGGTGCAGGCTGGCCACATAAGACTCCTGATGCGAGTAGCCTTTGCGATCTTCCAGTATCTGGCTTAATCGGGTCAATATATCATCACGGCAACTGTTCATGAATAAATGTCTCTGGGATCTTTGATAACAGGGTCCACCGTGTGCCACTGTCCGTCTTTCAGGACACGATAAAAACAGGATGTTCGCCCCGTATGGCAGGCGATCCCGCCGAGCTGTTCAACCTGTAACACGATAACATCGCCGTCGCAGTCCAGACGAATTTCCCCGACTCGCTGAATATGACCGGATTCCTCACCCTTGCGCCACAGTTTGCGGCGGGAGCGGGACCAGTACACGGCGCGACCTTCCGAGGCGGTGAGCGTTAGCGCCTCCCTGTTCATCCAGGCCACCATCAGAATACGACCTGACGCGGCGTCCTGTGCAACAGCGGGCAGCAGGCCATCTTCATTCCAGGTGATTTGATCGAGAAAGTCAGTCATGGCGGCCATTATGACAGTTGTGGTTGGATCGGCAATACGGATTTTTCAGGGCGAACGTCAGCGCACTATCAATAACAGCACACCGATTCCCACCAGAGCCAGGCTGCCGACGGACATTTGCTGGATTGTATCCGTCCATTCAGGGAAAGCACTGCCCAGACCAATACCGATCAGTGCCGCGCCGAGCAGGGTTCGCCGGCGCTGTCCCGTTCTGACCGGGACACTGGCAGGAATTTCCTTCAGGCCGACTTCTTTCGCCTGTAGTCGTTCCAGGGTCTGAAAAACCAGCTGGGGTAACTGGGGAAACTGCTCCAGCCATTCCGGGCCGTGGCGCTTGAGCTGTTCCATCAGGGCGTTTGGCTTGAAGCGTTCTTTCAGCCAGCGCTCCAGGAAGGGGTGAGCCGTGGCCCACAGATCCAGGTCTGGATACAGTTGACGGCCGAGTCCCTCGATATTGAGGAGGGTCTTCTGCAGCAAAACCAGCGATGGCTGTACTTCCATATCGAAGCGCCGGGCGGTGCGAAACAGGTTGACCAACAGCAGTCCAAAGGAGATTTCGCGCAAAGGGCGCTCAAAAATGGGCTCGCAGACAGTGCGTATGGCGGCGGCAAATTCACCCACATTGGTGCCCTCCGGAACCCAGCCCGACAGGACATGGAGTTCTGCCACCTGTTGATAGTCGCGGCGGAAGATGGCCAGTAGATTGCGGGCCAGATAATACTGGTCGGCTTCGGTCAGGGTGCCCATAATCGCGCAGTCCACCGCCAGGTATTTTGGTTGCTGCGGGTCCACTGGATCGACAAATATATTGCCGGGATGCATATCGGCATGAAAAAAATTGTGCTCGAACACCTGGGTGAAAAAGATTTCCACTCCACGTTCGGCAAGTACTTTGAAGTTGGTCTCGTGCTGTTGCAGGGTGGTGATATCCGTGACCGGTATGGCGTAGATGCGTTCCATCACCAGGACTTTTTCATTGGTGTGTGACCAGAATACCTCGGGTACGTAGAGCATTGGAGAGCGATCAAAATTGCGCCGCAACATGGAGGCATTGGCGCCTTCCCGTTGCAGGTTGAGTTCATCGAGAATGGTGTTTTGATAGTCGCTGACCACTTCGGTCAAGCGCATTCTCCGGCCATCGACGGTATTGCTTTCGAGCCAGCGGGCCATGGTGAACAGCAGCCTGATATCCTGGCCAATGGTTTTTTCGATGCCGGGCCGAATGGCCTTGACGACCACTTCGCGCCCGTTGTGCAGTGTCGCTGCGTGGACCTGTGCCACGGAGGCGGAGGCTAGGGGCTCCCGGTCAAAATGCAGAAACAGATTGTCGACACTGTCCTCCAGTGCCTGCTCGACGATGGCGACGAAATGGGCTTTGTCGAAAGGCGGGACATTGTCCTGCAGTTTGTCCAGTTGTTGGCAGATATCCGATGGGATCAGATCCGGCCGGGTAGACAGCAATTGGCCGAACTTGATGAAAATGGGCCCGAGATCTTCCATGGCCTGCCGCAACCGTTCGCCACGCGGTTGTTTTGGTTCGGGTAGCAGCCGATTGAGCTTCAGAAGTAGCCTGACGCCCCAGGGCAGTCTGTCTGCATCGAGAAAGGTGTCCAGTCGGTAACGAATGGTGGTGCGCAGGATCGTGCTGAGCCGACGGATTCTTGACATGGCTAGTCGCTGTTCCGGGGTTGGGGGGCTAGCTTGAGACTGAGTTTGTTGATGCGGGCAGCCAGTCGGTCCACATCTGTACTCAGTTGGCGAACCTGGGTCCTGAAATGCGCCACTTCGTTGGCGCTGGGGGTCAGTCGTATTTCCTCCTGGGCGAACTCAGCGGCGGCACTGGCGGCGCGTTTGGCTGTTTGTGTCTGCCATGTTGCCGCAGTGCGCAGGGACTCTCCCACCAGGTGCGCGGGTACATCACCAATCAGTTTTGCCAGTGCGGCCTCCCAGTCCACATCCAGGTGTTTGAGAATCCTGCGTATCTGCCGGAGCAGATCGTGGTCGCCCTCTACTTCGACACCCGTGCCGTAAAAGGAGACTTTGTCCTTACCGTTTGTCGCCAGTGCAGCGAGTGACAGGGCGGTTCCCCGCAGGCTGGTATTTGCCGTTCCCTCATAATGGGAAAGCAGACTGACACTGTCTGCTCCGAAGATGACGTAGAAGCTCAGTGGCGGAAGGGTGCAGTTGATTTCAAGAGCCTGGCCGTTCATTTCGCCGAGGGCCTGCCGGGTGGCGGAATCGTACTTCAGGCCACTGTTGATCGCCGTTTCCACAGCCATGAGTGCAGAGCTGTGCAGTGCCTGCAGTGGATTGTGTTTCAGGAAATCAAACATCAGGGTTTGAAACCCCGATGAAGGGCAACGATGCCGCCGGTCATGTTGTGATAGTCGAGGTTGACGAAGCCTGCATCCGCCATCATCTTTTTCAGGGTTTCCTGGTCTGGGTGCATGCGAATGGACTCTGCCAGGTACTGATAGCTGTCCGCGTCGTGGGCGACCAACTGACCGATTCTCGGTAACAGGTTGAAAGAGTAAAAGTCGTAGACTTTGCCCAACAGGCCACTGGTGGGGGTCGAGAATTCCAGCACCAGCAGTCTGCCGCCGGGTTTCAGTACCCGAAGCATGGATTGCAGGGCCAGGTCTTTGTCGGTGACATTGCGCAAGCCGAAGGCAATGGTGATACAGTCAAAGGTATTGTCGGGGAATGGCAGATACTGTGCATCGGCCTGTGCATAGCGGACGTTGCCCGCTGCACCGTGATCTGTCAGCTTGTCACGGCCCACCCTGAGCATGGAGTCGTTGATATCTGCCAGTACCACTTCACCGGTAGGGCCTACCAGCCGCGAAAATTTAACGGTCAGGTCGCCGGTGCCACCGGCGATATCCAGTACCCGCTGGCCACTGCGCACCCCGGACAACTCAATGGTATAGCGTTTCCAGAGCCGATGGATGCCCCCGGACATCAGGTCGTTCATCAGGTCGTATTTGCCGGCCACGGAGTGAAACACATCCGCCACATGACCAGCTTTTTCCTGCACGGGAACGGTTTTGAAACCGAAATGGGTGGTTTTGTTGTCAGTCATCGCCCAACGCCGGATTGAGAAAGGTCGACATTGTACACTGACACCGCCGGGGTGTCCCTTGGCGAGACGTCAATCAGCAGGTTTTCTATCGCAATCAATTCCCCTGAAGCCCGGGTAGTCAGGGGATGTAACGCTCCCGCTTGGCGGGTTTGAGGCGAGCCAGATCGACGACAATAAGTCCATCCACACAGTTGGCAAAGGCTGGATCGATATTGAAACCGGCAAACTGGACGCCGCCCAGCTCACAGACCTCGGTGTACTGTTTGAACAGGGTGGGAACACTGAGATTCATATGGGCCAGTTCGCTCTTCAGCTGGGTGAATTCTTCCCGCTGATCCACACCGGGGAATTTCTCGGCCAGTTCTGTCAGGCGATCCTGGTTGATGCGATAGGGCAGCATCGGTTCGGCCAGGTGTTGCAGGCTGGGATAGTGGCGGCTGTAGAAATACACCAACATTTCCATGGCCCATTCGGGATAGCTGTTACTCAGCGTCACCGGTCCAAACAGATAGCGGTAATGGGGGTTTTTACTCAGAAAAGCACCGATTCCGTACCACAGGTAATCCAGACTGCGACGGCCCCAGTATTTGGGTTGCACAAAGCTGCGCCCCAGTTCCAGCCCCTGTAACAGGTAGGGTTTCATGCCAGGGGCATAATCAAACAGCTCTGCGGAGTAGAGGTATCCCCGCCCCATATTGTCCAGGCAAACCGAAGCATCACAGAACCGGTAGGCCCCGGCGATTTCCAGTTCTTCCTCATCCCAGAGCAGCAGATGAAAATAGTGGTGATCGTACCCGTCGATGTCGCGGCGGCTGCCGGTGCCTTCCCCCACCGCCCGGAAGGCAATTTCCCGCAACCGGCCCACTTCCCGCATGATCAATGAATCGGGCTGGTAGCGGTAAAGGTAGATCTGTTTGCCATCCCCGGTACTGCCAAGCCATTCGCACTGTTTGACCGCCTCCCGCAGCAGTGCCCGGTTTTCCGGGTGGGCAATGGCGCTGACCGTATTGAAAATTCCTTTTTTGTCCTGGCCGATGCGGTACAGGTGGCGCTTGAACAGTTTACTTTTTTCCCGCAATGGCACATTGATGCGCTGGTAGCAGTCATAGCTGACCGGTTCGCCGATGCGAACGTCCACGCAGTTTCTGGCCTGTTTGAACATCTCTCTCACCAGCAGCAGGGTAGAAAGCGGTTTGGCGACCAGTGACACACTGTAGAACAGCGCCGAATTGCGGCCGTCCACGAATACCGGCAGAACCGGCGCCTTGCTGTTGATGGCCATGCGCAGGAAACCGTTGCGCCAGTCGCCATCGCGGATGCCCTGGGGGCCGAAGCGGGATACCTCCCCGGCGGGGAAGATAATGATCGCCCCCTCCTTGTCCAGGTGTTCGCGAATAGCGGTCAGGTTCTGGCGCGTGGTATTGCCACCCATATTGTCCACGGGCAGTAGCAGATTGTGCAGCGGCTTGATGGTAAACAGCAGTTCGTTGGCCACAACCTTGACATCCGGGCGGGTTTCTCTCACCAGTTTCAGTAGTGCCAGGCCATCCAGTGAGCCAATGGGGTGGTTGGCTATGATGACGACCCGACCGTGGGTGGGAATGCGGTGCCGTTCGTGGTCGCGCACGGTGTAGCGGAAATCGAAGTAATCCAGTACCTGTTCGACAAAGTCGAAGCCGTGAAGATGGGGATAATCCTGCTCGAACTGCTGGAAACTCTGTTCCCGGAACAGCATCCTCAGCACCCGGATAACGGGGCGCACCAGTTTGGGGTGGCGCTGGTAAAAGCCGGGGTAGCGGTCCTGGATGAAGAGTTCGATGTTGAGCATGCGCTGGTTTCTCCTTTTCGAACCAGCTTAGTGCGTCAATATGACAGATTATGGATAGACAGGTGACAGACCTGTGACAGCGCTTGTCGAGGGTCAGGCCGCCGCTTCGGTGACCTCTTCTTCGTGAAATATGGCGCAACCCTTGCCCGCTTTTTTTGCCAGGTACATGGCGCTGTCGGCGTCATTGATGAGGTGTTCTGTCTGTGAGGTCGCTGCGGCCGTGTCCAGAAATCGTATCCCGATACTGGTGGAGACCTTGAGTTCCTTGCGGTCAAAGGATAAGGGCGTACTGATGGTGCTAATCAGCCGCTTTGCAATCAGCTCCACTTTTTTCTGGGCGGCGCTGGGCTCCTGGCCCAGGTCGCTGAGAATAACGATGAACTCATCCCCTCCCAGCCGCCCCACAATATCTTCAGTGCGGGTCATCGACTTGAGCCGTTTGGCAATCTCTACCAGTATTGCATCGCCAGCTTCATGGCCGAATTTGTCATTGACCGGTTTGAAGCCGTCCAGATCCAGCACCAGCAGGGCGCCAAAAACATTATGCCGCAAACAGCCGGCAAGGGTTTTCTCCAGGTGCTGGTAAATAAGTCTGCGGTTGGCCAGCTGGGTGAGGGGGTCGAGACAGGCCATATACTCTATCTGGTGTAAGGTGTCGTTATGTGCCTTGACAAAAGGTTTGACCACCCAGAAGTAGATAATGGGAGTGGATAAAACCACCAGCGAAAAGGCATTCAGGGTGGCCTCCTGAAAGGCGGAGATTGCCGGGGGAAAGGTGTGCAGGAGGGCCATTACCAGAAACTCGGCACCTGAGACGATGCCGATAATTCGAACAGTGACCTGCGCTTTACTGGGCAGGTCAATGGTTTTCCCCTGTCGGATCATTGTTTTCATTTCTGGTTATTGTTCACGTAGACCAACTTAGCACACTTGATCCGTCAATTCATGGATAGTCCTTTTATGGGTAATCCGTGTCGCCTTTTTGTCTAAGTCACCTGAATCCTGTCTTCGACAGCTTCAGCCGAAGTTGTTTTTCAATTTCCAGAATGACAAATACAACGATACCAATGGCGACAATCAGTACGCCGTCTGTCACAGATACCGGCTCGGTATTGAAAATCGATTGCAGGGCTGAGACGTAAGTGATCGAAAACTGAGCCAGCGTAACCAAAAAAACCGCGATCCATATTACCCTTGTACCGCGCACAGCCCGCCAGGTCAATGATGTGCCATAGATGTTGCGAATGAAGAAGAGGCTGAATATCTCCATGACAACCAATGTGTTCATTGCCATGGTCTGGGCCATGGTGACGTTATAGCCACGCTCAATTGCATAAGTGTAAATACCAAATACACCACATACAAACAGGCTGCAAAGCAGCAGAATCTGCCATACCCAGACGCCCCCCAGTAGCGGTGCGCCCTGGGGGCGAGGGGGACGATGCATGGTGTTTTCTTCTGTCGGTTCAAAAGCCAGGGCGATACCCAACGTGACAGCCGTGATCAGATTTACCCAGAGAATCTGAATGGCTGTGATGGGTAACGCCATTCCCAATAACAGTGCTATCACAATAGGCATCGCCTCGCCGACGTTGGTGGGCAGAGTCCAGCTGATGACCTTTTTGATGTTGTCGTAGACGGTCCTGCCTTCCCGGACAGCGGCCACGATGGAAGCGAAATCGTCATCTGCCAGCACCAGCTCGGCAGCCTCTTTTGCAGCTTCACTGCCTTTTTGTCCCATGGCAATGCCGACATTGGCCCGTTTCAGAGCAGGGGCATCATTGACCCCGTCACCGGTCATGGCAACAACCTTGCCCTGTGCCTGCAGCGCCATCACCAGTCGCAATTTGTGCTCCGGGCTGGTGCGGGCAAAAATATCGGTATCGACCACAGCAGACGCCAGATCAGCATCGGTCATTTGATCTAGATCCACGCCAGTCAATACTTTGTCCGGATTTTCCAGCCCGATCTGTCGGGCGATGGCGGCGGCAGTGCCCGCGTGATCGCCGGTGATCATCTTCACCTGAATACCGGCCTGATGACACTCGGCCACTGCGGTAATGGCTCCTGCGCGGGGCGGGTCCATCAGACCCACCAGACCCAGCAGGGTCAGCCCGTCCGTCACATCCGTCATGTCCAGTGAGAGGTGCTGTGGTTGGACTTCCTTGGTGGCAAGGGCCAGCACACGTAGGCCCCTCGCGGCCAGATCTGTGCTGCTTTGATGCCATCGATTCTGGTCAATTGGCACGGCATCCCCCGACTGCGTGGACTCATGACTGCACATAGCCAGTATTTGCTCGGGAGCACCTTTGACAAAAATAGCCGCCTTCCCTTCATGGTTGTGGTTGAGGGTCGCCATAAAGCGATGCTTGGCGTCAAACGGAATAGTATCTGTCCTTGCCCAAAGACCCTGCTCAGCATGTCTGTCAATTCCAGTTCTTCCTGAAAAGGCCAGTAATGCCGCCTCCATGGGGTCTCCCTCTATATCCCAGTTTTTCTCCTTCTCATGCAGGGCGCTGTCATTGCAAAGTGCGGCTGTCCTTCCCATTGATGTCAGTACCGGATGATCTTCCTGGTTGATGGCGGTCTCATCAATATGCACCGATCCAGAGGGCGCATAACCTTCACCGTCCACTGTCAGCAATCGGTGCTGGATAACTACGGTGGTGATATTCATCTCGTTGCGAGTCAACGTGCCGGTTTTATCAGTACAGATAACCGATACGGAGCCTATCGTTTCTATTGCTGGCAGGCGACGCACAATGGCATTTCTCCTGGCCATGGTTTGAACACCGATAGCCAGGGTGATTGTCAGTACTGCCGGTAGGCCTTCCGGGATGGCGGCTACAGTCAGGCCAACGACTGCCATGAAGAGTGCGTCAAAGGCCTGTTGCTGAATGAAGATGCCGAAGGCCAGTATAAGACTGGCAACGGTAAGTATCATTGCGGTAAGCCACTTTGAGAAAATCGCCATCTGGGCCACGAGTGGAGTCGTCAGTGTTTCCACCGTAGAGAGCAGGCCGCTGATAAGACCTATCTCAGTGGCGCCGGCGATGGCTGTAACTACCCCTGTGCCCTGACCACTGGTAACCAATGTTCCACCGAATGCCATGCAACTGCGGTCACCCAGAGGCACCTCCTGCTGAATGGCTGCAGTCTGTTTCTCCACAGGTAGCGATTCGCCGGTAAGAATGGCCTCCTGGATTTGCAAACCATGGGCCTTGATAAGTCGTAAGTCCGCTGGCACCTTGTCGCCGGGCTCCAATAATACGATATCTCCAGGCACCAGCTGCTCGGCAGGAATAGTGTGTCGCCCGCCATCCCGCAACACCGAGGCATTCGGGGACAACATCCGATTGATGGCATCCATGGCTTTCTCGGCCTTTCCCTCCTGAATAAAACCAATCAGGGCATTGACGATTACGACCGCCAGGATGACAGCCGTGTCGATCAGGTGACCCAGTAATAACGTAATCACTGCTGAGCCGAGCAGCACATAAATCAACACATTGTGAAAATGCACAAGAAATCGCATGATCGGCCCGCGCCGTTCGGCTTTCGGCAGACTGTTGGGGCCAAAGCGGGCTGCCCTGATTTCGGCTTCACTGGTGCTTAAACCCTGGGGAGCGGAATCCAGTTCAGATAATGTGTTTTCGTAGGTGCGTAGGTACCAGGTTTCGGTTTCCATAATTATCAGGGTTCACTGAGTCTCCCGTTTTGGGGCGAGTTATCGCCCCGATTCTGGAGATTTAATTTGGGTGGTGTGAGCAAAGCACGGTACGGTGTATCAGAATAAAAAATCGTCAGCCTGTCATCAATAAATCAACTGTCTCCAGTAAGATGGCGATCATGTACCCTGATCAGCAGTATACCTTGGAGAAATGATAACAATGGCCGTTATTTGCAAAACAGTTGAAGAGGCATTGGCACCGATAAAATCCGGCGACAGGGTCTGGTGTCACTCCATGGCGGCAACGCCCTACAGGCTCCTGGAAGCGCTGGCCGTACATGTTTTGAGCCTTGAAAACGTCACACTGCTTCAGCTTCACCTGGAGCATGCGGAAGCGGTCTGCCAGCCCCAACTTGAAGGGCATTTGCGCAATCGCTGTTATTTCGTCAGCCATAGTACCCGGGAACTGGTGAATACCGGCAAGGCGGATTACGTGCCCATCTTCCTCTCCGAAATCCCCAAACTGTTGCGCAGCGGTCGCCAGCCCATTGATGTCGCCCTGATTCAGGTGTCGCCCCCGGACCGTCACGGCAATTGCTCGCTCGGTGTCTCCGTAGAGGCCACTCTGGCAGCCTGTAACGTGGCAAAAACCGTGATTGCCCAGATTAACCCGCAGATGCCCCGCACTCACGGTGATGCAGCCATTTCATTGAAATCCATTGACTTCGTTGTGGAGATCGACAGCGAGATCCCCGCCTCTTCCCCTTCTGTGCCAAAGGACGAACACCTGCAGATTGGTGGCCATGTGGCAGAGTTGATTCGCGATGGTGACTGCCTGCAAATGGGCATTGGCGCCATACCGGATGCGGTGCTGGCGCATCTCGGTAACCATCGACATCTGGGTATCCATACTGAAATGTTTTCCAGCGGTGTGCTGCCGCTGGTGGCATCGGGTGTCATAGACAACAGCAATAAGGTGATTCAGCCGGGTAAAATTGTCACCAGCTTTGTACTGGGTTCCGATGCCCTCTACGATTTTGTTGCTGATAACACCGAGGTGCTTTTTCTCGATGTGGAATATGTCAACAACCCGGCAGTCATTCGAAAAAATGCTCAGGTGGTATCGATCAACAGTGCGATTCAGATCGATTTGTCCGGTCAGGTCTGTGCGGATTCCATTGGCGGAAAGGTTTATTCGGGTTTTGGCGGGCAGGTGGATTTTGTCACTGGTTCCCAGCTTTCAGAGGGCGGTCGCTCTATCATTGCGATGCCATCCACGGCTCTCTCTGGCAGTCAATCGCGCATCGTCAGCCACCTCTCGGGCGGCGCCGGTGTGGTGACGTCGCGTGCCCAGGTGGATTTTATTGTGACCGAGTATGGTGTTGCACACCTGCATGGTCGCAGTCTTCGCGAGCGGGCAGAGCGATTGATTGCCATTGCACATCCGGATTTCCGGGAGGACCTGGCAAAATCTGTCAATTTCTAGTCACCGGTTTCGGGTGCAGCAGAAAACCAGATATCGCCATACCAGGCCCGTGCACTGAGACCGGTGTTGTCGGTATCGGTCATCAGGGCGACGGCCGCGATCTCCCCGGGTTCTTCATCGAACAGACGTCGATAATCGGCCAGTACATCCCGTTGTTCCTGTACCCATTGATCCTGCAACCCGCCACTACCCCGGACGGCGATCATTCGGGCATTTGAGGTAAAGGCATTGGGCCACTCACTGCCTGCGGGCTGATTGCTCGACCAGACATAATTGATCGCACGGGTGCGCCAGAACCTCAGTCCACCGGAAAATACCACATAGAGCCGCGCCGGATAATCATCGCCGGCCTTGTGGCGCTCATTGTTGCCAGTCAGCAGGTCGTTGACTTTCCAGGACCAGTTCAGCAGTGGCGTCTGTTTCAGGTCAATGACTATTTCCCGGTAAAGGCCCGAGGCGCTGGCGCGACTATCAGCCCGCAGCACCTGTCGACCGTCATTGGGAACCAGCGCATAATCGGTTTTTCCGGCAAACACTTTGGTGTTCCACTGATCGAGCTGACCTTCGGAAAAGTTGCCGACATCGATTCGGTCAACCTCGGCGAGTGCTATCCCGGAACAGGGCAACAGTGCAGTGATGAGCAAGATTTTCAGCCATACCGCCATTGCTCGACAGGTTATTGGTGATGAAAGAGATGGGAGCATAGGAATATCCGAACAAGGAGGGTAGCCCGGTCAGCTGTCCAATAAGGTAACAGGTTAGTGTGGATTGCGGGGCTGGGCAACTCGTCAGGCGCATCGAAATCTGTAAGTGCTCGCTTCGTCAAAACAGGTAGCTTCGTATTTATGCAGCAATTACCAGGTGAACTCACGACCATGGAGCGCCGCAGGCTTAAATACCTTGGGTTGGCATTGCTGCTGGCATTGTCACTGGGGATTGCACTCGCCCTGTACCTTGCTTCCGCAGTGGGTGCCGTGATTGCACTGGTGGTCGGTTACCTTATCTGGAGGTTATTTATTCTGTTGATTGATCGGCAGCTGGCGTTGACCTGCAGTATTTGTCGGCGGCGGGGGTTGGCCGAAATACCGGGGTTGCCCTGCCGACTGCCGGAATACCAATGCAGTGTATGCGGGGCACGCTTCAAGCAGGGCCGTCCCATATCGGCGGTGCAAACCGATAAAATCGACTGAACAGCGGCTTGCCAAGCCAGTTTGCAGCGTGGCGGGGATGAAACATCTAATGCCGGGTAGGGCTGATCAACTTGACGATCTGGCGGTCCGGTTCGCGAAACTCACCGGCTGCCTCCAGTGCTGACAGATAATCCTGCCAGTAACTCTGGTAGTTGATGGCAAGGTCGCGCAGATAGTCCCAGGTGAAAATACCGCTGTCGTGACCATCACTGAAGGTCACCTGCAGGGCATAGTTTCCCGAAGGGGCCACATGGGTGATACGGACACCATGTTTTCCCGACTGCAGTATTCCCTGTCCCTTGCCGTGTCCGCGGACTTCCGCGCTGGGGGAGTGGACCCGCAAATACTCTCCGGTCAGGGTAAACCGACTGCCATCGGCATATTCCAGCAGCAGGCTGCCTTCCTCAAGATTCAGTTTGATCTTTTCTGGTGTCATCGCGGCCACACTCCCGGTTTTATGCGGCGCCCGTTATTTGGCATCTAGAGAATGAATCGGGACAAATCTTCATCCCGGGAAATTTCATTCAGGTATTTATCGACATAGGCACTGTCAATATCGATGGGCTCGCTTTTTTCGCCGAGGTCAGAGGCTTCGAATGACATTTCCTCCAGCAGACGCTCCATGATGGTATGCAGGCGTCGGGCACCGATATTCTCCGTACGCTCATTGACATCAAAGGCAATTTCCGCAATACGCTTTACGCCATCGGCGGTGAAGCGGATGCGGAGCTTTTCGGTCGCCAGCAGCTCCCGGTATTGCTCGGTCAGAGACGCGCTGGGCTCGGTTAGAATTCGTTCAAAGTCACCACTGGTGAGGGATTCAAGTTCTACCCTGATGGGCAGCCTGCCCTGCAGCTCCGGAATCAGATCCGAGGGTTTGGAAAAGTGGAAGGCACCGGATGCGATAAACAGGATATGGTCGGTTTTGATCATGCCGTATTTGGTGGAAACGGTGCAGCCCTCAATCAACGGCAGCAAATCCCGTTGCACACCTTCCCGGGAAATATCGGTACCGGAGGTTTCGCCGCGCTTGGCCACCTTGTCAATTTCATCGATGAAAACAATGCCGTTCTGTTCCGCAACAGTTACCGCGCGAACTTTCAGTTCGTCATCATTGACCAGTTTTGCCGCTTCATCCTCCGTGAGCTTTTTCATGGCCTGTGCCACGGTCATTTTTTGCCGACTGGTTTTGTTTTTCCCCAGGTTGGAAAATATGCTTTGCAGCTGGTTGGTCATCTCTTCCATGCCGGGCGGCGCCATGATTTCAACGCCCACCGGCGACGCATTGACTTCGATTTCGATCTCCCGGTCATCCAGTTCACCCTGGCGGAGTTTTTTGCGGAATACCTGCCGGGTACCTGACTCCGTTTCCGTCTGTTCCTTGTCCCGGGCAGGGGGCAACAAGACATCCAGGATACGCTCTTCGGCGGCATCCATGGCGCGGTGCTGGACCTTCTGCATTTCCTGTTCACGCAGCTGCTTCACCGACGTCTCCACCAGATCGCGAATAATCGATTCCACATCCTTGCCCACATAGCCCACCTCGGTGAACTTGGTGGCTTCCACCTTGACAAAAGGCGCGTCTGCCAGCCGGGCCAGTCGACGGGCAATTTCAGTTTTACCCACCCCGGTGGGGCCGATCATCAGAATGTTCTTCGGTGTTACTTCATTGCGCAACTCCTCTCTGAGTTGCATGCGACGCCAGCGGTTGCGCAGGGCAATGGCTACAGCGCGCTTGGCTGCATCCTGCCCAATGATATGGCTGTCGAGTTCATGGACGATTTCACGGGGGGTCATATTGGACATGTCTTGGTCTCTTGTTTCCGGTTGCCGTTAAGCCCTCGGGCTGTAGCGGCAAATAATGGAGCCCAACCGGGCAGTGTGAAGTGGTAACAGGGCTTCGCTCTGCCAACACCCGGTTGATCAGTAATCGAGTTGTTCGATCGTACGGTTGTGATTGGTATAGATACAGATATCGCCTGCGATGGCGAGTCCCTTCTCGACGATATCTCTGGCACTCAGCTCGGTGTTGTCGAGCAGGGCGCGTGCCGCAGACTGGGCGAAAGGGCCACCTGAGCCGATGGCAATCAGATCTTCTTCGGGCTGGATCACATCACCGTTGCCGGTAATGATCAGCGAGGCTTCTTTGTCGGCTACCGCCAGCAATGCTTCCAGTTTCCGGAGGATGCGGTCCGAGCGCCAGTCTTTGGCCAACTCCACAGCTGCGCGGGTCAGGTTGCCACTGTGTTGTTCCAATTTGGCCTCGAATCGTTCAAAAAGCGTGAAGGCATCGGCTGTGCCGCCTGCAAACCCGGCAATAATCTGATCTTTGTAAAGGCGGCGCACTTTGCGCGCGTTGCCTTTCATAACCGTATTGCCAAGGGTGACCTGGCCGTCTCCGCCGATGACAACAGTGCCATTGCGACGTACGGAGAGAATAGTGGTACCGCGATATTGTTCCAAA
The DNA here is from genome assembly GCA_002733125.1 of Porticoccus sp. Taxonomy (GTDB): domain Bacteria; phylum Pseudomonadota; class Gammaproteobacteria; order Pseudomonadales; family Porticoccaceae; genus Porticoccus. The sequence continues at coordinate 114,239 of NVUM01000004.1, forward strand.
AGATTCTCCTGTGGACTATCCATCGATCTGAAATAATTTTATACAGGGGACTAGGTGGGGCCAAAATGCAGAAATTCAACAGTGACTGTTAGCCGGCGTCTCCCGTTGCTTTGTCTGCCCTGAGGTACAGTGCCCCGTTCTCAATGCGGTAGGGCACCATGTCCAGGTATTGGCCGGCACAGGGTCCGGCAACGCATCGACCACTATCCACCTCAAATAAAGCGCCGTGCGTACTGCACTGAATGTATTTCCGGTCATAGTCCAGAAAATGATCCGGCATCAGGTTCAAGGGTGCGCCTGTATGGGGGCAGTGGTTTTGATAAACAAATACTTCCTGTCCCCGCCTAACCACAAAACAGCTTTTACCGGCGACATTCAGTTCCCTGCTGCCCGGATTCGGTAGCTCTGCCACATGGCAGAGCGGTTTTGCGGACATCAGCCACCCCGGCGCAGTGTTTCAATGCGCTCGCTGAGGGGAGGGTGTGTCATGAACAGGCGCGAAGCATGTTCTTTCCAGCCACTGGAAATACCGAAAGCTGTAAGGGTATCCGGCATCTGGTTGGGCACGTGAGCCTGGGTTTCTTCCTGAAGTCGCTGCAGGGCCGAAATCATTGCCCCGCGGCTGGCCAGATGTGCACCGCTGGCGTCGGCGCGAAATTCCCGCCAGCGGGAAAACCACATCACAATCATTGACGCAAAAATGCCCAGTACCACCTGTAATACCATGACGATCATGAAGTAACCGATGCCGTGGCCACTGTTGTTTTTGAATACGGCCCTGTCGATAATCGAGCCGAGAATCCGGGCAAAAAACATCACGAAAGTATTCAGAACCCCCTGTATCAGCGATAGGGTTACCATATCGCCATTAGCCACATGGCCGATTTCATGGGCCAGCACAGCGCGGACTTCCTCTCGATCAAAACGCTGCATCAGCCCGGCGCTGACCGCGACCAGGGCATCGTTCCTGTTCCAGCCTGTGGCGAAGGCATTTGATTGCTGTGCGGGAAAAATGCCGACTTCCGGCATGCCGATACCCGCTTTTTTTGCCAGGTCAGCAACCGTTTCTTTCAGCCAGCGCTCCTCGGGGGTCCGCGGCTGGTCGATCAGTTGCACGCCGGTGGACCGCTTTGCCATCCACTTTGAGATAAGCAGTGAAATGAATGAGCCGGCAAAACCGAATATCCCACACATGATCAGCAGCCCGGTGAGGTTCCCCTGAACCCCTTGGGCGGCAAGGTATTGCTCCAGCCCAAGTACTTTTAGAATGATGCTGAACAGCACCAGAATGGCAATGTTGGTGCCCAGAAAAAGCCCGATTCTTAACACGTGATCTCTCCTAGTGATAATGTCGGCCAGTATGGTGTCAGCAACTGGCACCCCTGTAAGATGCGACTTGTTTTGAAAAATTCAATTGCCGGGTTGATGAATATCCCCGGCTGTCTTGTTGGAACGCCTGTCATAAACTGTCAATGGTTGTCGCGTTAAAAAGCAGTGATTGACTATAGCAAAGATGACCAGCCGGCTCTCCAGAAAGATTGATGGATTCCGGGTCGGGACTGCAGTCACCCGGTAGCAATCCGATGTACTATGTGGGCAGATTCCAATCTGGGTTCGCCAAAACGAGGTTCTGCCATGGCAGTAATGAAACCGCTGGTAATAATGCTGATGGCACTGAACATGCTGTCCGGGTGCGCTCTATTGTCGTCGGGGCAGCCGCCGCCAGAAGTTCAGCTCAGCAATGTGGAGCCTGCCGGGAGAGAAGGGCTTGAGCAACGCTTTATGATCAGTTTGCGAATCCTCAACCACAGCAGCACACCACTGAATATTTCCGGATTATCCTATAGCCTCAATTTGGAAGGACACAAGCTGATCAGCGGGGTGGCCGGGGGGCTTCGGCCGATTCCTCCCCACAGTCAGGTCGCTATCAAAGTACCAGCCTCCACCAACCTGATCAGTGGTCTGAAAATCATTGGTGCCTTTATGGAAAAGAACAGACAATCGGTGGATTTTGAACTGGAAACCCGGTTAAGCATGGGCTGGTGGCGCATGCCTGTCACTGTGGTCGAATCGGGTTCGCTCGACTTGAGTCAATAATCCCCGGTTACATCGGATCAAGCGAACGTGATACTCCAGCGAATAGGTGAATGGTTAGCAAGCAAGCTGGCCGAGCCCAGATATCGCAGTACGATGCCAACCCGTACGGACCTGCTGGCGGCGACACTTCGTCCCGGTGACGTATTGCTCGTGGAGGGGCTGAGTCGTTTCAGTATCGCCATCAAGTATCTCACCCAGTCTACCTGGTCTCATTCCGCACTCTATATCGGTTCCTGGCAGGGACAGACGGGAATGCTGGTGGAGGTGGATGTGCGCGAAGGGGTCAGGCTGGTTCCGCTGAGTCATTTTTTTGGCCTTCAGGCGCGTATCTGTCGGCCGGTGAAACTGGATGAAAGCGAGATAGCCGAGTTGATCGGTTATGCGACCGACAGGCTTGGCTATCATTACGACCTGAAAAATATTCTGGACCTGATGAGGTATCTGATTCCGACACCTCCGGTGCCGAATCGATGGCGGCGGCGGATGCTGTCGCTGGGCAGTGGTGATCCCACCCGAGCCATCTGCTCGTCCCTGATTGCCCAGGCATTCCAGTCAATACGCTACCCGATCTTGCCTACAATAACATTGGAAAAGGCCGTTGATCCCGATTTGCAGGAAATCTATCAGGAAATTCTTCATATTCGGCACCATAGTCTTTTTGTGCCGAGGGATTTTGATTTGTCGCCCTATTTTGAAGTGGTCAAACCGACCCTGGTAGCCGGTTTTGATCCTCATCTGGTGACCTGGGGTGAACCGTCCGTTGAGCAGGATGTGCAGCCGCAGCAAGCATCCCGGCATATATCGGCGGATTAACAGGTAGCCAATTAACCCGCATTATCTAACAGACGAACCTCTCTCTGTGGGAAAGGTATGTTGATGTTGGCGTCAGTGAGTGCCTGAAAAATCGCCCCGTTCACCCGGAACCGCGTTTCGTGAAAATGTTCTGTAGGCACCCAGAAACGCACCATGAAGTTAATCCCGCTATCACCAAAATTGTCGATGCCGATCAGAGGGTCCCGGGCCTCCGCAGCGCCCTGTTCTGCCAATACTGATTGCAGTACCTTGACCACCGTCTCCGGGTCAGAGCCATAACTGACGCCCACCGTGGTTTCTGCCAGTTTGTTGGCAGCAGAATTGTGCAGAATCTCGCCGACGATATGCCGGTTGGGAATGGTGATGCGCACATTGTCCTCATCCTTCAGGACGGTATAAGCGAGATGAACCTCGTCTACCAGTCCGGTTTCCCCCTTCACTGTGATGGTGTCGCCCACGACGAAAGGGCGGGTAATGATAATATTCAGTCCCGCGCCATAGTTGGAAAGTAGTCCCTGAACGGCCAGGCCGGCCCCCAGTGAAATGGCACCAATGGCGGCCACGAAAGGTGTCACACTGATACCGATTTTGCCGAGGGCAATAATGGCCACGCCCACCAGAATGACAATTTTGACAAAGCTGGCGATAAAGCGGCTCAGGGTGATATCGAGGGACTTTTTCTCACACAGTCTGAGTGTTGCGGCCGACACTTTGGATGCCACAAACATGCCGATCAGAAAAACGATCAGTGCGCCAACCAACTGGAAGCTGTAGTTGACAAAAAATTGCACAATACTGTTGTAGATTGCCTCGACTTGCTGAATTTCTTCCTGCATGGGTGGTCACTCCTGCTGTGTTTTGGGCGAAGCATAGCAAAATACTATTCGGCATATTAAGGTGTTATTTTTCCGACAGGCTGTATTCCCGGTAAAACCTACATGGCAAGTATTAACAATCGAATGCTAATGGGCTGTGATGAGCAGTTCCTGTGCAAACTGGATGGCAGTGTGTTGTTGCACGGTGACGTCATCAGGCCATTTCAGGCGATGTGTGATGCGGCTGCGGGTGAGGGCCTACAGATTACCGTGGCCAGTGGCCATCGCTCTTTCGCGCGGCAACTGGCCATCTGGAACAGCAAGGCTCGGGGTTTGCGCCCGGTGCTGGATGATACTGGCTCCCCGATTGATCTCGAATCGCTCAGTGACTGCGACAAGGTAATGGCGATCTTGCGCTGGTCCGCACTGCCGGGGTGTTCCCGGCATCACTGGGGAACCGATATGGATGTCTGGGACGCAGCGGCTGTGCCTGGCGACTACAGGTTGCAGCTTGTCCCGGAGGAGTATGCCGGGTCAGGGCCGTTTTGCAGATTGTCCGAATGGTTGCAGGAACATGCCGCCGGTTTTGGTTTTATCAGACCCTATGCCATTGATCGTGGTGGCGTGGCCCCCGAGCCATGGCACCTGAGTTATCTGCCGGTAGCACGGCTGTTTGAGGAGAAACTGGATAGAGTATTTCTGCGCGAAATTCTGGATAATGACCAGTTGGAATTGCGTGCTGCTGTTCTGTCGAATCTCGATACAATCATGGCAAGGTTCATTTTTCCCGCAATAACTTTGCCGCAATTAAAGAGACACTGATGGTCGATCTGTCACAAACAACCCCAGCCGACGACGCGCTCTGGCAATCAATTCGCCACGAAGTTGTGGAACGGGCCAGACTGGAGCCGGTTCTGGCGAGCTTTTTCCATGCCGCCGTCCTGAGCCATAAATCCCTCGAGGATGCGCTCGCCTACAACCTGGCTGAACAACTCGGTAACAGTATTTTATCCCCGCTGGCCATTTATCAGGTGCTGCTGGACGCAATGCAGAGTGACAGTTCAATTTGCGAGCGGATGAGACGTGACCTGACGGCCCATATGGAACGTGATCCGGCCTGCGATCAGTATTGTCTGCCTCTGCTTTACTTCAAGGGATTTCACGCTTTGCAGGTGTACCGTGTGGCGAACTGGCTCTGGCGGCACGAGCGGCGCTCCCTGGCCCTGTTTCTGCAAAGCCGGGCCTCGGAAATATTTGCGGTGGATATTCATCCTGCAGCCGATATTGCCGGCGGTATCATGCTTGATCATGCCACGGGTCTGGTGATCGGTGAAACGGCGGTGATCGGTGAAAATGTTTCCCTGTTACATTCGGTGACCCTGGGCGGCACCGGCGCTCAGGCAGGCGATCGCCATCCAAAAATACGTTGCGGTGTGCTAATTGCTGCGGGTGCCAAAGTACTTGGCAATATCGAGGTGGGTGAAGGTGCCAAGATCGGTGCCGGAAGCCTGGTTCTCGATTCAGTATTACCGCATACCACAGTGGTGGGTGTCCCAGCCAGAGTGGTGGGGGTTCCCGGTGAGGCCGAGCCCTCCCGTACCATGGACCAACGTATCAACCTGGGTTGTGGCTGATGGAACGCATTTATGGCTTGATAAAACGTCGCGCTTTCTATGCCGCCATTAACTCCTGGCGTGGTTTACTGGCCTGTTTTAAATACGAGGAAGCCTTCAGGATTGAAGTGGCGGTTACCTGTCTGCTCTTTCCTCTGGCATTTTTTGTGGCTGAAAACCCGGTCGAGCTGGTTCTTCTGTTGGGTTCCGTTTTATTGTTGCTGATCGTGGAGCTGCTCAATTCCGCTGTGGAGGCTGCCATTGACCGTATCGGTGAAGAGCGCCATGATTTATCTGGCAGGGCCAAGGATCTCGGTTCTGCGGCGGTTTTATTGACGATGTTGTTGGTGTTGATTACCTGGGTTGCTATCGCCGTTCAATGAATAGGCGTCGTTTGACTGAACATCAGGATTGATTGCTATCTGAAACGGATAAGGGGAGCGGGTGATGAACGATAGACGTTTTGAAGTGATTTTTCGCGGAGACGTGGTGCCCGGACAATCTCTGATGGACGTGAAGCGACGTCTGGCCGAATTATTCGGCGCACCGGCTGCCAAGGTTGAACAGATGTTTTCCGGCAGACCCGTAGTCATTAAACGTGACCTCGATGAAGAGGCGGCAGCGCGTTACAGGGTTGCCCTGAAAGATGCCGGTGCGCTGGTGGAGCTTCGCCCCGTTGATTCTGACAGCCACACAGGAAGTGATACCAGCCGCGCAGATCAAACAGTACCACTGGCTGCGAACCCGGCTCTGGGTGCTGACGGCCCATCGGGTCGGAAAACGGTAGCGCCACAATCCGGCCCGGAATATTCGAAGGCAGCAGAGACCATCGGTGTAGCCCCGGTGGGAGCGGACGTTCTGCCTCCTGAATATCGCCGTGACTTTACGCCCCGAGAGGTGGATACGTCCTATATAACGGTGGATGAACCCGGCGCCGATGTGCTGAAAGCAGATGAGAAGTCCCCACCCATCAAACGGAATGTGGATACCTCCCGTCTCTCTGTGAAAGATCCCGAATAGCAATAACCCGCTGAGATTCTCCTGCCAGTCGGTATTGAAGGCGGTGCTCAGGGCTGCTGCCAGGTGAAGGTGGCGAGCGCATTGGATGTCAGTCCCGGTCAACTGGGAACGAGGTCAGCCATGCGGCTTCCGCCAACAACCAGCTCACCAGATCGGCCGGTGGTTGTTTTGGATGCCAGTATTTTCTACTTGTCGGATCAGGTAATTAATATCGGTGGTCTGATGGATGTCTATTATCTATCAGTATGTTGGCATTGATCCAAAAGAAGTACGGCAGCACATGGATCCGTGTCTCCGGGGACACGTTACCCATTCATGATTTCGCCTGTCGGCGATGCCGAGGTAACCTGGCCTTTGCCGGCGCTATAATGCATCTTGTACGTGGCAGGAAAGGAATGCAGTGTGACTGACGACGATAACGGTATTTTTCGCCAGCAGATGAAGGATGTTGAACCGCTTAAAAAACCGGCGGAGCGCGTTCGTCTGAAGCAACCCGTTGTGATGACCCCCGGCCTGGAATCGCGACGGCGGGCTGCCGAGGCCATGATCGCCAGTGATGTCGATGGCCTGTCGTCAGAAGCGTATATCCCGCCAGTGAAACCAAGGGATGTGCTGTCGTTCAAGCGCAGTGGCGTTCAGCACGGCGTGTTCAAAAACCTGCGGATGGGCAACTATCTTGTCGATTCGCGGCTCGACCTGCACCGCCTGACGGTTGATCAGGCGCGACAGCAGGTCTACCTCTTTATTCAGGATTGCCTGAAACACGACATACGCTGTGCATTGATCACGCACGGGAGAGGGGAGAATCGGGAAAAGCCCGCACTGCTTAAAAGCTGCACCAACCATTGGTTGCAGCAGATGGATGAAGTGTTGGCTTTTCACAGTGCCCAGCCACAACACGGGGGCACGGGTGCCACCTATGTCATGTTGCGCAAAAGCGCCGAGAAACGCGTTGAAAATCTGGAGCGGCACCACAAGGGGATCAAGTCGCGACTGTAGTTTGTCGCTCTGGTTCTGGTTTCCGAGCGCCAGATGCCCGATGGGTCCGATTAAAGGCTATTGTTTGCGCTTTAACAGCAGTGAATCAATCCCGTTTCCCGACAGGCTGTCCCTCGCACTCGCCAATTCCGCACGGTTGGTAAATGGCCCAACCAGAACCCGGTGCCAGGTTTCTCCCGGGCGGGGCGTGACCATCTCGATACTGGCGCTAAGGTTCAGAAGCAACAGCCTGGCCCTCAGGCTGTCGGCATCCCGGTTACTCTTGAACGACCCCACCTGAAGCAGAAACACCTCTTTTGCTGTGGGTGTTGTCGGTGTACTGGTGGACTGATCTGGCGGCGCTTCTTCTGCCTGGGGTACTGATGAATCCGGGACGATAACCTCGGTTTCCCGCAGCAGCGTGTAGAAATCAAAACGCGGTTTAACACCGGACTCTTCCTCGACTGGCTTGACAGTGGGCTGAGCGGTAGGTGCCGGGGGCGGTTCCGGCCTCTGAAGAAGGAAGGTTGCCACTATACCTACCAAGATGCCGGCCAACAGCCACAGCCATCCCGGAAGAGACTGCCGGGATGGCGTTTTTCTGCGAACATTGCCGCTGCTGCGACGGCTTGTTTTTCTCGCGTAATCCCTGGTCATTTGTTTATCTATACTCCGCTGAAGGGCGCCATTGTAGGGGTAACCTGCCGAGCCTTCCAGACTCTAATTAGCTCATATCCTGTGGATCAACGTCCACCGACCAGCGGATTTTCCCCGCCAGTGGCGACTGCTCCAGAATCGGGCAGAGAGTTGCCAGCAGGTGTTGGAGTGCGGGTCGCTCTGCAGCGCAGATTGTCAATTGATGGCGAAAACGCCCACCTCTCCGTTCCATGGGGGCAGGTAACGGGCCGAGGTAGCTGATGTTGCCTGCCGGTGGCAGTAGTATTTCTGCCTGCTGGCGGGCGAAACTGAGAAAATTCACCGCCAGCTGGCCATTTTCAGCTTCGGCGCGCAGCAATGCCAGATAGCTGAACGGTGGCAGGTTGGCCAGTTTCCGTTCGGTCATCAGCAGATCAGAAAAAGTGGCGTAGTCCTGTTGGGTCAGGGTGGTGATCAGTGGGTGATCACAATGATGGCTTTGCATAATGACCGTGCCGGGTTTATCGCCCCTGCCCGCTCGGCCAGCCACCTGGGTAATCAATTGTCCCATCCTCTCCGGTGCCCGGAAATCCGGGCTGAACAGGCCGGCATCGGCATCCAGAATAGCCACCAGCGTGACGTTGGGAAAATGGTGTCCCTTTGCCAGTAACTGGGTGCCGAGCAGAATGCAGGGCTCTCCCTGATGCACCCGATCGACCATGTTCTGCATGGCCTGCTTGCGTCGGGTGCTGTCCCTGTCCACCCGAATAACCGGAAAGTCCGGGAACAGCGCTTCGAGGGTTTCTTCGCTGCGCTCGGTGCCCTGACCGAGGCACTGTAAATGAATGCTGTGACAAACCGGGCAGCGGGGTGGCACCGGTTGCCTGAATTCGCAGTGATGGCAAACCAGCCGTTGAACCTGACGGTGTACCGTCAGTCGCGCTTCACAGTGCTGGCAGTTCGCTATCCAGCCACACTCATGACAGGTCAAAGTCGGTGCAAACCCGCGGCGATTCAGGAAAACCAGAACCTGATTGCCATCGTCGAGGTGGGACTGAATGGCATTGATCAGCTCTCTGGAATAGCCTCCGGACAGATTTGCCTTTCGGATGTCGACCGGCTGCCAGCGGGGTTGCCGGGCGATACCCGGGCGGCAGGACAGGATCAGTCGGGTGTAGCGCTGCTGTTCGCAGTTATACCGTGTTTCGAGGGACGGGGTGGCCGAGCCCAGAATCAGGGGAATGGACTCCATTCGCGCCCGCACCACGGCGAGGTCTCGCGCCGAGTAGCGAAACCCCTCCTGCTGCTTGAATGAGCCGTCGTGTTCCTCATCCACAATCAGAATGCCCGGTGACTCCAGCGGTGTGAAAATGGCGGAACGTGTACCCAGTACAATCGGGGCGGCACCGGTGCGCGCAGCGTCCCATGCCAGTATGCGCTCCCGGTCGGTGAGGCCGGAGTGAAGCACTGCCACCGGGCAGTTGAAACGGGTTTTAAAGCGCTCCAGCGTCTGTGGCGTCAGGCTGATTTCCGGAATCAGTACCAGCGCCTGTCTTCCGTACCGAATGATTTTTTCAATGGCCTGTAAATAAATTTCGGTTTTGCCACTGCCGGTTTGACCGTCCAGTAAGTAGGCGTGGAAGCCGTGCAGCTCAATGTTCTCCATCGCCTGTTGCTGTTCGGGATAAAGGGGCAGGGGGGATTCCGAGAGCAGCCTGTCCGGATCGAACAACGGGGTGTTCACCCGGAGTTCCAACGATTCGATCAGGCCTTTGTTTTCCAACTGTCGAAGTGCGGCAACGCTGATGCCCTGTCGCTGAAAATCGTCTTTTGTGGCGGAGGGTTCCTGCTGCAGTAAATTCAGTGCCTGTTGTTGTCGGGGGGCACGCGCCAGGGCCGTGTCTGGCAGCCCCTTGCCGGCTAGTGTTAATTGCCAGCGGACTTCGCTTTGCCGGGGTACCGCATCCCCCTTGCGGAGCGTTGCCGGCAGCGCTGTACTGAGTGCGTCACCCGGTGGGTGCTGGTAATAACCCGCGGCCCAGACACAGAGCTCCAGCAGGGTTTCGGGCAGCAACGGTTCATCATCTACGAGTTCGGTAACGGGTTTCAAGCGCGCGGCGGGATGTTCGCTGGATGCCGCAATTTCAATGACAACCCCGATGACCTGACGGCGGCCAAAAGGTACCTTGACGCGGCAGCCGGGCCGGGGTGTCCGGGTACTGTTTTCTGAAGACAGGTAGTCGAACAGCCGCCGCAGGGGAGAGGGGACAGCAACACGGATAATGATGGATTCTGTCATTGATGTGTTTTTTTGTTAAAACCTTGAATGGGCATCGTTTTCTGGTAGTATTCGCGCTCCGTTTAAAGGCGGCATATGGTGCCCGACAATTGAAAGGCATCCCGAGGGATTAAACGCGACCTGTTATCAGCAAACCGAGGCGAGGCATCCAGTGTACCAGAAGTGCATCAGGGTTCGGGCGATCGGTTTGGCAAGCAGGAGCGAATCAATATTCGGGTTGCACAGAGATCGGGTTGGCGATATGCAAGAGACTGAGGCAATGAGACATGAGATCTGAAATCCATCCAAATTACGGCACACTGTCAGCTACCTGCAGCTGTGGTAATGCATTTGAAGTAGGCTCCACCATGAACGGTAGCATCCACGTGGATGTCTGTTCAGCCTGCCACCCGTTCTACACCGGCAAGCAGAAAGTTGCTGATACCGGTGGTCGTATCGACCGTTTCAACAAACGTTTCGCCGGTCGTTCCGCCAAAAAATAATCTGAATATGTCTGCCTTTCGAGGCAAACGATGCGCGCTCTGGATGATATGCCAGAGCGCGTTTTTCGTTGTCTGGCTGTTTATCGCCGGCGGGCCCGCCAGCGCCGATCTTCGCTGCCAGCCTTTCGCCCCACTGGAGAGGGTTGCCGTCACTCATGTCTATGACGGCGATACCGTCAAACTGGACGACGGCCGCAAAGTTCGATTGATCGGTATCAATAGCACAGAGCTGGGTCGCGATGGGCAACCGGATCAGCCGTTTGCGGCCGAGGCCCGTGACAGATTGCACAGCCTGATCAAGTCTGGCTCGCAACTACATTTGTTAACGGATCGGCAAGCCCATGACCGCTATGGTCGAACGCTCGCACACCTGTTCAATGAGCGAGGAGAAAGTCTCCAACAAATCCTGCTGGAACAGGGGCTGGCCTACCATGTTGCGGTGCCGCCCAATCTGACCCTGGCAAACTGTTTTGCCAGCGCCGAGCAGTTGGCTGTCAAACAGCAGCGGGGACTCTGGAGCAAGGCCGGTATTGCCCCCGTCGCCGCCCGGGATTTGCAGGGCGGGGGTTTCAACCGGTTGCAGGGTACCGTAACTGCCGTCCAAACCGGCAGGCACTGGCGGCTGGTCCTGGATGATGTGATCAACGTGATGATTTATCCAGAACACCGCCATCGCTTTGAGGCAAAACAACTGAATAGCCTGCAGGGCCGGCGAGTGGAAATACAGGGGTGGATTTACCGCAGTCGCGGGGAATGGCGGGTCAAGTTGGAAACTGTCCACGGGTTGGTGGTGCTGTAGGCCATATGGCATATTCCGGAGCAATTACTCTTAAATCTGTCTGCGCCCCTTTGGTTAGTCCCTAGGGGCGACATAAAATCCGGTAACACCAGATGAATCGACATGCTAATCTGGTGTCCCCTGGTTACTTTTATGAGGATGTGTCGTGGACAGAAATACTGTTTTGTTGAGTGTTGTGCTGGTGATTACACCCTTGTCTGTCAGTGCCGCCAGCTGGTGGGATACCGGCAAGGAATTGCTCGGTGGCAACACGGGAAACACGACAGAATCCGCTGCGCCGGTCAGTGGGCTCTCCAGCGATGAAATTGCCGCAGGATTGAAAGAGGCGTTGCGGGTGGGTGCCGGTAATGTGGTTTCACAGCTTGGGACTCAGGACGGATTTTACCTCGACGACGCGATTCGTATTCCTTTGCCCCCTCAACTTCAGCAGGCCAAAGGTGTTCTTGAGCAGGTGGGGATGGGCGCCAGTTTGCAGGATCTAGAAATGAAACTGAACAGGGCTGCCGAGGCCGCTACTCCGCGGGCAAAGGCGATGTTTTTCGATGCTATAAGTGCCATGACCATTGACGATGCGAAGAAGATTTACAGTGGCTCGGAAGATGCCGCTACCCGCTATTTCAGTGACAAAATGCGCGGCCCCCTCGCGGAGGAAATGCGCCCGGTGATTGAAGCCAGCCTCGCAGAGGTGGGCGCGCTACAGACTTACGATGCGATTGTCAGTAAATACAAGACCCTGCCTTTTGTCCCCGACCTCAAAGCCGACTTGACGGACTACACGATAAACGGGGGGATGGACGGCATCTTCTATTATCTGGCGCGGGAAGAAGCTGCGATCCGTGAGAATCCGGTCAAGCAAACCACCTCGCTGTTGAAAAAGCTGTTTGGTCAGCCCTGAACCCTATGGCCGATCAAAATACGCTTTTGATTTCGAGGCCATGCAGCCTGTTCTGGTCTCTATATCACCGCTCTCTCATAGGGGTTGCGGGGTGATACCAATCAAAATTCCCTATCAGTCTCTTTGCAGAATACTATCTGCTAATGGTTTATCCTGATGCCACGAAAAGAGGCATGGAAGTTAAAATTCGCGTAGGATCGTAACCCTGCCCGGTCCTGTGGGGCGAGTCGTTAAATCATTAAACTCGGTATCACAGTCAGGTTTGCTGTGAAACTGACATGATCCGCTGAAATGAGAATGAGCCCGAAGCCAGGGTTTCCATGTTTCGATCAGTGCACCAGAGAATGGTGTTCAGACCTGGAGAGAAAGCGAATGACAACAATAGGTATCCCCAAAGAAATTTATCCCGACGAAAGGCGTGTTGCCGCCACTCCCGCCTCCGTTCAAAAGCTGCTCAAGCTCGGCTATGAGGTATTGGTTCAGTCGGGAGCTGGTGAACCAGCGCATTATGATGATGAAGCCTACATCAATGCCGGCGCGGCAATTGCTGTTGATGCACCTGCGCTCTGGAGCCAGGCAGATTTTATTCTGAAAGTGCGTGCCCCTATGGAAAACGCCATGCTCAACAGGCATGAAGTTGACATGATGAAGCAGGGCGCTGGTCTGGCCAGCTACATCTGGCCGGCACAAACCCCTGAATTGCTGGAGAAGTTTGCGGCAAAAGGGGCCACGGTGTTCGCTATCGACAGCCTGCCCCGTATCAGTCGCGCGCAGAAAATGGATGCGTTGAGTGCCATGGCCAATGTCGCCGGTTATCGCGCCGTCATTGAGGCAGCCAACCACTTCGGACGCTTTTTTACCGGCCAGGTGACGGCGGCCGGGAAGGTCCCCCCCGCCAAGATCATGGTGATTGGTGCTGGCGTGGCAGGCCTTGCTGCGGTTGGTACCGCTAACAGCATGGGTGCCATCGTGCGTGCCTTTGACACCCGTCTCGAAGTGAAGGAGCAGGTGGAGAGCATGGGTGCCGAATTCCTCGAGCTGGATTTTGGTGATGAAGATGGCAGCGGTGGCGGCGGTTATGCCAAGCAGATGAGCGATGAATTCATCAAGGCCGAGATGGCACTGTTTGCCGAGCAGGCAAAAGAGGTGGATATCATTATCACCACCGCCCTGATTCCCGGCCGTCCGGCACCGAAACTGATTACCGCCGAGATGGTGGCTGCGATGAAGCCCGGCAGTGTGATTGTCGATCTGGCCTCGGAGCGAGGTGGTAACTGTGAACTCACTGAGCCGGGCAAGGTCGCTGTGCATCACGATGTGTCCATCATCGGTTATACCGATCTGCCCAGCCGCATGGCAAAGGTGTCCAGTGATCTATATGCCAGCAACCTGACCCACTTGATGAGCGATCTGACGCCTGAGAAGGATGGTCAGCCCAGCGTTGACATGGAAGACACCGTCATTCGCGGACTCACGGTTGTTCACGATGGTGAAGTTACCTGGCCACCACCGAAAGTGGAGGTGGCGGTGAATGCCCCGCCGCCGCCGAGCACTGAAGAGCCATCGCCCAAGGGTAAAAAGGCCAAAGGAGAGCCCTCCGTGATTGGCCGGTGGCTGGGCAAGGGCCTGCTGCTGCTGGTGACGGTGCTGGCGCTGCTGGGTATTGGTACCTACGCCCCTCCCAGTTTCCTTACCCATTTTACGGTGTTTGTCCTGGCCTGCTTTATCGGCTGGCAGGTGATCTGGAATGTGACGGCGTCCCTCCACACCCCTCTGATGAGTGTGACCAATGCGATCAGTGGCATTATCGTGATCGGGGCGTTGCTGCATCTGGCGCAGTCTGAAAGCGGTGCAGTGGGCATCATGGCTTTTATCGCCGTGCTGATTGCAACCATCAATGTGGCCGGGGGCTTTCGGGTTACCCACCGCATGCTGAAAATGTTTCGCCGATAAGGAGGGCACACCATGAGTCCAGGAATCGTCAGTGTGGCCTACGTAGTGGCCAGTATATTATTCATTCTCAGCCTCGGTGGTTTGAGTCATCAGGAGTCCGCTCGTCGCGGTAACTACTATGGTGTCGCCGGGATTCTGATTGCCGTTGGCGTCACCATAGCCAATGTCGGCACGGGCGATATGGTCGCAATTCTGGTTGCGATTGTGCTCGGCAGCATCATTGGTATTTTTCTCGCCAACCGGGTCGAAATGACCCAGATGCCGCAATTAGTAGCCCTGCTGCACAGCTTTGTCGGTCTGGCTGCCGTGCTGGTGGGCTTCTCCGGTTACATCGAACCATTGATCGTGACCCACGGTGCGGAGCACACCATCAAACTGGTCGAGATATTTCTCGGTATTTTCATCGGTGCGGTAACCTTTACCGGGTCGCTGATCGCCTGCGGCAAGCTGGATGGCCGTGTATCCAGCAAGGCATTGACCCTGCCGGGTCGTCACCTGATGAACCTGGTGGCACTGGCCATTACCGTGGCACTGGGGATCATGTTTGTGGGTGCCGACAGTCACTGGGCCGGATTGCTGGCACTGATCATCATGACCATCATCGCCAGTGTGCTGGGTGTCCACCTGATTATGGCTATCGGCGGTGCCGACATGCCGGTGGTGGTTTCCATGCTCAATAGCTACTCGGGTTGGGCTGCCGCCTCTATCGGGT
This sequence comes from Porticoccus sp., assembly GCA_002733125.1. Classification (GTDB taxonomy): domain Bacteria; phylum Pseudomonadota; class Gammaproteobacteria; order Pseudomonadales; family Porticoccaceae; genus Porticoccus. Next base: position 129,351 of record NVUM01000004.1, read on the forward strand.
TCATGCTGGGCAACGACCTGTTGATTGTAACCGGCGCACTGGTGGGTAGCAGTGGTGCCATCCTCAGTTACATTATGTGTCGCGCCATGAATCGCTCCTTTATCAGCGTGATTCTCGGTGGCTTTGGCCAAACCACCAGTAGCAGCAGTGCGTTGACGGGTGATGAAAGTGTTCAGGAAACCTCCATCGACGAGCTCGCCGAGGAACTGTTGTCTTCGGACTCGGTAATTATCGTGCCCGGCTACGGCATGGCAGTGGCCCAGGCGCAGAATGCGGTGGGGGACATAACCAAGCTGTTGCGCGAGAAGGGTATTACGGTACGGTTTGGTATCCATCCGGTGGCGGGTCGATTGCCGGGGCACATGAATGTGTTGCTGGCAGAGGCCCACGTTCCCTATGACATCGTGCTGGAAATGGACGAAATCAACGAAGACTTTCCTTCAACAGACGTGGTGCTGGTGATCGGTGCCAATGACACCGTCAACCCGGCCGCGGCCGAAGATCCGGGTAGCCCAATTGCGGGTATGCCTGTTCTCGAAGTCTGGAAATCCCGTCAGGTAGTGATACTGAAACGCGGTATGGCAACCGGCTATTCCGGTGTGGAAAATCCCCTGTTTTACAAGGACAACACCCGGATGTTATTTGGCGACGCCAAGGAAACCGTAGATAAGTTGCTGAGCGCACTGCGTTCATGATCCGGTGGATTTGACAGCAAGCGGTCTGCAGCGCAGACCGCTTCAATCAGCGCAAATCGCTGCGCCCATTACCGGGCCCAGGCACGCAATGAGCAGAAAATTGATGACGGACAGGTGCGCCCTATCTGCCGGGCGTCGCGCACCTTGGGTAATATGCTGATCAAAGATCGGGGAACCCTCCCTGCCATTTTTTGGCTCTATAATTTGATGAATTTATGAAGCAGCATATCGGAGTGGTACAAACGATCCCCGATTTCCAGTCTGAGCTGGAGGTGCTGGCTGGAGGGCTCCAGGAAGACCGGGCCGAAATGCCTTCAGCCATTCTGGTGCAGCTATTCTTTTCTTCCGATAATCTCGAGTGGATAGATCAGGTAACTGAGGCTGTGCTGACCGTCATGCCCGGGGCGGTTGTCGTCGGTGCTACCACAGATGGCGAGATTGCCAACGGTAAGACACTGACCAATAGCACCGTCTTTTCCATTTCCGTCTTTGCAGAAACCACTCTGCGGCTTGTTGCCGATACCTGCCTTCCCGGCGAGGAGCTGGCGCTCGGGGAAGGCCTGCGAGACCAGTTGCTCAGGGAGGAGCGGCAGATTGCCGGTGTGCTTTTCCTGGCAACCCCCCTGTCAATCAATGTCAGCAGGTTGTTGGACGGGCTGGCCTCCGGGGATATTGATTTTCCTCTGTTTGGCGGCGGGGCAGGTGATTATGCCGTCATGGAACACAGCCTTGTTATTGCCAACCGCCAGCCGATTGACTGTGGGGCAGTGGTGGTTGCCCTGATCAGCGATGATCTGGTCATCAAGGAATATACCTATTCGGGTTGGATGCCGCTGACCAGGGAAATGACCATTACCGCCACAAAGAATGACAGGATTGCCACCGAGATTGATGGCCGGCCTGCCTATGACGTGTACAGCGGTTATCTGGGCATCGAGAACGACCAGCAGTTCTTCCTCAATGCCCTCGAATTCCCGTTTCTGGTGAAGCGCGGTAACGAACTGCTTGGCCGTACGCCCATGAAGGCAACCGAGGACGGCGGAATACATTTCATTGCAGATGTTATGCCCGGCGATAAATTTCGTATCGGTTATGGTGATCCCAAAGAAATTATTGCCCACGCCAAACATGCCCGTGATGAGCTGAGCGAATTCTGTCCCGAGGCTATTTTTCTCTATACCTGCTGCTGCAGACGCTTCCTGATGCAAAATGACGTTGAAATGGAAACGCTGCCATTTGAAGAGGTCGCGCCAACGGCCGGTTTCTATACCTATGGTGAATTCCTCGGTAAGGGCAGTCACATCAGCCATTACAACTCCACCATGTTGGTGGTGGGTATGCGGGAAGGTGAGCCGAAACAGCCGATGGCCTGTGATGTCGTCAGTCGGGTACCTGAAGCCGATCTGGCAGACAGGCCTGATCTTTACAAAAATCAGCACATTCGCGTGGTGACCCAGCTCATTCACTTCATCGAAACCATCACTGCCGAACTTGAAGATCGAAACAAAGAGCTCATGCAACTGGCGGTTACCGACAAGCTGACCGGGTTGTTCAATCGGGCCAAACTCGATCAGGTCCTGGATGAGGAGATTGTCCGCCACAACCGCTATGGCACGGAATTCTGCGTCATTATGGCAGACATCGACGACTTCAAGATGATCAACGACACCTTCGGTCATCACAAGGGCGATGCCGCGCTGGTGGCATTTTCGGACATTCTTCGACACAGCATTCGTGTCAATGACACGGCCGGTCGCTGGGGTGGGGAAGAGTTCCTGATTGTTCTGCCACACACGTCGGTCGATGCAGCCGCACAGACCGCCGAGAAGATCCGTGCACTTGTGGCGAGCGGCGATTATGGTGAGGTTAAAACCGTCACAGCCAGTTTTGGTGTGCTGGCGCACAAGTCCGGTGAAACGGTGTACGACCTGTTGTCGCGGGCGGACATGGCGCTGTACGCGGCGAAGCGTAAAGGTCGCAATGCAGTGGTCTGCCAATAGAGATCGCCGGTCATCCTGTCGATCTATTTCTATTGCCCGGATTTTTTCGTCAAATAGCCAGATAACCCATTATCACTACTGCATATCGCAGGCCCTTTCCCGTGGCCACCAGAATAAAAAAAGTGCTGGCGGGGACCTTCATCAGGCCGCCGACCACGGTCAGGGCATCGCCACCTATCGGCAGCCAGGTCATCAGCAGACTCCATTTGCCGTAGCGGTTGAACCAGTTTTGCGCCCGCTCTATATCCGCCTTGCGGGAAGTAAACCAGTGGCGTTCTGAGTAGTCCCCCAAACGCAGCCCGATCCACCAGTTAACCCCTGCACCCAGGGTATTGCCGGTGGTTGCGAACAGCCACAGCAGCAGTGGGTCGAGTCCATCCCGAAGCTGGGCGACCAACAGAATCTCGGAATAAAAAGGCAGCAGGGTGGCTGCACCAAAAGCGACGGCGCAAAGCAATAAATAATCTGTCATGGGGTTAACGGAGACCGATCAGTCATGGGAGAGGGACCTGTTTGAGCATGGGCAAAAGGGGTGCCGGTGAGCATAAAGACTATCGGGGTGCCCTTCAAACAGGAATACTAAAAGTTAATTCGGCTCAGTCATTTTATAAGTGGCCTGGCGCTATCCTCAAATGGATTAATGCTGGAAAAAAGTTCGGCGGAACCATAGGCTGTTGAAGATAACATGACCTGTTGGGCGCCAGTCGAAAGCACACCCCACTTTGACCAGAAGGATAAAATTTATGAAGCAATCTATTACCGCGGATACTAACTTGTTCCTCCCGGTTCTTGCCGGGCTGTTGCTTTTTCTGGGTGGTTGTAATTTTGAGTCTAACCCGGAGGAACTGGCACCTGATTCACCCAAAGCCAACCAGTTAGTTACTGCCCAGCCAGCAACCAGTCACAACAGCTATGACTCTTTGACGTGGGAAGGCGTTTATTCCGGAGTTTTACCCTGTGCAGATTGCCAGGGAATTGAAACAAACATCATTTTGCACAGGGATAACACGTTTAATCTGACGACTCGCTATCTGGGCAAAGACGATCAGGTATTCGAAAATTCCGGCACCTTCCGCTGGAATGAAGCGGGCAGGGGGATTCGCCTTCAGGGTATTGCCGATGGCCCGGACCAGTACCAGGTTGGCGAAAACCAGTTGATCCAACTGGACAAACAGGCCCAGCGTATTACCGGCGATCTGGCGGATCAGTATGTGTTGAAGAAAAGGGTTGCCACGCCAAACCACACGCCAGTGGCCATTTTTGCTTCCCGATGGCTATTGACCGAACTACTTGGAAAACCAGTAACCTACGAACCGCCTTGGCTGACTTTTGAGAAAGTGGACGGCAGAGTTACCGGCTTCAGTGGCTGCAATAATCTGGTCGGCAATGCTGTATTTGGCGAAGGAGGAAAACTACGTTTTTCCCAAATGGCCGGCAGCCGCAAAGCCTGTCCTGATACAACCCGTGAAATGCAGTTCCTGCAGGTGTTACGGTCAACGGTTAACTACCGGCTAAATGACAAAACACTGGTGTTGATGAACGCCAAAATGGCACCGCTGGCAACGTTTGAAAGGCCCTGAACCTGGGTTTTCAGCCGGATTTTCCGGTCAGTAAAACCGCAGGCCCGACAGCGCCAGATCCGCCTCGAAGGCGCGCCCGATAGCCACAAGGCCTATTCGTTTCAGTTTGCCGAGATTGAGCGGCGTCTCGGTGCGATGGGCAACGAAGTCATTGAACGGCAGCCTGAGCGTTTGCCATTCCGGTTTGACCTTGAAGGGCTGACGGTAGGACTGCCAGGGTCTGCTCAGTTCGGTGGTTCTCAAGTGAACGGCGTATTCCTCCGCCGGACCGCAGACATCCAGCTCTATGCCCTGCCACGCGCCATCATCCACGGCGGACTGATCGCCGGATAAATCCAGCGCCATCTGCAGAAACCCGCCGTTATTCTCGAGACTTACCCGGCCGCGCATGCGCAGTGCCAAATGGTTGCAGATGGTTTCACGAGTCAGGGTGCCGTCCGACAGCCCACCCATCACGCCGTCGGTTACCAATCGCCACCGGCATGGATTGCCGTCGGAGGGGAGGACTGATTCAAGGCTGTCAAAGATAACGGAGTTTGTCATAACGATTGAATGCCTGTTCTGTTGATGGAAGGTAAAACGTAAAGCGAGCACCGCAAAAGGGGTCGGTGACGACTGAGAATTATTCTTGTTAGCTGTCCCGCTTAATTGGATGAGGAAGCTCACTGCTACATGCTATTCAAAAAGCTTCCATGTTTTCAACGCTCCTGATTTCCAAGCAGATTGGAAAGGTACGAGGAAGAAGACCTAATCATATAAAAGCCAGGAAATCAGTGAAAATTAAATGGGAATGATTCTTAGTTGTCACCGACCCCTTTTTACAGTCAGTCATCATTGAGTAGGATCTTATATCTCCGTTTCTTTGGGCATATATGCCCTGTTCCAGCTTTGTTTCATAGGCTTTCTGTAATTTTTGGCGGGGTTCTTTTTAAAGAAGGAAAACATAGGCATTTATCCATAGTAAGTTGTCTTGCCTGTACGTATATAAATGGTTTTCGGTTCTTCCCTTGATGCCTCAGTGGAAACATCACGGGGTGAGCAGAGAGGTTAAGCGTGGTTGATAGAAGGAGTGGTGGCTTTGCTGCCCGCCTTATGTAAGATGATGAAGCATCTGCGATGTATTGGTATGGCTGGGTTCTGGCCATTGCGTGTTTGATTCCATCCAGGGGAATAAATCCTGAGGTTGGCTGTTAGCAAGAAGGCGATGAAAACGTTATGCCGGAAAATTCCAAAAAAACAGTATCCCTGGTTCTGGGAAGTGGCGGTGCTCGTGGCCTGGCCCATATCGGTGTCATTGATTGGCTTGAGAAAAACGACTTCAAAATAGAATCCGTTTCAGGTTGTTCAATAGGGGCGCTTGTGGGAGGTATTTACGCCGCTGGCAAGTTGGACGATTTTGAAAACTGGGTGCGTGAAATCACCAAGGTCGATGTTTTCAGATTGCTTGATCTTTCATGGGATAAAAGTGGTCTTGTTAAGGGTGACAAGCTGTTCGACAGGCTAAGGGAGCTTGTGGGTGACGTGGCTATTGAGGACTTGCCTATGGCCTATACTGCCGTGGCCACCAATGTGTCGGTTGAAAAGGAAGTCTGGATGAATTCCGGGAAGCTGTTTGATGCTATTCGGGCATCTATTTCGCTACCGCTGCTTTTCACTCCCTTTAATTATCAGGGGGTCGATTTGATTGATGGCGGCGTGTTAAACCCTGTCCCGATCGCACCCACCTTTAATGATCGAACAGATCTGACCGTGGCCGTGAACCTTGGCGGGAAGGTGGATAAAAAGCACGAATCAGCAGAAAGCGAGGACTCATCGGAGGAACATGCATCGCCGCTGCTGGAGAAAGTCTCCGATTTTGTGAAAAGCGTTAAGGGTTCGCCAGTAAAACACGTTGGCAAAGACTGGGATGCCTATGATATTGCCAATCAGGCCTTTGACACGATGCAAAGTGCCATAGCAAGACAAAAGCTGGCAGCCTATCCGGCCGACTATTTAATAGAAATACCCAGAAATGCCTGTGGAACCGTAGAGTTTGATCGCGCTTCTGAAATGATAGAGCTTGGATACAAAAGTGCCGGGGAAAGCTTGAGTAACATCACCGGTAAAACCTGAAAGCGCGATGGTTACAAAATATTCCAGTGGATAAAAATTCGCATCAATCACGTTTTGCTGGCGAGTCCATTCCTTAGTGGTGTCATCAAATCCCATTTGTCGAGGTGTACATGTTTGTCGCAATGAACCGTTTTAAAATCGCGCTGCGGAGACAACTGAGAACCATTCCCATTTAATTTTCACCGGTCTTCTGGCTTTTACATGGCCCGGTCTCCTTCCCAGCGCACAATTTTGGCACAGTCCAGAAATGAAAAAGGCCCGCGACTTGTCGCAGGCCTTTAAAATGGTGCCCAGAGGCGGAATCGAACCACCGACACGAGGATTTTCAATCCTCTGCTCTACCAACTGAGCTATCTGGGCATTTCTACCAGTGGTAACTGGCGAAGGCGCGTATTAAACCTTCTCATATTTCCAGCGTCAAGGGTGGGCGCGGAAATTATTCTGCAGGCGGTACGTAGCCCTCCGCCTGGTCGATGTCCTGACCGGAGAGAAACCTGTCCCGCTGTTCGTTCAGGTAGGTGCGGGCGGTCATGTCCATCATGTTGAGGTGTTTCTCGTTGATCAGGCGGGTCTGGTGTTCGAGCCATTCCAGCCAGGCCTGTTTGGAGACGTGTTCGTAGATATCCTGTCCTTTGGGGCCGGGGAAGGGCGGTGCATCGAGTCCTTCCAGTTCCCGGTTGAGCTTTTTGCAGTGAACCATACGTGCCATGGGATTACCTTGTTGATTGGTTGGGTTGTTGCCGTTCTTGCAATTCCTGTAAAAGTTGCCTGACGGGCTGGGCGGTGCCCACCGCCAGTGTTGACTGGGGGTTATACCAGACCAGCGCGCTGGTATCCATGACCTGCTGCTGTGGCTGAACGGTGATCAGCGCCGGTTGGTAGTCCAGATGGTAATGGCTGAAGCTGTGGCGTCGGCCGGGCAGTAACTCCCAGTCTGTTGCGCGGTAACCGAGGCTGTTACAGGTCTGTTCTATCTCGCCTTTATGGTCGCATTGGGGAAACACCCAGAGTCCGCCCCACAGGCCACTGGCGGGGCGCTGTTGCAATAGCACTTCCCCTACCGGGTTTTGAATGACCAGAAAGAGGCATTGGCGAACCGGCTGCTGTCGATGGGGCTTTTTGCCGGGGTAGCGGGTGGGTGTGCCCTCTGCCAGTGCTTTGCATTCCTCTGACAGCGGACATTGGCTGCAGGCCGGTTTGCTGCGGGTACAGAGGGTGGCGCCGAGATCCATGATTGCCTGGGTGTAATCGCCAAAGCGCAGCGCTGGGGTATGTTGTTCGGCCAACTCCCAGAGTTGTCTGGCGACTGATGTCTGGCCGGGCCAGCCGTCGATGCCATGGTAGCGGGCGAGCACCCGTTTTACGTTGCCGTCGAGGATCGCAGCCCGCTTGTCGAGTGCAATGGCACAGATGGCACCAGCGGTGGAACGGCCGATGCCGGGCAGTGCCATTAATTGTTCCTGGGTATCCGGAATAACACCGCCATGTTCTGTGCAAACAAGCTGTGCCGAGCGATGCAGGTTGCGGGCCCGGGCGTAGTAACCGAGACCGGTCCACTGTTGCAACACGTCATCGAGCGGGGCTTTTGCCAGTGATGAAATGTCGGGGAAACGCGCCATGAACCGCTGAAAGTAGGGGATCACGGTGCTGACCTGGGTTTGTTGCAACATGATCTCCGACACCCATACCCGATAGGGGTCTTTGTTCTGTTGCCAGGGCAAGTCCTTGCGGCCGTGCCGGTCAAACCAGCACAGCAGCTGTTCGGAAAATATTGCGGACACTATTGGAAAATACCCTTGAGCACCTCATCGATGAGTTGTTTTTTGGGGTCTTGTTCTTTACTGGTTGGGGACTCTTTATCAGCTGAGGGCTCTTCATTGGCTGAGGGCTCTTGTTTGGTTGAGGACTCCTCCGTGGCTGAAGGCTCTTCAACCGCTGATGGCTCTTTATTGGCTGAGGGCTCTTCTGTGGTTGTAGATGGCTGTTTCAGGTATTTGTCAAACAGCTTTTCCTTGAGAAGGTCCTGCACTTTGCCCTGAATCAGCTGGTTGATGAATTGCTTGTCCGGCAGGCAGCTGCCCCCGCCGTTTTCGGCAAATGAGCCGGTACAGCGGAATGGGATGTCCCGGTTCTGGATGGATTTGCTTTTGATCGTACAGCCAGTCTCCGAGGTGGTATCGCCGCGCAGATTGGCCTTGATCAGCATGTCGTAGGTTTCCCTGCCGAGATGGGCGGAGCCGTTGCCGGAAACCAGCAGGTTGCCGATGCCGGTGGTAAAACCGGGCAGGGTAATCTGCTGGTCCTGCCATTTGATGGTGCCCTGCATGTCCTGCAGGGTGGTGTGGTTTGGCCAGGTTTTGCCGGTCAAGGTTCTGCCCTCTACGAGGGAGGCCATTTCACAATAATTTTTTTCCACATTGATGTTGTCGACCTGTAGCTCCGAGAAGCTGAAGTCGCCGTTGCCGTTCATGTTGTCCAGCAGGGCTTCGCTGCTGTCGCCGGCGCTGTTGCCGGTGAAATTCATGGTCAGCTTGCCGTGGATGTCGCCCTGCTCGGCCAGTGTCACCAGCGCTTTGTGCAGGTCTATTGCAGCGACGTTCTGGGTGAAGCTGACGGTTGGGGTGGCCCTGCCAAGGTCTGCCCTGGCGGTGGTTTTGAAGGTGCCGGCAAATATGCCGCCGGAGAGTTCGCTGACTTGCACCACTTTGCCATTGGCCAGCAGTTTGAGGAGGAGGTTGTCCACGCGGATGTTATCCGCCGTCAGGCTTGCCAGGCTCAGTTCCACTTCGCCCTTGCCGCCTTCGAGCAGTGCCAGTGGTGCCAGCAGTGGGGTGAGGAGGGCGGCCTGCTGTTCGGTGGATTCCGTTTCGCTGGTGGCGGGCAGGACAAGGTGATTGCCCTCTATTTTCATGGATAGCTGGCGAGTCCCCTGGAGTTGCATGGTCATGTTGCCGGTTGCATTAAATTCGTCCAGCGCCAGTTTCAGGTTGCTCAGGGCGACGGTTTTTTCCGATACCGCAAACGTGCTGCTGATACCAACCTTTTTGAAACCCTCCGGCGTCTCCATCTGCAGCTCTGCCAGAATCAGATTCTGCAATGACAGTTCGCCCTGCAGCGCAGGTGTGGTTTGCAGTCCTGCGCCATTGACCGCGCCAGTGATGCTTGCCGATCCCAGCTTGCCGGTGATGTCTGTGACGGAGAGGCTGTCTGTGTCACCTTCATAATCGGCATTGAACTTCAACGTCAATGGCAGTTTCTCCAGCCCTTTTACCGATAGTCTGGCATCGGAAAGGGTGAGTTTTTGTGGACTGGCCTCAACGGCGACAAAGGATTGCAGTGTGACTTGCAGGGTCGGCTGGTCGGGGAGCGCGGTGATGAATTCGAGGTTGATGGCAAAGGGTTTGCCATCGAGATTGAGTTTTGTGCTGGTAAAGTTCAGTTGTTCGAATATCCGGTCAGGTGCGTCTGGTGATGTCACGGTGATCCGGCTATCGGTCAGGGAGATTTCATCAATGGCCAGCTCAAAAGGCAGGCCACCGGTTTTTGTGTCACTGGTAGCGGCAGCGGCCCCGGGCAGTGCCGCCACATTGGCGGCTTCGGCGGCTGTTTTTGTGCGGATATCGGCACCATCAAAGGTGATCGCTTGCAGGCGAACAGTGCGTGTCAGCAGTGCTCTCCAGTCGAGGATCAGGCTGGCTTCCCGAAATTTTATATCGGGTATTCCGGTATTTTCTTTGGTGGCGGTGAGTGATGAGCTGCCCGCTTGAACGGCCAGATTGGGAAAGAACGACCAGCTCAGGTCGCCGTCTATTTTCAGCTCGAGATCGTTCTGTCGGGCAAGTTTTTCCAGTTCAGGTTTGTAGGTGTTCGGGTCGACGCCAAATAGCAGAAAAGTTACGCCCCCGGCCACAACCAACATCAACACCAGTAACATTACCAATATAATTCTTAGCAGTTTCATGGGTATCACTCTCTGTCCGGGAAAGCCAAAACGGCCATTGCAGGCAACTATGTTACTCGCAATGGCCGTGATTGTTTACCGATACGCGACGACTTGGCGCCGCTGCCGGATCAGAAGCTGTAACGTATCCCCAGCTCGAGACTCAGGCGCGCCTCGGGGGCGAATTCCCGCAGGAAGGATGTGGAGTTGCGGATTTCCTCATCCAGCAGGTTGTTGGCCTTGGCAAAAAACAGCCAATCCCCGGCAACAGTATCCACATGGTAGTTGAAGTGGGCATCCAGGCGGGTGTAGCTGTCGGTATCCTCTTCAAATTCACCGGCGTGGTTCTGTTTCTTGACGTCGGTGAGCCGGAAGCCGGTGTGCCAGTTGTAGGCCTGATAATCCAGTGCTATGCCATAACGCAGTGGCGGGATTCGCGGCACATCACCGCCTTTATCGAGCTTGGCACGCACGTAATCACCGAATATTTCCACCTGCCAGTTATCTCTGAATGGAACGACCAGTGAGGCTTCAGCACCCCTGAAGGTGGCATCCTGTTGCTGGAATTGATAGATATCCAGCTCCTCTTCCTCGTTTTCTTCGCCGGTATTTTTCTTGAAGATAAAATCATCAATTTTGTTGTAGAAAATACTCAGCTTCAGATCAACTGGTCCCTGGTAGCGGTAGCCCAGCTCAATATTGTGGCTGGTTTCCTCATCGAGGTCCCTATCGCCGACATCAAAACTCTGGCTGGCGAAGTGGGGTCCATTGGACAACAGTTCCTCAACGACGGGCGCACGATCTGCGCGGCTCAGTGACAGACTCAACGACTGCTCGTCGGTCACCTGCCAGAGGCTGCCGGCGGACAGGCTGTAAATGTTATGGCTGATTTTGGAACCGTTGTCCGGGTCTACGGTTTGCCGGTCAAAGCGTGCCCCGAGTTCATGGGTGAACTGGTTGTGCGTGGTTTCGCCCACCCAGAACAACCCACCCTGACGGATATCGGACTTGGGCACGAAGGCTTCATCGCCGATGGCGCCGAAGCGGCGATCTTCCAGCTGTGTACCAAAAGCGCCTTTCCAGCCGGCAATTTCCTGGTGTACCAGTTCTCCCCTGAATTCAAACGCTTCATTGAAGAATCTGGTGCCTTTTTCACCGCTTTCCAGTTCTATGTGCTCATAGTCGTTATAGCCGAGACGGAAGCGGCCCAGTTCGATACCGGGCAGGATGTTTGCCCATTCGCCCTTCAGGTCGATCCGGGTCTGTTCCATATCGATGCGGATCAATTCAACTTCTTCATCGTGGTCATCTTCTTCGTGATGCCCGTGGGATCCCGGCGGTATGCCGTATTCATTGTTGATCTGGCTGAAAGACATACCGATAAAACCTTCATCGCCTATCCAGGATAATCCTGCACTGAAGGCGTCGGCCCGGGTGTCGGTATTTTCGATATAGCCACGGGTGCTTTCAGGCTCTTCACCGGGTTCCGGTTCCTGGGCATAACCTTGTATCTTGAGGTCATTGCTTTCCCGGTAAATACCGTCCAGGTGCCACGCCCAGCTGCCGGCGCCGCCATCCAGTTTGAACACGGTGCTGTTCTGGTCGCTGGCGGTGTTATGGCGATATTCCACGGCACCTTCAAGCTTCTCGGGCACCTTGTCGGGAATCCGGTTGTCGATSACATTGACCACGCCRCCGAYSGCCCCGCTGCCATAGCGCAGTGTGGCYGGSCCCCGCAGKATTTCGATACGTTCCGCCAGCAATGCTTCCGTGGTGAYKGCGTGATCGCCACTCACGGTAGAGGCATCCATGGTGCYGAGRCCRTCCTGSAGGACGCGAACACGGTTATCSCYCTGRCCGCGAATCACGGGTTTGCCAACCCCGGGRCCAAACCCYKRRTTGGTGACGCCGAGTTCATCCTTGAGKGATTCACCGATGGTTGCSGCGGCCTTGTTGCGCAGRTTYTCRCCCGACAGAACRCTGACGGACTGTTTTATCCCGGCAGAGTCCTCCTGTAGTGGRGAGGCGGAGATGATRACTTCATTGATTTCGTTGTGGTGCTGGCTTTGTGCCAGGGCAACACAGGGCAGGCTGGACACGGCCAGCGCTACCATAAAAGGCGTTTTCATGGGTGTAATTCCTATAACTTAAACAGGTAAATTCAGAGCTTGAATTGTGTGTTCAGTGATAGGCGGGCGGGGCGCGACTGTTGCGCGGTGCACTGGGCTGGAGGGGATGGGTAGAGGCCGGTGTTGCGGTAATTCCCGCACTGACAAGATGTAACAGAAAATCCGGCGACTGGCTTTGCAGGGTGGCCAGTCCACCGCTGGCGCTGTGGAGAATCTCACAGCTGACGGTGTGATTGTCCAGATGCACATGGGCGGCCGCCGTCTCGCTCAGCCACAGGGTAGTGACAGCCAACAGGCAGACGAGAAGAATGTTGGGGCTTCGCAAGCGCATAAAGGTCAGGCAGATAAGTGTAATAAACAGCCGGTGAGTGTAATGACTTCCTCCTGCTTATGGAAGGGTGGCGATGAGGGCCCTATAATGGGACGGCCCGATAACGGGACACAGGTTGGAGACGCAGATGGCGGAACGGAAAGCAACAGTCAAACGCGATACGCTGGAGACCCAGATTAGCGTTGAGGTAAATATCGACGGAACCGGGCAGGTCAATTTTGCCACCGGCATCCCGTTTCTCGAGCATATGCTGGACCAGATTGCCCGTCACGGTTTGATTGATATATCGGTAATAGCCGAAGGGGATACCCACATCGATGACCACCACACGGTGGAGGATATCGGCATCACCCTGGGGCAGGCATTCCAGCAGGCGCTGGGTGACAAGAAGGGCATTCGTCGCTACGGCCACGCCTATGTGCCACTGGACGAGGCGTTATCCAGAGTCGTGGTGGACTTCTCGGGTCGTCCGGGTCTGGAAATGTTTGTCGATTTTGCCCGCGCCCGTGTGGGTGATTTCGATGTGGACCTCAGTTACGAATTCTTCCAGGGCTTCGTTAACCACGCGGGCGTGACCCTGCATATCGACAACCTTCGCGGTCACAACGCCCACCATCAGATTGAAACCATCTTCAAGGCCTTTGGCCGCGCCGTGCGTATGGCGGTTGAGATGGATCCCAGAATGGCCGGAGTGATGCCTTCGACCAAGGGCACACTGTAAATAAAGAGCCGTCTATGACAGATTTTCGTACCCGTATTGCCGTGCTGGATTACGGCATGGGCAACCTTCATTCCGTTGCCAAGGCCCTTGAGTCCGTGGCGCCAAGGGCCGAGGTGATTATCACCTCGGATATCACAGAGGCCGAGGACGCTGACCGGATCGTGTTTCCCGGTGTCGGTGCCATCCGCGACTGCATGGCCGAAATTCGGCGACTGGGTTTTGACCGGTTTGTGGCAAAAGCCGTGCAGGAAAAGCCCGTGCTCGGGATCTGTGTCGGCATGCAGGCGCTGCTGGAACACAGCGAAGAGAATAATGGTGTTGATTGCCTGAACATCCTGCCGGGTGAGGTGCGGTTTTTTGGTCACCATCTGCGGGATGACAGCGGCGAAAAACTGAAGGTTCCGCACATGGGTTGGAACCGGGTTCACCAGACCATCGACCATCCCATGTGGCATGGCATTGAACAGGACAGCCGGTTTTATTTTGTACACAGCTACTATGTGGACGAAAGCCGCCCAGAGCTGGTGGCCGCGACCTGTGATTACTCGGTCAAGTTCGCCGCCGCGCTGGTTCACGACAACCTGTTTGCCGTGCAGTTTCACCCGGAAAAAAGTCACACGACCGGGCTGCAACTGTTGAGCAACTTTGTCTCATGGCGCGGTGATTGATCGGGTCGGCATTGTTCCGGCCCGCAATGCCAGATAATCGTTAGTCAGAAAACCATTTAAAAGAAACAGGAATACATTGTGCTGATAATCCCCGCGATTGATTTAAAAGACGGTGAATGTGTGCGATTGCGCCAAGGTCGTATGGACGATTCCACTGTATTTTCCAGCAGCCCGCTGGAAACCGCAGCCAGATGGGTGGATGCCGGTGCCAGGCGTTTGCATCTGGTGGATCTGAATGGCGCGTTTGCCGGTGAGCCGGTCAACGGCGAAGTTGTCACCGCCATTGCCAAAGCCTACCCGAACCTGCCGATCCAGATCGGTGGCGGTATTCGCAATGCTGAGACTATCGAGGCCTATCTGAAGGCCGGGGTTCAGTACGTGATTATTGGCACCAAGGCCGTGAAAGAGCCAGAATTCGTGACCGAAATGTGTAAACAGTTCCCCGGCCATATTATTGTCGGCCTCGATGCCAAAAATGGTCGCGTGGCTACCGACGGCTGGGCGAAAGTCACCGAAGTGCTGGCCGCCGATCTGGCCAAACGGTTCGAAGCGGACGGCGTCAGCGCCATTGTCTACACCGACATCGACCGCGACGGCATGATGCAGGGCGTTAACGTGGATGCCACCGTAGCGATGGCCCGAGCCTCATCCATTCCGGTAATTGCCTCCGGTGGCATTACCAATATGGACGATATCGTGGCACTCAATAAAGTAGCCGATCAGGGCATCCTCGGTGCCATCACCGGCCGTGCCATCTATGAAGGCACCCTGGATGTCGCCGAAGCACAGCGGCTCTGCGATGGCTGATTGATTAATAAATAATCGTTACGACTCCTTTTTCAACTCGGTCACATCGCAGTCTTCCGGCAAGGTCAACATGCACGCTTTCTGACCTGTATCATCTGACAGGTACACCACTGTCCGTAATGCGGGGTCTACGAGTATGACGACAACAATCATTGCATTCCTTCTCTGCCTAGCCGGCTTTGTGCTGATCGGCATATTGTCCCATCGTTACGCCCGGAGCAGCTCCAGTGACTACCTGATGGCGAGTAGCTCGGTAAAGCCCTGGCTCGCGGGGCTTTCTGCTGTTGCCACCAATAACAGCGGGTACATGTTCATTGGTGTGATTGGCTATACCTACACTACCGGCCTGCCTGCTGTATGGCTGATGGTGGGCTGGTTGCTTGGGGACTTCATTATGTCCTCCTTCGTTCACCAGCGACTGCGGGAACGGACCGCCAACACCGGCCAAAACACCTTCCCGGGAGTGCTTGCCAACTGGTACGGTACTGATTTTCGCGCCTATCGCCGACTGGCGGGGCTGATCTGTTTCATTTTCCTCGGTGCTTACGCGGCGGCTCAACTGAACGCCGGAAGCAAGGCTTTGCATGTGCTGTTTGACTGGCCCCTTTGGGCAGGCGCGGTCATCGGCGCGGTCATCGTGATTGCCTATTGCTTTGCCGGTGGTATTCGGGCTGCCATCTGGACCGATGCTGCGCAGGCGATAGTGATGATCGTGGCCATGTTCCTGATGTTGTGGGTGGCTATAGACCATCTGGGTGGATTTGGTGTCACCTGGCAAAAACTCAACCAAGTGTCTCCTGACTACATGAACTTGTGGCCCGGTGCTGTGGCGGGACTGTCCAGCCCCTGGGGGCCGGCGCTGTTTATTGTGGGTTGGCTGTTCGCCGGTTTCAGCGTCATCGGCCAACCACACATCATGATTCGTTTCATGTCACTTGACTCCGCGGCCAGCACCAATCGCGCGCGAGTCTACTACTACGCATGGTACGTGGTCTTCTATCTGGTCGCCAACAGCGTGGGTTTGTTGTCGCGCCTGTTAATTCCGGAAACGGAGGCATTCGACCCTGAACTGGCATTGCCAACCTTGGCGGTGGATCTGTTGCCTCCGGTACTGGTGGGCTTGGTGCTTGCCGGAGTATTTGCCGCCACCATCTCCACGGGCGACTCCCTGGTACTGGCCTGCTCGGCCGCAGTGACCGAGGACGCGATGGGCAAGACGCAGAAGTTGTGGCGGGTGAAGACGGCAACGGTATCGGTGGTGGCGTTGGCTCTGGGAATCGCCTTGGCCGGGCCGCAGAACGTCTTCGACCTGGTGGTGGTTTCCTGGGGGGTGCTGGGCGCCAGCTTCGCGCCACTGCTGCTGGTTTACGTAATCGGTTATCGCCCCAGCGAGGGGCTCGCCATCGCCATGGTTATCGCTGCTCTTGTGGCAGTCTATGGCTGGACACGGATTTCCTTGCTGGCTGAGTACTACGAGGGCATGTTCGGCATTATCGTGGCGCTGGCAGTGTTTGCCCTCGGGCAGATGCTCGGGTTCTCTCGGTCGCGGCAGTGGGGGTAGCTGCCGCTGGCGCCACTTTTCATAGGTTGAAGCGGTAGCCCGTAGGTTGGGATGAGGGACGAACCCCAACCTACGGGCTATCCCTAGTTTTAAAACCAGGCACCCTAAAACAATTCAAACCTGGGAAGTTGTAGTGCTGCCCCAGTTTCTTTAACGTTTAGCTTTCAGTGTCGGTATTTAACGAGATGACCAATTCCAGTGCTATAGGCCTGTTTGATTCAGGCATTGGCGGGCTGTCAATTGCCAGAAAAGTCAGAGATTTGTTGCCGAGTGAAAACATCCTGTATGTTGCAGATGCCCTTCATGCTCCCTATGGGGATAAAGCGGACAGCTTCCTGTTGGAGCGAATGAGCGATGTCACAGAGTTCCTGCTTTCCCGTGGCGCAAAGGCTGTTGTTGTGGCATGCAATACGGCGACTACATCGGCTATTGTCAAGCTCAGGTGCCAATACCCGGTTCCGATTATCGGTGTTGAGCCGGGAATCAAACCGGCTGCACTTTGCTCCCGCACCGGCGTGATTGGTGTGTTGGCGACGCCGGGAACGCTGAAAACACATTCTTTTGTTAATTTGGCGGAACGCTACGCAAGCGGGGTGAAAATTGAGCTCCAACCCTGTCCTGACCTGGCTGCTCAAATAGAATCATTGAGTTTTGACAGTGACAGGACGATTGCTTTGCTGAAGCGCTACATTTCCCCGCTTATTGAAAAAAGGGTCGATACCATTATTCTCGGCTGCACACACTACAACCATGTGTCTCATTTGATTGCCGAGTTGGCGGGGCCCGATATCACCATCGTCAATACGGAAACAGCTGTGGCAAATCAGGTTGTTCGCAGGCTCACGGCCGAGGGATTACTTGCAGCGGACAACCGTGTAGGACGTGATGAGTTCTGGACAAGTGGCGCCCTTGATATTTACCGCAACCAGATTGAAAAATTGTGGGGGCCGGGTGAACACGTCTTTCAGCTTTAGCCAGTTTGTCGCTATTACTTTGCCGGTTAGCACTTTTGCTGTTTGATGCCGGGTAGCTGGTGATCTATCAGTTTGTCCTCGTCGGCCACGAACGTAATATCACGAACAGTAGCTGTGTCCTGTTAAGCTGCTATTATCTGGTAGTCCTTTATACGGGATTTTCCGAAGGGAAGCTGGACCTGGACCTGGCCTATGGCACGCGGTGATCACATTTACGCTCTTCGCTTTGGTGGAATTTATGCCCACCACGGTATTGATGCGGGCGACGGTACGGTAATCCATTACACCAGTGATCACTGGGTGACTCCTCGTCAGGTGCGGCGTACCAGTATGGACAGGTTTGCCCGGGGCGACGAGATTCATGTGCGGGATTACGAACAGTTTTTCGAGACGCTAAAAAGTGGCGATATTCTGGATCGCACCACCCGGGGCCTGAATCGTCTGATGGACAATTTGCGAGGACTGAAAGCGGGCGAGCTGGATTTTTCAGAGGATGCGGTAATGCGACGCGCCGAAAGCCGGTTGGGTGAATTTGCCTTTGATCTGGTGTTCAACAACTGTGAGCACTTCGCCACCTGGTGCAAAACCGGTATCAGCAACAGTGACCAGATTATTGATTTATGGCGTCAGGCGCTGACCGGCAGTGGCTTCATGAAGTACCGTCTTGGAGAAACCCTGACCAACTTTGTGGAACTTCCCTGGAAGCTTTTTCGCTAGGGCCTCTACTTCGATTTGTTGGTCCTTTTATTGAGCAGGAATTCAATCAGCGCCTTTTGTGCATGCAGGCGATTTTCTGCTTCATCCCATACCACGGACCATTTTGATTCCAGCATCGTTTCGCTGATTTCCAGACCTCTATAGGCGGGCAGGCAGTGCATAAACAGGGCGTCGGGCGCGGCTTTCTGCATGATGTCTTCATTGACCTGAAAGCCCTGGAAGGCCCGTTCCCGGGGTTTCTTTTCCTCTTCCTGGCCCATGGATGCCCAGGTGTCGGTGACCACCAGGTCCGCCCCGGTAATAGCCAACAGGGGATTGCGAACAATGGATACCCGGTCGCTGAATTTCTCCAGCAGTACCGCATCGGGTTCGTACCCTTCGGGGCAGGCAATGACCAGTTCAAAGTCCAGTCTGTCTGCAGCATTGATATAGGACTGACACATATTGTTGCCGTCGCCGACCCAGGCCACTCGCTTGCCGGCAATACTGCCCCGGTGTTCTAGGTAGGTTTGCATGTCCGCCAGTAACTGGCAGGGATGAAACTCATCGGTCAGGGCGTTGATGACAGGTACTGAGGAGTTTTCAGCAAAGGTGATAATGCGGTCGTGACCAAAGGTGCGGATCATAATGATATCCACCATTCTTGAGATCACCTTGGCGGAATCTTCAACCGGTTCACCGCGTCCTAGTTGTGTATCGTTGGGTGACAGGAACAGTGCGCTGCCCCCCAGTTGGGCCATACCGGCTTCAAAGGAAACCCGGGTACGAGTGGAAGACTTCTCAAAAATCATGGCCATGACTTTGCCGGAGAACGGATGGTCATCCGTGCCTTTTTGGCGCTGAACCTTTAGTTCTGTCGCCCTTTGCAGGATCGCTTTCAACTCGTCTCTGGAGAGATCCTGCAAAGTAAGGAAGTGTCTTATGGCCATAATTGGTTACCCCCGGGTGATCAGTTCACCCAGTATTTGAACGAGTTGATCTGCTTCGTCCTCGCTGATAATCAGCGTTGGCAGCAGTCTGATGACGGACTGGGCAGTGACATTGATCAGCAGGCCTTTTGCGGCCGCCTCTGTCACCATTTCAGGGCAGGGTTCGCTCATCTCAATGGCCAGCATGAGGCCCTGGCCTCGTACTTCCACGACATTTGGGTGGTCGGCAAGTCGCTCGACAAGACGCTGCTTTATATAATTGCCCATGGTGGCGGCCCGCTGGCAGAGGTTCTGGTCGAGGATGGTACTGATGGTGGCCAACGCCGCTGCACATGCCAGGGGATTGCCGCCGAAGGTGGTGCCGTGACTGCCGGGTTGCATCAGGTCAGCTGCTTTGTCACCAGCCAGGCAGGCACCGATAGGTACCCCGTTGCCCAGCCCTTTGGCCGTTGTCACAACGTCGGGCAGCAGGTTGGCGTGCTGGTAATTAAAGTACTGCCCGGTTCGTCCATTGCCGGTCTGGATTTCGTCCAGCATCAGTAGCCAGTCATATTGATCACAGATTTCCCGCAACCCGGGTAAATAATTGTCTGCGGGAACACGTATGCCGCCTTCCCCCTGGATGGGTTCGACCAGAATGGCCACCACATTGCGATTATTTTTGGCGATGGTGTGCAACGATTCCAGGTCGTTGTGGGGTGCCCGTACAAACCCGCCCACCAGTGGTTCAAAACCTGCCTGCACCTTGCGGTTGCCGGTGGCCGAGAGTGTTGCCATGGTGCGTCCATGAAAAGCGTTTTCCATCACAATAATGGTGGGCTGATCCACTCCTTTGCTGTGGCCAAACAGTCGCGCCAGCTTGATGGCAGCTTCATTGGCTTCGGCTCCGGAATTGCAAAAAAACAGTTTGCTCAGGCCGGAGATGCTGTGCAGCTGCTCGGCCAAAGCTTCCTGAACGGGGATGTTGTAGAGATTTGAACAATGAACCAGCGTGGCAGCCTGCTCCGCAATGGCCCTGGTTACCACCGGGTGTGCATGACCCAGTCCACAGACGGCAATACCGGAAATGGCATCCAGATAACGGCGACCCTGATCATCCCATACCCAGGACCCTTGACCCCGGGTAAGGGTAATTTTTCTGGTACCATAATTGTTCATTAATGCGTCACTGGTCATGATCTCTTCCAAAACAAAAAAAGGCAGACGCGAGTTGCGCTGCCCTGGAGCAGGGATATTATAGTGGTTTTGCCCTGTTCGCAACGATCTGCATTGTTGCTATCTCTAAGCTACGAGACGATTTGCAGATTGCCTGAGGTAAAATGTTTTTTCGGGCAGGTGGTTTTAGATTGATGGACAGTGGAGTAAAATAGTTGACTGTAATAGTCGGCTATTTTTTATTGCCCCCAATTTCAGTCAGAGGTTTATATCAATGGATATTATGGAAACCATTCGTGAGCAGGTGGAAGGGAACCCCGTCATTTTATACATGAAAGGCTCCCCCAATCAGCCCCAATGCGGCTTTTCTGCCCGCACGGTTGAGGCATTGATGGCCTGCGGAGAGCGCTTCGCCTATGTCGATATTCTGGAAAACCCGGACATCCGTGCTAATCTGCCAAAGTACGCCAACTGGCCTACCTTTCCCCAGCTATGGGTTAATGGTGAGCTGATTGGCGGTTGCGACATCATTGCTGACATGCACCAGAAAGGCGAACTGGCTCCGTTGGTGCAGGATGCCGCCCAGAGTGGACAGAAAGCTGCCGAGTAGGCAAGGGCCCGGTCATTAAACAGGGCTTTATGGTGCTTATAGCTAATTACAATGAGACACAAAAAACTGATTGTGTAAGATTGAGATAAGAGTTTCGAGCACGGGCTGCGACAGGTAGCCCCTACATTCCTTCAGAAAAACAGACCATTTAAGGAGTTAGATCATGGGTGTATTAGTAGGTAAAGCAGCACCGGATTTTACGGCTGGTGCAGTACTGGGTAACGGTGAAATCGTTGATGCGTTTACGCTGTCAGACAACATTAAGGGCAAGAAAGCCGTTGTATTTTTCTATCCACTGGATTTCACCTTTGTTTGCCCATCAGAGCTGATCGCATTTGATCACCGCCTGGAAGAATTCAAAAAACGTGGTGTGGAAGTTATTGGTGTCTCCATTGACTCGGTATTTACCCACAATGCCTGGAGAAATACACCCGTTGATGCAGGTGGTATCGGCCAGGTTAAATATCCGCTGGTAGCCGACGTCAAGCACGAAATCTGCCGGGCCTACGATGTTGAATTTGATGAAGCCGGTGTTGCTTTTCGTGGCTCCTTCCTGATTGATGAGGACGGCGTTGTGCGCCATCAGATCGTCAATGACCTCCCGCTGGGTCGCGATATCGATGAAATGTTGCGTATTGTCGACGCGTTGTCCTTCCACCAGAAACACGGTGAAGTTTGTCCCGCCGGCTGGAAAGAAGGTGACAAGGGTATGGATGCTTCGCCCACTGGTGTGGCTTCCTATCTTGCCGAAAATTCAGACAAGCTCTGATACGCAAGTCGTCTCTGAAAAAACCGCAGAAGGTGACTTCTGCGGTTTTTTTTGGCTCATTAGATAATAGAGGGCTTGGGTGATGGATGAAGATCGTCTGGTGGAGATCGAAACCAGGTTGGCCTTTCAGGAGGACACCCTGCAGCAGTTAAACGATGTGATTTGCCGACAACAGGATCAGATCGATCGGTTGGCTGCCAGCGCTGAAGCATTGCGCGGGCAACTAGGCGAGATCGCTGCCAAGTTGCCAGATGAAGAGGGCGAAGATGAGAAGCCACCACACTACTAGTTGGTGTGGATCAGTGCTGTTTGCAGTCATTAAAAAACGCGGCAGAAGCCGCGTTTTTTATGGTGCGGAATTTCTCACTCGTGTTTTGAGGTGATGTCCGCTCCGATTAACGCTGTCATGTTCAGAATACCTCGTCCGGAGACAGACGGAATCAGGATATGGGCCGGTTTGTCGAAGCCGAACAGGAAAGGCCCAACCAATCGGGCATTGGTCAGTGAGCGCAACAGGCCAAGGGTGATGCTGGCCGCATCCATATTGGGCATGATCAGTACATTGGCCTGCCCCTGCAAGTTGGCATTCTGGTAGGTCCTGCCGCGCAGGGTTTCGTTCATGGCGGACATGGCGTGCATTTCGCCCTCGATCTGGACATCGGGCAATTGCTCGCGCAATTGCTCGGCSGCCCGTTTCATCTTGTGGGCAGAGTGGTCATCGTAAGTSCCGAARTTGGAGTGCGAGAGCAGTGCCACTTTTGGTGCTATACCAAAACCTTTGACGAAGTTGATGGTGTTCAGTGCGGTGGCGACGATCTGTTCTTCGGTGGGRTCCACRTTGACRAATGGATCKGCAAGGAACAGAGGYCCATCCTCCATCAGTAGCACGCAGACYGATGACATTTCAGTGGTGCTGCTCTGGGGCAGRATRCTGCTGATGTCTTTCAGGTGCTTGTCGAAACGACCGACYTTGCCGCATATCAAYCCRTCGGCATCACCGAGGGCGACCATAATTGCTGCCAGTGCTGTGTTRTTGGTGTGCACTGTGTTTTGGGCGGCTTCCACGGAAACGCCSGATCGTCCCACGCGCTGGTGGTAGAACTGCCAGTAGTTCTGGTGGTGATCACCTTCTTCCGGATTGAAAATCTCGATGTCRGTGCCGATTTTAATACGSAGYCCCATTTCCTGGATTTTGCGCTCGATCACGCYGGGGCGRCCGATCAGGATTGGCTTGGCAACTTTCTCATCCACAATACCCTGCATGGCGCGCAAMACRTCGTCGTTCTCTCCCTCGGCATAGGCAATGCGCGATGGCTGRCGGCGGGCCAGTTCKATCATTGGTTGCATGAACAGRCGACTGCGRCTYACRTAAGAGTGGAGTTTRTTGCGGTAGGCCTCCATATCCTCGATRGGRCGGGTRGCGACGCCGCTTTCCATGGCAGCTTTGACCACCGCCAGGGGGACTTCCTCGATCAGGCGCGGGTCGAAGGGTTTGGGGATCAGGTATTCCGGGCCGAATTTCAATACTTCATCGGCGTAGGCCTCTGCTACGGCTTCCGATGGTTCGCGGTGAACCAGATCGGCGATGGCTTTTACACAGGCCTGCTTCATGGCGTCATTGATGACGGTGGCGCCGCAGTCGAGGGCGCCGCGGAAGATGAACGGAAAGCAGAGTACGTTATTGACCTGGTTCGGATAGTCGGAACGACCGGTAGCCAGGATCGCATCCGGGCGGGCGGCCTTGGCAATTTCAGGCATGATTTCGGGGGTGGGGTTGGACATGGCGAGAATCAACGGGTTGGGTGCCATTTTCTTGACCATGTCGACCTTAAGGATGCCGGGGCCGGACAAGCCCAGAAACAGGTCTGCGCCGTCGATGGCATCGTCCAGTGTGCGGTCCTCGGTCTCTACCGCATAGCTTTCTTTCCAGGGGTTCATCCCTTCTGTACGGCCTTTGTAGATGACCCCGTTGCGGTCGATCATTCGAATATTGGCTTTTTGCAGTCCCATGCTGACCAGCAAATCCACGCAGGCGATGCTGGCCGCTCCGGCGCCGGTTACCACCAGTTTGATGTCTTCGATGTTCTTGTTGACGATCCTGAGCCCGTTGTAGACCGCTGCGGCTGAAACAATGGCCGTGCCGTGTTGATCGTCGTGAAAAACCGGGATATTCATGCGCTCCCTGAGTTTTCGCTCCACCAGAAAGCACTCGGGGGCCTTGATATCCTCAAGATTGATGCCGCCGAAGGTGGGTTCCAGCGAGGCAATGGTGTCCACCAGCTTGTCCACATCGGTTTCATCAATTTCAATATCAAACACGTCGATATTGGCAAATTTCTTGAACAGAACTGCCTTGCCTTCCATGACGGGTTTGGCGGCCAGTGGACCGATATTGCCCAACCCCAGCACAGCGGTGCCATTTGTAATGACAGCCACCAGGTTGCCCCGTGCTGTGACATTCGCCACTTCCGTGGGGTTTTTTACAATGGCCCCGCAGGCATAGGCAACACCCGGAGAATAGGCCTGAGAAAGGTCGCGCTTGTTCGCGAGCGGTTTGGTGGGGCGAATTTCGATTTTCCCCGGAACGGGGTGGGTATGGTAACGCAGGGCACTTTCTTTGAATGAGTCAGCCATTTTTCTCTCGGTTTAAATCGTTATATGGGGCCGGGCAGGGCAGCTATTCTAACGCCAATGGTAATGAAATTACCATGTGTTCTGCCGTCGTCGCAGTCGTCAAAATTTTGTGTAGTCTAGATACATGATTTTGGTGTTTCAAGCGGAAAATTTCTGGTCTTTTGTGAAAATCTTCACGAGGGTTTTGACTTAACTGTGAATTATTGATGAGATAACAGGGTGTAATCTCTTTCTTTGTTAGTTGCTCGATTTGTAGTTTTTCTACATTTTGGCAGTTTTTGTTCTGGCTAATCTCCCTGGGCGATCCCCGGTGGCTTTATTGACGTTGTTTGCAGGGAGGCTCTTGCCAATACTTCCGTTGACTAAGGATAATGTGTTCCTTTGGCCGGAGCGATGAGCAGCATGCAGAGACGGGTGGTTATTGTCGGAACAGGTCACGCTGCGGCACAACTTGCGTCGAGCCTTCGTCAGCAGGACTGGCAGGGTGAGATTCTGCTGGTGGGAGAGGAGTCTCAGGCCCCCTACCAACGCCCGCCGCTTTCGAAAGACTATCTCGCTGGCGAGAGGACGGCCGATAGTATCCTGATTCGTCCTGCTGCCGCCTATGCCAGCCATGGTATTGATCTGTTGACCGGGCGCCGTGTGCTGAGCATTGACCGGACGGCAAAAATGGTCGCGCTGGAAGATGGACAACAATTGAACTATCAAAAGCTGGCCCTTTGTACCGGCGCGCGTGCCAGGCCAGCCAGCATCAGGGGAGTTGGCAGCCCGGGTGTGTTTTATTTGCGGACCCTTGCTGATGTGGACGGCATTCGCGCCAATATCTCACCGGGTAAAAGCGCGGTCATAATCGGTGGTGGTTATATTGGTCTGGAAGCCGCTGCGGTATTGCGCGGCCTGGGGATGGCCGTGACGCTGCTTGAATTAGAGGCGCGTGTTCTTTCCAGAGTCTGTGCGTCAGAGGTATCCGCTTTTTATGTTGAGGTACATCGTGAGGAAGGTGTGGATATCCGTACGGGTGTCGAGGTGCTGTCCATAGAAAATGGAGATGGAATCAGAGTGGTGGTCTGTGCCGATGGCAGCCGTTTTCCTGCGGACCTGATCATTATCGGTGTTGGTGTTACACCCAATGTAGAGTTGGCTGAAGCCTGCGGGCTGGCGATAGATAATGGTATTCTGGTCGACGAGTTCGCCCGGACATCCGATCCGGACATTGTTGCCGCTGGCGATTGCACCAATCACCCGAACGAGCTGTTGGGACGCCGTGTGCGCCTGGAGTCCGTTCCCAATGCGGTCGAACAGGCAAAAACAGCGGCGGGGACACTCTGTGATCGACCTGTTCCGTACCAAAGTTATCCCTGGTTCTGGTCTGATCAATACGATTTGAAGTTGCAGATTGCGGGTCTAAGCGAGGGTTACGATCAGGTGGTCCTGCGGGGCGGCAAAGATCGGCAGAAAGGCTTTGTTGCCTGGTATCTCCGTGGTGGCCGGCTGTTGGCGGCAGATTGTATCAACCGGCCAAAAGAGTTTATGGTTGCCAGGCAACTGTTGGCCAGAGGGCTTGCTGTGGACCCTGTCGCGCTGGCTGATGAAACCATTGATCCAAAAAACTGGCTGAGCTGATTGGCCACAATAGATAAATAGAGGTTGTTATATGCCGTTGATTCATTACGTCGAGGCGAATGGTGCAGAGTACGAGGCTGAGGTGCCGGTGGGGCAATCTGTTATGCAAGGTGCCGTCGATAATATGATTGACGGCATTCTTGGTGAGTGTGGTGGTGTGTGCAGTTGCGCGACCTGCCATTGTTATGTCGACGAGGACTGGTTTGATAAAGTGGGCCCGCCCGAAGGCAGTGAGCAGATGATGCTTGAGATGGTGCCGGCCCCGGAGCCAACCAGCCGCCTGAGCTGTCAAATCAAGGTTACGGCTGAGTTGGATGGCCTGGTAGTAAGATTGCCGGTTTCCCAGTATTAGGTGTGGGCTGGGCAGTTGCAGTCCATGCCCCTTCAACCCCGTGGCGACCTGTGCCCGGGGTTGTATCTCTCCTGAAGCCTAAAGACCCTTAAACCAGTTCTGAAAGTAGCTGCCTATATAGGGTATCTCGGTTTCCTTGTCGCTGATGGCACCGACAAGACTGATTATCCAGGCCACCAGCACCAGTATTGCCCAGATCATAACCAATGAGTTGTGAATCATGCTGAACACTATATTGCCGACAAACCCGCAAATCATGATGCCGAGATACTGACGAATATAGAAGGATGCATAACTGTCGCGTTTCTGCATGTTGAGTACCAATGCAACAATCCAGCCGATCAGGGTAATGTGCGCGATGATTGCCTTGGCCTTGCCGCTTATCTTGTCGCTCATAATGTCTGTTCCTTGGTGGTGTTTGTGATGGTTTTCGACGGACGGCATTTGCTGCATGCCGTTTACCCGGCTTACTTGTTCCATCCGCCGAGATCCTTCCAGCGGTTGACGATACCACAGAACAATTCCGCCGTCTTTTCAGCGTCATAGGCCGCAGAATGTGCCTTGTCATTGCTGAACTCAATTTCTGCTGCTTCACAGGCTCGGGCCAGTACAGTTTGACCATAGGCAAGCCCAGCCAATGTAGCCGTATCAAAGCAGGAAAACGGGTGGAAGGGGTTGCGTTTAATGCCATTTCTTTCAACAGCGGCGTTGACAAATCCCAGGTCAAAATGCGCATTGTGTGCCACCATGACAGCACGGCTGCAGTGTGCGTCCTTGACTGCATTGCGAATAGGCTGAAACAGGGCTCTCAAGGCCTCATTTTCTTCCAGTGCCATCCGGTAGGGGTCGTTGATGTCGATGCCGGTGAAGTTCAGAGCCGCCTGTTCGATATTGGCGCCATCAAACGGGATCACCGCATGGTAGATAATCTCGCTGGGCATGAGGATGCCATCTTCATCCATGGCCAGCGTCACAGCGGCCATTTCCAGTAACGCGTCGGTAGCGGCGTTAAAGCCGCCGGTCTCCACATCGATGACTACGGGGAGAAAGCCTCTGAAACGATCCGAGATAGGCGGGTGCATATTTAGCTGACGCTCCATTGCCTGGTTTCCCCCGCACCTAATGGTGTGAGGGTGTCGCTGCCAAAAGGCAGGCTGGTCGGACTTTGCCACGGTGAAAGCTGCAGCGTGATCGTGTCAGTATTGCGGGGTATGCCATAGAAGTCTGCACCAAAAAAACTGGCAAACCCTTCGAGCTTGTCCAGCGCATCGGCTTGATCAAAGGCTTCGGCGTAGAGTTCGAGCGCGGCATGATTGGAGTAACAACCGGCACAGCCGCAGGCAGTTTCCTTGCGATGAGTGCTGTGGGGCGCTGAATCAGTGCCCAGAAAAAAACTGGGGTTGCCACTGGTGGCGGCTGCAATCAATGCCTGTTGATGATGTTGCCGCTTGAGAATTGGCAGGCAGTAGTAGTGTGGTCTGACTCCACCCGCGAGCAACTGATTTCGATTGAACAGCAGGTGTTGTGGCGTGATGGTGGCGGCTACCCTGGCCGATGCTTCTGCCACGAACTGGGCGCCGTCCCGGGTAGTGATATGTTCGAGCACAATTTTCAGTGCCGGAAAGTTGTTGGTGAGCTTGCCGAGATGTCGGTCGATAAACACTGCTTCCCGATCAAAAATATCGATTTCAGTATCCGTGACCTCACCGTGCAGCAGCAGTGGCATGCCGATTTTTTCCATACGTGCCAGGACGGGATAGATTTTGTCCAGTAGGGTGACGCCGGAGTCCGAGTTGGTAGTCGCGCCGGCCGGATAATACTTGCAGGCGACCACATGCCCCGACGCCGCGGCACGCTCTATTTCCGCCGGGTCGGTGTTGTCGGTCAAATACAGCACCATTAAAGGCTTCCACTGACTGTCGGCTGGACGATGGGCCAGAATTCGCTCTCGGTAAGCAAGGGCTTGAGCGGTATTGAGTACTGGCGGAAGCAGGTTGGGCATGATGATGGCTCGCCCAAAATATCGCGCAGCGTCTGGCACCGTATAGGCGAGCAATTGGCCGTCGCGCAAGTGCAGGTGCCAATCATCGGGGCGGGTGATGGTAAATTCAGTCATGGTAAAGTTGGTTGCTACAGGTGGTCATTGAATCAATCAATGCTACCGGAATCGTTGCTGGCTTAACAGAAGAAACGAGGGGATCCTGTGCCAGTCGCCGGATTAAACATTTCGAGTCAGGATCAGGGTAATTCGGCAGAGCCTGCCCTGTTCACTGTGAAACTACCTGCTTAAGGATTAGAATAGTGCCCACTTTTATCCCACAAAATACCAATCAGGAGTCATGTCGTGTCCGACATTAAAAAAGTTGTTTTAGCCTATTCGGGGGGGCTGGATACCTCGGTTATTGTCAAATGGCTACAGGAAACCTATCGCTGTGAGGTCGTCACGTTTACTGCGGATATCGGTCAGGGAGAAGAGGTGGAACCGGCCCGCGCCAAAGCGGCGGCGCTGGGTGTGAAAGAAATTTATGTGGATGATCTTCGCGAGGAGTATGTTCGTGACTATGTGTTCCCAATGTTTCGTGCCAACACCATCTATGAGGGGGAATACCTACTGGGGACATCAATTGCCCGGCCACTGATTGCCAAGCGGCTGATTG
The DNA here is from genome assembly GCA_002733125.1 of Porticoccus sp. Lineage (GTDB taxonomy): Bacteria > Pseudomonadota > Gammaproteobacteria > Pseudomonadales > Porticoccaceae > Porticoccus. The sequence goes on from NVUM01000004.1 coordinate 158,315, forward strand.
AGATTGCCAATGAAACCGGTGCGGATGCGATTTCTCACGGTGCGACCGGTAAGGGAAATGACCAGGTGCGTTTTGAGTTGGGCGCTTATGCCCTGAAGCCGGGCATCAAGGTGATTGCCCCCTGGCGGGAGTGGGATCTGACTTCCCGTGAAAAACTGATGGACTACTGTGAACAGCACAATATTCCGGTGGATTTTTCTACCAAGAAGAAAAAATCTCCTTATTCGATGGATGCCAATTTGCTGCATATTTCCTATGAGGGCGGCAATCTGGAAGATCCCTGGTGGGAGCCTGAAGAGGATATGTGGCGCTGGAGTGTCTCTCCTGAGAGTGCGCCAGACCAGCCCACCTATGTGGAACTCACCTATGAAAAAGGCGACATCGTTGCAATTGATGGTCAGCCCATGACACCCGCTACGGTTCTTGCTCATCTCAATAAATTGGGCGGCGACAATGGCATTGGTCGACTAGACTTGGTTGAGAACCGCTACGTGGGCATGAAATCGCGTGGCTGCTATGAAACACCGGGCGGGACTATTATGTTGCGGGCTCATCGGGCCATTGAATCACTCACACTGGATCGTGAGGTGGCGCATTTGAAAGATGCATTGATGCCGAAGTATGCAGAGACGATCTATAACGGCTACTGGTGGTCCCCGGAACGCAAGATGTTGCAGGTGATGATTGATGAAACGCAACACGTGGTAAACGGGAAGGTGCGTGTAAAGCTTTATAAGGGTAATGTCACTGTGGTGGGTCGTCAGTCTGATGACAGCCTTTTTGATGAGAAAATTGCCACCTTTGAAGATGATGCCGGGGCCTATGATCAGAAGGATGCAGAGGGTTTTATCAAGCTGAATGCATTGCGTTTGCGAATTGCCGCCAACAAAAATCGCAAGATGGATTCCTGACTGCCACCTGTTCGAGTTGATGCAAATCAATATCAGTGTGGGTGGGTTTAGGGAATAATACGCAGGGAGTAGTTTGGGGGGTTGAAGGCTACTCTCATGGGTTCCAAAGCATGGATTAATGACGAGAAAATGCAATGAGTAGCAATGTCGCAAGCACCGGTGGCCAGCCGGAATACAATATCAGGGTGGTCAAACAGTTTGCCATCATGACTGTGGTCTGGGGGATCGTCGGGATGCTGGTGGGGGTGTTTATCGCCGCTGAGTTAATCTGGCCAGGTCTTAATTTTAACCAGCCATGGCTTCACTTTGGGCGACTTCGTCCGCTCCATACCAATGCGGTTATTTTTGCCTTCGGTGGTAGTGCRCTGTTTGCCGCYGCCTACCATGTGGTRCAGCGAACCTGTCAGGCAAGACTGTTTGGCGGTTGGYTGATWGGGTTTACCTTCTGGGGYTGGCAGGCGGTGATTGTYGCCGCSGCGATTACACTGCCTYTGGGRCTGACCACCTCKAAAGAGTACGCGGAGCTGGAGTGGCCGATCGATATCCTGATYRCGTTGGTCTGGGTRKCGTTYGCGGTGGTKTTTTTYGGCACCATCATGAAACGCCGYACYAAGCAYATYTACGTGGCCAACTGGTTYTTTGGGGCCTTTATYATCACRATTGCCGTGTTRCACCTCGGCAACAGTGCTGCCATCCCGGTMACAGCKTTCAAATCCTATTCGGCCTATGCCGGTACRATCGATGCGATGGTGCAATGGTGGTACGGCCACAATGCAGTAGGGTTTTTCCTGACGGCGGGCTTCYTGGGCATGATGTACTACTTCGTGCCCAAGCAGGCGGGTCGGCCGATATATTCCTATCGTCTCTCGATCGTGCATTTCTGGGCGTTGATTGCCGTCTACATTTGGGCTGGTCCTCACCACCTCCATTACTCGGCTTTGCCCGACTGGGTTCAGAGCCTGGGAATGGTGATGTCTCTGATTCTGCTCGCTCCCTCCTGGGGTGGCATGATCAACGGCATGATGACCCTGTCCGGTGCCTGGCATAAACTCCGTTACGACCCGACCCTGCGCTTTTTGGTGGTGTCGCTGTCTTTTTACGGCATGTCGACCTTTGAAGGTCCAATGATGTCGATCAAGACAGTAAATGCACTCTCTCACAATACCGACTGGACGATTGGTCATGTTCACTCCGGTGCCCTTGGTTGGGTGGCCATGATTTCTATTGGCATGCTCTATCACCTGATTCCAGTGCTGTATCAACGCGCCCAGATGTACAGTGTAAAACTGATCAACCTGCACTTCTGGATGTCAACCATTGGCACTGTGCTTTACATCGCCTCCATGTGGGTTAACGGAATTGCTCAGGGCCTGATGTGGCGTGCCTTCAACACCGATGGGACCCTGACATACAGCTTTGTTGAATCAATTGAGGCGAGCTACCCGGGTTATTACGTGCGCTTGTTGGGTGGTGTGATTTTCTTTGCCGGTATGCTGGTGATGGCCTACAACGTCTGGCGAACCATTCGTGGGGATGTTCAGCAGCAGGAAGTGACTGCTGCCGAACCCCGTACAGTCTGATAGGAGAACAACAGTGAAACATGAGATTGTTGAAAAAAATATCGGGCTGATGATTGTGCTGATCGTGGTTGCCATCAGCTTTGGTGGTCTAACCCAGATTATTCCGCTGTTCTGGCAGAATCAAACGACGCAGCCTGTCGAAGGCCTTGAACCACTGGGGCCACTGGCATTGGAAGGTCGTGATATTTACATTCGTGAAGGCTGCCATGTGTGCCACACGCAAATGGTCAGACCGTTGCGTGCTGAAACCGAGCGTTACGGTCACTATTCTGTTGCGGGTGAGCATGTTTACGAGCATCCCTTCCTCTGGGGCTCCAAACGCACTGGCCCCGATTTGGCGCGGGTTGGTGGCCGCTATAGTGACGACTGGCAGCGGGCCCACCTCTATAACCCGAGGGATGTGGTACCTGAGTCAAACATGCCGGCATTCCCCTGGCTGTTTGAAAATACGCTAACTGGTAAAGATACTGCGGCCAAAATGAAGGCATTGAAAACAGTTGGCGTACCCTATTCAGATGAGGATATCGCTAATGCCGCTGCACCTTTTGCCAGCGGTGAGGTAAAGGAAATTGATGCGCTGGTGGTGTACCTCCAGCAACTAGGCACACTTTTAACGCAGAAACGCTAATGGATCAGGGCACATTACAAGGTATCGGCACCATACTCACCATGATTGCTTTTCTCGGGGTCTGTTGGTGGGCTTACAGTAGCCGCAAGAAAAAAGATTTTGATGAGGCGGCACAACTACCCTTTGTTGATGACACCAAATCTTCTCAGGATGAAGATAAGTAGAGGCACGAGCTGACATGAGTACCTTCTGGAGTATCTGGATTATCGTATTTACCGCAATCACCATTGTCGGTTGTACATGGTTGTTGTTCGCCAATCGCAAGGTTGAAGTTTCCGATGACACCAAAGAGGGCGAGTCCCCAAAAACAGGCCATGTTTACGACGGTATCGAGGAGTATGACAATCCTCTGCCAGGCTGGTGGTTCAAGATGTTCGTGGGCACCGTCGTATTCGGGGTCATCTATCTGGTGCTGTATCCAGGGCTGGGAAACTTTGGTGGTGTACTCGGCTGGACACAGGTGGGCCAGTGGGAAGAAGAGGTGGCCGAGGCAGAGGCGAAGTATGCGCCGCTCTATGAGCAGTATAGTGAAACGCCGGTTGAGGAATTGATTGCCAATCCCGAGGCGATGAAAATGAGTCGCCGTCTGTTCAATAATAACTGTGCGGTCTGTCATGGTTCCGATGGCAGGGGCAGTTATGGTTTCCCCAATCTGGCTGACAGTGACTGGCTCTACGGCGGCAGTGCGGAAGATATCAAGACTACGCTAGTCAATGGGCGGCAGGGTGCCATGCCGGCTCTGGGTGGTGCACTGGGCGAGGACGGCGTGGATAATGTCGCCGAGTATGTTTTCAAAATCAGTGGTCGCGAGCATGATGCCAAAAAAGCCGAAGCCGGTGGCCAGTTATTCGCAACCTACTGTGCAGCCTGTCATGGTGCAGACGGTACTGGCAACAAGATGCTGGGAGCCCCCAACCTGACGGATGGTATCTGGTTGTATGGTGGTTCTCCTACGCTGGTTCGCCATACTATTCGCAATGGTCGAAACGGTAACATGCCTGCTCAGGCCGACAAGCTAAAGGCAGAAAAAATACATCTGTTGACGGCGTATGTGTACAGCTTATCCAAAAACCAATAATGTCTGAGGATTTGCTTAACGGGAGTGTCAAAATTAAATGACGGGTGAACAAGAGCCGAAAAAAAAAGCCGGCAACCGGTCCTCAGAGGAAGTTATCCGGGTTCTTGATCTCTATGAAACGAGAGAAAAAATTCAGACCCGTCAGCTTCCCGGATTCTATCGAAACCTGCAGCGCTGGACATGGCTGCCGATGCTCAGTGCCTATTTCCTGCTTCCCTGGATAAATCTGGATGGCCGTCAGGCCATCTGGTTTGATCTGCCGGCCCGCCAGTTTCATATTTTCTGGATCACTTTCTGGCCCCAGGACTTCATGTTGTTGGCCTGGGCACTGATTATCTCGGCATTTGCCCTGTTTACCGTGACGGTTCTGGTAGGTCGGGTGTGGTGTGGGTTTTCCTGCCCCCAGACCGTCTGGACCATGATCTTCATGTACATTGAGGACTGGTGTGAAGGCGACCGCAACCAGCGCATCAAATTGGACAGAGCGCCCTGGCATGGCCAGAAAATCCTGCGCCGGGGCAGTAAGCTCTTGTTGTGGGGGTTAGTGGCATTTGTTACCGGTTTGACGTTTGTGGGTTATTTTAATCCGATCCGACAGCTAGTTCCTGAACTCTTTACCTTTTCGGCACATCCGGCGGCTGTCTTCTGGACGTTTTTTTTCTCGGTGATGACCTACATGAATGCGGGGTTTCTCCGAGAGCAGGTATGCAAATACATGTGCCCCTACGCCCGCTTTCAGTCGGTCATGTTTGATCAGGATACACTGGTGGTGTCCTATGATGAGAAGCGGGGCGAGCCCCGCGGTGCCCGACGGAAAGACGAGGACTATCGGGCAGCAGGCAAGGGTGACTGTGTTGATTGTTCATTATGCGTACAAGTCTGCCCCACGGGAATTGATATCCGCGATGGGCTTCAGTACGAGTGCATAGACTGTGGTCTTTGTATTGATGCCTGCAACACAGTCATGGATAAAATGGGTTACGAACCGGGTTTGATTCGCTTTACCACGGAACATGCCATGGAATACGGCAAGACCAGTATTCTACGGCCCCGTTTTATCGGCTATGCCGTCGCGCTAGCTCTAATGGTGTCAGCCTTCAGCTACACCATTGTGACGCGTGTTCCATTGGGTGTGGATGTCATTCGCGATCGGAATGTTCTCTATCGTGAAACCGCTCAAGGATTGGTCGAAAATATCTATACACTGAAAATCAACAATATGGATACGCGTGATCACAGCTACAGCATTGAGGTGACCGGCGACTACCCGTTTAACTACCTCGGCAAGGATGTGGTCAGTGTCAGGGAAGGAGAGGTGTTGAGTATGCCTGTCAGAATCGAGCTTGATCCAGGTTTGATGGATGTTCCTAACACGGATGTTATCTTCGTTGTTGAGGCGATTGATAGTGAAGTTATTCACGCACGTCAGGAAAGCCGCTTTATTGGCCCGCGTTTGCAGCGCTAGTTTTTTCTGCAACATTTTCCGACAGAGTATTTCCGCCCATAGTCAGCGTCCGAGGACACAGCCTTGCCACTTTCAACCAACAGCAACACTCCCCCCTGGTATCGTCAATTCTGGCCATGGTTTCTAATAGCCCTGCCAGGTAGCGTGGTGATCGCCAGTCTGGTGACTGTCTATATTGCGTTTTCCGGCGCCGATAGTCTGGTGGTGGATAATTACTATCGCGACGGTCTTGCCATCAATCAGGTACTTGAGCAGGATCGGCGTGCCGAAGCGTTGGGGCTCTCTGCCGAGTTGCGTCTGGATGCTACCAGTGGCGAGTTGTTTGTCACTATTGATACGGTCCATCCTCTACCCGAGCAGCTTGCACTGTTGTTGTTTCATCCAACAGACTCAAAACGTGATCGCGAGATGCTGCTGACAGAGATTACCGGCGGCCACTACCGCACCGACCTCAACCAACCATTGCTATCCCGTTATTATCTGCGGGTACTACCCGAACCCGACAGGGATTGGCGGTTAGTCGGCGAGCTGGATTTTGCAACTGCAGATCAGATTATCCTGAGGGCGGAATGACGCCACAATCCTGTTATCACTGTGGATTGCCAGTTCCCGCCGGTACTGACTGGACACTGGAGATACAGGGGGAGCCAAGGGCCATGTGTTGTCCGGGCTGCCTGGCCGTTGCCACGGCTATCTGTGATGGCGGATTGGCGCGCTTTTACCAGTATCGTACGAAGAGCGCTATTCGTCCGGAAGCCCCGGAGCAGGCATCGTTGGCAGTTTATGATTTGCCTGAGGTGCAAGCTGATTACGTAGAGACTATCGATGACAACCGACAGATTCGCCTATTGATAGGTGGCATTACCTGTACTGCCTGTGCCTGGCTGATCGAGAATCACCTGAGTAAATTGCCGGGGGTGGTTGATGTGCGGGTTAATGTCACGAGTCATCGAGCACTCATCACATGGAACCCCGAATCACTGAAACTCAGTGAATTGCTGGAAGAACTACAGCAAATCGGCTATGACCCTCGCCCCGTCAGTGACGAGGCCATACGCCAGTTACGAGATCAGGAAAATCGCCGCTTTCTGCAACGCCTGGGTATTGCCGGACTGGGAATGATGCAGGCGGGAATGGTCGCCATTGGTCTTTACGCGGGTGCTTTTCAGGGGATGGAGCCCGAATGGCAAAATTTCCTGCGATGGGTCAGCTTTATTATTGCCCTGCCGGTGGTTTTGTTTTCGGCATATCCTTTCTTTAGAGCTGCATGGTACAGCTTGCGTCAAGGCCATCTGATCATGGATGTCCCGGTCTCACTGGCGATAATCCTCGGTTTTTCAGCCAGCTGCTGGGCTACTGTGACTCGAACGGGCGAAGTTTATTTTGACTCTATTGCCATGTTTACATTTTTTTTACTGCTGGGGCGATATTTCGAAATGCGGGTCCGCCATCGCAATGATATGCGAGCTGAATCACTCGGCCAATTGTTGCCGGTGACAGCCAGGCGATTGAACGGCAATAAAGAGGAGACGATTCCGGTCAAGTTGCTGTTGCCTGGGAACCTGATTCGCGTTGCTGCCGGTGAAACCATTCCCTGTGATGGTGAGATTACCGAGGGTGTCAGTAGCGTGATCGAAGCTGTTCTCACCGGTGAGCAGATGCCGGTGGGTAAATCCCCCGGTGATGTGGTGTCTGCGGGAACCGTCAACAGCGAGAATCCCTTGCGGATCAGAGTGTCTGCCGTTGGTCATCAGACCCGCTTGTCGGCAATTTTGCAGTTGGTTGAAAAGGCGCGCAGTGATAAACCAGCGGCGGTTGCAATGGCTGATCGGGTGGCAGGCTATTTTGTCGCTGCCGTGTTGGTTGTCTCTGCCCTGGTGGCTTTCTGGTGGTGGCAGCATCAACCTGAGGAAGCCATTTGGGTGGTGCTCTCCGTTCTGGTTGTTACTTGTCCCTGTGCGTTATCCCTGGCGACGCCCGCTGCCATTGCAGTGGCAACTGGCGAGTTGCGGCAGCGCGGCTTTCTGATCAGTCGAAGCCGGATGCTGGAGGTGTTGTCGCAAGTCGATCGGGTTGTTTTTGATAAAACGGGCACGTTGACACTGGGCGATCTGAGTGTCGTTGAAGTGATCGAGCTGGCTGACCAAAAAGAATCTGATGTGTTGGCTATCGCTGCGACCCTGGAGCAGGATTCCAGGCATCCCATTGCCCGGGCTTTTGCCGGCATAGAGGTGACGGATAGGGGAACTGATGTTGTACAGGAAGTCGGATCAGGCATTTCCGCTACGATTAAGGGGAATTGCTTTGCTATCGGTCAGCCGGACTATATCAGCAGGTTATTTGATCTTCCCATGCCTGCTATGCCACCGGTTGATGCAGGCCAGTTACCACTTCTTTTGGCGGAACAGTCCCGGCCACTGGCCTGGATTATTTTACAGGATCAGTTGCGCTCCGGTGCGGCGTCTGCCATTCAGCAGCTGACAGCGCAGGGGTTGGAGACAGTTTTACTGAGTGGTGATCGTGTTGCAGCGGTTGAAAATATGGCGACCAAGCTGGGTATTCAGCAGTGGTTCGGGCAGCAGAGCCCAGCGGCAAAACTCGATTGGGTGAACCGCTGTCAGCAGGCTGGGCACCGGGTGCTGATGGTCGGTGATGGTATCAATGATGTGCCTGTACTGAGTGGTGCCGATGCCTCAGTGGCACTGGGTGATGCCAGTGATTTTGCCAGAATCCATGCTGACAGTATTTTGCTATCGGGCAACCTCAATACATTGCCGGAAGTGATAGGTCTTGCCAGACGGACACGCCAGATCATTCGTCAGAATCTCACCTGGGCATTACTCTACAATCTCCTGGCATTGCCGCTGGCCGCGGCAGGAATGATTCCTCCCTGGGCGGCCGCGATTGGTATGTCTGCCAGCTCGTTGTTGGTTGTGGGTAATGCCCTGCGGCTGAGTCGGCGTGGCGACGTACCTATGATGTGCTCACAACAGCCTTGTTTTGCCACGTGACGATGACTGATACTCCTTCTTTTTGGCAGGTTATAACCCAATGACCAGTTTGTATTTACTGATCCCTGTGTCCCTGATTTTTTGTGCATTGGCGATATGGTTTTTTTTCTGGGCGGTAAACAGTGGCCAGTATGATGATCTCGATGGGGAGGGTGAGAGAATACTGTTTGACAATGAGACGGATGAATCTGTTGAGGTTGATGTCGAAGCTCGTCCCCGTCAATCTGAAGACCCGCCACCCCCAAAGAGCCGAGACTAATTAATGTTTGAATTTGACAGTATGCCCATACTGGCGATGCTGGTTATTGGTTTGATGGGTGCCGGACACTGTATTGGTATGTGTGGTGGTATTGTCGCCGCACTGGGTTTTGCCACCGATGATCAACGCAGTCGCTGGCCAACCCTCCTAAGCTACAACCTGGGTCGAATTACGTCTTATGGGCTAATCGGTGCGCTGGTTGGTCTGCTGGGGTTGTTTGGGCGTGAATACCTGTCTCTGGGACCTTCGCTGCGTATTTTTGCAGGGGTGCTGCTTATTCTGATGGGGTTATATCTGGCGGGTTGGTGGCACTTCCTGTCCTGGCTTGAGCGTGGTGGGCAACATGCCTGGCGCCATATCCAGCCTTTCGCTACCAGGTTGTTCCGCGTACGCACGGTTGGCAGGGCCTTTCTGTTTGGTATGTTATGGGGTTGGTTACCCTGTGGCCTGGTGTATTCGGCACTTGCTTACGCCGCTGCCACTGCTCATCCCGTGTCGAGTGCACTATCCATGATGGCGTTCGGCCTGGGTACGTTGCCGGTCATGCTGGCTGGGGGTGTTTTCTCCAGTCAGCTAAAGCGGTGGTTGCAGGTTCGTGCTTTGAGAACGGCCATGGGGATGATAGTCATCGTATTTGGTGCATGGACCCTCTGGAATGCGATGGCCCATAATCATCAACGGGAGGTGACTTCTGAACAAAATGATGGGGTCAGTGCTCATCAGCACATGCACCATTGACTGTGGTAGGTGTTATAAGGGTTATTGATTTCGATCAATGCCAACGGTTTGATTTAAGAGGTATAAAAACAGGTGTTTTATAATAGACTATATATCTGTTGGCCGATTGTTAGATTTAAATAAGAAAAACGGGGATTTTATGCTAGGTCACATTGCCGGGTTACTCTACGATCCACAATCCGAGTGGAAGAAAATTGCTGCGCTGTCCGATGAGACAATCAAGCGCATGGCTATCTATTTTATATTCCTGGGTATGATTCCTGCGATCGGGTTTTATATCGGAACAACGCAGTTTGGCTGGACGATTCTCAATGATCAGCCCACAAGAATTACCGAGGGTAGTGCGATACCCTTGATAGTACTATTTTACTTTGCCCTAATGGGTGCGCTGGTATTTATCGGCTGGATGATTGCCTGGATGTCGAAAACCTACAATAGCGAATCCAGCCCGTTGAAAGGATTTGTGTTTATGGGGCTCTGTTGCAGCCCGGTTTTTCTGGCAGGCATTTTCGCGGTTTATCCCATCTGGTGGTTCGACCTCCTGCTCGCTATTGCCGCCTGCAGTTATGCGATTCGGTTGATGTACCTGGGAATTCCCGATGTGATGAACGTGCCGGAGGACCAGGGTTTTCTCTATGCCAGTGCGATTTTTGCTGTTTCCCTTGTGTATGTGGTGGTTGTGCTGGTAGCTACCGTTTTGCTCTGGGAATATGTCGCGGCACCCGTTTTTACTGATTGAGAACAAGACCTTATAGAAGCCGGGCATAAGCCCGGTTTTTTTTGCTTGGGATTTTTTTCGGCCAGCCGTCGATACCGGTGCTGCGGGGTTAGTTGCAATCGGTTTTGGAAAGCCAGGGCACACCTTTGTTTGGACTGAGGTAGGAAAATTGCCGATAAGTGGAATTGAAAATGCCCCAGTGGCGTTCAGTCATGGCGGGCATATGTCGGCGCATCTGACGTATGTCGTGCCGGGAGGCCTGGTTAATGGATAACCGTCGACGGCATTTTTCGAGATCAATCAGTGCGACTTCAATCTCGTTGCTGCCCTTCCTTTCGTGACGAAAAAAAATGTGTTTGTCATACAGGCAGCCATGCTGCCAGCGACTATTGTGAAGTCTTGACAGAATCTCGCCAAGTTTGCGGGAGAGGGCATCGAGCGTCTCTTTTCTCACGAAATTGTCAGTTACGCTCTCCTGCCATGCCTCAACACTGGAAAATCCAGCCAATTCCCGAGTCGCCAGAATTGCCTGAATTGCCCCCTGGTGAAGGCGTGTTTGCGAAAAGACAACTTCCGGCGTTGATATTCCCAGTTTGTGGCATACATTCAGTCGGTGAGTTTCGCGGGCTATGGTGGCATAGCCCAGTGGATGTCTGAGACTGCGACAGGTATGGTCTGTCTGTTTTTTGATGTAGTAGGTGGCGCCATTGATTCGGCATCGCTGGACACCGCTTATTCCACCCCGTCGATGGTTTGGTTCTTCGACCCAAGAGCCTTCCATTTCCCACCAGTAGTCAAAATCACTATCCGTTTGAGCGTCTCGTGATAACGTATTGATCATTATTATTATTCTTTTCTGGATAACGGTGAATGTCACGGTTGTTACATAAAAAGTACACAAAAATAGCTGAAAAAGCAAAACAGGGACTGTGGGAAAAAATCTCTTGCTCATGGGCTTGGATTTATTTAAAAAGCCGATGACCAAATCGATGTCTTTGTTAAAGGTTTTATTTGATTCAATTCCGATTTACTTTGTAGCATGGCTTTTTAGCCGAGACTGGTTGGGACTCAATGCCCTTGCAAGCTGTTGCGGAGAAGTGCGGGCAGATTACGGGAATAATTAGAGAGGTAAGTTTATGCGTTTATTACATACCATGTTGCGGGTGGGTGATCTGGATACCTCCATTCGCTTTTATACCGATGTGCTGGGAATGCAACTTTTACGTCGCAAGGATTTTCCCGACGGCCGTTTTACGCTCGCATTTCTGGGTTATGGTGACGAGTCGGCAAACACCGTTCTTGAGCTCACCCATAACTGGGATACATCCACTTACAACCTCGGTGATGCCTATGGGCATATCGCTATTGGTGTGGAGGATGTCTACGCCGCCTGCGAGCGAATTCGTTCATCGGGGGGGAAGGTTGTCAGGGAGCCCGGTCCAATGAAGCACGGCTCCACAGTGCTGGCTTTTGTGGAAGACCCGGATGGTTACAAAATCGAACTGCTGTCAGATAATTGAGGTTGTAGACGGGTTATCTGCTCCCCCTAAAATTCATACTCAATCAGAACCCGCAACGTATTGTTGGCACTTTTATCATTCATACCAAACAGGAGGCCGGCCTCCCAGTGCAGACTGCGTCTGACGCCAGCCTGTATATTCCCCATTAATACGGGCCCCAGTGCAAGGGTCTGCTCATTAACATAGAGCTCCAGTGCCGGTTCAATCCAGCGTGACAGACGATAGCGTGTCTGCAGACCCGCTGATGATTCAATCTCATCCTCAATGTCTGAGCCCCATTCCTGGCTGATGATGATATTGGCAGTGCTGCTCCAGCGACCCCATTCCTTTTCGGCGAGGATCCCGGTGGAGAACTCCCAGATATTTTCCTTGGCCTGTTTTTCCAGCTCAAACAGGATACCCCAGTCAGCCCAGTATTCTCCCTGTTCGGTGAGTTGCCATTTGGCTTCAACTTCATAAGCCGCCAGCGAAAAACTATCATTGTCGGCTTTGTCGCCTGTCAAATATATTTCACCAAACCAGCGGTCGCCAAAAGCTCGACCATAGGAAAAGCGATACAGTTGGCGATGGTCCGGCTGGTCCGGCTGATCGTCCTGATAGATTGCACGCCATTCCAGTTCCTGCTCCAGAGCGTCCACATAGGGATGGTAGATTTTATCCACGGCATTGCCATCGGCAAGGGGCATCACCGGGATGATGAGACAGAACAAAATGCCTAACCCTCGAGTTGCATAGCCGAGAGGAGTCTGGACGGTAGTGTGCATACTATTTGTCACCCGTATTTGTACGACGGCTATGGAAGTGGTTTAGATGACCTAGTGTGGCGGAGATGCTGACCAGTAGGAAACCAAGGCCATAGGCGATTGCCTGAAAAAGTGATGGAGTGGCTTCATAGCCGATCAGGGCATAGAGCAGGTGGCCGGGGATGGAATCCTCCGGTAGCCAAATTGAGCTGTCCCAGAGAACCGGGGAATAGGTTATCCAGTCAACCTGGGTCAACAGGAGGGTTGCCTGTGAGGCCATGGTGCCGCCGATCAAGGCCAGCAATACAATACAAGTGCAGAAAATCCATCTCGCAGGCAGGCTGAGCAAACCAAAGTACAGTAATACCCCTGCGCTCAGACCAATCCCGGCCCCAATTCCTGCACCGGTAAATGTTGGCTGGATGCTCTCCTGATGGTTGAGTATCCCGCCCAGATAAATCACGATTTCGGCCCCTTCCCGGGTGAGTGCAAGGGCGACGCAAATGGACATCAGGTAGGGTAGCGCATGCCTTGAGGATGACGGGGTTAACGTTGAATACAGTCCTATCAATGTCAGCAGTCCGAGAACAGCAAGCATGATTCCGGCGATAAGAATTTCCTGGCCGGCATAGTCCAACCATTCAGAAATCGTGGCCAGGTTGAACGATAGAATGAATGCGCCAATGCCACCCAATACCATTCCGGTGGCGAACCACCGGGCACTCAATTGAAGCTGTCTGGACAGCACCAACAAAATGCTGATCAATAGTGCGGCTTCCAGTATCTCCTGAAGTATCAGTACGACTGAATTCAGAAACATAAGCGTCTCATTCTGATGGTTGCTGTGCGGTAACCACTATTTTTCCCTGAGCTGTTTTTGGGTAAAACTCACCAAAAAAGGGATACTCTCCGGGTGGCAGCGGGCCAATGAAAATGACTGTTTTACGATTGCCAAGAATCACTTTTTCGCGGTTGAGCTCATAACTTTCAAACTCCTCCGGCGTTGGATCCTCGTTGATTACCAGCAGCTTGATTTTTGTATGGGCAGGGACTTCCAGTGTATCCGGAAAAAACAGGTGGTTGCGGATTCTGAGCTCGACTATCGGTGTGTCCGCGAAACTGGTATTACTGCCTATGCCAAGCGTGAAGGCGAGGAGCATGACAAAACGGCCAATGCTTCTACTCATCATTTAGTCTTCCGTTCGTGTGAAGATGACAATAAAGGCTGTGCCGCTCTCAAAACAGGAACGTTCGATCTCAATACGAGCGTGGTGAAGATCAGCAATATTGCGGACGATAGTCAAGCCGAGTCCGCAGCCAGGGGTTGTCGATCCATCTGGTTTATTGTTCAGCCGCTGGAAGCGTTTGAATATTTTATCGTAGTCCTCAGGAGCGATACCCGGCCCCGAGTCTTCCACTTTAAGATATACCACATACCCATCGGTGCTGACTGTCACAAGAATATGACCCCCCGGGGGCGTGTATTTACTGGCATTGCTGAGCAGGTTCTGAAGCAGAGTGGTTAACGCAAAGGGGTCACCCTCTATCATGCAGTCCTGCCCGGCAAGTTCCGCTATCTGTTGTTTGGTTTCAAATTTAGTATGTAATTCTGCAATAACATCCTGCGCCAATTGGTGAAGGTTGATGCGACAGAAGTTGTGGGCCAGCTGCTCGGGTGTTGAGCGGTACAGGGACAACAGTTGCTCGACCAGATGCTGAATACGGTCTACTCCCGCGCGCAATTGTTGGAACGCCTCATTATCCGGAGAGATATCTTCCTCCAGATTGTGCAGCTGAATTTTGAGGGCGCTGATAGGTGTGCGCAACTCATGCGCGGCATCGGCTGTAAAGTGTTTTTCCCTGTTCAGTGCAACTTCGAGACGGCTCATTAATGCATTGATTGATTGGCTGACCTGCTGTAATTCACTCTTGAGCTCTGGTAATACCACTGGCGAGAGGTCATCGGCCTGCTTGTTCTTGAGCTGTTGGGAGAGCATTCGAAGTGGCTTTAGGCCATGACTGATAATCAGCCAGATCAGCAAGCCGGCCAGGGGAATACTCAGCAATATCGGTAAAATGGCGTGACTGATAACACTTTCTGCCAGTCGATAACGCAAGTCTGTCCGTTCAGCTGTGATGATCCAGTTTCGGTGATTCTGATCATAGTAGACGAGGGTTCGCCAGCGATAACCGTCGAAATTGGCGTGGCCAAAACCGGGATAAAAATCTGTTATGGGTCGTGTTTGCTCAATGCCAAAGGAAGCGAGAAGCTCCTGCCCCCGCCATACCTGGTAGGCCAACGTGCTTTCGTCATCAAGGGGCTTTATCGGGTGGCCAGCGTAGAGTCGTGCAATCAGTTCTGCTGTCTGTCGTAAATGCTGGTCAAACAGCTTGTTGGCTTCCTTCAGGCTGGAACTGTAACCCTGCAACGCGGCAACAAAATTGAACAGGGTGAGTACCGCCAGTATGGCGGCAATCAGAAACATCCGGATTGATATCACGGGGCCGTGACCTTGTAACCAACGCCGCGTACGGTTTTGATGAAGTCGACACCCAGTTTCTTCCTGAGATGGTGTATGTGTACTTCAAGCGCGTTGCTGCATATTTCTTCCCCCCAGCTGTAAAGCCGCGCTTCCAAGGCGTTTCGGGTCATTATCCGGCCGGCATTTTCCATCAATGCTTTCAGTAACATATATTCCCGGCGTGACAGCTCTTTGGGTTCACTCTGACAGCTCACAGACTGATCGCTGGTATCCAGGGTAACCGGGCCAATCGTGATTTTTGTCGATTTGACTGAGCTGAGGCGGCGTTCGAGAACCCTCAGGCGGGCGAGGAGCTCACTCATCTCAAAGGGTTTCGCCAGATAGTCGTCGGCTCCGGAGTCCAGCCCGGTCACTTTATCGTGCAGGGTATCTCTAGCCGTCAATAGCAATACCGGCAACACAGCCGATCGGCTGCGAATTGATTCGAGGACTTTCAGACCATTGATATCCGGTAAACCGATATCCAGAATAATGATATCCGGGGGTTCCGTCTCCACTACATGGATACAGGCTCTTCCCGTATCCACATGATTTACAGAGTAATGCTGCCTGCTCAGAGCTGCTTTAAGCCCCTGGGCGAGAGGTTGATCATCTTCTACCAACAGAATTTGCATTTGCGCTAATCAGCTTCCCAGTTTCTGTTCAATAACGGCCAGCGCCTGGCTGATTTCCTTTTGCCGCCCGGCATCGGCCAGTGGTCGGTTAATGCGCGGCGCTGCCTTTTTTGCCTTAAGTAAATAAGTCCGGGCATCCTGGTAACGTTTTTTCCCGATCAGATAGTCGGCATAAAAGTAATTGCTGTCTATTCCGTCGGGGTTGATGGCCAGCGCTTTAAGCAGCAATTTCTCCGCTTTTTTGTCATCGCCAAAACCAATTGGCCAGCCCGGGACATGGCAGTAGAGCGTACCCAGGCTGGTATAGGCCGATCCGTCCAATGCCTGAGGGTCTATTGCCAATGCCGCTTCCAGATCGGCTTTCGACGACTTGGCCAGCGATAATGCGCCGAGACCGCCTTTGGCACCTGCATAAGTGGACTTGATAATACCACGCCAGATTAGTGGGGCTGCATTATCGGGGTATCTTGAGACGACGGCGTCGGCCTCCGTTGCAAGCGAGGCAAAGGCCTCGCTCTGTGTCTCGCCCTCCATCTGATAGTTGACCTCAGCCCAGCGTTTTTGCAGGGTGCTGATTTCTTCCGTGACACCGGCCCAGCCATAACTGGCAGTCAGCGCAAGCAGTGCCACAGAACTTGCCATGATGTTTTTAATAGTGTGTTTCATAATGTGAGTCTCTAGGTGTTGATTTTAGTCGTTTCGTGGTTCTTGAGAATTTTTTTAATGAGCGGCATTTTTTTAACCAGTGCGCGGTCAACCAGTCTCGGAAGCAGGGCATTAATTTTCACAAACAGTTTCTCCGGCCATCCCATGAACTGACAATGCCGGTTGGTTTTGACCAGCTTTACCAGCGCACCAGCAACCTGTTCCGGTGAATCTACTTTGTTGCCGAGGGCGCGATTCAGGGTGTTGGCAGCGGGTGAATTCAAGCTGGTGTCCGTCGCTCTGGGGGCAAGATAAAAGACCTGAATGGCGGTGTCGCTGAGTTCCCTGCGCAGCGCCTCGGTAAAGCCTTTCAGGCCCGATTTACTGGCACAATAGGCGACGTAGCCGGGGTGACCGATGCTGCCATAGGTCGAGCCGATGTTAACCACGGCTGACTCCGGTCTATTGTTCAGGAGGGGGATCAGCTGTTTCGTCAGTAACATGGGGGCAATCAGGTTTGTGCTGAGTATCTGTTCGATACTCTCTTCAGACTGGTGCTCGAAGCATTGAAATGTTGTTGTGCCTGCAAGATTGATCAGCAGATCAATGCCCCCGCCATCGACACACCGTGACAGGATGTCATGTCGACCCTGAGAGGTACCGATATCCGCCACGATTATTTGGTGATTTCCCGGCAATTGACCGGCAAGCTGGTCCAATGACGCTGTGTTTCGCCCAACCAGCCTGAGGCAGGCACCTTCCTCCGCCAATGCCCGGGCTACCGCGCAACCAATGCCTCCAGTGGCGCCCGTCAGTAAAATCACTTTGTTGTTCAGTTCCATATTGCGTCTCTGTCAGGCGGTGCGTGGAATGTTGTGCGAAACATCGTCGAGCGAACGGAACAGGTCACCATAAAGTCGATAAAACATCCGGGCTGAATGAATGACTTGTGCCTGGTCCTGCGGTGAGTCTATGCGGTTCATAAGACCTTCAAAAAAAGTGACATGTTCCTTATCCAGTGATCCGTGGGAATACAGGTAGGAAAAGGCATTTTGAGGAAGACTTAAGGCCCCACGGACATTGTCTGCAACGGTTTCGGCGATACTGACGCTGGTGCCTTCAAGTACGTGAACCATGCCAAAGAATCCAACCGGGTTGACGCGCATGACGGTATCGTAGGCGTAGGCGATCATCAGTTCTGTTGCGGGATTGGGCTGACCGTGTCTGACCACGTCACTGTCATAACCGCAGGCGGCAATATCGTTGAGAATCCACTCCTGATGACCGATTTCTTCTTCAATGTATTCCGCTACTGCCTGGCGTAACCACTCCTGCTCCTCTGGTAACCGGGAGCCCACTGCCATCAATAGTGGCACGGTATGTTTGACATGATGGTAGGCCTGTTGCAGAAACCCCAGGTAGTCATCGATATTGATGCGACCGTCAAGTCCCCGCTGGATAATGGGTGCAGAGAGCAGGTGTTTTTTGCCTGCATCAGTTGCTGTCGTCAGCGTATCGAAAAAGGGGAGGGGTGTTAGTGCGTTCATACGTGTGATTCCTCAACGGGCATGTTGTAAAGCTGGTCAATTTGGCCGGCATAATGTTGAGCAATGGCTGCCCGTTTTGGTCGACCATTGTCCGTTATCAGTGCAGGGGTTTGTGTCAAGACTGTGGGCAATCTCTGCCAGTTCTGAATGCGTGCGTAATCTGGCAGTTGTTGGTTGATTTGTTGGATGATGTCATCGATCTGTTGATCAGTCGTGCTGCTATCCCGTGTCGACAGCAGTGCTACACAATGTGATTTGGCATCACCGAAGACGATAAAGTCCGCAAAAATTGGTGATGCGAGAAATTCGGATTCCACCCACTCCGGGCTGATATTGCGGCCGTAACTGGAAATCATCAGGTTTTTGCGTCGCCCGAGAATATGCAGAAATCCCCTGGTATCGAGATAGCCGAGATCGCCCGTGTGGATAGTCTGTTGTCCCCAACTTGAGGGGGTATTCGCATAACCGAGCATGGCGTTGCCATTGACGACAACTTCTCCATCGATAATTTGCACGTTAAGGTACTGCAGGGGCTTTCCACAACTACCGGTAACCTGATCGCGGGGGGTGTTCAGGCTCACCACAGAGGCGCATTCTGACAGGCCGTAGCCCTGGTAGGCGGGAAAACCTGATTGCCATGCCTCTATCAGCAATTGATTCGCCACCTTGGCACCGCCCACTGCGACGAACTTCAATGATTCCGGAGCCTGCCACCCATTGCGGACACTGACCACCAGCAGTTGTAGGAGTTGTGGTGTCAGGATCAGTGTGTTGGGCTGGTATCTGGTGATGGTTTCAATCAGGGCGGTCGGTTCAACTGTTGAACTGCCGTAGACGCCCATTTCCTCAAGAGAGGGGATAATGACCTCTCCGCCGAACAGTAGCGGTGCATAAATACCGGCAACATTTTCCAGCAGAGTGCTCAATGGCAATAGACAGAGGTGTCGTGGCTTTGATAGCCCCACAGCACTGCCGAGGAACATCGCCTCGTCGATTAATTGCTGGTTGCTGAGACAGACCCCTTTGGGGGTACCAGTAGAGCCAGAGGTGTAAGTGATTTTTCCGGTATTCTCAGGAATGAGTGCCTGGTCCTCGAAGGCCGAGATACGGTTCAGCCAGAGTTCGGCAGTGCCGGGTAGCTGCACTGTTTCCACTATCTGTCCGGATAGATCGATCACAGCGTTGGGACCGGTGACGATGGCATCGACAGGCGTTTCTGTCAGAGCATGTTGCACCTGCCTGTTGGAGAAAAAGGTTGGCAAGGGGAGCAGGCAAATGTCAGCCTGCTGGCAGGCCAGATCAATCAGCACCCAGTCGGGGCCATTGTCGAGGTGCAATGCCAGTCTGCCGATATGATGTTTCTTCAACAGGGCAGCCAGTTCGCCACAGCGTTGTATCAACGAACCGTATGTCAGGCACTGTTTGGCGTCTCTGACGACGATCTGGTCGTCGTTATAAAGCCCATCAAGCCGCGAAAGAATAGTCGGCACTATTTACCCCACGGAGCTGTAGCTGTTCTTTGGCCAGGCTGTCAATGCGCGCATCATAAAATGAGAGCGCGGCCCGCAAGGTTTTTCTCTCGTTGATCACCTCTATGGCCTGTGCCAATTGTCCGGCAACCACAACGGGCCGGGTCTGGTAATAACTGCCCCATTCCTCTTCGGTAGATGTCCGCAGTCGAGAAGCTCTGGCGTCTGCGACAGGGTGCAGTTCAAATCCCAGCTTGCTGATGGCTTTCCTGACCTGTGGTGTCGCAGTAAACACCAGCCATTCAAAATTGGCCTGCTTTAGGGTGGCCGCCAGCAGAATGAATAACAGTTGACTCGAGCCCCTTTGGGTGGCGGCCAGATTGCCGATTTCGGCAATCTGATGGCGAGCTACGGGTACAGACGAATAACGGTTAATTTCCAGCTCGATGGGATTGTCCAGGTACTGCTCAAGAAACAGCGGACTTGCATCGACGGGCCGGATGCCTGTTACGGCAGACAGTTGATCCCGACAGGACAGACTGAGGAAGATGGGCAGGAACTCGTGCACTGTTGCGCCATAGGTTTGAAAAAACTGTCTGGCGACATACTGTTGTACAGCCGCGGTGCTTTCAGAATGCGGTGAGTGCAGGTTGAGAGCTGGCGCCGGGACAAGCCATCGGTTCAACCACTGCTTGGCATGGATGTTGTCGGAATATTCCTGACTGGTTTGTCTGATCTCTTGCATGTTCATACCCTGATCGGTACCTGGTTACCTTGCAGAGTACTGACTAATACTTAAAGTATTCTTAACAACAACGGGGGATGCATAATTTCTTCAGCAACCCGGCCAAATATCGCAGTAAAAAATGGATTAAGTTGGATTAGACCTGTCCCGATGAACCCTATAGATCGAATTGTTCTGTGCCCTGCGCAGGTGAAAGTGCATCAGTCGAACTATACTGTAAGTAACTTGTTTACACTGATCAGGAGGTGCTGGATTATGAGTATCTCACTCGTATTGGCTGATTATCTCGGCCGCAAAAAAATTAATTATGAAGTGCTGAAACATGCACAAACCAGTAACTCGATGGCCACTGCTCGAGAGGCACATGTACCCCCGGAAAAACTGGCAAAAGCTGTGGTCGTCAAGCAGAACGATCATTATGCAATGTGTGTTATCCCCGCCTCCAATAAGTTGATACTTGAGTGGCTGGAGTACGGTCGCCAGCACGAGTATGAAATTGCCGATGAAGGGGATCTGCAGGGACTTTTTCCCGACTGCAATGAAGGTGCAATCCCGGGCCTGGGGCAGGCATTCAAGCTGGATGTCATTGTGGACAGCGCTCTGCTGGATAACCTCGATATTTATATCGAGGCGGGTGACCACAATCATCTGCTTCATTTGAGTCAGGGGGATTTTCAGGAGGTCATGAAAAATGCCTGGTCTGCACCGATAAGTTGTCTGCGAAATGGGCAAAGCGACAAGCCTTATCTGTGGGCGCCGCCTGAAGACGGATAAGTAGTCAGCCTTCATTATCGCGGGATGTATTGTATCCTGCAGCGGCAGTACGCATTCATGTGCTGCCGGGTTTTGTTGTTGAAGTTGGAAAGATTTTGCCCCTGGAACTTTGATCATCTCCTGCCTGTGGTCATGGGCCGTGTTCGATGGTTGAATGTCAGTTGACGGTTACTCTGGTCAGGAATGTTTCAAATGCCGATACCCAATCCGCGTGAATTGCGACTGGCTGTTCGATCCGGCCAATTTACCGGGCACACCTCTGGGCATTGCCGCGGTTTTGTGCAGGGGAATGTGGTTATTCTTCCTGAGGACTGGGCCGGTGAATTTCTGCGTTTTTGCCAGCTGAATCCCAAGCCCTGTCCGTTGATCGCCGTCTCTGATGCCGGCCAGTACAGTTTGCCGCCTTAACTTGCGTTCTACCGTGGTTTTTGGTGGCGTAAAAATTAACCCGCAAATGATGAAGTTGCGTCGCGGTGTAGAAATACTGGTCGCCAC
>NVUM01000018.1 GCA_002733125.1 Porticoccus sp.
CGGCTGGCGCAACGACAACAGCAGCATCGAAATCTACACCGGCGAGCTGGACACCCGGGACACAGGCACCCCCGCCCTGCCCATGGATATCAATTACATCGATGGTGATATGGCGGGCACCAACGTCAGCACCACCCTCGGGGAGATCGTGATCAGCGGCCACCTTTCCTACAACCACGTCGACCACCTGATGGATAACTTCTCCCAGCGGGAAGCGCCGGCATCGCCAATGAGTTACCGTGCCAATAAGGCCACCGCCCACAATACCGCCTGGTCCCTGCAGGCCCGCTGGCCGATGGTCAGCGGCTTTCTGACCCTAGGCTCGGACGGCAACGAGACGGTCCACACGGCCACCATCTCCAACCCCAACAACGCGATGTTTGAAGTGGCCAACTTCAACGATGCGGAACGGGACACCTACGGCATTTTCACCGAGTGGGAAGGCGACATCGGCGAGTGGCATGTGCAGACCGGCGCGCGGGTCAACCGGGTGAAAATGGACAGCGAGTCCGTCGGCGCCAGCGGCCTGACGGGAATGATGGCGATGAATGCCAATATGCTGGCGACAGTTTTTAACAACGGCGATCTGGACGAAGATTTTACCTATCTTGACCTGGCCCTTAACCTGAGCCGTCCGCTCACCGATACCACCAGACTGAATCTGGGCCTAGGCCGCAAGAACCGCGCGCCTTCCTACCAGGAACGCTACCTCTGGTTGCCGCTGACAGCCACCGGTGGTCTGGCGGACGGTCGCAACTATATTGGCAATCTGGACCTGGACGAGGAAACCGCCCACGAGGTCACTGTCGGTATCGACTGGCAGACCGGCAAAGCCTGGGCAACACCCCAACTGTTCTACCGCCGCATCGACGACTACATCCAGGGCGTACCGTCCGACAATGCCACCGCCAATATGCTCAGCACCATGATGAGCGGTGAGGCGGCACTGATGTTCGACAATGTGGACGCCAAAATGTACGGCGCGGACATGGGCTACGGCTACCTGATTTCCTCCACCCTTCGCCTGGAGGGCAACCTCAGCTATGTGCGCGGCAAGCGCCGGGATGAGGATGATGACCTGTACCGGGTGGCGCCTCTCAACAACCGCCTGTCCCTGATCTACGAACAGCGCGCCCTGATGCTGGCCCTGGAATCGGTGCTCTACGCCAGCCAGAATAAGGTGTCCGACTTTAATCAGGAAGAAAAAACCTCCGGCTACGGCGCCCTCAACCTGTCCGGCAGTTACCGGCTGACACAGCAACTGACCCTGTCCGGTGGCGTGGAAA
This sequence comes from Porticoccus sp., assembly GCA_002733125.1. Taxonomy (GTDB): domain Bacteria; phylum Pseudomonadota; class Gammaproteobacteria; order Pseudomonadales; family Porticoccaceae; genus Porticoccus. The sequence continues at coordinate 1,287 of NVUM01000018.1, forward strand.
ACCTGTTCGACAACCGCTATGAGGACCACCTGGCCGGTTACAACCGCAATGGCGACAGCGATATAGCTCTGGGAGAGCGGTTGCCGGGGGCAGGCCGGAATATTTATCTGGCAGCAACTCTGCACTGGTAACCTGACCATTCTGGTAATATCCGGTCATGGTCACCACCCTTGATTCATTCAGACACTCGGCAGCGCGGCAAAACCTGCGCCAGCTGAGCGTCATCCGCAACATCGCTCTTGGGGGCCAGATTCTGGCCCTGCTTTTTTTCAGTCAGATCCGGGATATCGGGTTACCCATACTGATCCTGGGAGCCATTCTCGCCCTCTACGCCATTGTCATTACCACCACCTGGTGGCGCACCTTCCGTTACCCAATCATTACCGAACTGGAATTTTTCTGCCACCTGCTGGTGGACATCCTGTTTTTTACTGCCCTGCTGTTTTTTAGTGGCGGCGCCTCAAACCCGTTCATTTCCTACTATCTTGTGCCCATCAGCATTGCGGCGACCACATTGCCCCTGCGTTATACCTGGACCATAACGCTACTTTCACTGGCGGCCTACAGCTGGCTGCTGAACTTTTACCTGCCCATTCCAGCCCTGGCGCCAGGCCATCATCACGACGGCGTCAGCAATCTGCATATTCTTGGCATGTGGCTTAACTTCGCGGTCAGCGCGGGGCTGATTACCTATTTTGTGACCCGCATGGCCCGCACCCTGAAACAGCAGGAGGAACAGCTGACTATACAACGGGAAAACCAGCTGCGCGATGAGCAGCTGCTGGCCATCGGTTCACTGGCTGCGGGTACAGCACATGAACTGGGGACTCCACTCAACACCATGAAAATTCTGGTAGACGAAATGGTGGCAGACCAGTCCGGTTCAAATGACGATCTGAACATTCTGCAGCAACAGATTGAACAGTGTCGGCTTACCCTGAAGCAACTGGTGGCCACTGCGGAAGGCAGCGCCGACGGCGGGGAAGATATCGCCCTGCAACATTACTTTGACAGGTTATTCGAACGCTGGCAGCTGATGCGTCCCGGCGTACAGGCCAACATCCGTTATCCGGATAACCTGCCGGATATTCACACTCGCCTGCACCCGACCATCGCCCAGTCACTGACCAGCCTGCTCAACAATGCGGCCGATGCCAGTCCGGATCGGATTGACATACAGGTGCGTTGGGATCGGCAGCAAATTGAGCTCTGTATCAAGGATTATGGTGACGGTGTTGCGCCACAATTGCGGGGCAGACTCGGTACCGCCTTTACCTCCAGCAAAGCAGAGGGAATGGGGCTTGGGCTGTTTCTGACCCAGGCCACACTACAACGCTACGGCGGCACCGTCGACATCAAATCCGGCCGGGAATCCGGCAGTGAGGCCAAAGTGATTCTTCCGATACAGGATGCCCATGCCCGATAACCACTATCTGCTTATCGTGGATGATGATGCCACGTTCACCCGTATTCTCGGGCGCGCCATGACCCGCCGCGGCTATCAGGTACTCACAGCAGGCAATGCCACCGACGCCCTTGACCTGTGCCGGCAACACAATCCCCGCCGGGCCGTGGTGGACCTGAAACTGGAATCCGAGTCAGGACTTCATCTGCTACCACAGCTGATTCGGATCAACCCCAAACTCGAGGTGCTGATCCTCACCGGCTATTCCAGTATCTCCACGGCAGTGGAGGCCATCAAATTGGGAGCCCTGAACTATCTTTGTAAACCCGCCTCAGTGGAGGATATCCTCGCGACGTTCGATACAGATGCTACCCCCGAGACAACCGGGATCAGCGAAGGTCCGCCCTCGGTGGAGCGTCTTGAGTGGGAACATATCCAGAGGGTTCTGGCAGAAAATGACGGCAATATTTCTGCCACAGCTCGCCGTCTGGGCATGCACCGTCGAACCCTGCAGCGCAAACTGCAAAAACGTCCGGTAAAACAATAGTCGTTTCCGGCCGCCTGTTTCTGACCATCTTTGTACCACCCATTCCTGAGCCAATAAAGCCTGCTTTAACTGCCGCGGCCTCCGCAATATGGTCAACTGTGTATCCGGACACTAAACTGATAATAAAACCGGCTCGTCCAGCGTGAAGCCACCTTTCTTCACATCCGATTTGACGCAACAGAGAGTAATCAGTGAATAACAAACAGCCATTGCCTTTACCAGCCGACAGTCTCTACCGGCATTGTGATCCAGCCAACCTGCCCTTCGGTGATACGACTGAACTCGAGCACCTCGATAATTACTATGGCCAGGATCGCGCCCTTGACGCCCTGCGCTTCGGGCTGGGAATCCGCCACGAAGGTTACAACATCTACGTGCTGGGCTCCTCCGGCATGGGCAAACACGAGATGTTGCAGGATTTTCTGCACCAACAGACATTTGACCGGCCGAAGCCGAGCGATTGGTGCTACGTCAATAACTTCAGTGCACCCCATCAACCAAAAGTGTTAAGGCTGCCCTGTGGCCTTGCGCAACAGTTACGCAAGGATATGGAGCAATGCATTGAAGATTTGCTGGTCACCATTCCCGGCGTATTTCAAAGTGCGGAATACAAAGCAAGGCTTAATGACATTAGCGATGCCTTCAACGATCAGGAACGACAGGCATTTTCAGAGTTAAAAGAAAAAGCCAAAGCACGAAATATCTCGATGCTAGAAACACCTTCTGGCTACACACTCGCGCCGCTGGTCAATGACAAAATCATTACCTCGGAAGAATTTGAAGCCCTGAGCGACGATGAAAAAACTGCCATCGAGCAGAAAATTAACGAGCTTAAGGAAGAACTGAAAGGGCTTGTGCAAAAAATGCCGATGTGGGTGAAAGCAAGCCGGGAGCAATTCAAAAAACTGAATCAGTCCATCGTCCAGAATGCCGTGGGACAGATATTCAGAGAACTGCAAAACTGCTACGCCGACTACCCCGATGTGGTCGAGTTCCTCGCCCTGGTGAAACAGGATGTGATTGAAAATGTGGATGCATTCCGTGAAGAAGAAGAACGGTCCAGCGTCCCCGAAAACCTGAAAAACCGGGTACACGAATTCCCGATGTACAGAGTCAATGTATTGGTGGATAACGGCGGGGCCTGCACGGCGCCCATCGTCTATGAAAACAACCCGTCCCTGAGCAACCTGCTGGGCCGGGTCGAACACGAAGCGCAATACGGCACTCTCACCACCGACTTCACCCTGATAAAAGGCGGTGCGCTACACCGCGCCAATGGGGGCTATCTGCTACTGGATGCCATTAAGGTCCTCACCAACCCCTTTGCCTGGGATGCGCTCAAACGCGCACTACAGTCCCGGGAAGCACGGATCGAGTCGATTGACCAGTTGCTCAGTCTGGTGAGCACCAAATCACTTGAGCCGGAACCGGTACCACTGGACATCAAGGTTATCCTGCTGGGTGACAGAACCGTGTACTACCTGCTGCAGGCCTACGATCCGGATTTCAACCTGCTCTTTAAAGTCCCAGCCGACCTGTCCGAGGAGCTACCCCGCACCGATGCCAATACGCTGGGTTACGCCCGATTGATCGCCTCACTGCAACACCGCAAGGGAATTCGGCCACTCGACCAAAGCGCCGTGGCGCGGGTAATTGAGCAGGGCTCCCGTCTGCTTGAGGACGCCCAGAAACTGCCCCTGCATCTCAACCTCCTCACGGACCTGCTCTGTGAAAGTGACTATTTTGCCGGGCAGGCCAATGCAGAACAGATTGGCATCGTGCACGTTCAGGCTGCAATAGAGGCAGCCTCCAGACGGATGGACCAATTCAGAGAGCGGGTCCACGAGAGCATCCTCAGAGAAATACAGTTAGTGGACACCCGCGGCGAATACGTGGCCCAGATCAACGGGCTCTCCGTCTACCAGCTCGGTGAGTACGCATTTGGCCGCCCCACCCGCATTACTGCCCAGGCGCGGCTCGGACACGGCAAAGTGCTGGATATCGAGCGCGAGGTAAAACTGGGCGGTAATATTCACTCGAAAGCCGTGTTAATTCTCTCTGCCTTTATCGCCAATCGCTATGCCAGAGACCGACCGCTACCAGTCTCCGCCAGCCTGGTCTTTGAACAATCCTATGGCGGGATTGAAGGCGACAGCGCCTCTGTGGCAGAAATCACTGTATTGCTCTCGGCAATAGCCGACATCCCGATCAGACAATCCCTCGCGGTGACTGGGTCAATTAATCAACATGGGCAGGTTCAGGCGATTGGCGGTATCAACCAGAAAATCGAGGGCTTTTACGATATTTGCGATGCCCGCGGGCTGACCGGTGACCAGGGGGTGGTGATGCCCGCTGCCAATACCCAGCACCTGATGCTAGAGGAGCGCGTGATCAATGCCGTCAAACGGGGTGCCTTTCATATCTATGCCATCTCCACGATTGATGAGGCCCTCACGCTACTCACGGGACTGCCCGCGGGTGAACTTAATGAGCAGGATGAGTACCCGGCTGACTCCGTGAACGGCAAGGTGATGGCAAAGATTGAAGCGTGGATACAAGTCGCCCGAAAATTTTCGGTCGATAATACGCGGGGTGATGACCGTGCAGACTGAGCGCAGAATTTTAATCGCGCTGGATGCGCTAAGTATCACCGAGGCCGGTCTGTTGTCACTGGTGACCATGGCGAGATGGCTCAACGCATCACTCGCCGGCCTGTATATCGAGGACAGTCGATTGCTGGCCGCGGCGGGGTTGCCCTTTGCCCGGGAAATTTCCAGCCTTTCGGGCGAGGAGCGGTTGCTGGGTCGAGACGCCATGATCAGGTCCAGCAAAATGGCGTCATCCAGAGCACAGCGACTACTGGAGCAGTTGTCTTCACAACAGCAGGTGACCTGTACTTTCCATATTGAGAGCGGGATGCTGGCGCCGTGCGCGTTATCCCACGAGGGGTACGATATTTTTTTTCCGGGGCGGATTCGCGCCTCAGCAAGACCTCACCCGCGAGGGCTATCCTCGCGGACCACCCACCAACCACTGATCCTGATTTACGACGCGTCCCCACAGTTTCATCGGGCGTTGGAGGTGGTGAGACGGCTGACAGTCAACGGAATGGTATCGGATGTCACCCTGTTGAGCGAAACAGCGCTGCCCGCAGAGATTGCTGATCAACTGCCGGTTGATGGTGTGAGAGTGCACTTTCAGCGGGTTAAATCCATTCATCCTGGACATTTACCGTGTCTGCGGCTACCGGCAGGATCACTAATCATGATGTCAAAAATGAACTTCGAAAAGCTGTCGGCCACGGAGTTGGCCGACCTGCCTGATTTACTGCCCTATCCCTTGATGCTGATTGCCTGACGGATCCGCCACATCAAAAATTCCTGGCAGCTAATTCAGTACCCGGTAACCACGGCCCCGCAGACAGTTCTTGACCACGCGTTTGCGTTCGGCACTACCGGATGACACACCCTTGATAGCACCGGTGACGGCTCCGACACCGGCCCCTTTCTTGGCTGTGCCGGAATCACCGACGATGGCCCCGACAACACCGCCGACCACCGCGCCACCTGCTGCGGAGGTTGCCGTTCGCTCCGCCACAGGCACTTCGGCAGAATAACGCTGGCAGTCGGCAAGGTCCGTGCGGTAATAGGACATGTCTACGCCCTGAGTATCGATAATAATACCGTCCGTTACACCGTAACCGGATTGGCGCTGACTGCTACAGCCCGCTGCCATGACGGACAACAGTAAAATGAGTGGTAGTCGCAACATCAATGTCCTGTTCTCCAAAGTCATTTCTCCAATCAGCTCCTATGGCAGAGGTTCGAACCTTATCCGTACAAAACGTTTTTGCGCAGAATCGGTTGACAGAAACCCGTTTCCCCTTAACTCAACGGGACTATTTCGTTGTACTCATCAACCCCCTGACCGCAGCGGGAATATCACCCGGCAACAGCACCAGCTTGGCATTCTCTGAGACGGCCAGCTCACGCATCGCCTCAACGTATTTTTCACCCAGTAAATAAACCGCTGGCAATTCCTTGTCCTGAATACCTGCGGTCACTTTTTCGATCGCTTCCTGGGTGGCTGTTGCCAGTACGACCTTGGCCTCGGCATCCCGTCGAGACGCCTCCAGCCGGCCCTCGGCTTCGAGAATGGCCGCGGTTTTCTCGCCGTCGGCGCGGGTCACCGTGGCACGGCGCTGGCGCTCGGCAGCGGCCTGCTCTTCCATGGCCTGCTGCATGGTTCCGGAGGGATTGATATCCTGAATTTCCACCGTTTTCATCACAATACCCCAGTCGGAAATATCGTCGGATATGGAGGTTTTCAACTTGGCCTTGATCTGGTCTCTGGAGGAAAGGGCATCATCCAGATCCATCTCGCCGACAATGGAACGCAGTGATGTCTGAACCAGGTTGCGAATCGCCAGTTCATAGTCCTCGACCCCGTAGACGGCCTTTTCCGGTGCCACGATATTGATATAGGCCACGGCATTGGCAACGATCACCACATTATCCTTGGTGATCACTTCCTGCGAGGGGATGTCCAGTACGATATCTTTGGTGGAAACCCGATGGGCCACGGTATCGATATAGGGAATAATGATATTCAGCCCCGGCGGCAGTATTTTGTGAAACTTTCCCAGCCGTTGAACCACATGTTTGCTTCCCTGGGGCACGATCCGGACACCCAGTCCAACGGTAATAACCAGCAGTATCAAAACTGCCAAAACAACAACTGTGCCACCCATGCCACTCACTCCGGAAAACAGTTAACGTTCCAAAAACCGGTCGATTCCGGTCGGTTGCTCAGTCGAGCTTCACCACCACCAGAGTATTACCGGAAAACTCCTTGACGAACACCCGGTCACCCAGTGATAACGTCTGGTCGCAGATGAACTCCCATTCATCGGCACCGAGCAGCGGCGTGGTAAAACGCACCACCCCCCGGCCGTGTTCAACCGGCAGTTTTATGACACGGCCCGACTCGCCAATGGCGGCCTCTCTGGAGAGTCCGGCCAGGGTTCTATCCACCATTCGTGGTTTCAGGTATTTAAACCAGAACAGCGCGAAACCACCGGAAGCAAGTATCCAGACCAACAGCTGGCCCACGATCAGCAACTGCGGTACCAGCCACAACAGTACACCCACCACAATCGCGCCGAGACCAAACCAGAGGATGGTAAAACTGGGTACTACGATCTCCAGAATCACCAGCAGAATGCCTAACACCAACCAGTGCCAGTAGACAATCTCCATTAACGATCTCCTTGAGGGTGATTCTGTTTGGATCCCGGGGATGCCAGCAAACGAAAAATCGCCAGTACCAGGGGCATCATCAACAGAAAACCCACAACGGTCATAATCCAAGCGGCAACACCGCCACCGTCAATCAGCTGCAGGATACCCATTGCCGCCAGCACGGCACCCACCAGATCCAACAGGATCAGACGATAGGGAATTTTTAGTGGTTTACTGTTGCTCATGATCATACTTCCCGATTTTATAGCAGATTCATCAGGCGCAGTTCTGCCGGGTAGGGGTTCAGGTACCAGGACCGATTGATATACTCGTCCGGAGATTTTCGAAAATGGTGCTGCAGGAGTGTAACAGGCACGATCAATGGCAGCTCACCTCGTTCGAAGCGTTCGAATATTTCAATCAGCTCCTGTTTGTCTGCGGCATCAAGCTGTTTTTTTAAATATCCCTGAATATGCTGAAGGACATTCAAATGATTTTTACGCGTGGCGATTTTTTTCAAATTGGTCATGGCCAGTGACAGGTACTCTGCGGCAACCGCGTTCAGGGTATCAGGGCGGGCAAGTGCCGCGATACGGCCCAGTTCCCGACACTGATTCTGGTCATGACTCATGAATATCAGTTTGTGTCGGGCATGAAAATCCGTGAGTTTCTGTGCACTGAGCGCCGGGAAGTAGTCAGATCGCCAGCGATGATAGATAAACACCCGCTGAATAAAGTTCTCCCGCAACCCCGGGTCCCCCAACCGGCCCTCTTCCTCAACCGGCAGACAGGGAAACTGGTCCATCACCGTGCGGGCAAACACTCCGCGACCCTCTGGCCTGGCCCCGGCTGTGCCATACACTTTGACTCTGGCCATACCGCAGCTTGGCGAATCCCGCTTTAGAATCAGTCCGGATAATTGACTGATCTCGGCAAACTGTTCCCGACTGTAGCTCACCAACTGCTCGGTGACATCGAACGCCTGGTCCTCTGTGCGCACGGCCCTGACGGCATTATCTGTGGCAATCAGCCTTAGTGTAGGCCTGGGCACACCGAGACCAATACCGACTTCCGGACAGAATCGATGAAAACTGAAGTGGCCCGCCAGGGTTCCATTGATATAGGCATCCCGCTTATGACCACCGTTATAGCGCACCTCATCGCCCATCAGGCAGGCACTGATTCCCACCGGAATTTTGTCCACAGTTCACCTCGTAATAAATGCTCTGTGACTATACCGGTTCCCGGTCATTCAGTGCACACTTTACCGCTACAGTTGATGTGTTGGTCAATCTAGTTAACCAGACACAACAGGGCATCCTCTGATGCAGACCGGACCAGCGATCTGAATTGCTCGGGGTCCACAGGTTTGCTGAAATAGTAACCTTGGAAGTAGGCACAGCCCAGATCGGCGAGAATACGGTATTGCTCCTCTGTCTCAACTCCCTCGGCGATCACGTCGAGGGACATAATTTGGCAGAGTTTGATGACTGCTTTAACAATGGAATAGGTATTCTCCGAAGAAGCCAGATCGTTAATAAAACTCCGGTCCAGTTTAACAAATTGCACTGGCAACTTCTGTAACATCGCCAGCGAAGAATAACCGGTACCAAAATCATCCAGCGCAATTCGCAAACCAAGATCCAGCAAATCCTGGAGCTGGCCCTCGACCTCATCAAGATTATGGATCAGGTTTTCCTCAGTTATCTCCAGCACCAGTTGGTGGGGGTCAATGGCATATCGGCTGATCAGCTTCCGTATATCGGCAGCGAAGTGCTCATTCTCCAACTGCTTCGGACTGATGTTCACAAATAGCACCCCGTCTTCCGACCAAAGCCCTTCATCAATCCATTGCCGGAGATTGGCGCATGCACTTTCGAAGATCCACAGACCCACTTCGTTCATCATCGGCAACGTCGCCATGAACTCGATAAATTCGCTGGCCGCCACAATACGCTGTGAGGGTCGGTTCCAGCGAAGCAGTGATTCAGCGAAGACAATATCGCCGCCGGCATTGACGATGGGCTGAAAGTGCAAATCAAATTCCTTGTTTTCAACACCCTGACGCAGCTCGCGAATCAGGCTAACCCGGTATTCCGCCTCGACCGCGAGAGAATCGTCATAGAAACTGAACCCTTTGCGCCCAAAGTTTTTCACCCGATACATCGCCAGGTCGGCCTGCTTCAGCAGATCATTTGGCGAGTAGCGATTACCCTGAAACAGCACGATACCGCCACTGACTTCGATTTCGTATTCCAGCCCCCGCTGCTTGCAGACCGTTTTACCCAACTCCATGATTTTATCGGCAATGGAGAGCACTCTGGCCCTTGCCTTGGTCGCTTTTGTGCCAAGATCCTGTATCAGCACCACAAACTCATCACCGCCAAAGCGGGCGACCACATCTTCCTTGCGAACGGCCTGCCTCAATAACTCGGCAAAAAACTGCAACACCATGTCACCTACATGATGGCCCTGTGTATCGTTAATATCCTTGAAGTGATCAAGATCGAGAAAAATAACAGCGCCGAATTGTTTGTTCCGCTGGGACCGTGAGATTGCAGCATCCAGTTCAGTCATCATGCAGCTGCGATTCGGCAGCGCGGTCAGGTTATCGTAGGTTGCCTGCCGTTCAATAGTTTTCTGATCTTCAATCTGCGAGGTTACGTCCTTGATGAAGGAGGCAATACCGGCCAGCTTGCCATCTTTTGTCAGCGGCGTGTTATGCCACTCGCATATTTTTATCTGTCCGTTCCTGTCGATGACTTCGTGAACAGCGTAATAACCCTGCTCATCCTTTCGAATCAGCGCCTGCCACATATCGCGAAACGAATTCCGCGATCCCGTGGGCACCAGAAAATCTCCCTGACGACCCAACACCTCTGCCACGGGATAACCGAACAGCTTTTCAGCACTGAGATTCCAGCCTGTTATCCGCTGCTGCCGATCCCACTGAATGGCCGGCAGCGGGGCATTTTGCCAGTGCTGTTCGAGCAGATAGCTGGTCGCTTCCTGTTGTTTTAGCGCTGCCTCAGCCTCGTTTCTAAGCACGATGTTTTTTTCCAGCGTCCGCTGTTGATGGCGCAGACCGAAGTACAAGACGGCAACGGTAGCTACTGCAAAAAAAATAAAGTACAGATTGGCACCGCTGCCCGCGATTGAGACTTCAATCAGCAAGGGCAGCAATATAACCACCGCCCCAAGCAGGGCAGCTTTGAGGTTATAGCTGAGCAGCCCTGCGCTGATCACGGCAATAGCCGCTAACGCAGACACATAAAGCCATTGATTTGGTTCCCTGAGATAAAACTGAACAAAACTGTCAAAGGCCCAGATCAGTCCCGTCATGAAAGCCAGAACAATAGCCAGATTGTTAATGTCTTCAACCAGTTTCTGGTTAATCCCAACCACTGCATACGTCACAGACAATCTTCGGCTGAGCAGCCAACCGGGCACAATGACTCCCAGACTGTAAAGAACCCACAATCCGGCCGGCCAATAGGTTGAAATCCCGCCCCAGGTAAAAATCTGTATCAGACAAAATCCCGAGGTGACCATCAGGAAGAACGGGAGTCTTTCCAACAGCAACTTTGCCACTTCAAATTTGGCAGCTTGTACCGCCTCATCTGGCATCGTTTCCATAACAGGCTACTTCCTTTTCCTTATCAATCGACGATTATTTTAAGGAGTCTGCAGCTAAGAGAGAGTCGCAAGTAAGAAAATTGGCGACGAACGGGCATAAAACGGTGCTGATAATGTCGGCTATGTGAACCAGTTCACAATTTTAAAGGGAACCAGGTAGCAGATTAGACATTCAACGAGGACTGGCACTCACTGAAAACTGGTGAAATCCATCGCCATAACAATGGCATCTTCCTGTCCGGTAGCGTTCTGGTAATAATTTCTGCGCAGGCAGATCTCCACCAGACCCACGTCCTGATACAGCGCCACAGCCGGGTCATTTGTGGCACGAACCTCAAGAAACAATCGTTCCGCCCGTTCGGTCATCAGGTTAATCAGGTGGTTGAGCAATTGTCGGCCATAACCCCGGCCCTGGTAATCCCCCCCTATCGCAATATTCAGAATCTCTGCTTCGCCCAGCACAATCGTATAAACGGCATAACCCACCAACTGGTTCTGCAGGACCATGGTCAGACACTGGTGTTTATCGAGGCTCTCCCTGAACTGGGATTCACGCCAGGGATGGGGTGTCACCTGTTGCTCAATGGCTGCGATCAACGGCAGGTCTGCGGCCAGCATGTTGCGAATCTGGGGGATCATGGTTGAGGGCTCATCACCCGAATGGCTCGCCAGGTATCGCCTTTAAGCTCGGCAGCATTGAGTAACTCCTGTAGACTTGAGGTGACGATAGCCCGGGCCCCTCCGGGCAATTCCTCCACCTGGCCCACAGATGGTGAGTAGGTTGACCTTGTGGACAGCAACAGCGCTGCAGGCAATTCACCCATCAACAAAACCCAAAGCACACCCTGCTTTTTGACACGGGCTTCCACGAACACTGACAGCATCTCCTCTGCGCCCGACCTGTCGGTTTGATCTGCCGCCGAAGGGGGCCAGTCAATCAGCTGGGGAGATGAAAGTCCGTCGCCGAGACGGCCAATTGCCCGCATTATATTGGCAAGCAGGCCGGATTCCTCCTGCAGAGGTACACTGCCCGGCGCCAACCCGTTAATAACCAGCAAGTCATCGCTGGGTTGCCAGCAAGCCAGCCGGAAACTGCCGATCTGCTCCTCATGCAAATCAGCCGGTTTGTCTTCGGCCCCCGGCAATTCGGAGTTCTCTGGCAGCGCAACAACAACCTCAGACGGGACAGTATTTGCCACTTCTGCGACAGTGTCCGGATGAAAATCCAGCGCAACGGGCTCCGGATCCCTGGGTCGATATTGCACAACACCCAGGGTGCTGAGATACCAGTCACGAAGTTCCCGGGATACAGGCATAAAGACTATACCCCACCCAATTGCGGGTGCAGTCGATCGGGATTCTCCAGCACACTGAGTGCATTCAGGTAAGCTCTGGCACTAGCCACCAGAATATCGGTATCGGCCCCCTGTCCATTGACGATACGCCCCCCCTTTTCCAGCCTCACAGTGACTTCGCCTTGGGAGTCGGTTCCCTCGGTAACAGCGTTCACCAGATACAATTTGAGTTCGGCCTGGCTATTGATCAGCTTTTCGATCGCCTTGAACACGGCATCCACCGGGCCATCGCCATCCGCTGACGTGCGGTAATGCTCACCCTTRTAGGTCAGACTTAACGCCGCGTTGGGYAGCTGCCCGGTCTTSGTCGTTACCGCCAGATCACCCAGRATAATATGCTCAATRCCATCTTCCTTGACCTGTATTTCGGAAACCAGTGCCTGCAGATCCTCGTCGTAAATTTCACGCTTCTTGTCCGCCAATTCCTTAAATCGCAGAAAGGCTTCRTTCATCAMWGYCTTGCTGTCGAACTGAATACCGAGMGCKTCCAACCTTGAGGAGAAYGCAGCYCGCCCGGACAACTTGCCCAGTACAATCYTGTTGGTACTCCAGCCCACATCCTSTGCTTTCATGATTTCRTAGGTTTCACGGTACTTCAGCACACCGTCCTGATGGATGCCSGACTCGTGTGCAAAGGCATTCGCACCRACGATGGCYTTGTTYGGCTGAACAGGAAATCCGGTGATACTGGATACCAGGCGYGAGGTAGCRACAATCTGCGTGGTATCAATCYGAGTCTCCACCGGAAAGATATCCTTRCGGGTGCGCACCGCCATGACAATTTCTTCCAGCGCAGCATTGCCGGCGCGCTCACCCARACCATTAATGGTACATTCGATCTGCCTTGCGCCTTGCATGACGGCRGCGAGGGAGTTGGCAACCGCCAGACCGAGGTCATTGTGGCAATGCACAGAAAAAAYTGCCTTGTCTGCATTCGGCACTGCGGCAATCAGGCGGCCAATGGTATCGGCATATTCCGCAGGAAAACCATAACCCACCGTATCGGGGAGGTTGATCGTGCGGGCGCCAGCATTGATCACCTGTTCGATGATACGACACATAAAATCAAATTCAGAACGACTGGCATCCTCCAGTGAAAATTCCACATCACCGACCTTGTTGCGGGCGAGTTTCACAGCGGAGACTGCCTGCTCAACCACCTGATCAGGCGTCATCTGCAATTTATATTTCATATGGATCGGGGACGTGGCAATAAAGGTGTGAATGCGTGCCGAGCGGGCATTTTTTAACGCCTCTGCCGCGCGCTCAATATCCACGTGTGTAGTGCGCGCCAAGCTGCACACCATCGAATCCTTGATGGTATCGGCTATGGATTTGACGGCTTCAAAATCCCCCTGACTCGATACCGCAAAACCCGCCTCGATAACATCCACCCGCAGTTTCTCCAGCGCCTTGGCCACTCGGAGTTTCTCCTCCCTGGTCATGGAAGCGCCCGGACTTTGCTCACCATCGCGCAAGGTCGTATCGAAAATTACCAACTGTTGTTTATCCATGACTTGCTGCTCCAGATAATCCACCCCACCCTTCGGGACAGGACAAAATAATTACGCGAATTCTCCGCACGGGGGGAGATATTTGCAAACAGGAATGAGTAAAACCGGAAAAAGAATCGTTGCCCCTCAGGGCAGGAGCAGCACATGCATAACGGCACAACGGGGCAAGATGCCCTCCTGTCGCTGCACTGTTCTTGTGTGATACACGTTCTTGGTCACATTAAAGACTGGCCTAGAAACCCTCTGTTTATTCAATCAGGTTTTCCATTTTTTGCCAACCACTGCCCCCCCCTCAGCACCTAATCCAGAGAGAACCTTATCCCTGCTTTTTTTTATGCCACAGCCACTCGAGTGGCCCGGACAGGGAATACGCCACAGCAAGCAGGAACAGGATTCGGGGTGGATCAATCAGAATAATGACCAGCGCCATGGCAATACCAAAAATCACCACAAAGGGTACCTTGCCCTTCAGGTCCAGGCCTTTGAGGCTACGGTAACGAAGATTTGATACCATCAACAGGCCCGCCACAGCGGTGACCAGCGCGGCCAGCAGTGCCAACTCGGTGGATGGCTCAGCATCAAAGCCGCTCCACACCATGGCTGCCACCAGAGCAGCCCCTGTCGGGCTGGCAATACCAATAAAGTAACGCTTGTCCACCAGGTCTACCTGGGTATTGAAGCGCGCCAACCGAAAGGCCGCACAGGACGCATAAATAAAGGCGGCAGCCCAGCCGATTCTGCCCACTTCATCGAGCATCCAGCTAAACACGACAATGGCGGGAGCCACACCAAATGAGACCATGTCCGACAGACTGTCGTACTGAACACCAAATTCGCTGGAGGTATTGGTCATTCTGGCGATAAGCCCGTCCAGGCCATCAAAAATCATGGCAACGAAGATGGCAATGGCGGCCGCCTGAAACTTGCCGTCCATCCCCGCCAGAATCGCATAGAAGCCACTGAAAAGCGCGCCGGTAGTAAACAGGTTTGGTAGCAAGTAGATGCCTTTATGGCGTGCGGGCTCAGGGCCACCGACAGGCACTTCCTGCCCGATAGGGGTGTTCTCGGGAACCGCTTCCTGTTTTTCATTGTCCGTCATCTTTTCGCCTCAGCATTGCCTGTCAGTGGTGTATGGTGTGTTGTTTTTACAGAAAAAACCATCTTATTAAAAATTAACGGCTACAACAAAAAAACCGCGCCAGGGCGCGGTTTTCACGGATCAAACAGGCCCGTTTAGTTTTTCTCTTTGTCCACCAGCTTGTTGGCGGCAATCCAGGGCATCATCGCACGCAGGCCGGCACCAACCTGCTCAATCTGATGGGCTGCATTATTGCGACGGTAAGCCGTCATGGAAGGATAATTGGTAGCGCCCTCCGCAACAAACATCTTGGCATATTCACCATTCTGGATACGCTTCAGGGCGTTGCGCATGGCCGCACGGGACTGCTCATTGATAATTTCCGGCCCGGTCACGTACTCACCGTATTCAGCGTTGTTGGAAATCGAGTAGTTCATATTGGCAATACCGCCCTCGTACATGAGATCGACAATCAGCTTCAGTTCATGCAGACACTCGAAATAGGCCATCTCAGGCTCGTACCCGGCTTCCACCAGTGTTTCAAAGCCCGCCTTGACCAGTTCGACGCAACCGCCACAGAGAACCGCTTGCTCACCGAACAGGTCCGTTTCTGTTTCGTCCTTGAACGTTGTTTCAATAATACCGGTGCGCCCACCACCAACCCCGCAGGCATAGGACAATGCCACGGATTTGGCCTTACCGGACGCATCCTGGAAAATTGCCACCAGATCGGGGATACCACCACCTTTGGTGAACTCGTTGCGTACAGTGTGGCCGGGCGCCTTGGGTGCGATCATGATCACGTCCAGGTCCGCACGAGGAACTACCTGGTTGTAATGGATAGCGAAACCGTGCGCGAATGCCAGCGTACTGCCTTTCTTCAAATTTGGCTCGATCTCATTTTTGTAAAGCTGGGACTGGAATTCGTCGGGTGTCAGGATCATCACCAGGTCGGCCGCTGCGACAGCATCGGGAACACTCTTGACGGCCAGGCCGGCATTTTCCGCTTTGGCCGCAGTGGGTGAACCGGGGCGCAGACCCACCGTGACATCCACCCCTGAGTCCTTCAGATTCAGAGCGTGGGCGTGTCCCTGGGAGCCATAACCGATCACGGCCACTTTCATGCCCTGAATGATGGATAAATCACAGTCTTTATCGTAATAAACTTGCATTTTTTCACCTGTCTAATTTATTAATCTGAAAGAATACGGAACTCGGAATGGTCGTTTTTAGCCACCCTGACATTCTGCGTAAAAGGGCTTAAAGTCGCAGTGCTTTTTCCCCCCGGGCCAACCCGGATACGCCGGAGCGCACGACCTCAAGTATCTCGGCACCCGCAACCGCCTGAATGAAGGCGTCGAGTTTATCACTGTTGCCGACAATCTGTACCGTATAAGCATTGGCACTCACGTCGATAATCTGCCCGCGAAAAATGTCCACGCAGCGCTTGATTTCGGCGCGTTGCGGACCGGAAGCCTTAACCTTGAGAAGCATCAACTCGCGTTCGATATGCGGGCCTTCGGTGAGATCCACCACCTTGACTACATCAATCAACTTGTGGAGATGCTTGGTAATCTGCTCAATTACCTGATCATTGCCGTGGGTCGTCAACGTCAGACGCGACAACGTCTGGTCGTCAGTGGGGGCCACCGTCAATGTATCAATATTATAACCGCGCTGGGAAAACAGGCCCACCACCCGCGACAGCGCTCCCGGTTCGTTCTCCATCAAAACTGAAATTATGCGTCTCATCAGGTGCGCTCCGTCTTGCTCAGCCACATATCACGCATGGAACCGTTCGGTGCCACCAGCATGGGATACACATGTTCAGAACGGTCGACGTAAATGTCCATAAACACAACACGGTCCTTGAGGCTGAAACACTCTTCCATTTTCTGGTCCAGCTCATCGAACCGGGTAACCTTGATACCCACGTGGCCATAGGCCTCAGCCAGCTTGATAAAATCCGGCAGTGAATCTTCGTAGAGGCTGGAGGAGTAACGACTGCTGTACTGCATATCCTGCCACTGACGCACCATGCCCAGCGCCTGGTTGTTCAGATTGATAATCTTGATCGGCAACCCGTACTGGGTACAGGTGGACAACTCCTGAATGCACATCTGGATGCTACCCTCTCCGGTGACACAGGCCACCATGGCATCGGGGTGAGCCAGCTGCACCCCCATGGCGGCAGGCAACCCGAAACCCATGGTTCCAAGTCCACCGGAGTTGATCCAGCGGCGCGGCTGGTCGAACAGGTAATACTGGGCTGCGAACATCTGGTGTTGTCCCACATCGGATGTGACAAAGGCGTCGCCGCCGGTGGCCCGATACAACGACTTGATAACGTCCTGCGGCTTGATAATATTGCCGCCACTGGCTTCATAGCGGGACTGGGTATAAATACCGTGACGGTCGCGCCATTCATTGATCTGCTTCCACCAGTCTGCCATCGCTTCATCATCCAGCCGCTTGCCACTGTCCTGCAGCTGATCAACCATTTCCCCCAGCACCACATCGCAGGCACCTACAATCGGAATATCCGCCTTGATGGTTTTGGCGATCGATGTGGGATCCACATCGATATGGATGATGGTTGCAGAGGGGCAGAACTTGCCGGTTGTGTTGGTTACCCGATCATCAAAACGAGCACCGACGGCCAGAATCACATCGGCGTGATGCATTGCCGTATTGGCTTCAAATGTGCCGTGCATACCGAGCATACCGACAAACTGGGGATCTGAACCGGGAAAAGCACCCAGGCCCATCAGAGTATTGGTGACCGGCGCATTGATCAGCCGTGCCAATTCCGTTAATTGGGAGGAGGCCTCGCCCAGAATCACCCCCCCACCGCTGTAGATAATCGGACGCTTGGCCCCCAGCAGTGTTTTAATGGCTCGCTTGATCTGACCGGAGTGCCCCTTACTGGTGGGCTGGTAAGAGCGGATTTTGACTTTTTCAGGGTATTCGTAAGGCACCCGGTGATTGGGGTCTGTCACATCCTTCGGGATATCGACAACAACCGGGCCCGGTCGGCCCGAGCCAGCGATATAGAAGGCCTTGGCAATGACGCCGGCAATCTCGGTGGCATCCTTGACCAAAAAGCTGTGCTTTACGATAGGGCGGGAAATCCCCACCATATCCGTTTCCTGGAAGGCATCTTCACCTATTTTCTCTCTCGGGACCTGACCGGAGATAACCACCAGAGGTATGGAATCCATGTAGGCGGTAGCGATCCCGGTAATGGCATTGGTAGCACCCGGACCGGAGGTGACCAGCACGGCACCTACCTCCCCGGTAGATCGGGAGTGACCGTCCGCCGCATGAACAGCGGCCTGCTCATGGCGAACCAGGATATGCTGTACATCCGTTTGTTGGAACAGGGCGTCGTAGATATGGAGCGCAGCGCCGCCGGGGTAACCCCAGATGTATTTAACGCCGGCATCTTTCAGTGCGCGGATGACTATTTCACCGCCAGACAGTAGTTCCACTGTGCAAATCCTCAAAATCAACAAGCTACAAAGTCGGTTCCTCCGCCAGGGTGAAACAAACAAAACGCTGTGACATCACAGATCTGCAAGTGCAATTACGCTACCGACGACGACTAAGGTCGTGATACTCGATGCGTCAGGCCTGTGGGTAAACAAACCTGTCTGGACGCCTGGCGAACGCTGTTTACGCTCACTTGGCAGATTGGTATGGAACCAGTTAGCGGACAATTAGCATGCCCGCAGAAGCGGTACTTTATTTACTCCGATCCAGTCCGTCAAGCAGTTGTTGTGATCCGCGCCCATAAAAATAGCCCCCGTTCTGCTACCTTGTACTCAACACGCGACCGCCAAATCCGCTATGATAAACAAAAATCAATACGGGTTTATCCCACTCAACGGGTTTACGGAAGGTTCACGGACATGAAAGGTATCAATAACCTCGCTCTCGCTCTGCTGACAATGGTGCTGTGTCTCCCTTTACATGCGGCAAAAGTTTACAAGTGGCAGGATGCCGATGGGGCATGGCACTTCTCTGAAACACCCCCCGCAGAACAACAAGCGGAAGTCATTAAGCTCAAGCAAGCGTCTAAAAGCACTGATGATACAGACCAAGCCAATGCCAATGCAGATAGCCCCGGGGAAGAGGCAACCGTCAAAAAAGACCGGGTAAGCACAAATACGGAACCAAAGCCGGCTTACACCGCTGAGGAAAAACGCACTAATTGCGACCTCGCAAAAAAACGACTTGGCGGTTTGGAGACACACCCCCGTGTGCTCATCAACGATGACAAAACCGGCGAAGAGCGTTATCTGACGCCCGAGGAGCACCAGGAATGGCAGGCGAAATCACGTCAGGAAATCAGTGAGTTCTGTGAATAGAACCACGTTGGCATGACACCACAAGACAAAGGGCTCGTCACGATCTGTATCCTGTGACGAACCCCGGTTGCTTACTTCAATCAGTCTGTGGCAAAAACCACTTTATCCCCCGTTAGTGTTGCTTCAATAGTAGCGCCCGGCGCTAAATCACCACCCAATACCGCCTGTGCCAGCGGGTTTTCCAGCAGTTGCTGAATGGCCCTTTTCAGTGGCCTGGCCCCGTAGACCGGGTCAAAACCCGCTTCACAGATCTTGTCCATAACCTCATCCGACAAAACCAGCGACAGCTCACGGTCCTGTAGACGTTTTCTAAGCAGGCCGAGCTGAATTTCGGCAATACCCCGAATCTGCCCTTTGCCCAGTGGGTGAAACACCACCACTTCATCAATCCGGTTGATGAATTCCGGCCGAAAATGGCCTTCCACCACATCCATCACCGCGCTTTTCATGGCCTGATAGCGGTTCTCATTGGTGGTGGAGTCGTCAGGTAGATCATTGCCGACACCTTCATCAAAGCTGATGGTATCGAAGGAACGATCTTCCACCACCGCCTGAATCCGGTCAGACCCCAGGTTGGAGGTCATTACAATCACGGTGTTGCGAAAATCTACCGTGCGGCCCTGGCCATCGGTCAGTCGACCGTCATCCAGCACCTGTAACAAAATATTGAATACGTCGGGGTGTGCTTTTTCCACCTCATCCAGCAGCAGTACTGAATAGGGGCGGCGCCTGACTGCCTCGGTCAGGTAGCCACCTTCCTCGTAACCCACATAACCGGGGGGAGCACCCACCAGCCTTGCCACCGAATGCTTTTCCATGAATTCCGACATGTCGATACGCACCATGGCATCGACACTGTCGAACAGGAATTCTGCCAACGCCTTGCAAAGTTCGGTTTTGCCAACCCCGGTGGGACCGAGAAACAGGAACGAACCGTTGGGACGATTGGGGTCTGACAACCCGGCCCGACTGCGGCGCACCGCATTGGACACCGCCACCACTGCTTCCTGCTGACCAATTACCCTGTTGTGCAGGGCATCTTCCATACGCAACAACTTGTCCCGCTCCCCTTCCAGCATTTTGGATATCGGGATACCGGTCCATTTGGAAACCACCTCGGCAATCTCCTCCTCGGTCACCTTGTTGCGCAATAAATGCGTCTCGCGTGTTTCCGCTTCACTGGCCGCAGCCAACTGCTTTTCCAGTTCCGGAATTCGGCCATATTGCAGTTCTGACATTTTGGTCAGGTCACCGGCACGCCGGGCGGCATCCATATCAATGCGGGCCTGCTCGAGATCGCTCTTGATCTGCGCGGAACCCTGCACAGCCGCTTTTTCGGCCTTCCAGATCTCGTCGAGATCAGCATATTCCTTACCGATTGACTCAATATCCTTCTGGATTTTTTCCAGCCGCTTGCGGGATGCTTCATCCTCTTCCTTCTTGACGGCCTCGCGCTCCATTTTCAGTTGAATCAGGCGGCGCTCGAGGCGATCCATTTCCTCCGGCTTGGAGTCAATCTCCATGCGAATTCGGCTGGCGGCTTCATCAACCAGATCGATGGCCTTGTCCGGCAGCTGGCGATCGGTGATGTAGCGTTGCGACAATTTGGCAGCGGCGACAATCGCAGAGTCGGTGATATCCACCCCGTGGTGGACTTCATAGCGCTCTTTCAGGCCACGGAGAATGGCAATGGTGTCCTCTTCATTGGGCTCATCCACCTGAATTTTCTGAAAACGCCGTTCCAGCGCTGCATCTTTTTCGATGTACTTGCGATATTCATCCAGCGTGGTGGCACCGACGCAGTGCAGTTCGCCCCGCGCCAGAGCGGGCTTGAGCATATTGCCGGCATCCATGGCCCCCTCGGCTTTACCCGCACCCACCATTGTATGCAACTCATCGATAAACAGGATGATCCGACCCTCCTGCTTGCCAAGTTCATTGAGTACCGCCTTGAGGCGCTCTTCAAAATCACCACGGAATTTGGCACCAGCCAGCAGTGCACCTAGGTCGAGTGACAGCACGCGCTTGTCCTTCAACCCTTCAGGGACCTCACCATTCACGACCCGCTGCGCCAGACCTTCAATAATGGCGGTTTTACCCACACCGGGCTCACCGATCAGCACCGGATTGTTCTTGGTACGGCGCTGCAATACCTGAATGGTGCGGCGAATTTCGTCATCCCGGCCAATTACCGGGTCCAATTTGCCCTGCTCGGCACGGGCAGTGAGATCAATGGTATATTTTTCCAATGCCTGCCGACTGCCTTCAGCTTCCGGGTCTGTCACTGCTTCACCTCCACGAATTTTTTCCACCACCGCTTTCAGTTTGTTCTTGTCGCCAAATTTGGCCAGAGACTTGCCCAGGTCTCCTTTATCCTCGAAGGCCGCCAACAGCACTGCCTCACTGGTAATATATTGATCCCCCTGTTGCTGGGCCTGCTTGTCTGCCAGATTGAACAATCGTCCCAGCTCGGGAGAAATAGCGATATCACCCGTCGGAGTCTGGACCCGAGGCAACTGATCCAGTTGATGCGTGAGCGCAGCTTTCAACCCGGCGAGATCAAAGCCCGCCTGACTGAGCATGGGCCCGATGGCACCACCCTGCTGGCTCAACATCGCCAGCACCAGATGAACAGGTTCAAGCGCCGTGTTGTCGCGACCAACGGCCATCGATTGCGCATCGGATATCGCACTTTGCAAATGACTGGTAAAACGGTCAAATCGCATAATCAACCTCAATAATATTTGCCAGAACATATAATTGGGGCTGGGAGGAGGAATTCAAGAAGAGGTTGGCGTTTAACTGATCCAGATCAGGCTGGCCATTCGTCCGGTCTGCCCATCGCGGCGATAGGAATAGAACGACTCGGGGTTGGCAAAGGTGCAGTGCCCGCCGCCAAAAATGGCCGTGATACCGGATGCCGACAGCGCCAGTCGGGCAAGTGAAAAAATGTCCGCCTGCCAGCGGTCAGTCCGGGTTCGGAGAAAGCAGGCATCAACCTGTTGCTTAGACCCCCACCCTGGCGTATTGGCCAGAAAAGCCCGATAGACATCTTCGCCCACTTCAAAGTGGGGTTGACTGATGGCCGGACCCAACCAGGCCAGTAACTGATCTGGACGGTTTTTAAATTGACTAATGGCATTGGCTACCAAACCGCCAGCCAATCCGCGCCAACCCGCATGAACAGCGGCCACTTCCCCACCAGCCCTGTCACAGATCAGAACCGGCAGGCAATCAGCCGTCATCACGGTACAAACCACAGTGCGCTGATCACTGTAGCAGGCATCTGCGCGCCGAATAATGCCGTCACTCTGAGCATGGACCACATCGACACCATGAACCTGTTCCAGCAACTGCGGCGCGACAGGAAGCCTTAGTAACGAGCCCAACAATTGCCAGTTTTGCTCCACAGACTGGGCGTTGTCTCCCACATGGTATGCCAGATTCAGGCTTCGCCAGGCAGCCGCAGACAGACCGCCTCGACGCGTGCTGACAGCGGCCTTGACAGTGTTGGGCGCGGGCCAATCGGGGAGGATGATGGACATTGCATTAATCAGGCTGATTCATGATCGGAGCGAAGTGCATCCAGCAGATGCATAAAGTCTTGCGGAGCCTCTACCTGCCATTCGACCAACGCTTCCGTCTGCGGATGAATCAGGGCCAACCTGGCCGCATGTAATGCCTGACGCTTGAAGGCCCGCAAGGTATCCTGAAGTTCGTCAGAGGCCCCTTTCGGCAGCTTTAGACGCCCACCGTAAGTGGCATCGCCGACCAGGGGGTAACCAATCGAAGCCATGTGCACCCGAATTTGATGCGTCCGTCCGGTTTCCAGCTTTAACCGAATGTGGGTATGACCAGCAAAGCGCTCAATCACCCGGTAATGGGTAATGGCCTCTTTGCCACCATGATCCAGTACTGCCATTCTGGTTCTCACCTGTGGATGCCGACCCAATGGCTTGCTGACCATTCCTCCACCCGTCATGACACCCGGCACAACTGCCTCATACTCACGACTCACCGATCTATCCTGCAGCTGTCGAATCAGCGATTGATGTGCAGCAAGCGTTTTTGCGACGACCATAAGACCAGTGGTGTCCTTATCCAATCGGTGCACGATACCGGCTCTGGGAATATTCTCATTGCCTGGCAGATGGTGAATCAGCCCGTTCAGCAGGGTGCCCTGATAATTGCCAGCGGCGGGATGCACGACCAACCCGGCCGGTTTATTAATGACCAGCAGGTGTTCATCCTCATAAATGATGTCCAGGCTCATCGGCTCCGCCGACCACTCACCCTCCGGCTCCAATGTTGCCTTGACTGTCAGCTGCTCGCCGCCAAACAGCTTGTCCCGAGAGCGGCAGGACTTGCCATTAACCAGCAGATCACCCTCCTTGATCCATCGCTGTAAACGGGAACGGGAAAAACCCTTGAACAATTCGGCAGCTATCTGGTCGAGCCGGGCGCCGCCAACGGTCTCCGGAACAATCGCATTAAGAACAACAGGTTCAGTCATTGAAGTTTTGAATCCGCTCGGGGCTGTGGTTAAATAGTCCATCTTACAGGCTTTACTTCAGCCGATAAAAACACTTTCACCCTTGACCCACCAGGATTCAATCATTCCATGCGATTTTCCGCTCTATTGTTTGTCTGCTCGATATTTTTGACCAGTGGCTGTGCCTGGCTTGGAAGCGGTGATGACAAGGATTCCAATAAGACAGACACCTCCGGTTATACCGAGGCCGATTTCTTTGATAAAATCCAGAAGGAACTGGCGTCAGGCTACTGGTTTCAGGCGATCGAAAACCTGGAGGCCCTGGAAGCCCAGTATCCATTCGGGGATTACGCTGAACAGGCCCAGCTGGAACTGATTTATGCCTACTTCAGGTCTCAGGATTATGAGGCGACCATCGCCTCCGCCGACCGCTTTATCCGCCTGCACCCTCAACACCCCAACGTGGATTATGCCTACTACCTAAAAGGTTTGGCCTCCTTTGTTCAGAGCAAGGGATTCTTTGAGCAGTTTCTGCCCACCGATGAAACCAAGCGTGATCCGGGTTCGGCTCGCAACTCGTTTGTCACGTTCAATGAATTGCTCAACCGCTTCCCGGAAAGTGCCTACGCGCCCGATGCCCGCAAGCGGATGGTCTACCTGCGCAACATCCTAGCCCGGCATGAAATTCATGTTGCCAACTACTATTTTCTGCGGGGCGCCTATCTGGCTGCCGCCAACCGCGGCCGTTATGTGGTTGAAAACTTCCAGAAAACGCCCGCAGTGCCGGACGGGCTGGCAGTAATGGCGCAGGCCTATCATTTCATGCAGATGCAGGACCTGGCAGCGGATGCGGCGGCTCTCCTGGCAGCCAACTACCCCCAGCACCCCGCTCTGGACGCCAGCGGTCAGTTCCAGTACCAGGACGATCCCCATTTTATGGAGCCAACTTGGCTGAATAAAATGACCCTTGGTCTTTATGACCATCCGGATCCACCCAGGTTTGATTCCCGCCATGTTTTCAATGAGCGTTATCGCAATGTGTCGGGCGACAACAATCGCGGCGAAGAGAAGCGCTCCTGGCTCAGTTGGCTGACACTGGGTGTACTCGACTGATACAGCAACCCGGCGGCAACTCGAAAATTTCAACCGGATAAGGGGCAACAGCTCCTTTATCTGTTTTTGTAGAACGGTTTTTCAACCAGGATAATTAAAACATCGTATTCCAACCTGTTTCTAAAATCCGTTATTCTTTATTGCCCGTCTATGCTTGTAGAGTTCGCTCAGAAATAGCCAACCTTCTTCGGAGAAAATAACGATGCAAACACCAGACGCCAAACGTATTTTGCAGGAAATGAAAGTCCTGCCCAGCATTGATCCGGCCTACGAAACCACCAGGCGTGTTGATTTCATCAAGTCGATCCTGACCGGTGCCGACCTGCACAACCTTGTGCTGGGCATCAGTGGTGGCATTGATTCAACAACCTGCGGGCGGCTGGCACAACTGGCCGTTGAGCAATTGAATCAGGAACAGGGCAAGCTTTATCGCTTTATTGCTGTTCGATTGCCTTTCGGCATTCAGGCTGATGAACATGAGGCCCAACAGGCTATTGAGTTCATTCAGCCCAGTGAGTGCCTGGTCGTCAATATCAAACCCGGCGTGGAGGCCATCCATGAAGAAGTGCTTGCTGCGCTGAACAATGGGCAGCTTCTGACTGCCTCTCCAGGCCAGACCGACTTCACCAAAGGCAACACCAAAGCTCGCACACGTATGGTCGTTCAATATCAGGTCGCAGGCTTGCTGGGCGGGCTGGTGCTCGGCACAGACCACTCGGCTGAGAACGTCACAGGCTTTTATACCAAATGGGGGGATGGCGCCTGTGACCTGGCACCACTGTTCGGCCTAAGCAAACGGCAGGTCAAACAAATAGCTGCTTTTCTCGGCGCGCCTGAACGCCTCATTGAAAAAACACCCACAGCTGACCTGGAATGCCTCGCTCCACAGAGGGCCGACGAGCATGCACTCGGCATTAGCTACGATGAACTGGATGATTTTCTGGAGGCCAAGCCTGTCAGCGACGAGGTGGCCAACCGCATTATCGAGATCTATCACAATACCCGGCACAAGCGAGATCCCATTCCAACTATCTATGACCAGTAACTGTTGCCAGCACGGGCCTGGCAACACAACCACCTGATTGGAAAATAGCGGTACTGTTCATGAATCGATACCCCTTTTTCAGCTAGACTCGACTTAATCCGACCAGGCCCCCGATCCTTATGCAACTCAATATCGGCAAAGTGACTGCCCCACCGGCACCGGACAGCCTGCTCAAGGTATACGGTTATTACCGGGTCATTTTGTCCAGCGCGTTACTCACGATGTACCTGACAGGCGTTGCGACCCGAATCCTGGGCGCAGAGATGCCACAGCTCTTTTTGGGGACAGTCAGCATCTATACCGTACTGTGCCTGCTGTCACTGATCTCGCTGAAAATTTATCGAGCCACGCCCGGCATCCAGATGTTGTTTTTCATGCTGTTGACCGACATGGTGGCGATCACACTGATGATGCACGCCAGTGGCGGACTGGAAAGCGGGTTGGGGTTTCTGATGCTCGCCACCGTTGCGGCAGGCAGCATTCTGGTGGCCGGCCAGCTGGCATTGCTACTGGCGGCAACGGCCAGCATCTGTGTGATGCTGGAAACACTGTCTACGGGCATGATTCTCGGGCAAAGCAAGGAATCCATTTTCCCCGCAGGCATTCTCGGCATACTGTTATTTGCCACAGCCCTGCTGTTCCAGGTATTAACCCAGAGAATCCGCCTCGCCCAAACGATTGCGGCGGAGAAAGCCATTGAGAGCGAACAGCTGCAGCAACTCAATGAATCCATTGTCAAACGGATGCGTACCGGTATCGTAGTGGTCGACAGACAGGACAACATCACACTCATCAACAGCGCCGCCATTCAGCTGCTTGGCGGACAACAGCCAGGAAAACCACTGGGGGCTGGCCAGCCGCTCAGCCTGATCATGCCTCTCTACCAACAGCTTGATCGTTGGAAGACCTATCGCTGGCTTAGAACCCCCACCTTTAAAACACCTTCCTCGTCGATAGAAATTCAGGCTAACTTCACCTCTCTCCATCAGGGGGAAGATAAGCAGACCCTTATTTTTCTCGAGGATACCCGCTCCCTCTCACAACATGCCCAGCAATTGAAACTCGCGTCCCTCGGTCGATTGACCGGCAGTATTGCACACGAAATTCGCAACCCGCTCGGGGCCATCAGCCACGCGTCACAACTGCTCGCAGAACAGGCCACCGACAGCAGCCAGTCCAAACTACTGGATATCGTTCAGCGCCATTGTCTCCGGGTAAACCAGATTGTTGAAAACGTACTGCAGCTCTCGCGTCAAAAGATCCCGGCATTTCAAAAAATCTGGCTCCGGCAATGGCTAAAAAAATTCCGTAACGACTACATGGACACCCAGAAAACCCCCTGCATCATAGAAATCGAGACTATAAACAAAGATATCCAGATTTTCTTTGATCCGGGCCACCTGTCTCAAATACTGACCAATCTGGTTGATAATGGCCTGCGTTTTAGTGAACAGGCCACAGGGGAGCGCTGGGTCAGACTCGTGGTTTGCAGGGATACGGCTTCAGAGTTGCCCTTTCTGGACGTATTTGATCGCGGCCCAGGAGTTCCCTTCGAAGATCAAAACTCCATTTTTGAACCATTTTTCACAACATCCCATGAAGGTTCAGGCCTGGGGCTCTATCTGGCCAAGGAGCTTTGCGGCGTCAATTATGCTTCACTCAATTATTTTGGAGAGGAGCCAGAAAACAGACACTTCCGGATTGGGTTTTCGCATCCAGACCGGGTATTACCGAGACCTCAATCATGATGAAAAAACGCGTACTGGTGGTAGATGACGAACCTGACATCAGAGAGCTTCTGACGATTACACTTGAGCAAATGGGCCTGGAAGTCGTCACCGCTGCCAAGCTGACCAAAGCGAGAAAATTGCTCGAGAGTGAGGAGTTCGACCTCTGCCTCACAGACATGAAAATGCCCGATGGCAACGGACTCGAACTTGTCGACCATATACAGGCCACGGCGCCACATTTGCCAGTCGCCATGATCACCGCCCATGGCAACATGGAGATCGCTGTGGATGCCCTGAAAAAAGGAGCCTTTGATTTTATCTCCAAGCCATTGCAACTGATGCGGTTGCGCAACCTTGTCCAATCTGCACTGCTACTAAAAAAGGAGACCCCAAATCCAGCCATACCGGAAACCGTATTGCTCGGTGAATCGTCCGCTATAGAAATACTCAAACAACAGATTCGACGTGTAGCACGCAGCCAGGCTCCCATCTTTATCAGTGGTGAATCCGGCAGCGGAAAAGAATTGGTGGCCAGGGCAATCCACTTTCTCGGTGCAAGAGCCAATGGCCCGTTTATCCCGGTGAACTGCGGCGCCATTCCCTCTGAATTGATGGAGAGTGAATTCTTCGGTCATAAAAAAGGCAGTTTCACTGGTGCTCACCAGGACAAACAGGGGCTGTTTCAAGCCGCCAATGGCGGTACGTTGTTACTGGATGAAGTAGCCGATCTGCCGCTGCCAATGCAGGTCAAATTGCTGAGGGCAATCCAGGAAAAAAGTATTCGCCCGGTAGGTGCAGAGGAGGAAGTAGCAGTGGATGTCCGCATACTCAGCGCCACTCACAAAGATCTGGCCAGAGAGATTGAAAAAAACCTGTTTCGTCAGGACCTCTACTACCGAATCAACGTCATTGAACTCGCGGTGCCAAGCCTCCGTGAGCGCAAGGAAGACATACCGCTACTGGCAAACCATTTCCTCGAACGATTTGCCAGGGAATCAGGGATTCCCGTGCCCCACCTTTCTAACAATGCCCTCGCGACACTGCAGAAGTATCCCTTTCCCGGAAATATCCGGGAGCTTGAAAACACCCTGGAAAGGGCGTTTACCCTGTGCGACAACAAACTGATTGATGCTGAAAATCTGGCATTGCCGGACTTCCTGAGCGAGAAAAAAGTCCGCCACCAGGAGGGAGGGGACTTTGTTTCAGCGGGCTTTGACTCGCTGGATGATTACCTGGCAGAGGTGGAGAAACAGATTATTCTTTCAGCGCTGGAACAAAATCGCTGGAACAAAACAGCCACTGCAGAAAAACTGGGCATCAGCTTCCGACAGATTCGCCACAAACTGAAAAAATACGGCATCGACTAGCGGAATTACCAACAATCCGATGCCGACCCCGAACCATCAACGATACTCTTCACACCAACAGAAGTGATTTGCAGCGTGCTGCACTGGGTATCCTTCGTCTGACTACCCTGCGGTATTGCCTGCAGAGTAAATGCCGTCGCACTCGCATTAGATATCGCAATTTGGTAAATCCTGCCTGAGGCCGTCACTGCCACTTCATCGCCATCCTGGTTAATCGCATAGGGACTGGCCAAGTACCCCAGTCCTGTCAGGGTTGTCGCATATTGTTTGTTATTGACAAAGAACTGCTCCTGACGGGCCATCACTGACATTAATTCGGCTTTGCCGAGGCTGCGCTTGGTTTTCCGCACATAGCCATCGTAAGCAGGCATCGCAACCATAACCAGCAAGGCCACAATCGCAATCACCACCATCAACTCGATAAGCGTGAAGCCCCGGGTTCTTTTTTGCGGCACGGTAGAATTTTGCATTATCAGCTCTCGTCTGTTTTCTTACAGATCATCGATGCCCGGCTCACGCCAGTACATGATCCAGAGATTTTTACCCAGGCTTTGGAACAGTTTTTTCCGGCCATCGTCAATGCCATCACCATCCAGATCTCCCAGATTGATACCGCCACCGGGGAAGAATATTTCATCCCCTAGAGTCAGAGCACCGGGTGGAATGCCAGGGCCCACGTAGTATTTTCGCTGGTCATTAAAGGGTGCCGTGCCATCCACCAGATTCAGCACATAAACAGAGCCGCCACCTTCACTGACGCCACAGGGGTCAGAGGAATCTCCCACAGGCTCATAGGTACTGGTAAAGACCAGCCCGGAATCCACCAGAGGGCTGGCCAGGCCCTTTTCACCGCTCCCCGTCAGTCGCAGTTTCCAGCCAAGGGTTAGACTGGTATTACAGGCACCTTCGGCACCAGTTACACAGGCCGTCTGATCGGGAATATCGTCGATCATCAATGCATCTCTGGATTTCACCATGAGATTACCACTATTGATATAGCGATCCTTGAGGTAGAACAGATAGTTACTGACACCGGTTTCCAGTGGATCCGCCCGATCACCCGAGGTGATCAACACACCATCAAAATTGCCACCCGCATCATAGGATTCAATCAGGTCGGGTTCGTGAAAAAATCGCCGGTCCGTGGTGGCACCATCGGTGCCGAGTTCAGCGAATTTGCTCACAAACCATTTCTCCTCCACCTCCGCCGCACTGGCAACCTCTGGGAGATCTACCCGCCAGACCGCACCACCGCTATCACCCACATAGAGCCGGTGAATATTGCCACTCAGATTGGTCAGTACAGAAACCGAGGAGGGAATACTGTCCACCATCTCTGCGTGAGTGTATTCAAAACCGGTAGTGGATGAAGAGGCACTGGCGCCGGTGCTACCACCCACGGTAGCTTTCCAGATCAGCGCACCGGTTTCCGCATTGACGATATAGATGGCATTACCCACATCGTCATCGCCAGCATCCAGGTCTTTGCCAATGCGGCTTGTGTAGGCATCGTTCCAGCCACCGTTGTAGCCACCCGAGAAAATCAGCACATCAGTCGGTGTACTACCAAATTTCACTTGACCCACTGTCGGCGTGGCAAAGGTCATCCCCAGTTCGTCAAAATCACCGCCATCAGTCTGGCTGATTTTCCATTTCAGGGTGGGGGTGGCCGACGGGTCGCTCACATCAAAGGCATAGTAACTGTTACCGCCCCGGCGCAGCCCCACGTACACATAAACCTTGTCACCATCAGCGGTTTCAATATTGCCATCCTGGTCATTATCGATTACCCGGGCCACAGGTGTACCGTCAACGCCGTAGCGCATTTTGGTGCTGGGCTGAGTATTAGCGCGGCGCAGCTCTATATTTTCCAGTAACTCCCGGGGATAAAAGGCAAAGATTTCGTCACCGGACTCAGTGCCGAGACTACCGGGTTTGGTATTTTCAAAAATATGAAAAAGGCCGTCGTTGGTTCCCATAAAGATGCGGATATTGGGGTTAGCTTCCGTATAACCACCTGTGGTGCCGTAGTTAATTGCCAACGGCCGGGAATGAATCGCGTCACCCAGCAACCAGGGGCGGGGGTCATCTGTTTCACTATCGGCATCCTCATCGTCAATATCGATTCCGCGGCCCCACTTAATCAACTCGAGTGCTTGCGGAACATCTGAACCATCGGCAAGATCCGGCAACAGGAATGGGTGAAGGGCCGTGGCCGTCGTGTTATCCGCATCGAAGTCGTCCAGGGTGTTACTGCCGCCATTGGTAATGGTGGCAGGCTCCACAAACACCTGCCGGGCACCCGTAGTGGCATTGCTTTCGCCCACCACACCATTTCCCTCTATAAACCCTTTGATCTTCTGTCCAGCCCCCCCCCGACTAACTTCACGGCCGTCCGCATCAATAGGAAGACCTTCCACGACAGGGAGTGCGTCCTTGTCCGTCCAAAATGTGAGGGCATCGAAGGTTATACGGCCAATATCATCGCCGGTCGTTTCAAATCCCGGGTTACCATTGACGTCCTGCACATCATCGAAACGACCGTCAAGATCGGTATCAGCCAATTTGAGTTTTTTTAGATTGCCCGGCCAACGAATATTGGTCTGCGCCTCAAACAGGGCCACATAGACGTTATCTAGAGTATCTGTGCGGTTGAAGACATTCACAGGAATCGATGCCGCCACAAAGGTGGAGCTGACACTGATCACTTCGTTAAACGCATCCGTCAAATCTTTCTCCAGTTGCACCGGGTCTGTGAGATCCAGCGGGGAGCCACTACCACCCGCTTTGGCCCAATCTCGCGTGGCACCAACACTGCCACCATCAGAAATGATCCAGGTTTTCTGCAAGGGCGTTATCTGGTCAATACCGGGGAGAAGGTCTGATTCCGGGTTGTGCATATAATCCAGCATCCCTTCAAACTTGAACTTTCCTTTGGGAAACGTCATATCCTGCTTGATCTGGTTGTCCAGATCGTCATCCTGGTTATCGGCGTTCATGGCCACCAGAATGGAAAAAAGCTTGGGGCAGGCTGACGGATCCGTAAATGGCGAGATATATTCACTCTCGGCAACATTCATGATGCTGTCGTCGTAGGAAGGCGGTTGCAAACTCGCTGCAGAGCCGCCGAAGTTATTGTCCACTGCTGTGCCGTTGATGACACCCCGGCTATTAATATAACGGTACCATTCGTAATATGTCTCCTTGGGCTGCAGTTTGTGAGCCTCGCCACCGGTACTGGCTTCAGGTATGGTTTTCAGGGTCTCGATGATCTCATCCCGATCAGTGCCTAGTTTTTTGTAGCCTTCCAGTATGGCACCACCATCATCCTTGTTTGAGACCATCAAGCCCATATAGATGGGATCGAAAACCGGATTACTTAGAATCGTCTCCAGTGTTGCCACAAAACCCTTGAAGGTACTAATGCTGGCCCCATCTGCATGAATATCGAGGTTATTATAGGTCTCAGTACTCATCAGGCTTTCACAAGAACCGCCGGCACCATAGGAACAAAGTACATTGAAAATACTCGGTCTCCAGTCCAGACTCAGCATCACATAGGGCTCACTGCCCTCCACCGTGGCATTGACATAAATATCAATATCATCGGCATGTGTATTGGGTAGAACGAACCATATCGCCACCAGACAACTGTAAATCAACCTTTTCATACCATTGCTCCTTGGCTATTACTGTGATGAGCTGGCAATACGTATCGCAACACCCTGTGCAATCGCTGCGTTACCCAACCCTTCATCACTGCCGTTATATTCAACTTCCACTTCAAACACTGCCGCATCATAGCTCGGTGAACTACTAGCCTGTGACTCAGACAGCCTGACCGGAAACGACTCCAATATCAGGGGTCCTTCCCTGGTAACAATTCCGCTGACTAAACTTGGGTTGGTTACCATGGTCGCGTCATAGGTCAGCGTGTTGGCATCACAACCCGAACTACAGATGGTATAGCCCACCGCACCGGAAACCGGAAAGTTATCAATCTCCTGGGTAATGGAGGTAGCCACGGCCTGAGCCTGTTGAAAGGCCTCTTCACGGAACTGGTCATTACCCGCCATGCGGAATTCAAGCATGCTGGTTTGCATCACGGTGCCGGCCACCAGAGCCAACAGCAACATAAATACCATGGCCACCAGCAATACGGCACCGGTACTGGCAGCTCTGCCCGAAGGACTTTTTGATATTGCCGTCATCAACTTCGCCTCAGTTGTTCGGTAGCGTCGTATTTCTCATCTGGATCGTAGTGCTAAACACCCGTCGCAGGTAGCCATCATTCTTCGCTGCCACCGCCTTTTCTCCCAATGAGTAAGTTTTTTCATTGGTATAGCCCGCCACGGGATCAATACTTCTGACTAGCAAATAAATCCGTGCTACCACAGAGCTGTCCAACTCAGCACCGGTAGGTGCCGACTTAAACTGGTTGGGGATACTGTCACCATCTGTGTCGACCCCGAATTCGATTTGCATATCCTCAATGCCTTCAATCAGGCACTGGTTACTGATACCACCTCCAACCAGCCTTTCAGCACAAAGGGTAGGCACATTATCACCGGCATCAACAGAATAGTTACGGATATAAAAAACGTTGGTGTTGTATTCCCAATAGGACACTTCCGAACCAAGGCCGACATCGGCAGCATCGAAGTCTTCACCACTGTCAATATAGGTCCATTCCATAATATCGCCAAAACCGGCCATGCGCAGATACCACTGACTGGTATCCGCCTTGGTCAGTCCGTCGTTGAACACCCCATTTTTCAGGGTAAACCCCCCGGAAGTGCGCTTTATCGCCACAATATCGGTACCCGCGACAATATCGGCGCTGTTCAAGCAGCCCAGCGTGATGCCATTGAGCGTGGTCAGTGAAGATGCGAAATCATTGATGAAATCAAGCGGTTCACTCGTATCCAGAGTCCAGTTGGCACTGCAATCCACGGTGACTGTTCCGGGCGGGATGCCGCCAGTATTGAGATTTCCCCCAAAAAAACCGGCCAGAGCCAATTCTCTTTTTAGCAAATCGAGTGCATAGCGGCCATTTTCCTGAATTCTGGCCAGCTCATCCTCTGACTGATAATTGCTTTTGCTGTCGATGTACACAGAGATAACCCCTGCTGTCAGGAACAGGCCCAACAGGATGGAAACCATTAACTCAATCAGCGAAAATCCGCGCTGATGGTCTATTCTGGAAAACTTCATTCCGGCTCTCATTAATTTCCCGTTTGCTCTCATGTTCCACTTGCAAAGCTTTGATCAGATATCACTGACATAGGTTGTCATCACCATTAAACGCCGCTGCTTATTACCAGTACCGTAGAGGCCGCTGGTCTCGCCGCAGTTTGATGCGGTGGGATTATCCATTTCGGCCACCCCTTTCCAGACTATCGCAACGGTCACCACCCCTGCATTGTTGGTAATGCAGGCGCGCGGATCCACCAAACCTCCAGCGTTGAATTCGTTACCGTCGATAATGATTTTTTCGGCTGCTCCATCGAGCAACTGCTCCCATTCGTACAGGTCTCTCTGGGCAAGCGCGTTGGGCGTACAGGTGCCGGTATTGCAACTTGCAGGGGCCGTTGAGATTGAGCCACCTCCCAGTTGGGCAACATAGGTAGCGACTTCGCCGGGATTGCTGCGGACCCTCTCCAGAATATCCCGTGACAAGCCAGTGGCTATCGAGCGCTGGGCCGCCTCAAAGGAATTTCTTTTTGCCGTGATCTGCATGGCTACCATGCCCAGCAGGCCCACGGATAGCACCAGCACGGCAATAAGGACTTCAATAAGCCCGACGCCTTTTTGCCTGGATAAATTTCTCATTAACTGTCTCACCGGCCTCTCTGTTGCAAACTGATCTCTGCTGGTGCAAGCCACCTAGGGCGAACAATCATCCGTGGTTTTGGTCATCCTGGGACGACCCACAATATTGATCACAACCTCTTTGGCGCTCGTCGTATCACCCTTGGCATCACAGAGAACAAAGGTATCAAAGCCCGATGCACTGCCATCCTGACGGTAGGTCAACTTGTGGGTAAAAGTGCTTCCCTTGGTTCTGAGCGTGTAACCTCCGGATAGCCCCTGCTGGGCATTTATAATGGGTTCTCCCGAATCGAGAACACCGTCTGCATCCTCGTCCGCATAGGTCAGCCAACCCCTCGCCCAGTCATTTGCAGTTGTGCAATTCTCACCATCAGTGCTCTTGCACATGACTACCGGCTGATTTCTTTTTAGGGCTTCACTTCTGGCAAGAATCAACGAGGTAAAAAACTGATCGGCACTGGTTTGAATACGGTTATTCCGCACCAGCTCGACAAATGAGGGAGCGGCCAAGCCCAGCAACACCGCGAGCACAACGATTGAAATCATTAACTCAATCAAGGTGAAGCCGCTTTGTTTCGTGAATCGTTCCATACCCGCCTCTATAGCAAATCAAAAAAAGGTTTTCGCGGCTATCCGACTACCGGTCATATGGGCTGACCATATGCTATTGACGTAATAGTTTCGGTAAGATCCGGCGACGAACGGTTATCAATAATCAAAAAAACCAGCCTATTCAGCGGGAAAACGTAGTGCTCTAGGCATGGAAAAACTGATATTTTCGATGGCGCCGGGAAGCTCTTTCGGAGGGCGTGCACCCAATGTTTCAAGTTTTTTCACGACATCGCGAACCAGCACTTCCGGAGCTGAAGCACCGGCAGTAACACCAATGGCTTTTTTGCCCACCAGCCAGCTCGGCCTGATATCCAGCGCACTATCAATCAAATAGGCATCGGCACCACATCGATCGGCAAGCTCTCGCAATCGATTGGAGTTTGAACTGTTTGGCGAACCGACCACCAGCACCAGATCACACTCCAGCGCCAGCTGCTTGACGGCATCCTGGCGATTCTGGGTGGCATAGCAGATATCGTCTTTTTTGGGGCCGGATATGGCGGGAAAACGCTGCCGCAGTGCATCAATCACCCTGGCTGTATCATCAACCGATAGCGTTGTCTGGGTGACATAGGCCAGATTATCCGGCGCATTGACGTCAAGTTGACTGACATCAGCCTCATTTTCCACCAGGTAGATATGCCCACCATTGACGTCATCATATTGCCCCATGGTCCCCTCCACTTCAGGGTGGCCCTGATGGCCAATCAGGACGCACTCACGGCCCTCACGACTGTAATGCACCACCTCCATATGCACTTTTGTCACCAACGGACAGGTTGCATCAAAGACCCGCAACTGGCGCAACTCGGCCTCCTGCCTGACAGACTGGGGCACGCCGTGGGCACTGAAAACCACAATCACATTGTCGGGCACTTCATGGAGCTCCTCGACAAAGATGGCGCCGCGCTCACGGAGCGCATCCACCACGAACTTGTTATGCACCACTTCGTGACGGACATAGATAGGGGCACCAAAGATATCCAGGGCACGATTGACAATATCAATGGCCCGATCAACGCCAGCGCAAAACCCACGGGGATTGGCGAGTTTGATCTCCATTAGTGGGTCACCGCCGGCATGACATCAAGAATTTTTACGGCGAAGGTAATTTGATGGCCTGCGAGCGGGTGATTGAAGTCCACCATGACATGCTCCTCATCTATCTCAACCACGACACCGGGCAACTCGGCCTGACTGGCATCGGCAAATGACAGCATCAGCCCCGGCTCCAGCTGGACATCATCGGCCCCACCCTTTAGAAAGTCCCCTTTTGAAAAACGCTGGATGTTGTTGGGATTGTGAGGGCCAAAGCCCTGCTCCGGATCAATTTCCAGCACGACTTCATCTCCGGCACTCAGACCAAACAATGCAGACTCAAAGCCATTCAGCAGACTCCCATCGCCCACCACAAAAGTCGCCGGCTTGCCGGAAAAGTTGGAATCCACCACCGAACCATCTTCCAGCGCCAGCGAAAAATGCAGTGTCACCTTGGTATCTGGCCCGATGGTGACAGGTGCCGTTTCATGAGTATCAACCATCAATTTTCTCCCTTGAGTGACTGGTCGCGATGGCAAAGGCTTTCAATGATCAACAGGATGGCACCCACTGTAATCGCAGAATCCGCCACATTGAACGCGGGCCAGTGATAATTCAAATAATAGACGTCGATAAAATCAATTACGTAACCTAGAAACACCCGATCCAACAGATTGCCGATCGCACCACCGAGCACCAGCGCCAGCGCAATGCCCAGCAGGGTTTGCCCCCGGGGCAAACGCGTCATCCAAAGCACAATAAAAATACTCACCGCCAGAGCAATACCGGTAAAAAACCAGCGCTGCCACCCGCCTGCATCACTGAGAAAACTGAAGGCAGCGCCCCGGTTGTGGAGCAGCGTCAGATTCAGCATAGGCAACAACTCCACCGCCCGACCATAAACCAGCGACGCCGAGGCCCAGTATTTGGTGGACTGATCGATCAGAATGACCAGTCCAGACAGAAGATACCAGCCAACACGAGATTGCATGATGTTTACCATTGACATCTGGTCACGCAAACAGACGCCGTTCGCCGGCACCTGTGACGTTTTCCACACAGCGGCCACACAATTCCGGGTGTTCAGCCACCGCACCTACATCGGCGCGGTGATGCCAACAACGGACACATTTGTCATAGGACGTGCGAGCAACATGCAACAGCAAACCCTCAAGCTCCGTAGGTTCGGCGCCGTTTGCCTCACTGAGCGGTGCCAGCCGGGCCTCGGAGGTAATCAACACAAAACGCAATTCATCTTTCAGTTTACCCAACGCACTGGCCAGGGCACCGTCTGCGTACAGCACTACTTCCGCCTCCAGAGACTTCTGGATACCCGTCTCTTTTTTGCCTTCCAGCACCTTGTTGACCGTATTTCTAGCCCTGGCAATTAGCGCCCAGTCGCTGTCAGGAATCGCATCTGCGGCAGCGGGTGGCAGCGACCACCACTCCGCCATAAATACCGATTCTGCACGCTCCCCGGGCATGACACGCCAGATTTCATCCGCAGTAAAGCTGAGCACCGGGGCAACCCACCGAACCAGAGCCTCGGCGATATGGTAAATTGCCGACTGCGCAGATCGTCTGGCCCTGGAGTTCTCCTGACAGGTGTATTGGCGATCCTTGATGATATTCAGGTAGAAACCACCCATATCGGTGACACAAAAATTGTGCAGCTTCTGGTAGATGGGATGAAAATGGTAGCTGTCATAGGCGGCGAGGATATCCCGCTGGGCGCTGGCCGCCCGACCCACGGCCCAGCGATCCAGCTCTAGCATCTTCTCGACCGGCAACAAATCCCGAGCCGGATCAAAACCGTTGAGATTTGAAAGCAGGAATCGGGCAGTATTGCGGATGCGCCGGTAGGAGTCTGCAGTGCGCTTGAGAATTTCCTCGGAAACACTCATTTCTGCACTGAAATCCGTTGCTGCGACCCACAGACGCAAAACATCTGCGCCCAAATCGTTGACGACCTGCTGAGGCGACATCACATTCCCCAGAGATTTGGACATCTTTCGGCCATCGGCATCTACCGTGAAACCGTGCGTCAGGACAGCCCGGTATGGGGCACTCCCCTTGATGGCAATGGCCGTCTTCAGTGAAGACTGGAACCAGCCACGGTGCTGATCGGACCCCTCCAGATAGAGATCTGCGGGATAAGCGAGCTGGTCGCGGGCATCCAGTACAGCCGCATGGGTGACCCCGGAATCGAACCAGACATCCAGCGTATCCGTGACCTTGGTATAGCCTGCGGCGTCATCACCCAGCAACTCCGCTGCGTCCAGATCAAACCAGGCATCAATGCCCGATTGCTCAACACGCTGGGCAATCACCTCAATCAACTCGGCAGTGCGCGGGTGCCAATCGCCGGTTTCCCGGTGAATAAACAGGGTTATCGGCACACCCCAGGTGCGCTGACGTGAAATACACCAGTCGGGGCTGTTCTCCAGCATCCCCTCAATGCGAGCCTGCCCCCAAGACGGATACCAGGTGACACCCTTCACCGCCTTGAGGGCATTATCCAGCAAGTTGTTCTGCTGCATGCCGATAAACCATTGCGGTGTGGCGCGGTAAATCAGCGGGGTTTTGGTCCGCCAGCAGTGTGCATAGCTATGGGTGATTTTATGGGTGGACAACAGCGCACCCCGCCGCTCCAGCAGCGCCAGAACAGCTTCATCCGCCTTGTAAACATGCTCGCCAGCAAACAACGGCACGCTGTCGCGGAAAAGGCCATGATCATCAATATAATTGAGTGTGCCAATACCGTATTTATTGGCCACCACGAAGTCTTCCATGCCGTGATCCGGCGCTGTGTGGACGCAGCCGGTACCGGTTTCTGTGGTGACATGGTCGCCTAGCAGGACCGGTACCTGACGATCATAAAACGGGTGCTGTAACAGCTGGTTCTCGAGCCGCAGCCCTTTGACACGACCGACAATCCGGTAGTCTTCCACCCCCC
>NVUM01000019.1 GCA_002733125.1 Porticoccus sp.
CGCGCCCGTTATTCAGGCAATGGCTACGTAGCTCAGCTGGTTAGAGCACAGCATTCATAATGCTGGGGTCGGTGGTTCAAGTCCACCCGTAGCTACCATTCCTTATACCCTACCTTTAACACTGCTTCAGGCACGCTCCCTATAACGGTCAAGGACATCTTGATCCTCCAGCAATAGCCCTCTAACCCACCACAACTCCCTGTTCAACAGTGTTCAGCAATGTACCAATTCCAATTCACACTGAGACCGTGAGCGCCATACAATAAAGCACAAACTCTATCGCCCCATCCCAGGCAACTTAACCTGTCTTACTCACATTGATTACAAAACAGGCTGACATAAAAAAACCCGCAATTAGCGGGTTTTTTTATTGACGCGAAGAGCCGCTGGTATCAGCTTGCCCGACGACGGCGACGCAGAGCCATCGCAAGGAGGCCGGCTGCAAGCAGGGCCAGCGGAGCCGGCTCAGGAATCTCGTTGCTCTCGAACTGATAGGAGGCAAAATGGTTATTGACGTCCGTGGCATCAACCCCAGTCAACTGGAACAAAGAGCTACCACTGGCATCAATAAAATTAAAGTTGTAAATATCACGATTCGAGCAGCAATCTGTCCGTCCGAAAATTGCAATACTACTCAGATCCACTGCCTCAAGAAATGTAATAGTCAGCGTATCACCTGTTTTTGGGTTGCCTTCATGGAAGACACTGCCGTTGGAAAATACACCATCAGTATTTCCATCAATGGCTTTGTCCGGCGTGGAGGATGCGTTCCAGCTATCGGGCGCTGACGCCGTTGCCGTTAGCGCAACATTCACATTACTCATGTCGAAGGCCTGAAATTCAGCTACCTGCAACCATTCATTAATACTGTTGGAAATCTCAACGCTTTTCACGCCCATCAAACCAGCATTGGCACCTGCCATAAAAGAAACGGCTACGGCACAAACGGCAGCCTGACTAGCAAAACGACGCAAACGCGATGTGATCTTGGAATTGAACATACTTCTGGCCTTATTCACTCTGTTTAATGGATGCTATTAATATAACCGGCATACCAAGCAAGAACCAGGCCAAAAAAATAATATTCTTTTATATTAAATAGATATATATCTGACTGCCAGAAACAAAGCGCCGTCATTAGGCTTCTGTAAAGAAACCTGACGCAGGCTTGTTGTCACAATCTTTAACCCTTGCGTTATAGCGCGCTATCTTCTCACTTTTTATACGCCAGCCCAGGCATCTGGCTACGCCACCCCTTACTCCATAATGCATTCAACGACCTGCGGACCACTAAACTGGTAAAAACTGTTCTGGTCTAAAGTACCGGGTAAAGCACACAAACGCGGCACACCGGCTTGTTTACCTGAGTCGCATTTTCTTTGGGTCACTGCAGTGGACGATACTGTTCCCGTGAATCGCTTAGATCGTTAGAATGATGAAAACAATTACAGGGATGACCGTGCATATTTCCTTCAACAACATCAGGCAGTGGGTAGCAACCCTGTCACTACTGATGCTCACCGGCTTTGGCTGGGCCGGGCCGCATAATTCAGCTGTGGCCAATGCCAATCAGCAAAGTGAAGCACTCAAACTGGCTCAGGCTGTCTATGACAATCCTACCGGCCAGGATGCCAGCTCACAGGTAGTCATGGTGTTGGAAGGTAGCGGTTCGACCAGACAGCGCATGCTGTTCAGCTATGCGCTGGATAAGGGCAATGCCGAGCGGTGGACACTACTCCGCTTTGTGAAACCGAACGATGTAGCAGGGACCGGTCTGCTGACCAAGGATTATCCCGGCGACGAGAGTGACCAATGGCTGTATCTGCCTGCTCTCGAGCGGGTTCGCCGCATCGCCTCTTCGAGAAAAGGCGGCCGGTTTGTTGGCTCCGATTTCTACTATGAAGACTTATCCGACCGGGAAGTTTCCATGGATCACCACCGGATTATCGGCAAGGACAAGGTCGGCGGTGCCGACTGCACCCTACTGGAAAGTATTCCGGTCGATAAATCCAACTCGGTTTACAGCAAACGCATTCTCTGTATTCATCCGGGAATTCTCGTTCCCCTGCGCATTGACTACTACGAGAACAACCGCGAAGAACCCACCAAAAGACTTCAGGCGAGAAAAATCAAACGGGTCCAGGGCTACTGGACCATTTTTGATAGTACGATGTACGACCTGCAATCTGGCCGAAGCACCAAGTTAATCACTATTGATATCAAATACGATCAGGGTATTCCCGAGACACTCTTCAGCCAGAGAGGGCTGTCTGATGACAGCCGGGAAATACCATTCCGTCCGCAGAGCAAAGACAGCCAGGAAGAACGACATGAAAACAACTGACCGCGGATTAGCGACTCTTTTTGCCACCCTGCTGCTGGCCCCTTTTGCGTCTCCAGTCAGCGCTGAGGATTTTGACCTGCTAATTATTGAAGAGGAATCAGAGGAACTGCTGATTCTTGACGATCAACCGGGTTTGCCCACAAACAGCGAGGCTCCCGACGACTCACTAATCCTTGATTCCAGTGAGGACGAAAACGGATTATTTATTGATGGGGGCGACGGCACCCCCACCGAGTCACCCCGGTTCACGAACTACACCACTGAAAAATCAGCGGGCCCCACGGTCAAGCTGGACCGGCTATGGGTCGAGTACGGGCACTTTACCCAACAAAGTGCTGACAAGAACCATCAGGGCTACATGCACGGTCTGGCCACAGCCGAATGGTCGCCATCATCGGCGTGGGAATTCCACGCCTCGGTTCGTGCGGATGGCTACAGGGAATCCGGCAGGAACGACTGGAGTGATTTCCGCCTCGATTACGATGAAATCTATGCACGCTACAAAACAGCCAGCTCCATCTTCACCGTTGGCACTCAACGAGTGCTATGGGGCAGAATTGATGAGTTCCCACCCACGGATCGTCTGAGCACTCAGGACTTTCGGCGATTCGTGATCGATGACCTCGAGGATCGTCGGCTCGCCTCTCCCGCCCTCCGCCTGGAGCATTTTTTTGGGGACAGCAAAATAGACTTCGTGCTTTACCCCCACTTTCGTGAAACACAACTGGCTGACAGGGACAGCATCTGGTACCCGGTCAACAAGCGCACCGGTGAAATTCTAAGCCTGAAAACCACCGCTCTAGCCGAAACCATCGTAAAAAATGTACCCATCAAGGAAAATGCCCCCGACTCAGAGGGCGGTGCCGGTATCCGTTTCAGCACACTGGGCTCCGGTTTTGACTATGCACTGACTGTGCAAAAAGGGCGTCAGACCGTACCCTACTTCAGCTATAACCCCGACCGGAATATTATTGAGGGCCAGTACCCGCGCACCTGGATAGTCGGTGGGGACTTCGGCGTTGAAGCCCTGGGTGGCACCGTCAAGTTCGAGGCGGCCTGGCTGAGCGACACACCCGTCACCCGGGTGGATGGCAGCTATACCACGGTTAAAAGCATCAGCTGGGGTGCAGCGCTGGAACTGTTCCCTGGAGACGGCGATGCCAGGCTCAATCTGCAGTTGACGGGCGTCAGACTGCTCAGGGCGCCGGATGTGATGGACCGCGCGGAAATCTACGCCCTGAATGGTACCTACAACATACCTTTTGCCCAAAATCGCTGGCGAGCCAAATTCCGTTTCAATGTCGGACTGGATAAAAAAGACATCTACTTTAACCCGGAAATCGCCTATACCGGGTGGGAGGCCCAGGAAGTGTATCTGGAGTTTCACTTCTTTGATGGCAGCCTGGGCACACCGGGCGGATTTTATCAGGACAACGGCATCCTTACCCTCGGCTGGCGGGCAGATTATTGAGCAGCCTGGCGTCAGGCCAAATGATCAGGAATTACTGACATCAATAAAGAATTACAGGATTATCGCCAGCAGCTAAGCCATGAGCACCAACCTGTGGCGCTCATTCAGGACGGTATTCTGCTGGTCGTCAATGAACCTTTTGCACAACACGCGGGCTTTGAATCACCAGCAGAACTGGAATCAACCCCACTACTGGACTTACTGGAGGGGCTGACCAAGGAGCAAACCCGCGACTTTCTGGCAAGCGCTAGCCACACTGATAAAAATACCCGCGACGTTCCCCGAACAAAAGTCACCTTGCGGCGCAATGATGGCACTCGCCTTCCCGCCGAAATTTACGCCCACCAAAGCAACCTGAATGGGGAAAGCGTCGTCAAGCTTTACCTGCTGACAGCAGACGACCTGACGGCGTCAAGGCGTATGCTCAGGCTGCCCTGGAAGCTCTATTTCTGCCTGCTTGGCCTGTTACTGATCGCGGCATTGCCCAACCTGTTACTCCCCAACCTGAACATCAATAACGCGCCCAGAACTTACCTTCCAGCCGATGCGCCCTCTGTTTTAATCGACCAACAGATACGCGAAACCTTTCCCGACGATGAAGTCATCGTGATGCTGTTTGAAGGTCTGGCGATGTTTTCAGATGACTTCCTGCTGGCCTATCACCAACTGTCCCAGTCTCTGTCTGCACACCCCCTGATCGACAGCGTGATCGGCATCACCCGGCAGGACCACATCAGTGGCTCGGCTGACGGGTTTCTGGTCGAGCCCCTTGTCAATATTGAAAACCTGGCAGACACTCAACCCAAGGAGCGTCGCGAACAAGCACTCTCAGACCGATTTGCCATAAATTCACTGATCGCGCCAGACGGCTCGGCCATCGCGCTCGTAGTGATTCCCCAGGCATTGGACGACAGCTTTCGCCACCTGGCACTGGAGCAGGAAATTGTCGCGCTGGTTGAGGAAAATCGACTGGACGGTTACCTGACGGCAATGGCTGGGGAAATCGCCACGGATGTGGCGCAGATGCGGGCCATACTTCGCGACAACATGATTTTTATTCCCACCACTGTGTTGGTCGGTTTGATCCTGATCTGGTGGCTGTTTCATCGCTGGATGGCCGTCATCATTACCGGTATCGTCACCGGAGCGGTGGTCAGCTCAACCATTGCTTTCTACGTCATCTTTCGGCAACCATTCAACTCCATTGCAGGCATTATTCCGCCGCTGCTGTCAGCGCTCACGATTGCCGCCCTGGTGCATTTTTTCAATGCGCTGCAGTACGCCTCCAAGCGAGGACTGTCCGGCAATGACAGGGTGCAGTCTGCCCTGTCACAAATCCGCCGACCCGCGCTGTTCAGCGCCCTGACAACGTCTGCCGGACTCGCCTCGCTCGGGCTGAGCCCGATTCCGCCCATCAGCACTTTCGGACTCACCGCAGCTGCCGGTGTCTTTCTGATTTACCTGATTGTCATACACCTGCTGCCACCGATCTTCTCCCGCTACGACAACCGGCAATGGCCCCACCATAAAGCCGGCCTTGGGTTGATGGATGTCATGGTGAAAGGGCTTTTTCACACCGGCATTCGCTATCCGATATGGGTGTTGGGTTTTACGTTAATCATCATGGCAGCAACAATCCCGCAGATATTCAAGGTCGATGTAGAGACCAATATTCTTGAATTCTTTCCTCCCAGCCATTCGCTTCGTCAGGCGACTGAGCACATTGAGGAGAAACTCGTCGGCACGACACCACTGGAAGTGTTCTTCAGCTCCGACCAACCGGACGCGCTGATAACACCGGAGGCACTTCAGGGCATAAGGGGTTTTCA
Source organism: Porticoccus sp. (assembly GCA_002733125.1). Lineage (GTDB taxonomy): Bacteria > Pseudomonadota > Gammaproteobacteria > Pseudomonadales > Porticoccaceae > Porticoccus. The sequence goes on from NVUM01000019.1 coordinate 5,645, forward strand.
GAACTGGCTGGGGCGGCAACCCGAAGTGGACAAGAGTATGTCGGCAGCTGACTTCGTGGAAGAAATGCACTGGGGTTTCCACGAAGAGAACAACAGATTCAGGAAAATCCCGCAGAACGCCGACCTGATCAGCCAATACCTGTTTATTTATGACGGCACAGATTTGTATGACTTTATCGACCGGGACTTCCGCCAGGCGCGGGTTGCCATCAACGTCAATGTGCACGGGGCAAATGAGATTGGCGATCTGATGGAACGGATTGGTTATTACCTCACGGCAAGCCCGATAGCCGGAGCGGATTGGGAGCTGGCGGGAGCAGGCAGAATGTTCGCCGATCAGGAAGACCTGCTGGTCAAAGGTCAGATATACAGTCTTGGCGGAGCCCTGCTACTGATTTTATTACTGATGCTGGGTCTGTGGCGATCCGTTCAGGACACCCTCATTTGCATGATTCCAAACATCTCCCCCATCATTGTTATTTTTATCATCATGGGGTTTCTGGGTATTTGGCTGGACATGGCCACAGCGATGATTGCCAGCGTAGCAGTAGGTATCGCGATTGACGACACCATCCACCTGTACCACGGTTTTATCGACCGCATCAGACAGGGCCACAGCCCTGTCTATGCCCTGGCGCGAACATACAGCCTGGCAGGCCGGGCAGTGATGACAACCACCATCATTCTGTGCGCCCAGTTCAGCTTGCTGATGGCGAGCGCTTTTGTCCCTATGGGACATTTTGGCATACTGACCAGTATCGGCTTACTCACCGCACTGCTGTTCGACCTACTGTTGCTGCCCGCCCTGCTGATTACGATCTATCGATCCAGGCGCATTATCAGCTCAAATTAGTTTTTCGCTGTTAATGTTGCCAAGAGCTTTTCTGCCTCAGCTCTCTCGGAGAAGTCTTTTTTCTCTGACAACAATCTTTGCAGGGTCTGAATAGCTGCCTCAGCATTCCCCGAAGCGTGGTCAATCATGGCGCTGTGGTAATACATCGCCGGACTGCCATTGCCATCGGCCAGGGCACGCTCGATGGAACGCTGCGCCTTGATCAATTGATTGTTTTTCAATTGCACTATCGCCAGGGTATCGAGTGTTGATGGTGTCCGGTCGCTGAGATCTACAGCTTTCTCGGCATAATCCAGTGCTTTTTCGGGATCGGAGTCACGCAACAACCAGGCGAGATTGTTCAGCACAACAACACTCTCCGGAGCGTCCTGCAGGGCGGCGTGATACTGTTCAACGGCCTTGCCCTCTTCCCCCTTGCCAACATACAGGCTCGCCAACTCATGTCTGACCGCAACATCCTTCGGATGCTCACTGAGCCAATCCGTCATCATCCCTTCTGCGGTATCTTTATCTCCAGCCAGCCAGCGCTGCTGGGCGAGAAACAACATGTTTCGGCTGGTAGGCGCTTTTGCAAATACTTTTTCCGATAGTTCAAGCGCACGCGCCCTGTCTCCACCCTCCAGGGCATAGACTGCCTCCAGCTGCATAACCTCCGCATTTTCCGGCGCCAATCTTTTCAAAATGGTGAGGTTTTCTTCTACTGCCGACTGATCTTTCTCGCGGAGAAATATGCGGGTTAGCTCGATACGCGGTTCAATATAGCCGGGAGATATCTGAAGCGCTTTTTCAAATTCTGCTTTTTCCCGATTGACATCATTCAGACCACGATAGGTCATACCCAGATGATAATGCGGCTGGGGCGCATCAGGACGAAGGGCTATCAAATGCTCAAAGGTAGATCTGGCGGCAGAAAAATCGTTTCGAGCAAGCAGTGACAACCCCTTTACATTAAGCACTTCGGGATTGTTTTGTGACGCAGGATCCAGCGTATTGAGAAGATTAGGTACCAGCTGTGGCTCATCTTTGGTCAGATAATAACGGGCCAGCACAACCCGAGGCTGGGTCGCTTTTGGATGCGCCTCCATCGCCCGTTTCAGACTTTCCTCTATACCCTTATCATCTTTTTCCAGTTCAGCCAGGGCTGCCAGCTTCATGAGTGTTGGCAGATTATCCGGGAGCACCTCCAGTATTTTCTGGTAGTAACCTCTGGCAGTATCAAGATCATTCTCCCGAATAAACAGGAGTGCCAGCTTATCATTGGCAGTGACATCCTCAGGGGCTACTGTCAGCGCCTGATTAAACGCGGTCTTCGCCTCAGCAGGTTTGTCCTGTGAAAGATAGACCTGTCCACGCAGATTATGGGGCGCGGCACTATCGGGCATTTTCTGCTCGAAGGCATCTACCGCGGCCAGTGCAGCATCTACATCTCCCTCCTTAAGATGAGCAGTTACCAGCAGAATGTCTGCCTGCTCAAACTCCGGATCRAGTTTGAGCGCTGCCTCAATATGCTCAAAACTGCTCGCCACCTGACCACTTGCAAGCAACCCYGCGCCCAGCCTGRCCTGCGCTTCCGGRGAATCGGGCTGCAARGAMGCCACTTTAGCCARAAGTRTYAATGCCTCCTCGGTTYTACCCTGYTTTATCAGGGCTCCCGMCAGCAGATTGAGYGCATCCACATCMTCRGGGYTTGCCTCKACAACRGCACGCATCAACTCTTCAGCTTCCKCRCCTTCAYCCKCTCGCAGTTTCATATTSGCRAGAAGTTTCCTTCCGGGAGCRCTGTCSGGCGCGATRGAAAGGTAGCGATAGGCAAARTCTTCYGCCTGYGCAGAATTMCCCAGTTTGTCGTGAGCTGTCGCCAGATARAAYARCGACATGGGRTAGCGRTCYCCATCYGTTTGCGCCAARTCRAAAGCCGCYRYGGCAGCYTTHAAATCRYCTTCWCGGARGTGAATKATCCCCTGYACATARTTGGCSGCMGGGCTTTTTGGSGAACGCCTGATCAACACCGMYACATCCTCAGAGGCRCCGGTATTGTCCTCCTTTTGCAACCTTACCAGCGCCCGTTTATAGCGGTCYTCAAAGCGATCATCGTCACTGGCCAGCGCTTTTGAGTAWGCAGTTTCTGCAGCATCCAGGTTCAAACTTTGCAGCTCGATATCACCRAGYAGGCTTAACGCCGGRGCGTATTCCGGCGCCWGGTCAAATACATTACCCAACAARCGCCGGGCTTCAGTCCAGTCTCCGCCAGACTGTGTACCTTTCAGCTTGGCCTGGGCCACCAGTGCATAGGGAAGTTCCGGGGCCGCTGAAATTGCTTTATCTATCAGTAGCGCAGCCTCTTCCTCCTGTCCCCGTGCCAGCAAACCCAGACCCTGTGATGCGAGCACCATTGAAAGATCAGCACCAGAGAGAGTGTCTACCGGCAGTTTCTGCAGGGGTTCAAACTGGTTTTGTAAAAGATGTGTTTGAGCAAGAAGAGGCAATACATCCCTGTCCGGCTGGCCCAGCTCGCGGGCCACCTTCAATTCTTTTTCAGCATTGGCATAAGCCCCTTCGCTAAAGTAGTACTCACCCAACAACCACCTTGCCTGCTGGTTATTGCTATTTTTCTGCAACGCATTTTTTAACTCGATAACGGCAGCATTGTTCCTGCCTTCCGCAAAATAGGACTCCGCCTTGGCAACCTCCTGATTTCCCGTCATGTCACTGGAACAGGCCAGAATTAAACCTGCCGCAATCATCAGAAACCCTACCCGAAAAAATCTGCTCATAGAAAATTCCCTTTGTACCTGCCAGAGATAACCGCTTGCTTGAGGGTGATCAGCATTATTGCGAAAAATAAAGCTGTGTCTTTGATAGTAAAACTTCGTTCAAGGTTAAAGCAAACAAGGTTTGCGGACAAATAGCTAGTAGCTGAATGGATAGCAGCTGAGTGGACAGTTGCCAGGTCAGACAACGCATGTGAGATATGCGATAGAAACCGGTTATACATTCCAGTCAAAAAAGAGCCTGTCAAAAAATTCAGGCAAAAAAAAACGGCGACCCAAAGGCCGCCGCTTTCGTACTCACACTTACTTACAGAATAGATCAGGCAGACAGGCTACCATTTACTTTTCTGCGACGAACCAAGCCCATCAACAACAGGCTGGCTGCCAGCAAGCCCAGAGTAGCAGGCTCGGGGATGTTTTCAGTGGCCAGAATCGCAAACTCGAGCTGGAAACTGCTGGACTCACCCTCTGCCGTGGTAAAGCCAATGCAGTTGTCACCAGCGCCAGCTGCATCACAAGCCCCTTCAGAGAGAGGACCCAGACCCAGTGCTGCAACGTAGACATCGTAGGTAAAGCCATCAACCGAGAACGAATCGATCAGGAAGGCCAATGTTGTACCGTTAAAGAGTTGCGCTGTTGCCAAGTTAAGCAAGTCGCTGGTGAGCGCGAAGATATCACCACAGCCCAACCCGTTGAATGGAACACCCGCAGGGCAGGCATCTTCATTATCTGGATTATTGGTTGTTTCAGTAAACTCCACACCAAACGTGACTTCCTGAATCTGATCAGTACCACCACCAGCAGGAGTCAGGACAACATAATCCTGTGCCGCCGTATCTTGCAGTTTCACAGAATCACCTGTGATCACGAAGTTATTGTGTGTCACAACTGGACCCAAGGCGAAGGTTGTGGCATTAACATCTGTCGAAACAAACAGAGCATCGGCTCCACTACCACTAGTCAGAACATTGCTTGGGGTGCTGCTATCGCCATCGGTAGGGTTAATTACCAGACTACTGGGAAGCTGAAGTGGATTAGATGTCAGACTTGAGGATGGCGTACCCCAACTCAGCTTGGTGAAACCGTCGACATCAGAAACGCCAGAGGTGGCACCTTCTTTAACTACACCATCCGGATTGATCGGCTCTACCCACTCAAACTCCTGGGTGTAATCAAAGGAGGTGATCATGGTTGCCGCTGAAGCGCTGCCCACCATTGCAGCACTGAGGCCTAGGCCTATAGCTAACTGCTTTACAAAATTGTTCGTTTTCATTTATTCACTCCTAGAACCTTACAGTTCCATTGTTTGCCGAAAAGATGACTCTGTGTCTAAAGGTCTTTAATCTTTCTGTAAACTTTCTGTTTAGAGGATTATCAGATTAAAACTGATTAACCTTTCCCTAATAGTTAGCACAAAGCATGCCAGGACTAGGAAACCCTCCAAAAAAACCACTATCTTACTGATATTTAATGATTTACTCGCAGCCTCCCCTCGGGACACCAGACAGAAATTTGAGAAAAATTCGCCGTTTGTAAAGAAACCTGACGGTGCCGGCAGACTTTAAAACAACCGCTTTAGACTGTTGTTTTACTCTCAATCCTTTTATCCGTAGCGCAAGAGGCATGGGCAGCAGGGTGAGAGGCCGACAAGGCTGTCACAGATAGCTTTGACCCTGCTTCGCAGGCGGCCCATAATCGGGCCATGACAGATAAAGATACGATCCTGCAATTGGTCAATGCCGGGCATCGCGCGCCCTCCGCCGACAACTCACAGCCCTGGCACTTCCACTGGGACGGCGAACAGCTGTCATTGCGCTATGATCACGCCAGGGTCGCCGGCCGCACTTTCCCCCCCGACAACCAGGCAACACTGTTATCCATGGGCGCCGCAGTGGAAAATATCGTCAATGCTGCGCAGCAGAGGGATCTGAAAACGGAAATTCACTGGTGGCCCGAAGGCGAGGCCAACTGTGCCTACTACGCGGCTCTGGGCTTTAAGCCATCACCCGTCAAGCCTCTGCTGGAGCGTACCAAACAATATCCATCGATTCGTCATACCAATCGCTTCCCCTACAAGAACACGCCGCTTCCCCGGGATGTTCTGGATAGCCTGGGAGAGCTTTCTGAGAGCAGCGCCAGACTGATAACCATCAATGAACCCAGCCAGATCAGGCAGGTTGGGCAACTGGTTAAATCGGCCTCGGAAATTCGCTTTCAGACCAGAGAGGTTCACGAGTGGCTGATGGCCAGCCTGCGCTTTTCCGAAGACAGTGTAAAAGAAGCTGACGGACTGGATTTAAAGACACTGGCACTACCGCCCGGCGGCTCATACCTGCTGAAATTTATCGGTGACTGGAACCGTATGAAAATACTCAACCGCCTGGGCATCTACAAGTTTCTGGCAACAGTGGATTCAGCACCCGTCGCTGGTGCACCGGCACTACTGGCGGTGATTGCCCCGCCGGATGCCACCGGCGCACTTGATGCCGGAATGTTGCTTAACCGGAGCTGGAGCTACCTCAATGGCCAGCATATCGCCGCTCACCCGTACTATGTAATCTCTGACCAGTTGGCGAGACTGTCCACCGGCACTGTCCCGTCTGATCTTGTTGGCGCAGCCACAACGCTGGCAAGCAATTGCAAAAGCACACTTGGCTTATCCGGGGAAGAAAGTCTGCATATGCTGCTCAGGATTGGCTACCCCAAAAAGCAGGCACCCCCCTCCTCGCTGCGATTACCGATCGAAAAGGTTTTCACCGATACCTCTACCCGATAACCAGGGAAAATCGAGCAATCCTTACCGGATACCGAGCCTTTTTCTGGCAATGAATAAACCAAGTTTTTGTATCGGGTTGGCATTTCCCCAGGGTCGCCAGGTTGTTTTCAGGCAATTGCGGTAGGCATCAAAGTGAAGCCCGTAGGGGGCCGCAAGAATCTTCCCGCGGTTGAGTAGAACCTTGAGCGCGTGGGTGGCAGCAACACCGGCACAGAGTTCGCAGGCCATATTGGTTGACGGGCCTTTGTGGGCTGCCAGGTCGACCCTGCTATCATCCACCAGATAGGCAGACTGCAACATGGCAGGTGACAGCCCCAGCAAAAAATGCAGGAGCTGCTCGTTTTCTGACAAACCCTTCATTCTGAAGTATTGCTCGAAGGTCATTTTTCCCGGCATAAAGCAGAGCAGGGCAACCCCCATGCCGAGAGGTGCCGCTGTAATAGCCGGGATCCCCTTGTCGGCACATGCAGCGAATACTGCCTGTCTGATGTCCAGAGCAAAAAAATCCAGCCCATCAACATAGAGGTCGACACCGGCGAGAAACTCGTCGAGGTTGTTGAGCGCCACACCCTCAGGAAAGGTCTTTATGTCGAGCTCGGGATTGATAGCCGTAGCCATCTCTGTCAGCACGTCAGCCTTGGTCCTTCCCAGGTTGGGAATGGTCGCTCCGACCTGACGATTAAAATTAGCCAACTCAAAGATATCCATATCAGCCACATGAAAGCTGCCGATGCCCAGCCTGGCCAGGGAAAGCAGATGGCTGCCGCCTACACCACCCAATCCCGCGATAGCAATTCGCCTGGCGGACAGTTGCCGCTGCTCAGCCTCTGTGACCCAACCCAGATTGCGAGAAAATGCTGTTTGATAATCAAAGGTCTCTGCCAAACCTCACTCCCCCGCCAAAACTCAATCTACTATCACTGACAACAGATCCCTCGCCGTAGCAACAAACGACTATCTGGCTATAACTGTTGCCTACCGATTCACAACTGACGCCTGATAACCACTATTCACCACAGGGTAAATCGCTTCATACAGCCCACGCAAATTGGGCAGCATTCCTTTAATTGCCTTATCAGTCGTTGAGAAATAGGGTGCTCTAAGCCCGTGATAATCAACCTCTCCTCCCACCTTTTCAAAATCAATTCCCGACTTCGCCAACAAACGGGGCAGAAAGGGTTCCATCATGGCAAATGCCATGGTCATTCCAGTGATTTCTGTAAGAGAAGTTGCCGCTAGGTATGCGGCCACCGAAATCAGGGAAAAGGTACGGCGCTCATGAAATGAACAGTCAACTGCATCCAGATCACCGAAACGGGTTCGCCCCTCCCCCGCACGCCGCCTGAAAGCTCCATCAACCGCCAGCCTGGAAACCTCACAGATCGTCTCGCGATTGAGATGGAGGCTGTCGAGAAGCTTCCTGTCCAGGTTGTCACCACAAAAAGCCTCCATCGGGAGGTGTGAAATGCCTTTATTACCGGCTGGCACCAGCCTCACACAGCCCGCGCCCCTGTTGGTTGCCTTGTGACGAATCAGACAGTGTAAGGAGATATCATCGAAGGCATCCCATTCCTTTTTGGCGGGAAAGCGGTCTATCGGCTCGTACCTGAATTCTTCGCAATAAACACGGTATCTGATGCTATAGACTTCCGCTTTCTGCTCAGGAGTTGCAGCATATTCAACGGTGAAATAACGTTGAAAATCCTCGGCTATGGACAACATACTTTCGTTCATAATGCTTCCCTGTGACCCTTGTCAGATCAGCTGTTTATCCTGCAGCACACTCTCACTGGCACTTTCTCACTGGCACGCTCCAATACAGTAAAGCACAACATGCTCTTTCCAGCGAAAACCCGCTCCCCGCTTCTTTAACCACCGCAAAGGAAGCATGACTCATACGCCAGAACCAATAAATACAGATTAATCTCCCCGGAGATTAACACCCATTATGTGAACTGTATCACTTTCCCGGGCCAGAAAAGACAACCTCTGTTAACGGCTCCACCTAACGAAGCACATTCCGGCGAAGTTCATCGATCAAGCCAGTTACTGCCGAGTCCAGCAGCTGGTAGGTATTTTCAAAACCCTTGATACTGCCGTAAAAAGGGTCGGGGATTTCCGGTTGCTCAGTCTCCGGGCAAAAAGAGCGAATCAACGCCAGCTTGTACACGAGCTCATCAGGGCACATCTGCAGCAGGTCCTGATAATTGTCCTGATCCATCGCCAGAATGTAATCAAATTTTTCAAAATCCCTGGCAACCACCTGCCTGGAACGGCCGCGTTTCAGTTTAACGCCGAACATAACGGCTACCTTTCTGGCCCGCTCGTCAGTTCTCTGGCCGGCCATACCGACGTGTGTCCCGGCAGAATCCACCTTGACCATGCGCTGCATGCCATGGGCCTTAAGTGCATGCATCAAAATTCCTTCCGCCAGGGGTGAGCGACAAATGTTATGTCGACACACCATCAATATGGCCACCCCCTTCATAGCTGTGCCTCATCTGGCTGGCCGGCATCGCCGCTTTCCGCTGGTCTCAACAGGCTGGCGAAAATATACAGATAAAAAATCCAGCTCACTCTGGCGGAGTCCAGTGGCGAACCGAACAAACCAAAGACCGCGATAGCGATAACACCCACAGAAAATGCGACATACAGTGGCAACGTATTCTGTGGCAGGCATGGCACCAGTGCCGCAATGAGGCAGAGCAGCAAAAACAGCCCCAACCCGATCCAACCATTGTCATACCAGGACTGCACGTAAATATTTTTGATATGCCAGGGCAAATGCGCAAAATCATTGTAGAAGAACCAGTAATCGAGGCCTTCGGCAAACCCACCGTTGGTAAGCAAATTTTCATTACCGGAACCAAATGTCACGTCGTCCAGTTCAACTACTGTGCCTCTGGAAAAATTTTTCAGGTAGAGGGTCGTAGGCCAGCGTGAGAGCCGTGACCGCTTCCCCACATTGGCTGAATCCAGGGTGGTCGACACCGTTGTGAAATGATTGCCCGTGCCCTCAAACCGTATGGAAGACGCGTGGCAGTTTGCCCGAAAATTACTGGCAAAAATCAGGTTTCTCTCACAGATAAACACCGCGAGGCGTGCCTTATCCGGCGCCCTGACCCGGAGCTGCACAGTGTATTCTGTGTCCGACCGAACGGGAATTCGCTGACCAAAGGCGAGATCTTCACCGGGGCCAAGCCGAAGATACGCATTACCATCGTCGCTCTCGATAGAAAAGCTGCCGACAGCACTCACCTTTTCGGGAAAGCGGTAGGCATAGTCCGCCGGGAATGAGCCAACCCCGTTCCCCAACAACCTCGCTCGCCAACTACCGGAACCCGCATCCACAACGTTTTGCCAATGACCCAACCGGGAGTCCAGGTCGCTGGTCACCGTGTCCATACGCTCGTTGAATTTATAACCACCCAGTGCCACCGCAAAAACACCCGGCAACATTACCAACAGCACTACCGCCAGAAACTGATTGAAGTATGGCTGCGTCCGGAGCCGGACAAACAGAACAATTGCCAGCACATAAAACAGCAATTGTGCCAGACCAATGGTCAATGCGTGCTCGGCTGAACGGTCCACCCAGCGGCTGTCAAAATGTGCACTGACGGCGACAAACAGAAAAAGACTGCCGGCAAGCACCCAGCAAACAACCCCCAGCGCTCTGTGTTGCTGCGCCAACCAGCCACCGACCAACGCAAAAACAGCCAGTCCGGCAAAGGCGGCAAGGGCATAGCTGCCACCGCGTGAAAATGACAGCCAGGCTGCCAGTATCCCTACCATCAACGTGACGCTGATCAACAGAGAAGGGAAGCCACTCTGTCTGATTCCCGCGCGCCAGCGGCACACCATGGAGAGCACCGCATAGGCAACACAGCCAACAAAGAAACTCACATAGGTTGCGCGGGTGAACCCCACCGTGGCGCAATAGGCCAGCGCACAAAATGCCACCAGCGCATAGATTTTCACCACCCGTCCGGAGCCATGAAAAATTCCGTACAGAGTCACCGGTAAAAGCAACAGCACAATACCGTCAATCACCTCACCACCGGTGTGCATATCCGAAAAAATGCCGGTGGTGCGATAGGCCGATGCCAGATCAAGCAGCGAATTAACCACGTGATACCAGGCACTCCAGGACAACAGCACACCGAGCGTGCCCCGCTCCCAGAGCACGATCACCCCCAACACCAACGCTGCCGTACAGAACCCTGTCACCAGCCAGTTAACAGTCCGGTGGCGGGCACGACTGAAGACATTGAGCCAGAGGGGTGTCAACAGTAGCGCCCAGAGCATGCCCCTGATCAGTTTGTAGCCATATTCCGGCAAATAATACGGGTTACCGGTAGTGCTCTCGGGCGGGAACAGGAAGACACCCCAGGCGGAAAAACCGGCCAGCACAACCGCACAATAGGCTGCGATCAGCAGCAAAGCACCCTTGCGATGGGCCAGGCGCAGATCAAAACGTCCGGACAATAGTGCGAACGCTATTGTCGTCAGCATCAACAGATCCAATTCATTGAACAGAAACCTGCCCGTATAAGTGGCAAGGTCCAGGCTGACCGTCGCAACCGGCAGCACCAGCAACCAGAGACGTGGGACAAAAAACAGCAGCACCAGGTAAACCAGAGCGACGGCAATCGATATGTTCCCCACCAGGGGGAAAGACAGAAACGGATGCAGTGCCAGTAGCAATAATGCCAAGCCTGCCAGTTTGCCAAAGATATTGAGGGCGGGATTTGGCCCCGTATTTTTTATTGTCCGGTCAGAGGGCATCTCAGCGTTCCATTTAAATACTGTCGATCATTGGGCAGCCGCAGCAGCCTCAAGCAATGCATTGACATACGCCGAGGGGATGGCATAACTGATGGCAGAGGGATTGTGCAGCATGGCTTCTTTGGATTCTTTGACAAACACACTATTGATCACGGCAACGACCCTGCCGGTCTCGACATCGTAAACCGGGCTGCCGCTGCTGCCGGGGTAGGCTGTCGCATCGAGCTGATAAACCTCAAAAGGCTGGCGGGCACGTTTGATTTGTGCAGCCGTCAGCGTGGCAGAGGACATGGCAGGCATCACGATAGGCGTCACTGCAGACACAATCCCCCGATGCGTAACTGGCTGCAACCCCAACACCAGCCCAATCGGGAACCCGGTAAAGGCAACCTCTTCACCCTCCCGGAGGGTGCGAGAACTCTCCACCACCAGCGGTGGAAGAGCGGGGCCGGCAATCTCCAGCAGCGCGAGGTCGTGGGCTTCATCTGTTCGGACCAGGGTCGCCGGGTAGACGCGGGAAGCTTTCCCCTCACCGCTGAACACCGCCAGCAACTCTTTTTTTTCATTATCGAGCGGTTTCTGGATGACATGGAAATTGGTCACCACCTGTCGGCCGTTACCCACCACAAAGCCGGTACCCCGAAAAGTCGGCAGTTGCCCCCGACCATCCGGCCCCTTGTTCGGGAAGACCGTGCCGATGCCGACCACCCCGCCCCTGATCTTGTCGATGGTATCCGGCAGCCCGGCCACAACCTGACCGACCGGCATCAGCGATAAACCGCACAGCAAAAGCAGGTAACGTACCAATAACCTCATGAGCTGGAATCCCCGACCGTCCGCGTTGAACTTTGGCCACAGGTTACGTGCATTTGATAAAAATCGCTATAATCCGGCATCTTCCGATAAACCGGGACAACTCAACGAACGGATCGCGCCCACCATGTCAGACCTTCTTCACCAACTCATCAGTCATCAGTCCATGCGAACACCTGATGCGATGGCGCTGTATTTCAAGGACCGTCAATTCAGTTACCGTGAGTTGCAACAGCAGGTCGACGCTGTCTCATGCGGCCTGCTATATGCAGGCCTGAATCGCAGTGAACGGGTCGCAACCTATCTGCCAAAAGTGCCGGAAAATGTTTTCGGTCTGTTTGGAGCCGCCCGCGCCGGAGGGGTGTTTGTCCCGGTCAATCCCCTGCTCAAGGCCAACCAGGTGGCCTACATTCTGCGCGACTGCAATGTCCGAATACTGATCACCTCGGCACAACGGCTGGAGCAATTGGTTGCGGTACTACAGGAGTGCCCCGATCTGCGGACTGTGGTGATTATCGACGACAAACCCCGACCACCGTCAGTAGCAGCAACGCATTATGCCCTGCTCGGCTGGGACAATTTCCTCAGCAGTCAGAACGGCCAACCGCCCCACCCACATATCGACAGCGACATGGTGTCCATCCTCTATACCTCGGGCAGCACCGGCAACCCGAAAGGCGTCGTACTCTCCCATAAAAACATGGTCACCGGCGCCAGAAGTGTTGCGACTTATTTAAATAATCACGCAGATGACCGGCTGCTGGCGGCCCTGCCCTTCAGCTTCGATTACGGACTCAGCCAACTCACCACCGCATTCTCGGTGGGCGCCTCGGTCGTCCTGATGGATTACCTGCTGCCCCGGGACATTATCCGCAGCATTCAGCGCTATAACATCACCGGCCTGGCGGCTGTCCCGCCACTGTGGAACCAGCTGGCGCAGCTGGAATGGCCCGAGGAAACTGCTCGCTCACTGCGCTATATCACCAATAGCGGCGGTGCCATGCCGGGGGCCACCACCAACAAACTGAGAGCTGCCCTGCCCGATACAAAGGTTTTTTTGATGTATGGGCTCACCGAAGCATTCCGGTCCACTTTTCTGCCACCGGAGCAAATCGATCAACGTCCCGACTCAATTGGCAAGGCGATTCCCAACGCCGAAGTCCTGGTGGTTCGCCCGGACGGCACACCCTGCAACGCAGGGGAACCGGGCGAGCTTGTCCATCGCGGTTCACTGGTGGCCATGGGCTACTGGAATGACCCGCAGAAAACCGCTGAGCGTTTCAAACCAAGCCCCGGCCAGCCCACCGGCATCCCCCTGCCGGAAACCGCAGTATGGTCGGGCGATCAGGTGCGCAGGGACGAGGAGGGTTATCTGTATTTCATCAGTCGACTGGATGAAATGATCAAAACTTCCGGTTATCGGGTGAGCCCCTCCGAGGTCGAAGAGGTCGTCTACAACCTTCAGGGTATCAGTCAGGCTGCCGCTCTCGGGCTGCCTCATCCAATGCTGGGGCAGGCCATTTTGCTGGTGATAACAACACATGGCACAGTAACGGCATCAGACGTCCTCCAGCATTGCAAAAAGGAGCTGCCCAATTTCATGGTGCCCCAGCAAATCGTTATCCTCGAGCAAATGCCTCACAATCAAAATGGCAAAATAGACCGAAAGCATCTTGCCACTGAATACCGCGACCTTTTCAAGGAGCCTCAGGCGTGAAAAAAGCATTACCGGAACATGTACCGATGGACCAGTTCAAGGTGATAGACAACTGCCTTCAGGTGGGTCATGTAGCTGTGGACAGACTTGCCGAGCGGGTGGGGCAAACACCCTTTTATGCCTATGACCGACAGCTCATGACAGATCGGGTAGCCGCACTGAGAGCGCAGTTTCCTGAGGATATCCATTTACACTACGCCATCAAGTCCAACCCGATGCCTGCCGTTGTTCAACACCTGGCGGGGCTGACCGACGGGCTTGATGTGGCGTCCCTGAAAGAACTTCGCGTGGCACTGGATACGGGCACCAGCCCACGCAATATCAGCTTTGCCGGACCGGGCAAAAGCGATGCCGAACTGAAAGCGGCGGCAGCGGCGGGCATTATTATCAATCTTGAATCCGCCGGAGAAATGGAACGGCTGGCGACCATCTGCAACCAGACCGGGCACCGGGCCAATGTCGCCGTGAGAGTTAACCCCGACTTTGAACTGAAAACCTCCGGCATGAAGATGGCCGGCGGCCCAAAACCGTTCGGCATCGATGCTGAAGAGGTTCCCGCGATGCTGAAACGGCTCGGGCAACTCGACCTCGCCTTCCAGGGCTTCCACATTTTCAGTGGTTCACAGAACCTGCGACCGGACGCCATCATCGAAGCCCAGACTAAAACCTTTGCCCTGGCACTGAAACTGGCTGAGCACGCCCCCTCGCCCGTCAAGTGGCTGAATATCGGTGGCGGCTTTGGCATTCCCTACTTCCCGGGAGAACAACGACTCGACCTCGGCCCTGTCGCGGATAATCTTGCAACCCTTCTGGCCCGCCACAGGGCCGACCTGCCAGAAGCAGAAATTGTTGTTGAGCTGGGCCGCTATCTGGTGGGTGAGGCCGGCGTCTACGTCTGCGAAGTCATCGACCTGAAAAAATCCCGGGGTGAAACCTATGCTGTGACCAATGGTGGACTGCACCATCATCTCGCCGCATCGGGAAACTTCGGTCAGGTCATCAGAAAAAATTACCCTGTCTGCATCGGCAACCGGGTGGCAGGCGAACAACTGACACCGGTGAATGTGGTGGGGCCGCTGTGTACCCCGCTGGATATCCTCGGCGACAAATACGCGCTGCCGCCCGTTCAGATAGGCGACCTGATTGTGGTCTTTCAATCTGGTGCCTATGGTTATACCGCCAGCCCGCACCACTTTCTGAGCCACCCTGAGCCGGTTGAAGTCCTGGTCTGATCGCCCGACCAACATCGAGTACGGCTCCGGGTGATAAAAAATCTGCACAACCTGTCACACCACTACTCAATTCCATGCTGAGCTGTCAGAATGCGCCTCAGCAGGCTGAACGCCCCGGATTCATGACGAAAATGGAACAACCTCTATGAGTTTGCAAGCGGACATCATTCAAATTATCAATGACGTACTTATGCTCGACGGACAAACCACTGAGTTTGACAGTGACACCGGCCTGCTGGGATCCATACCGGAATTTGACTCTATCGCTGTGGTCTCGCTGGTGACTGCACTGGAGGAAGAATTCGGCTGCGCTTTCGATGATGACGAACTCAATGCCGATGTGTTCGCCACCATCGGCAGTCTCACAAAAGTCGTCGAGCAAAAGCTGGACTGATGACTCCTTCCTGCAGGCTCGAACCCGCGTATATCGCCGGGGGCAGAGACAAACTGTTTGCACTCCACTGCGCACCTGCAGCCCGAAATGACCGTGCAGAATGCGTGATTGTCGCCCCCTCCTTTGCCGAGGAAATGAACCGTTGTCGCTATATGCAGACTATGCTGGCGCAGCAACTTGCCGGCCACGGCATCGCCCTGCTATCCGTAGATCCCTTTGGTACCGGTGACAGCCAGGGCGAGTTTGTAGAAGCCGACTGGCAACAGTGGATCAGGGATATCATCACCGCAGCAGACTATGCCGGGCAGCTCGGTTACCGATCTGTCACCCTGCTGGGTATCCGCCTCGGTGCGCTGCTGGCAGCTGCCGCCGCACCCGAGGTGAAAAACCTGCAACGGCTGGTCTTCTGGCAACCAGTCAGCAACGGCAAGATCGCTCTCAATCAGTTTCTGCGCATCAAAATTGCCGCTGCCATTGGCCGCGACGAGGACGGCGGCACCACTGCCCAGTTTGAAGAAGAACTCAACCGGGGGAACAGCATTCAGGTGGCGGGCTATGATGTGTCTCCCGCGCTTTTCAGGGGAGTCCAGGCTGCCCATTTCGATCAATACCTGTCACCCATCACCGCACCGATCAGCTGGTTTACGGTACTGGCCAGTGAAGAACGGAGCACCCCCCGCGCCGACCTGAAAACCATCGAACAATGGCGCTCCGAGGGAAAACAGATTGACCATCTAACCAGTATAGGCCCCGCTTTCTGGCAGGCTCACGAGCGGACCCTGGCACCCAATCTGGTGAACGAGACCATCAGTCATCTGACCGGGGTACCCCAACATGAATGAGCACGCCGTTGTTTTCCCCTGTGAAGAGGATGCACTGTTGGGCATCGTTCACGCACCGGACCAGGCTGGAACCACCGGCGTCGTAATCATTGTGGCCGGCGGCCCCCAATACCGGGTAGGCGCCCACCGCCAGTTTGTTGTGCTGGGCAGGGAACTGGCTCGACAGGGCATTCCGGTATTGCGCTTCGATCATCGGGGAACCGGTGACAGCGGCGGCTCTTTTCGCGGGTTCCTCGACATGGATGCCGATATCCGGAGTGCCATCGACACGATCTTCAAACAATGTGGCAACCTGAAGCGCGTGATGCTCTGGGGCGAGTGTGAATCCGCCTCGGCCGCCGCTTTTTATGCCTACAGGGATTCCAGGGTGGCGGGCATCTTTATGGTCAATCCCTGGATCAGAACAGAGGCAGGGCAAGCCAAAACCTACCTCAAACACTACTACTGGAACCGGCTGCGGGATCCCCGTTTCTGGCAGAAAATCAGGAACGGCCAGTTTTCCCTGATGCGCTCACTGAAAGCCTGGTTACAACTGCTCAGGCATGTCGCCAAAAGCAACGACGACTCGAAAAAAGCTTCAGACGCCGAAGAGCTGGCATCGCTACCATTGCCCGAACGCTTAACCAGGAGTCTGCAACGCTTTCCGGGAAAGACGTATATTCTGACCAGTGGCAACGACTACATTGCTCAGGAATTCAAAGACTTCACGTATAGCTCAGCTATCTGGAAAAACTCCGGGCTGCAGGAAAGAATCTTTTTTTATGACATGGCCGATGCCGACCATACCTTTTCCCGAACGGTCTGGCGTGCGGAACTGTTCGAGCAAACCGCACAATGGCTGAAAAACCATTTGACCGAAGATTGGCCCGATCAAAAGTCTGAGAACACCAACAACGACCACTGACCGACCACCGAATAATGGTTGCTACTGCCATCTCGCCAAACCCGAATAAATGGACCGCAAACAAAATGGAGCCCACGCCATGACCACCAGCCATCTGCCACCGCTGCTCAACCACTATCTGGCGGGTTGGTCCTGCTCTGCAGCAACAGCATTCAGCTCAGAAAATGCGCTGGGCAGAATGGTGGAAGCCGCCAACAGCTCACTGCCCGATATTTCCGTCGAAAACGGCACATCGGCCTGTGCCAGCACCGATGCGCTCTATCAGGCAGCCAACGGGTCCAGTTTTGCCATGATTGGAGAACCGGAATGGACCGAGGAACACCTGGCCAGCAAAGCCCGCGAGGAGGGCCATGGCGCAGCATTGGCAATGGCCCACGCTGAATACGGCAGCCGCTTTTTACAAGCATTAAGGGGCCCGTTCGCCTTCGCGGTTATCGATACCTCGACAGATACGGTGATGCTGGGTACCGACCGGATGGGCCGTTACCCGCTTTATTACACCGAGATCGATCACGGACTGGTTTTCGGTTCKTCGGCATCCATTGYACKTGCCRATACRAMCCCGRCTGASGRRKCMGMAMARGCSAMRYTGCAAGCCCAKGGCCTGTATGAMTACGTMTATTTTCAYATGGTRCCMAGCCCACAYTCSATMTTTGMKRRAYTRAARAARTTACCCGCCGGMCACCTGYTGCTTTRCTCRGAAAACCAGTGYGTYGTCAGCAACTACTTCCGRCCCGTGTTCAGGGAACAATCGCMGGATKSATTYACCRGCCTCGGAGCAGARCTCAAGACACNAKTWAAAAGNTGCCGTTGARCRSTGCATYRAGCCCGAYGTGAMAGTGGGRGCATTTCTCAGYGGYGGRCTGGACAGYTCCTCCGTYGCCGGCATGCTGKCTGAAMTCWRWCCGAAYAATGCYCATGCRTTYTCKATCGGCTTTTCAGCCAAGGGTTACGATGAGATGGCCTAYGCGCGYCTCACSGCAAAACACTTCGGCATTCAGCTCCACGAGTACTATGTCACGCCAGAGGATGTGGTGAAGGCCCTGCCAATGGTCGCCGCCAGTTATGACGAACCGTTCGGCAACTCCTCTGCCCTACCCGCCTATTTCTGCGCAAAACTGGCCGCCGAAAACGGTATCCAGTGCCTGCTTGCCGGAGACGGTGGCGATGAGCTGTTTGGTGGAAACGAACGCTATATCAAGCAACGGGTATTTGAAAACTACCAGAAGTTTCCCTCAGGCCTGCGGCACGTATTCATTGAACCACTCATCAATGCCCTCCCCAATGCCATACCACTGGCCGGCAAGGCAAAAAGCTACCTGCAGCAGGCCAATGTTCCGCTGCCCGACCGCCTGCAGAGTTATAACTTCCTGCATCGCCATGCCGCGAATGAAATTTTCAACGATGAATTTCTAGCGACAGTCGACACCCAGGCGCCGCTCCAGTTGCTTAGAGAAACATACCATCGGGCGACTGATGCCAGCACCCTCAATAAAATGCTGTATCTGGACTGGCAATATACCCTGGCGGATAACGACCTCAGAAAGGTCAGTCACATGTGTGAACTGGCTGGCGTGGATGTCGCTTATCCTATGCTGGATGACGGTCTGATTGACCTGTCATGCCGGGTACCTAGTGACTGGAAGATCAAAGGCAACGACCTGCGCCATTTTTACAAGGCCGCACTGAAGGGCTGGCTGCACGACGACACCATCAACAAGAAAAAACAGGGCTTCGGCTTGCCGTTTGGGGTATGGATGGAAACCCATAAACCGCTTCAGGAAATGGCCTACGACCATCTACTGAACCTGAAAAAACGCCAGTTTTTCAAACCCGCGTTTATTGACCAGACCATAGACCTGCACAGAAATCAGCATGCTGCCTATTACGGGGAACTGATCTGGATTCTGATGGTGCTGGAAATGTGGTTGGTCCAACACCAATAAAAAACCAACTCTGGCTCAGCGCTAACCTCTCGATAAACAGCTTAGCTAGCCGGCCTTTGTACTGAAATTTTCTGAAAAAGTGATCAACGGCCTCTAACTTGTCGGTAGAAAGTGAGTATGGCTTGGGGAAAATATTCAAGCCGTTAACAACCTATCAAATATCGACTCTGCCTGCCGACAATACGCCGGACTACAGTAATGGCCAACAGTGATGCCAACACAATCGCTACTGTAAAAAACGTGTATGCAACAATATTTCCAGGAAACTTACCATCGAAATCCGAGAGGAAGGTAACCAATATTTTTGTACCAGACAAAAAATAACCGTGCAGAAAGAAAATCCCGAAGCTAAAAACCGCAATATTATTCACAAGACGCTGGGCTACACCAAACTGCCGATCGAGAAAGTAAAGAATCACCGGCGCGCTAAGCACCTTGAAAAGAAAAATATAATAGGGTGTAAGATGGTAATTAAGTACCTCGAGGACAAAAAATAAAGCCGCCATCAGCCCTAATGGAATCCAACACCGACCGACCAGCGCCATACTCTGCGTATAAAAATGAGATATAAACATCCCCAGCATATAGGGCGACAAGAGGTACACTGCCTTTGATAGCTGACCGAAATAAGGAGAAAGCTCCAAGTACATCAAAAATCCATCTCGTCCCAAAAATGCAGAAAGCAGCAATAACGGAGGAAGTGCCAGATAGAATACAGGCCGATGATCAAGCGCAATCAGCACTGGCGCCAATAGAAAAATAACCATAATCATCGGGATGTACCAGAATGGCGCCAAATGCTTGCCCGTGACGATAAACAAAAATGCCTGAGACGCAGATGGAAGCTCATAAAAACCTGCAGGCATTGCCTGCTCGTAAAAAGTCATTGAGGCAACAAGCGCAGGAATTGAACAAACGAGATAGGGAAGAAATACGTTTTTAAGTTTTTTCAGATAATAGCTTTGCGTCGAATACATCACACTCAGGTGCTGGAATAGATACCCCGCAATAAAAGCAAACCAGATCGTCGACTGGTTGAAGAGTGTATCCAATATCACAAACGTATAAGAATCTGTTGGCCAGTAAAAGTTATGCAGAGCGTGTGCACCGACTACCCCCAGAATGGCAAAGGCCCTGAAATTATGCACATCCTGCTGAAACGCCGGCTTTTCGTCTTTACGAGTCATATCCTGTGCTCTAGATTGAAATAGCTAGTAGTTCGACTGCCGACCACTAGTAAATGGTATTTCGCCAGCGGAAAACAAGAGTGGTTATTAGGTGAAAGTAAACACTAAAGCCATAGAACGAAAAAGGCAAAAGGTATAAACCCCCTTATCGAAAAAAACCACCTTGAGCATAGTCCTCACGCACACTAGCGGTACTTGACAGTAAAACTTTCCTTAGCGATGGTCTACACGACTTCGTATACTTGTTGGCAAGAGCTGCTCATTGGTGCTTCTTTCTCATGATAGTATCGTGGTCATTAGTCTGTGCGGCACTTTATCCGCGTCAGCAACCACAAGACAGGTTGATCCGGATGACCGACATTTCACCCCAGTCCTATTATCAGCTGGCCATTGTTTCTGGTGCTGTATCTGGTCATGGTTATGCAGCGCTTCCACCAGAACTGTTAGCAACGGAACAGTCAGTTGCCCGACAAAATCCAGCTGCAGCCCTAACTCTGAACAGGAGCCTTTGTCGTAACTTATTGAAAGAATTTACCTTGGCTGATGCCTGCTGGGTTTTTCCTGAAAAATTCCATTTTCTGTACGAGCAACAACTGCAGCGGATAGAGAATCTGCTCACCGATAAGCCAGATAGCTATTTTTCTTTCGATAACGACCCTTTTCGCAAGGACCTTGCCATTCTGTGCCACCGCCTTATTCCCTGTGGGGCCGAGTTTGCAACGCCCTTCTCCGGTATTTCCCGGAGCCTAATATTTAAGGGCGGCTTACGACAAGCCGCTAAGTTCATTCAGGTGATTGCCCGTTGTCGCGGTATCAAACCTTTTCTCGAGCTGCATATGCATCCACATTACACCACAGCCTTTAATCCTGAGGGTTGGATAGAAACCTATGAAAACCTGGCAGACTTGCTGGCTGCTAACCCGTCCTTGCTTGGGTTCCAGAGTACCAGCTGGTTTCTGGATCCTGCGCTTGTAGAGGTAAGTCCGCATCTATCCTACCTCAGGGAGGTACCCGAACGCTGTGGTGCCACAATACTCTATGCTGGAGAGGATGACTGCGATTACTCCGGAGCATTTGCAACCTCGCAGACCCGTCGTGACCTATATACGTCCGGCCACTATAAACCCCGTCTCTTTACCCGTATCTGGCCACGAAAATTACTAATCCAGCGTATCTGGCAAAAGCTGTGAATACTTACTATATGCTGCGCTAATTGCCTGCAGGAAACCCTCGCTGGGCACGATCATCTGAATATCATCGTATTTAATGTAATACCGAAGCCAAGGGACAAATGACTAACTGAATCCCGGCAGCCAAACAAATCATATATCCCCATGGCTCGGGCTTCGCAAGGTAACACGCCACGAGACCCATTCTGGTGGTTTGATTTTTCGGTGGAGTTTCCTTAAAAGTCCGTTCAGTAAGTATTGACCAATCGGTGCCAGTGTCTGACCGGTTTGCGATTCGATATGCAAATACGATTTTCCAATTTTATTTCCCATGGTTAGCCACTATTTTTATTCTGCATTGTGACGCGCCAGTTAATCCAATCGGGATTTTTAACCCTTCGGTACAGCCTGCGAAAGAGACTACCCATCAAATACTTGTCTACCAATACAAAAGTCTGGCTCAATTTGAATTGGCGATGATACCGATACAAAGTTTTGTATATCTTTATATTATTACTTTGCCTGGCTAGAAGCATGGCATCCTCTAAAAAGGTCGCACCACTCTCGTCATGGGCTTTCAGCATTTTTAGCGTACTGAAATCCGTAAAAGGCGGTAGGGAATTAATGGGGATACCCAGAAGATACACGGCGACCATGGTTCTTACACATTTAGGGCATTTGCCACAGTTTCTGTCTGTGCTAGCCCAACAGACCTGAAGGTTGTCTGCGAAAACTGGATTTTGCAATATGAAGGCCATTTTTTCACCCCGCCTTGCCCCTGCATCGGCATGAATAATTTCTGTGGATTCTGTGCTCCACATAGGATCACTCAGTGGATGGGAGCCCCAAGGGAAAAGCTCATCATAGGTATGGGATGCCGGTATATAAATGCGGCGCATACCTAATGCTCCGCCAGCGGAAGATAGCAGTAGCCCGTGGAAAAAATGTGAAGATATTTTGCGGCCTATCGCCCAGTCCTTGGCGTTTGTCTCTACCGGAACAAGAGTTTTACCAATCGACTCGGCGAACTTTGTCTGTTTTTCTACTCGCTTATCCCAGGAGGCCTGATCATTTCCCGAATCGAATGCCCTGAACAATATCAAATGGGTTATATCCTCCAGATGTGTCAGCAGTGTATGAGTACTATCTACACCCGCAGAAAAAAAGGACCCGGTTTTCTGGTAATAATGTTGATCTGAAATTGTATCGGCCTGTATTTCTACAATAGAAAGACTGCTATTCCAACAGCGATAAATAGCCTGAATCTCGTTCAATGCACCGTGTAATTTTTTAGAAACAGGCACGCCATCAACGGAAAGAATCCTGTTGCTGATCATGGCCTCAAGCAGGGCAACACCAACAAAACATTCGGCTGACAGTGATAGCTGAAAATTAGCTGCAACCCGAAAATAAACGTAGTCACCATCCACGTTCGCACTCAGCTCATTAAACCCGTCTTTAGTAACGAGTTTAATGTTTGATATAACTAGTTTTTCAGTCATATAACGTCTGCTATGTTATCGATTCAACGCGTTGCGTGAGGGTAGCCTTGTATAAGCAAACCCGCTGTAATCCGGATAAATATTCAACTCGAGAATAACCGGCCCTGTCACCGAAAAGGCGATATCAACGCCGGCGAATCTGATTCCGGGGAAAACATGCAATGAGTTTTTTGCCAGCTCGACCGCCTCCGTGAACATGGGCATCCGGGTCCCGGCCAGTCTGGTTAAACTGTCCGGGTGCTCCTGGTAAAACACCCACGGTTTATATTTCGTGAATCCCGCTTTAGCAATTCCGGTGGACACATCAATGGGAAACACGATAGCACCCGAAGTGGCATTATCAACAATAGCCCCCGTGCGGCCCGCCCTTAAAAAAGCCAGCAGACAATCGACAGTCCCGTCGCGTTTTTTAAGCACGCCTATCCGGAGTGTATTAACGCTGGATTGATTGATTGCCGCATAATC
Organism: Porticoccus sp.; assembly: GCA_002733125.1. Taxonomy (GTDB): domain Bacteria; phylum Pseudomonadota; class Gammaproteobacteria; order Pseudomonadales; family Porticoccaceae; genus Porticoccus. The sequence continues at coordinate 29,004 of NVUM01000019.1, forward strand.
CGGGTGTTGCTCAAGGTATTTCTCGATCAGTACACCGCCTTCTTCTGTTTTACCGATACTTGAAACAAAGCTGTCTGTCTCCAGCCAGCTTCCGGTTTCAAGGTCTTTAACCTGCCCCGCTGAATGATATTCGATCGCCCGAAAACCCTGACCGCCCCAGGATTCAATGAGCTTGAAACAAATTCTTGTTTTATCCGGCTGTTTTTCCAGCAGGGCCTTCAGGTCGGCTTCTGTCCTCAGCGACAAACCATCAGTGGCCAAACCGTCTACAGGGTCATAATGACCGAGCAATTCCGGGGTCGGCTGTCCGTAGGCCATCAGTACCGCTTTTTCTATCACCTTGTTTTGTGAGCTCTTGTGGTAAAGGCGGTTATTGAGCCGGTAAACCTGCCTTTTATAACCAGCCGTGCTCAGATAGCCCAGCACATTGCGGAGTGAGAAATCCTGCCTATACATTTGTGCCAACAGGTAAAAGCCGGGGCCGAGGCGGGAACAGATAAACAACAGGAGCATTTCCGTCAGCTGTCGTACAATACTTTTATTGCCCGGTTGCGCTGATAGTGCCCGAATAGTACTGAAGTATTTTTTTATTTTTTCCATTGTTCTTCAAATCATCCTGTTTTCAGCCATTTGAAAAAAGATCGCTTCAGCTCAAGCAAACCGGACAGTTCCGCCTCAAACTCCAGGTCTGAAACATGTTCACCATCCAGTATTCGTGGCAACGCATAAATCTCGGCACCCCTGCCGACCAAACCCGACGCAGTGGTTGTGGCTGAGGCAATACCCAGCTTTTTCAGGTCTGGCCAGATAGTCCGATCATACACGCCACTGGGGTAACAGAAATGTTGCAGTGGCTGTTCTGTCAGAGGCTCTAATTGCGCACGATTATTCTCTATCTCCTCTTCAACACAGAAGTGTCCCGCCTTTGAGATTCGGTGGCGATGGGTATGCAACTGAATATCCAGACCGCGCCGGGACATTTCCTGAACCTGTGGAGGACTGGCAAGGTGAAACCACTTTTCGGAGCAAATCAGCTCACGGTCAAAGCCCAGTTGACCCGCCACCTGCCAGAGAAAAACCTGCCGCTCATATTCGCCGGGCAACTGTTCGAGATGGCACTGCAGCGTTGTGGCAAGGCCTGACCGCTGGTCACTTTCTGCCAGGTCATAAACCTGGTCACTGGGGATGCCGAGATCGGCAAGACGTACTCTCGCCAAGTCTGTCCTTGAGACCAGATAGTGCAGAGCAACATTCGCCACCGGCCACTGTTTTTCACTGTAGTAAGTGGTGACATACAGGGTTGCGGAGAATTGATGCTTTTCCAGTTCGGGGAGCATATGCAGGTAAGAGCCATACCAACCATCATCAATGGTCAGCACCACTGTATTGGCTGGCAGTGTGTTGTTTTTTCGACGGGTCAAGGCCTCAGAAAGACTTAACACCGGATAGCCAAGCGCCCGGATTCTCTGCATCCTTGCGGCAAATTTACCGGCACTCATAAAAAGATAATTGCCATAATGGCCCTCGCCGAGCCAGATTCCATGGTAGGCAAGTATGCGCAGATCACCGGCTGTTATCCGGCGGCACAGGGCAAACAGCCCCGTATACTTCGCCAAATGAAATATCCACTGTTTCATTTCTGACATTTACCCTGCACTCTGGCAGTATTAGCAGTCAAAGTGACTGTCGGCCGGATTACTGGCAAAAACCCTTTTACAGGCAGAGGTGCCGTATAATTAATGCGCACTTTATCACCTACTGAAAGCTTACACTCGCGGGTGTTTGGTTTTCTATGGCTCTTTACAGGTTTCTCATGCACAAGTTGACGAAAGTAACGCTGCCCCACTGTTTTGTTCTATCCCTGTTTTCCGTGTTCATGTTATACAGCACGTCAGTTTTTTCAGCGCCTGTCGGCCATGCTCCCTGGGTAGGCGATACCCTCAAAAACGCACCCTGTGAGGGTGGCATGGAAAATTTTGGCCCATTTGACTACTTGTTGCGCAACCAGTTACCCGGGCAGCTCAATATTGTGGAAAAACATCACTTTAATCCGGAGGTAGAACAGCTGATCAAGGGCCAAACCAGTCCCTCTCCACTGGGGGATATCGGTTACACCCTGAAGGCCTGGCCAAACCATCACCGGGCCCTGTACAGCACTATTCGTTACCGTATAAATACATGGCCTGATGGCCATACAAACCGCTATCCTCCGGCAGAATGCTATCTTCAACGCGCCATTAAATTCAGCCCCAATGATGCTACAGCCCATATGCTGTACGGTATGCTCCTCCACCAGACTGGGCATCAGAAAAAGGCTCTAGAGCTGTATGAAAAGGCCATTGAGCTTGACCCCCACAACCCACAGATTCAGTACAACCTGGCACTCTTGCTAGTGGATCTCAAAAAATATCCCGAAGCCAGAACTTATGCCACCAGTCTCTACAAAAGGGGATTCCCGCTTCCCGGCCTCAGAGACAAACTGAAAGCGGCCGGGCAGTGGTCGTCGGGCGATGATCAGTAAACCTCAAGCCGGGTTTCTGAACATTGCCAGCAAGCGCGTCATAAACCGCAATGGCGTCTGGTCCCAGGGGGTAAACCGCGGCATCTGCCAACGATCACTTGACTCGCTGGCAACGCCCCACTGGGTAGACACCGCCCCCTCAAAACCGATGGATTTTACAAAATCGCGGTGTTCCAGCCGATAGTCGATCTCGGGCCGGCCATTGGGGTAGGCAAAATAGCGCACTGGTTTGCCCGTGAGTGCTTCCAGTGCATCTTTTGAAGCCTGGATCTCCTGTCGGGCATCGGCGAGTTTCAGCATGGCCAGGATGGGATGGGTCCTGGTGTGAGCGCCAATCTCAATACCGGCAGCGCTCAATTGCTTCACCTGATCATTGGTCAGCATCATATTTTCTGGCAAGGACCCCACCATAGACTGAATAACACGAATAGCCTCGGCGCGGTTTTCCGGTGGCCAATGCTTAATTTCACGAATAATTTCACTGGCTGCCAATCTGCGCCGGTCAAAATCGGTCAAATCGTAAGCAGGCAAGCCTAATGCCCGAAGATCAAGTGCTCTATTCCCGGCGATCCGTGTTGCCTCAATTACCGCATCGTTCCACATCAGGCCACCATTGAGGAAGCCCGTGGAAATAAATACGGTCGCGGGTATGCGCCAACGCTGCAGTACCGGTAACGCACATTCTGCATTGTTGGCATACCCGTCATCGAAGGTCACGCAAACAGCTCTTTCCGGCAGACCATTGCTGCCCAGCCTGGCGATGGCATCAGACAGCGAAAGCGGATTGAAGTAACGGGCGAGCAGCTCCATATGCCAATCGAACGCCGCCACTGTCGGCTCTGAACTGCGCATGTAATCACGTTCAGGCAACACGCGGTGGTAGGTGAGAATGCAAACCCGCTGTTTATTTTTTGTCTGCAGCACAAGGGGCAGTGTTCTGGCAACTGCGCTGTACAGCAGATGGTTCATTTATTAATCCTCGGACGTTTGCTCCAAGCCAAGGATTCTGACAGTGTGCGAGGCCGCTAACAACTGTCGGTATTTTTTACGTTTTTGGCCGAAACCACAGCGGACAAAAGGATTGTCAGGATGTTTTACATCTTCAGAAAACCCGCCTGATTGAAGCGCTGATCAGGCCAGTCCGGTAAGGACAAAGAACATCTTATTTGGCGGAGTGTTCTTCAGGCGGTCGAATATAAGATAGACTTGCAGTCCGTTATAACATTGCCTGCCAAACCTAGGGTTTATTCGACCTGATGACTATTACCGCTCGTACAGCCATTGGATTCAGCATCACCGGCAGGTATCTGACGCTCTCCTTCCAGTTTGTCTCAACCATGATCCTGGCCCGGCTGCTGACGCCGGAAGAGATCGGTATTTTCAGTGCGGGCTTTGCTATCGTGGCGCTGGCCCAGCTGTTTCGCGACTTTGGCCTGAATCAGTACATTATTCAGGAAAAAGAATTGAATGAGACGAAGATCAGAACAACCTTCACGCTCAACCTGTTGATGTCCTGGACGCTGGGGGCTTTACTGTTTTTCTCGGCAGGCCTGATTGCCGMTTTTTTYCAGGAASAAGGCATAGAAACGCTGATCAGGATTCTYTCCTTCAACTTTTTTATCATCCCCTTTGGCACTATCACCCTGGCATTGCTGCGCAAGAAAATGCGCTTTCATATYACYGCRGCTATTGGCCTGACYGCRACCCTGCTGGGYATCTGTGTMTCCCTGRCAACRGCCTACACCGGTTCCGGCTATCTCTGTCTCGCCTATGGCGCGATCACCGAGACCTCCAGCATTGTACTTCTGTCAGTKTTCTTTCGRCCCCGGGATGTGAGTCTTACCCCCACCCTGGAAGGCGCCARAAATATATTCAGGTTCGGCTCCATTGTCGGCGCRGGTAAYATCATCAACCAGTTTGCCACCAGTATCACYGATGCCCTGATCGCCCGYATGCTCGGRCTCGCGCAGCTGGGCTACTTTTCCCGGGCCTTTGGTACTTTTTCACTGTTCGATCATATCTTTGTCAGCAGYATCCGCGGGGTCATCCTGCCGCTTTTCTCCCGGGACAACATTCACACKGGCAAGCTGAGGGAGAGCTATCTCAAGGCTGTCACGTACTCCTATGTTTTTGCCTGGCCCTTTTTTACCTTCCTCTTTCTCTACACGGAAGAAACCATAAGGGTGCTGTATGGCACGCAGTGGGATGCCGCCATTCCACTGGTAAAAATCCTCTGCCTGGCGGGTGTACTGCTGCCGTCATTTCTGTTTGCCGACAACCTGTTCATTGCCTATGGCAGGCCGGGAATTACACTGAAGATCAAGGTCATTTCAAATATTGCAAAAATCATAATGGTCGGTGGCGCCTGCTTTGTAGGACTGAAAGCGGTCTGCCTGGCGCTGGTGGGATTCTTTTTTGTCAGGTTTATCACCTGCCAGTTTTATGCAAACCAGGTATTTGGCATTGGGATGAAAGATGCCGCAAAACCTGCCGTGCAGGGTTTGACGCCACTGATTTTCACAATATCACCAACACTGGCTGTAAACTCCCTGATGCAGGGGCATATCGAAAGCATTTATGTTCATTTTGCCCTGTTGATGGCAGCGGCATTTGTGGGATGGGTTGTTGGTCTGAAGCTTTCCAACCATGCCTTCTACAATGAAATACATAGTTTTACCGGAAAGAGCAGGATATGAGGATCAGAATCAATTGGCTGAAAATCAAGTGCCTCATAAGGAGTCACTGTGTCTATTTATAATCAATTGCGGCTCAGAACCCACAAAATATTGCCCCGGCGATTTCACTGTTACTGTATCGGTGCCGCCAAGACCGGCACAACGTCCATCTCCTCCATGTTTAAGGCCCATTTTGATTCAGCCCACGAGCCAGCTATTTCAGAGACCAATCATCAAATCATCAACTATTTAAAAAATGAAATGACGGCCGAAGAGGTTCAGTCCTTTATTGAGAAACGGGACAGAAAACTGAACCTTGAAATGGAATCTACCCATTCATTAATTTATATAGCAAAGGAAATCGCTGACCTGTTTCCCGACGCAAAATATTTAGTCACCGTCAGGGAGCCACTGAGCTGGATCAGGTCCAGAATAAACTTTCATTTCAAAAAACATCCACCGGAATGGGAGGAATATCGCCAGTATTTCTGGATGGACAAAACCCGGGGGTATGATCCTGAAGAGGCCGTTCTCGAGTCCAATCAGCTGGCTTCGCTGGATGCCTATCTGTCCCAATATAATGAACACTATCTGCTGGCAAAGCAGCATCTTCCCGAGGCTACCAGCCTTTACGTCAGAACAGATAACCTGTCTCGGGAATCTGGAGAAATTGCCCGGTTTTTAAACATCAGTGCACGATACATCAATACCTCACACGCCAACTCCGAACCCGCGAAAGCCTCTTTTATAGAGGGCATTGATGAGCACTACCTGACCAGAAAAGTATGGGGCCACTGCGAGGATCTAATCAGGGAGTATTTCCCTGAACGCGTTCCATTTTATTTAGATGAAATACAATAAAGCCTGTTGATAGCAACCAATCTCAAACGGCCTGAGGCAAGCAATTTATGAAGCTCTGTTACTACCATGACAACGAAGGTAATTTTGGAGACGATTTAAATGCCTGGTTATGGCCAAAGTTACTGCCTGGCGTCATTCAGGGTATCGCCAAACATGGTGAGGAATACTACGAGGAAAATAACCGGGAAGCAGCCCTACTGTATGGGATTGGCACTATACTCGACCAGCGAATCCCCCCTCTGCCAGTAAAATTTATTGCGGGTTCCGGGGTGGGTTATTTCTCTTCACCGGAGATTGATGAAAAGTACAATATCTATTTTGTCAGAGGCCCACAAACTGCCAAAAAACTGGGTATTGATCCATCCAAAGCCCTGACTGATCCCGCTATCCTGTTAAGGGAATTTATACCCGAAGCTGAAAAAATTCACGAGGTGTCATTGATCATGCATTGCGACACCGCAAAAAGTGGCTATTGGAAGAATATCGCCAATGACCTGGGAATCCACCACATTGATCCAAGGGCGAAAGATCCCCTCATCGTTATTAACGATCTGATTGCCTCCAAATACGTCATCACTGAATCACTTCATGGTGCAATTATCGCTGATGCCTATGGCATACCCTGGCTACCCATCAACACCATGCCCCACATCAATCAGTTCAAATGGCATGACTGGTGCCAATCAATCAATGTGGTGTATGAACCGGCAAATCTGGTCTC
>NVUM01000020.1 GCA_002733125.1 Porticoccus sp.
ACGATATTCAAGCACACTATTATCGCCAATCAATGGTGCATGTTGTAACTCCGGATCAATATGTGATTGTTGGCAACGGCGCCAGGAATCCTCGACCACCGGCCTGATAAAATCACTTGGATAAGATTGGTCGACGACAAACTTTTCCCAGACCGACAACAGTTGATTGTGCTGTTCCGGGTTGCTCAGCATTTGTGTGCGATCACGCATTTGTGCGGTGGCCAAGGCGGCCTGCTCTCGGGTATAAAAACGATCCTTCTGGACGAAGCCCGAGATTACGCCGGGTTTCACCGAGTTGACTTTGCCATTTTTCTGGCGGGAGACAATCAGCTCGGCGGGCAGACCGTCCAGAACATGCATGGGTGCTTCGCTGCCGTTGGGAAATTTTGAGGGATGAACCGTGGCAGTTTCCATATCGTAAAACGCCGGTTTGAAACCCCAGATCCGGCTTTCTTCGCTGATGCCCCCGGTACCCCGGAATGCATCGTTTTCATCCCGCAAAGCATCGACGGTTAGTTCGCCTTTGTAGAGTTTTTGCCCTTTTTTCGGGGGCTTGCTCTCTTCTTTTTGTGAATAATTGGCAGACATAGGGAAATACCTCTAGCCCAACGTAAACCATATAAAAATTTACGTCTCTGTAAAAGTATAGACTAGCAAGCTCGCTTATCGTTGACAGTGTTATTCTGCCAGACAGGAATATGGCGAAATTGCCAGTGGTGCCGTATTCGGTAGCCTTGCCTTGGCTGACGGTAGCCATTAACGTAGGGAACTGACCTCTACAGATCTCAACCATGACCTATATCCCAGACCTCCTTATTCCCTATTTGCCCAGGCTGCGCGAGGCCAGCCATTGCTATGTAGGTTATAGCGGTGGTCTCGATTCTCATGTTTTGCTCGTGTCGCTGGTTAAACTATTGGGGATGGAAGCGGTCAGTGCCATTCATGTCAATCATCAGTTATCGGCAAATGCGGAAAGCTGGGAGCAGCATTGTCAGAAGGTTTGTGATGGGCTCGGAGTGACCTTAATCATTGAGCAGGCTTCTGTCATTGAGAGCGGTCGGGGTGTTGAGGAGGCCGCCCGAACTGCCCGCTATAGGGTTTTTGAAAAGCTCCTCCCACAGGATTCTCTGTTGCTGCTGGGTCACCATGCGGATGACCAGGTTGAAACTGTCCTCTATCGGCTGCTGCGAGGCAGTGGGCCGAGAGGCTTGGCCGGAATGCCTGCCTCGCGCCACTTGGGTAACGCAGAGTTATTGAGACCACTGTTACCTTTCCCCCGGTCAGACCTGAAACAATATGCCCTTGCTGAAGGGATGGTCTGGATAGAAGATGAGAGCAATGAAGATGTGTCCTTTGACCGCAATTTTCTGCGCCACAGAGTGATCCCGGCTCTGGCTGAACACTGGCCGGATTATGCCACAAGGGTCGCCCACAGCGTCCGACTGTGTCGTGAGAGTGATCGGTTATCCGATATGCTGGCAGCACAGGATTTGATAGCCGTTTATGAACACAGGGAGCGGCTGGGGTGGAGCATCAGTCTCGAGGCATTGATGTCTTTTGATGAGTTGCGCCAGGCGAATTTGTTGCGACACTGGGCGAGTCAACATGATCTGGCACAACCGGGTCATAAAATCATCGATGCTGTGCTTCACGAGCTGTTGCCTGCGAAAGCCGATGCCGAACCCCTGGTAAGCTGGGCAGGCATTCAGTTGCGCCGGTACCAGCGCCGCCTTTTTTTGCTGCCCGATGACCCAAATATCCCTGATCATCTACCGGTCTCGCTTCAATGGGATGGCAGGGGCACGTTGGGCTTGCCAGATAAGAGCACATTGAGTTTGCGTCTGGAGCACGGACGTGGAATCAGGTTGAAGGCAGATATTGATACCTTTGAAGTGCGTTTTCGCAATGGTAGTGAACGCTGCAAGCCGGTCGGGCGCAGCGCATCCAATACACTCAAGAAGTTGTTTCAGGAATATGGTCTGGAGCCCTGGTTGCGTGGCCGGGTACCCCTGCTTTATCGCGATGATGTATTAGTGGCGGTTGGTGATTTATGGGTTTGCGAGGGCTTCGAGGTGTCCCCGGATGAGCAGGGTTACTCGGTGCAGTGGGGCTTCAGGTCGTAATATTCATTGAGCGATTCAAGGGTTTCTGGTAGTCTGATTCCCCATCTCGAAACCGGTGGGCGTCACTCTGAATCATCTCCTGATTAAATAAAAAATCGCTCTATTTTTCATAAGCATACCTGTTCTTTTTGGTATGAGTTCGGCATTCTTGACGCAGTATCCAAAATGTTCGGAAGGGTCTAAATGACACGTTATATTTTTGTTACCGGCGGTGTTGTATCTTCCTTGGGGAAGGGTATCGCTTCGGCATCACTGGGCTCGATTCTGGAGGCCCATGGCCTCAGTGTCACTATCCTGAAGCTCGATCCCTATCTCAATGTTGATCCCGGCACTATGAGCCCGTTTCAGCACGGCGAGGTTTTTGTCACCGAAGATGGTGCTGAAACAGACCTTGACCTCGGTCACTATGAGCGCTTTCTCTCCTCCAAGATGAACAAGCGCAACAATTTCACGAGCGGCAAAGTCTACGAAACAATTCTGCGTCGCGAACGCCGTGGGGACTTCCTGGGGGGTACTGTTCAGGTCATCCCCCATGTGACGGATGAGATTAAACGCAGGGTGCTGGCCGGTGGCGAAGGTGTCGATGTCGCCATTGTGGAAATTGGTGGCACGGTCGGCGATATCGAATCACAGCCCTTCCTTGAAGCCGTTCGCCAGTTAAAGCTGGAGCTGGGCTCCAGTCGTTCCATCCTTATTCATCTGACACTGGTGCCCTATATTGCAACGGCGGGGGAAACAAAAACCAAACCCACCCAGCACTCCGTTAAAGAATTGCGCTCCATAGGTCTGTCACCGGATATTTTACTGTGTCGGTGCGAAGTTGAGCTGGATGAAGGGCAGCGTAAAAAGATCTCCCTCTTCACCAACGTGGAAGAGAGAGCTGTGGTGCCCTTGCTGGATGCGCGAACGATTTATGCCATCCCCAGAGATTTACAGCGTCGCGGCCTCGATCAAATCGTGATGGAGAAACTTCATCTGGAATATAGCGAGGCTGATATCAGCTCCTGGGATTGGGTAGTAGAGAATCAGCTCAACCCAAAACATCAGGTTACCATTGCCATGGTTGGCAAATATATGGAGCTTCTGGACGCCTACAAGTCTCTCAATGAGTCGTTGGTTCATGCGGGTATCCGCAATCAGACCAAGGTGAATGTTCGTTACATTGACTCCGAGGATCTCGATAATGATCTGGAGCTGCTGACCGGTGTCAATGGCATACTGGTGCCAGGTGGTTTCGGAATCCGTGGTGTTGAGGGCAAAGTCAAAGCCGTCAGGTATGCCCGAGAGCACAAAATTCCCTACCTGGGTATCTGTCTTGGTATGCAGGTGGCCATGATTGAGTTTGCCCGCAATGTCTGCGGTCTGGCCAGAGCAAACAGCACTGAATTTGATCGCGACACGCCTCACCCGGTTATCGGTCTGATCACAGAGTGGATCGACATTGACGGCAAAATCGAGGTGCGCGATGAAGATTCAGATCTGGGTGGCACCATGCGGCTCGGTGCCCAGAACAGTTATCTCGTGCCCGGTAGCATGGCTCAGGAAATTTATGGGGCGGATGTGATATTTGAGCGCCACCGCCATCGCTACGAGGTGAATAATAAATATGTTCAAACACTTCAGGATGCCGGCATGCAGGTGGGCGGCTGGTCTGAAAACAAGACACTGGTGGAAACGATAGAGATTCCTGAGCACCCGTGGTTTTTTGCTTGCCAGTTCCATCCGGAATTTACATCCACACCTCGCAACGGTCACCCACTGTTCAGTAGTTTTGTGAAAGCGGCATTGACCCATACTGGAGAAAACTGACCTGTGAGTGTATCCAGCGTTTCCCTTGAGGTGGGAGGATTCCGGGTTGCCAACAACCGGCCCTTTGTCCTGCTTGGGGGAATGAATGTACTGGAGTCCCGTGACCTTGCGCTGCGGGTTGCAGAGGCCTATGTAACGGTCACGCAAAAACTGGGTATTCCCTATGTATTCAAGGCTTCATTTGACAAGGCGAACCGTTCGTCGATCCATTCCTTTCGTGGTCCCGGCCTCGATGAGGGATTAAAGATATTTCAGGAAATCAAAGAAACCTTTGATGTGCCTCTGATCACTGATGTTCACGAGATCGCTCAGGCACGCCCTGTGGCGGAGGTTTGTGACATTCTTCAGTTGCCGGCTTTTCTGGCGCGGCAGACGGACCTGGTGAAAGCCATGGCGGCAACAGGCGCCGTGATCAATATCAAGAAACCGCAATTTCTCAGCCCAGGCCAGATGGGCAATATCGTCGAGAAATTCAAGGAGTGCGGCAATCACAAGGTGATGCTTTGTGAGCGAGGCTCCACATTTGGTTACGATAACCTGGTGGTGGATATGCTGGGTTTTCGCACCATGAAAGAAGTGGCCAAGGGATTGCCAATTATTTTTGACGTCACGCACGCCCTGCAGTGTCGTGACCCCATGGGTGCTGCGTCCGGTGGCCGTCGCCATCAGGTTGTCGAGTTGGCGCGGGCCGGTATTGCCGTTGGTCTGGCTGGTTTATTTCTGGAAGCACACCCCGATCCGGACCGGGCTCGCTGTGATGGTCCCAGTGCATTGCCGCTGGATGTCCTTGAACCTTTTTTACAACAAATAAAAGCCATTGATGATCTGATCAAATCACAGCCTGAACTGACTATCGTCTAGCACCGCCCGGTGTGTTTAATCCCCGTGTCGAACGTGTTGACTACGGTTGTCATCTTTTGAGGAAACAGCTATGACTAAAATTTCTGACATTCGCGCCTATGAAGTGCTCGATTCCAGGGGCAACCCTACCATTGAGGCTGATGTCATTCTGGAAGATGGCAGTGTTGGCAGTGCCTGTGCACCGTCCGGCGCCTCTACCGGTTCAAGGGAGGCGCTGGAGCTGCGCGATGGTGACAAGTCGCGTTATCTGGGTAAAGGCGTGCTGAAGGCGGTGGAGAATGTTAACGGTCCTATTCGCACTTTACTACTGGGCAAAGATGCCTGCCAGCAACGGGAGCTGGACCAATTGATGATTGATGCGGATGGCACAGAGAACAAGTCGACATTCGGTGCAAATGCCATTCTGGCCGTGTCACTTGCGGCGGCTAAAGCGGGGGCAGTATCCCGTGGCATGCCGCTCTATGCTCACATTGCTGAATTGAATGGTTCGGCCGGCTGCTACAGCATGCCGGTGCCGATGATGAACATCCTGAACGGTGGAGAGCATGCCGATAACAACGTGGATATTCAGGAATTTATGATACAGCCTGTTTCGGCAAAAACCTTCACGGAAGCATTGCGTGTTGGCGCAGAGATATTTCATTCGCTCAAAAAAGTCCTCAGTAGCAAAGGGTTGAATACGGCGGTTGGTGATGAAGGCGGTTTTGCACCGAATCTTTCATCGAATGCGGAAGCATTGGCCGTTATCAAGGAGGCAGTGCAGGCAGCGGGCTACAAGCTGGGTGTCGATGTTACGCTGGCGCTGGACTGTGCCGCGTCAGAATTCTACCGGGATGGTCAGTACAACCTGTCCGGTGAGGGAAAAAGCTATAGTGCCGAGGGCTTCAGTGATTTTCTGGCGGAGCTCTGTGATCAATACCCGATAATCTCCATTGAGGATGGTCAGGATGAATCAGATTGGGATGGCTGGAAATACCAGACAGAAAAACTGGGCAGTCGTGTACAGCTAGTCGGGGATGATTTGTTCGTGACCAATACCAAAATTCTGAAGAAAGGGATTGAGCTGGGCGTGGCAAATTCCATTTTGATTAAATTTAATCAAATCGGGTCACTCACCGAAACACTTGATGCCATCAAAATGGCTAAGAATGCCGGATATTCTGCCGTCATTTCTCATCGGTCAGGTGAAACCGAGGATACAACTATTGCCGATCTGGCTGTGGCCACGGCAGCGGGTCAGATCAAAACCGGCTCCTTGTGCCGTTCCGATCGAGTCGCCAAGTATAATCGTTTGTTGCGTATAGAGGCTGAACTGGGCAGTCTGGCCCCCTATCATGGCCGCGCCGAATTCAAAGTCTGACTCGGTCGACAGAGAGCGAAAAGGGGTAGCCTTGTGGCTATCCCTTTTTTATATCTTCAATCCGCGATCTGAGCTTGTCAGTGCACCCCCTGCATGCTCAGCATTATGCCATTTGTCCCACGAAAATAAGACCGGACCGTCAGTAATAGACGGGTTGCACTCTGATGATGTCGATATTTCCTTGCAACTGATTGAGTGGATTGGTTGGCCAGTCGTCATTGGAGAGCGAGCAGCTTTCCGCTGACGCCGTTTATTTTGTTCTGTAGAATCCCGTCATGCGCTGGCTCCTAATTGTTCTCACAGGTCTTCTTGCCGTTCTCCAATATCAATTGTGGTTGGGTGAGGGCGGTTTCTCTAAAAAGTTGATGCTGCAGCGTCAAGTTGAACAACAGCGTCAGGAAAATCAGGGACTGCAACTGAGAAACAGTATTCTGGAAAATGAGGTTGCCAACCTGAAAGACGGTTTTGACAGTATTGAAGAGCGAGCCAGAAAAGATCTTGGCATGATTAAAGAAGGTGAGACGTTTTATATGGTCGTTGAAAAGGAAGATCAGTGATTCATCACCTTTTTTCTTCCCAATGGTTTTGTTGCCAGCCTATGTTCCTGCTGTCGGGGCAGTAAAATGGCCACTAATTGGATTGTGGTGCCAGCGGCAGGGCAGGGTAGACGCTTTGGCGAGATACTCCCAAAACAATACCAGATGCTGGCGGGTCGAACGGTGATCGAACATACCCTTGAACGCCTACTGCAGATTGATCAATCGATTGTCGTTGTAGCAATTCATCCAGCCGATAGTCAGTGGAGGCGATTGCCCGTCTTTTCGCACCCCCGTATCCGCACTGTGCATGGTGGAAAAGAGCGCTCGGATTCCGTCAGGCTGGCACTGGACTGCCTTCAGCGCGAGGCACACGTGGATGACTGGGTGCTGGTGCATGATGTGGCAAGGCCCTGTGTCCGTGTCACGGATATCAACAAGTTGATGGCCGCCCTGAAAACGCACACTGTTGGTGGCATATTGGCGGTGCCCGTCAGTGATACGGTAAAACAGGTTGATCAGCAGGCGGGGATAAGTGCGACTGTCAGCCGCGCTGATCTGTGGCTCGCTCAGACGCCGCAAATGTTTCGTTATGGTTTGCTCAGCTGGAGTTTAAACTCGGCCTATCGACAGCAATGGCAGCCGACTGATGAGGCATCTGCAGTTGAGAAACTCGGCCATTGTCCTCTCGCCGTCGAGGGTAGTAGCGACAATATCAAGATTACCCGGCGCGAAGATCTGGCCATAGCTGAGGCCATTATTAAATTTCAGAACGAGTCCTCGAGACAGTCCGGGGGATTGGAGTTGCCATGATATGAGAATAGGTCAGGGTTACGATGTTCACGCCTTTGGCGTGGGCGATCATATTATTATAGGTGGCGTGACCATCCCCTTTGGTCATGGACTGATTGCGCATTCAGATGGTGATGTGCTGATTCACGCATTGTGTGATGCCCTTCTGGGTGCCTCGGCGCTCGGTGATATCGGGCAGCACTTCCCCGACTCTGACTCCCGCTATTGCAATGCGGATAGTCGGGGGTTACTGCGACTGGTTAAATCACTGGTGGCAGAAAAAGGCTATCGCATGATTAACGCCGATATCACCCTTGTTGCCCAGGCCCCAAAAATGTCGCCGCATCTTGAGGCGATGCTTGCCAATCTCGCCCAGGATCTTGATTGTGATCGCAGTCAGTTAAATATCAAAGCCACTACCACGGAAAAACTCGGTTTTGAGGGGCGTGGCGAGGGGATTGGCTGCCAGGCAGTGGTCCTGCTTGACCACATCGTCAGGCCAACCGCTCTAACCTAAAGCGGTGGTCAGACAGCATCTACCCGATGACCGGTATTTAGACGTCGTCCGACCATCATTCATCACCTGTTGCTTCAGCATTTCCGCGAACTGCCAACAATATTGATGCGGGTAAAGCGATTTCCCTATCGGTGCGAATCAGTTTATGCACGCTCTCTCCAGGCACGTGTGAACAGCAGCCATTTATCTTTGCGTTGCGGGGAGTGGGCTGTAAACTTGCCGCCACCCAAACCCTGCCCTGAGACAATATGAACATCCGACAGTTTTCCCTCGAATTTCCTTATGCTATTGCTCCGCCTTCGGTCAGCGCGCTGTTTCGCAGTGTCCCCGAAGACTTTCAAGTGACGGAGCAACTGGGTTTTGAGTTGTTGGACGAGGGTGAGCATCTCTGCCTCTATGTAGAAAAACGGGGTCAAAACACACGCTGGGTAGCCGGATTGCTGGCGAAGTATTTTGGTGTTGATGATATGGCCGTGGGCCACTGTGGTATGAAAGACCGGCACGCTGTGACCCGGCAGTGGTTCAGTGTGCACCTACCTGGTAAATTACCGGAAAGCCTCGAGCAACCATCGATACTGGAGGGTTGTCAGGTGCTTGCACAGCGTCGCCACCCTAAAAAGTTGCGGCGGGGGCAGCATGCGGGCAATCAGTTTGTTATCCGGTTGCGCCAGATTGAAGGGGACGTTTCAGTGCTGGAGCATTCCCTGCAGCAAGTCGTGAATGGTGTCCCGAATTATTTTGGCGAACAGCGTTTTGGTTGGGCCGCTGGCAATCTTGTCGAGGCCGATCGATTGCTGTCGGTGTGGGGCGATACCTCTGCAAACAGAAAGCAACACAGTGGACGCAGAAGGCAGCGGTCTCCTATCGACGGAATCTATCTGTCGGCGGCCCGTGCCTACCTGTTTAATCTGGTGTTGGCTGAAAGGGTGAGGTTGGGGAATTGGAAGACGATAATGGCTGGAGAAGCTGTCCCCGAAGGCCCGCTTTGGGGGCGCGGACGGAGTGCAGCGCCTCATTCAGTTCAGTTGCTCGAAGATCAGGTTCTCTCATCGTGGGGTGATTGGACGAATTCACTGGAATACAGCGGGCTGCAGCAAGAGCGAAGATCTTTGCTGCTAACGCCTTCCAATATGCAATACCGATGGTTGAACCGTGGTGACCACACGGACCTAGAGTTGTCATTTGAGCTGATTTCGGGTTGTTTTGCCACTTCGGTATTGCGAGAGCTGGTGACACTTCGACCGATTTGCGGCGATGGCGCCACTTGAGCGCTGTGGTATAGTTCGATTTTATTTTTATCAGGGGTGGAAGGGTGAATTCGATTGAGCTAGGTGGCATCGGTATGACCTCTCAGCGGACTCGCGAACGCCTTATCCAGCGACTCAAGGAGCAGGGTATATCCAATCAGAAAGTTCTGGATGTGATGCGCGTAACCCCCCGTCATTTATTTCTCGACGAAGCCCTGTC
This sequence comes from Porticoccus sp., assembly GCA_002733125.1. GTDB lineage: Bacteria > Pseudomonadota > Gammaproteobacteria > Pseudomonadales > Porticoccaceae > Porticoccus. The sequence continues at coordinate 9,466 of NVUM01000020.1, forward strand.
TCATCGTGCCTATGAAGATACGGCTCTCCCGATAGGTTATGGGCAAACCCTTTCCCAGCCCTACATTGTTGCGCTGATGACGGAATTGCTCTTATCTTCGGGACCACGTCGTAAGGTGCTTGAGATTGGCACTGGCTCCGGATACCAGACAGCGATTCTTGCCCAGCTGGTCGACCAGGTTTACGGTGTTGAGCGAATTAAACCGCTGATTGATAAAGCGCGGGCCCGGTTGCGTCTGCTTGGGCTTAGAAATGTGCGATTAGCTCACAGTGACGGTGGTTTTGGCTGGCCTGAAAATGCGCCTTACGATGGCATTCTCAGCGCGGCTGCCCCAAACATGGTCCCCGATGAGTTGCTGCATCAGTTGGCCCCCGATGGTGTTCTTGTTATTCCCGTTGGTTCAGGAGAGATTCAGGAATTACGGGTTATTACTCGGCAAGGGGATAGCACAAATTTTGAAGAGCGAGTAGTTGAGCAGGTGCGGTTTGTGCCCTTGCTCAGTGGCCTCAGCCGTTAACCTTTCCGGGCTTTTTGATGGTTTTATTTAAACGCTGGCTGTTGCTTTTCCTGAAAGGTATGGCAATGGGGGCTGCAGATGTCGTGCCCGGGGTTTCCGGCGGAACGATTGCCTTCATTAGCGGTATTTATGAAGACTTGCTGGACTCAATCCGCTCGATTAATCTCCACTCACTGAAATTGCTGAAAAATGAAGGTCCCACCGCATTTTGGCGGGCTATTAATGGCAATTTCCTGCTGGCACTGTTCAGTGGCATTTTACTGAGTATTGCGTCTTTTGCTTCGCTGGTTAGCCATCTTCTGGAGAGTCAGCCAATCTTGGTATGGTCCTTTTTCTTTGGTCTGATTGTCGCGTCCATCGTTTACATATTTCGTCAGTTGCCCCGTCTGCGGTGGCAGGAATGGACGTTTTTATGGCTGGGGACCCTGATGGCCCTTGGCGTTTCACTGGCCCCTCCGATCCAGGGGTCGACCGACTGGCTGATGGTCTTTATGGCGGGAATGGTTGCCATCTGTGCGATGATTCTGCCGGGTGTTTCCGGTAGCTTCATCCTGCTGCTGTTGGGTATGTATCCTGTCATGATTGACGCGATCAGCGGTTTTCAATGGCAGATTATATTAATTTTCATGCTGGGGTGCGTGACGGGCCTGATGGTTTTTTCCCGCTTTCTGTCTTGGCTTTTGCGTCATTATCATTCCTGCACCATCGCCCTGTTGACCGGATTCCTACTTGGCTCACTGTATATTGTCTGGCCCTGGCGGGAGACACTGGAGGTGATAATAGATAGCCGTGGTCGTGAAACCATATTATCGTCCCGATTGCTGCTACCAGCAGAATTTGCCCGTGTAACAGGTTTGGATCCCAAGATGTTGATGGCTACACTCTGTATGTTCGCGGGCTTGTTTTTGGTTCTGGGCCTGGAATATCTTGGTGGCCAGCAGCGCAAAAAACTCTGAATCGAGAGGTGTGACATTAGAGGGGGGAGTGAGCGTTTGATCTATCCGTCTTGCCGAGGTATCAGACTGCGTTTTTTTCTCCTCTGTGTTGGTTTTTTCCTGGTATCCTCCTGCCATGCCCCACCTCCTGCACCAGTGGACCAGCGTCCGCCACCACCCAGCCAGAAAATCAACTTTCATGTGGTGTCCAGTAACGAGACGCTTTTTGCTATTGCTTGGCGATATGAAAAAGATCTTGAAAAACTTGCTCGCGCCAATGGGTTATCGCCACCCTATACCATTTACCGTGGTCAGCGGCTAACGTTGGACACCAATCGTCTCCCACCGGTTGTCAGTGCTGCTCCTCCAGTAAAAAAACAACTAAAAACAGCGACTGCTCCCGCTTCGACAGAAAAAAAAGGTTCCCCGTCGCCGGTTAAAGTGACTAAACCAGCCCCTAAGCTCCCTGAATCGTTACCTTCAGTCTGGCGCTGGCAGTGGCCTACGCAAGGACGTGTGGTCCGATACTTCAATAGTACAGAGTTGTTCAAGGGAGTTGATATAGAGAGTTATTCCGGCCAGGCGGTAGTGGCTGCGGCACCCGGGGTGGTTGTTTATTCAGGCAGTGGTCTGCGTGGTTATGGGGAGCTCATTATCGTCAAGCACAGTGAGGAATTTCTCAGTGCTTATGCTCATTCCCGGCAAATTTTTGTTAAAGAGGGGCAAATGGTTAAAGGGGGTGAGAAAATTGCAGAAGTGGGTGGAGATCCCGCGAATAGTAAAAGACTTTATTTTGAGATTCGCCAAAAAGGTAAACCGGTCAACCCACTGAACTTTCTTCCACGGAAGTGACGATTTAACAAGCACTGACGTACGCTGAATATTTATTGGGGGGGCGTTGTTCCAAGTTAAGATGACGTGGCCTAATGAGAGACAACGCGTTAATCTAGCTGTGTTGTTTCTACTTGAATTAATCCAAGCGGAAACGTAGGTTGTTGTGCTTATTGGATGTTAAGACTTTTTGTTGAATAAGGACGCCGGATTGTGTCAGACGATGATGATTTTCTCGACCCTGAAGAAGCCGATGAAGAAGCGATCGAGGCTGAAGCGATTCCTGTTCACAGTCAGAACAAAGAAGTGTTGGATGCGGCGAGTCTTTATCTAAAAGAAATTGGCTATGCGCCCCTTCTCTCGGCTGAAGAGGAGGTTTTTTATTCTCGGGCGCTCAGGAACGGTGACGACTCTGCCCGTAAAAAAATGATTGAAAGCAACCTGCGCCTAGTGGTGAAGATTGCCCGCCGTTATATCAACCGGGGTTTATCGTTACTGGATCTGATCGAAGAGGGCAATCTCGGGTTAATGCGCGCCGTTGAAAAATTTGATCCCGAGCTGGGTTTCCGTTTCTCTACCTATGCCACATGGTGGATTCGTCAAGCCATTGAGCGCGGGTTAATGAATCAGACCCGTACGATTCGTTTGCCTATACATGTGGTAAAAGAGCTCAATGTGTACCTCAAGGCATCCCGTAAACTTGCACAGGAGCTGGATCATGATCCAACAGCGGAGGAGGTTGCTCGCTCACTGGATAAAAGTGTCGATGTGGTATCGCGCATACTCAGACTCAATGAAAAGACCAGCTCTACCGACGTTCCGATGGGCGGTGACGACGGCAGGATGTTGATCGATACACTGAGGGATGAACATCCCAATGATCCCGAAGAGCTAGCTGAAGATGACGACATACATCATGCCCTGACCCTGTGGCTGTCCCAGCTTACCGACAAGCAGCAGGAAGTGATTGCACGTCGCTTTGGCCTTTTCGGTTACGATTCTGCAACTCTTGAAGAAGTGGGTATTGAGGTAGGGTTAACCCGAGAAAGGGTTCGTCAGATTCAGGTCGAGTCTTTGCGCAGGTTACGGGAAATCCTCAAAAAACAGGGTATCGATAGCGCTATGTTGTTCGAGGAAAAGTGAAGTTGCCCCGTGTGTCTCACCGCCTGTGTCCGGATTGCAGTCTGTTGTCAGGTGGTTGTTGTTTTCTCGAGAAATCCAAGATGTTTCTGTACCAATTGCAGGGTTGGCTTAAACAGTTTCGGTGATGCACAGACTATATTTCCGCTCTCCATGAATCCGTTGCCTCCCCTGAAATCGCTGACCAGTCCGCCCGCTTCTTTTACCAGCAATACCCCGGCCGCAATATCCCAAGGCTTCAGGTTCATTTCCCAGAAAGCATCGAAACGGCCAGCAGCCAGATAGGCTAGGTCGAGTGAGGCAACCCCGAGGCGCCTGATACCCGACGACTCTTTGGCCAGATCGGACAAGCAGCCCAGATAGGGCTCCATAAACGCTATTGATGGCTGGTTGAAGGGTATACCTGTAGCAACCACTGCGCCGGCCAGTCCAACCCGACCCGACACCCGCAGACGTTTGCCGTTCAGAAATGCGCCATGGCCACGACTGGCAGTAAACTCCTCAAGGCGCATTGGATCGAAAACGACACCGTGTTCAAGGCGACCTTTGTGTCGGCAGCCAATGGATACCGCAAAATGTGGAATGCCGTGAATGAAATTGGTCGTGCCATCCAGTGGATCAATAATCCACTGGTAGTCATTGTCATTGCCTTCAAGCAGCCCTGACTCTTCTCCAAGGATGGTATGATCCGGAAATGCTTTGCGAAGATGGTAGATGATTTCCTTTTCTGCAGCATGATCAATTTCGGTGACGAAATCGTTGCGGCCCTTCTCGTCAATCCTGATCAGGTCCACTCGTTCCGTGGCACGGGCGATCATTTCACCGGCCTTACGTGCAGCGCGGAGGGCGATATTGACCATAGGTTCCATCGTAAAAGATTCCAGTCTGGGTAAAGCGCGGCATTGTACCAGAGACGGATAGGGGGCGGGGAGGGTAAAAGCGGTGAATTCGTGTCCTCATGCTGCTAGAATTCGCGCCTCCGGCAAACAGTTGTCGGGTAATACATTATTAATGAACGACTCGGAAAGTTTATCGATCTCGCCTGCTGGAACCCCCTATGAGTTATTTTGATAGCGTGCGAATTGTGCTGGTTAATAGCACTCATCCCGGAAATATCGGCGGGGCTGCTCGCGCCATTAAAAATATGGGATTGTCCAGGCTGTATCTGGTTGCGCCCAGAGACTTCCCTGCTGACCGGGCAGTCTGGCGGGCGGCAAATGCTGTCGATGTGCTGGATAACGCGATTGTGGTCGACAATCTTGATGAGGCTATAGCCGGTTGTGGTCTGGTGGTGGGCACCAGCGCCCGAGAGCGTCGTATTCCCTGGCCGTTATTGAACCCCCGTGAGTGCGGCGAACGCGCCTGGTTGGAGGCGGCACACCACGATGTGGCAATCGTTTTTGGCAGGGAGGACCGAGGGCTCACCAATGAGGAGCTGCAAAAGTGTAACTATCATGTGCATATTCCCTCCAACCCGGAATACAGTTCGTTGAACCTGGCTGCGGCCGTTCAGGTGCTGTGCTACGAAGTACGTATGGCGTCATTGTCCGCAGCCCAGAGTGAATCGCCTCCATTGCCCGACTGGGATATGCCCCCTGCCAAGGCAGAAGCTCTCGAGTTGTATTTTCAGCATTTGGAGCAGGCGTTGGTTGATCTCGGCTTCCATGACCGTGAAAACCCCCGTCAAACCATGACCCGTTTGCGCCGTTTGTATGGCCGAATCCGATTGGATGAAATGGAATTGTCGATTCTCCGAGGTGTACTTACTTCCATTCAGAATGCGGTGCATCGCATGCACTCTGCCTTGCAGAAAAAAACCGATTCATGATGTTCCAGTCTGCGATGAAGTAACCTACTAAATTAGTATGTTATTTAATTGACTGAAATACTTGGTTTTTACATAATAGCCGCACTTGGGTTTTTAATTCGTCATTGCAGGAAAAACATTATGCGGCTGACAACTCGTGGTCGATACGCGGTCACAGCCATGCTGGATTTGGCGTTAAATAACGAAAGCGGGCCAATTAGCCTGGCGGACATTTCCCATCGGCAGGAAATCTCGCTTTCCTATCTGGAGCAATTGTTTGCCAAATTGCGCCAGAACAATCTGGTGAGTAGTGTTCGTGGCCCCGGTGGTGGCTATTGTCTGGCTCGAAGCAGTGATGCCATCAGTGTTGCCGAAATTATTGATGCTGTGAATGAGTCGATTGATGCGACCAGTTGTAGTGGCAAGGGTAATTGCCACAACGGTGATATATGTTTGACCCATCACCTCTGGGACGATTTGAGTCGTCAAATTCATCGTTTCCTCAGCGGTATTTCCTTGGATAGTCTGGTCCATCAACAGGATGTGCAAGTCGTCATGTTGCGCCAGAGCGATCAAGCTGATGCCAATTCAGGCTGCGCAAAAGTCTAGGAGCCTTTGCATGAAATTGCCTATATATCTCGATTATGCTGCTACCACGCCGGTTGATCCACGGGTGGCTGCCAAGATGTCAGAGTGCCTTACCAATGACGGTATCTTTGGCAACCCGGCCTCGCGTTCGCACGCCTTTGGCTGGCAGGCAGAGGCAGCGGTCGAAGCGGCCAGGAGCCAAGTGGCAGAGCTTGTTAATGCAGACCCAAGGGAGATTATCTGGACTTCTGGTGCCACCGAGGCCGATAACCTGGCGATTAAGGGTTGTGCCCACTTCAACCAGAAGAAGGGCAAGCATATTATTACTTCAAAAATCGAGCACAAGGCTGTTTTGGACACTTGTCGACAGTTGGAGCGTGAGGGCTTCAAGGTGACTTATCTCGACCCTGATGCTGACGGCATTATTCAGCCACAGGTCGTCGCCGATGCCATTCGTGAAGATACAACGCTGGTTTCGCTAATGCATGTCAATAATGAGATTGGCACGATTAACGATATTGCCGCTATCGGTGAGATCTGTCGTGACCGGAAAGTATTTTTTCATGTGGACGCCGCCCAGAGTACCGGCAAACAGCCGATTGATCTGCAGGCAATGAAAGTCGATTTAATGGCGTTTTCCGCCCATAAAACCTACGGCCCAAAGGGGATCGGTGCCCTTTATGTCCGTCGGAAACCGCGTGTGCGCATTGAGGCGCAAACCCACGGCGGTGGTCATGAGCGGGGCATGCGCTCCGGTACGCTGCCTACCCATCAGATTGTCGGTATGGGCGAAGCTTTTCGGATAGCCAGGGAAGAAATGGCCGAGGAAAACAAACGGGTACTGGCGTTACGCAATCGTCTTTGGGATGGCATTCGTGACCTGGACGAGGTGCATCTCAATGGCTCCATGCAGCAGCGCATTGCTGGCAATTTAAATGTTAGTTTTGCCTTTGTCGAAGGGGAGTCGTTGATCATGGCGTTGAAAGACCTGGCCGTTTCTTCCGGGTCTGCCTGTACTTCAGCGAGCCTGGAGCCCTCCTATGTATTGCGTGCGCTGGGGCTTGACGATGAGTTGGCGCACAGCTCTATTCGCTTTTCCATTGGTCGCTTTACTACCGCTGAAGAAATTGATTATGCGATTGTCAAAGTGCGTGAGGCGGTTACCAAATTGCGTGAGTTATCTCCGCTTTGGGACATGTTTAAGGACGGTGTCGATCTCAGTCAGGTCGAATGGGCCGCACATTAACGTTGAGAAGTTGAATCATGGCTTACAGCGAAAAGTTCTGGACCATTACGGAAATCCCCGCAATGTCGGCAAGCTGGACGACAAATCCAGCAATGTCGGGACCTGCATGGTCGGAGCCCCGGCTTGTGGTGATGTGATGCGCTTGCAGATCCAGGTGAATGACCTCGGCATCATCGAAGATGCCAAATTCAAGACCTACGGCTGTGGTTCAGCGATCGCCTCCAGTTCCCTGTTGAGCGAGTGGGTCAAGGGCAAAACCCTCGAACAGGCCGCTGAAATCAAGAACACCCAAATTGCAGAGGAGCTGGCACTTCCCCCGGTCAAGATACATGTTCTGTATTGGCAGAAGATGCTATCAAGGCCGCTGTCGGCGATGTGTGTCGCAAACGGCAAATGGGTACCGAACAGACAGAACCTGGTCTCGGAGAAAAGTAATGGCAATTACGATGACCCCCGCCGCTGAGCAATACATAATCAGGCATTTATCTCACCGTGGGCATGGGGTGGGTATTTGCCTGGGTCTTAAAACCACCGGGTGCTCGGGACTCTCCTATGTTCTTGAGTTTGTGGATCAGCAGGGTGAAGACGATCAGGTTTTTAGTCGTGGTGAGGCAAAATTGTTTATCGATCCGAAAAGTCTGGCCTATTTGGACGGTACCGAGCTGGATTTTTTCAAGGAAGGACTCAATGAGGGTTTTCAGTTCAGAAACCCCAATGTCAAGGAAGAGTGTGGTTGCGGCGAAAGCTTCCATATCTAGAGTGCTTTGCACAGAATGACTGAACGGCATTATTCTACGGTGCCATCCCTGTTCACTGCTGTCAGCAGCCCGATGTCATAACCAGAATTTCTTCGTGGATATCACCAGCAACTATTTTGAGGTGTTTGGGTTGCCTGTTGAACACGACATCAATCCCAGACTATTGAGCGAGCGATATCACGATTTGCAGCGACAATTTTACCCTGATCGGCATGTGGCCAGAACTGCCCGTGAAAGACGGCTATCGGAACAATACACCACGTTTATCAATCAGGCTTACGGTGAACTGAAATCACCGTTGCATAGGGCTCTGTATCTATTGGGAATGACGGGAATTGACCCTGGGAATGAGTTGCTCTCGACATTGGAGCCCGATTGTCTGATGCAGCAAATGGCTCTCAGGGATGCGCTTACCGCAGTGCGTACTGCAGGTGATCCGGAGATCAGATTACGGGAAATCGCAGACATTGTGACAGGCCAATATGCAGCATTCCAGCATGAATTTAGTGAACAATACAGCAGGACCGATGTTTCCGGTGCCACTGATACAGTGGCCAAGATGTAGTTTTTTTAAAGGCTCCTGAGAGAAGTTGAGCAGCTTGAACATGAACTAGGCGATTATTGAGTGGTAAATCATTGTGGTCCTGCTACAGATTTCTGAACCTGGCCAGTCGCCAGAATCCCATCAGCATCTGCGCGCAGTCGGTATCGACCTCGGCACTACCAATTCACAGGTGGCTACTGTGAGGAGTGGTACTCACTAGATACTGACGGACAGTGCCGGCAATCAACTTCTACCCTCTGTCGTTCGCTATCAGGCAAATGGTGCTGTCGCAGCGCCAGGCGACCAAGGATGCTGCTACGTTAGCCGGATTGAAAGTATTGCGCTTGCTCAACGAGCCTACCGCAGCGGCCGTTGCCTATGGTCTTGACCAGCAGGGAGAAGGATTGGTCGCCGTCTATGATCTGGGTGGCGGGACATTTGATATCTCTGTTCTGAGATTATCCCTAGGTGTCTTTGAGGTTTTGTCTACGGGTGGTGATTCAGCCCTCGGTGGTGTAGACCCTGATTCGCGTCTCAGTTGTCAGGCGCTTGTGACTGACCGGGATTTAGTTGTAGAAATACCCAAGTACACGATAAATACGGTTTCGGAACAGCATTAGCACGGGAGGGTGACGGTGTCGCTAAAGTGGACGGATGTAATCGATATTGCGATTGAGTTAACAGAAGCCCGGCCAGATGTGGATCCCCGTACCGTGAATTTTGTCGATTTACGAGATTGGGTGTTGGCGCTGGATGAGTTCGATGATGATCCGGCCCATTGTGGTGAAAAAATCCTTGAAGCCATCCAGATGGCATGGATTGAAGAACTCGATTAGAATGAACCACAGCTTCAATATGCTACCAAGGGGTGTTAATGAGCTCAAAAGAAGAGCTTTATAAAGTACTGGTTGAATCAGTTCCTTACGGCACCCTTTTCTTTGCTTACGGCGTCTGTATCGATGCCAACAAAAATGCACTTGCCCTGTTGGGCTGCGATCTCAAGCAGCTGGTGGGCGCTTCAGTGGACAGCATTACCGGTGACGAATCCACCGCGCTTGTCGATCTCAAGTTGCAACTGAAAAAGGCCTTGCGGGACCGTACTGAAAAGCTGGACTGGTCATGTCCCGGTCGTCCCGAAACTGTGGCTGTCAGTATTGTTTATGTGAGTGACGACAATAGAGAACTGGTGGTGATGCTGCACACTCAGGAATTGGCCTGCGATGTTGCTTCACCCTCTGTCAGTGAGCCGGGATTCGTTGCCGGTGCTGAATCACTCGAAAATGTCGAAGTTAGCTCCCCTGATGTGATATTGCCCGCCAGCGATATTTATGAGGGTGCTGGTGTTGTTGTCGATGATAGAGATGCCAGCAATCCAGGCGTCAAGCCTTGGGAGGAGTCTGCCAGGGATCACTATTATGACAGTCTTACCGGTTTGCCCAATCGGCAATTGCTGATTCAGTCCATCAGCCGGTATCTGGCTCTCCATGACAATCAGCCGATATGTGGTGCCCTGATGATTGTCGACCTTGATCACTTCAAGGATATTAATGATTCCTGGGGCAATGCTGTGGGAGATCAGGTGATCAAGAAGATTGGTCAGACGTTGTCTCGCCTTGCTACTGGGGGTAACGTGGTCGCCCGTATGAGCGGCGACGAGTTCGTGCTTTTCATTCCCCATCTGTCTGATGACTTGTCAAAAGCCGCCTGGAGTGCGCAGTCGTTGGCCGAAAAGCTGGGTGAAATGGTTGCGAGCCCTCTGTTTCTCGATGGCCATGAAGTCATACTGACTGCAAGTGTCGGTATTGCACTTATTTCGGACAGCGGCATCAGTGCCGAGCGCGTACTCCAGTTTGCCGATACGGCCATGTACGAGGCGAAGCGCAAGGGCCGCAACAGCATCGCTTTTTTTGATCCGTGCATCACGGAGAAAGCGCAACGACAGATTGGCATGAATACCCGATTGCGGAAGGCTATGGATAACCACGAGTTTGTGCTCTATATTCAGCCGCAAATTTCTGTTGAGACAGGACAGTTATTGGGTGGTGAGGCGCTATTGCGTTGGATGAACTCAGATAAAATAACCAACATGCCTTCGGAGTTTATTCCGGTACTTGAATCTTCCGGTCTGATCGTAGACGTGGGTCGGTGGGTCATTCGGACCTCTTGTGAGTACATCAGGAATTTTATTGATCAGGGAATCTGGCAAGACCACATGCGGCTCGGCATCAATATCAGCCCACGCCAGTTTCGCGATCCCCAGTTGCTGGACATCGTCCAGCACAGCATGAGCAGCTACAACATAGACCCGAGCTTCCTTAATTTCGAAGTGACTGAAAATCTGGTCATTGAGGATGTGGATGAGGCCATTCGCAAGATGGAGGCAATCAAGTCGCTGGGCTCCATGTTTTCAATTGATGACTTCGGCATTGGCTATTCCTCCATGATATACCTGAAACGTCTGCCGTTTGACCAACTGAAGATTGATCGTGAGTTTATCCGAAATATTCATCGCGACCCCGAGAGTCGGGGTATCGTGGAAGCTATCATGGCTGTGTCAAAGCAGTATGGTTTGAAAGTTACCGCGGAAGGTGTCGAGACACCGGAAGCCCTTGAGATACTTCGGGAGCTGGGTTGCCATTCCTATCAGGGTGCCCACTTTAGTATGCCTATTTCCTGTGAGCGTTTTACCAAACTGCTGGCTGCCTGACTTTCCAGAAGAATCGGAATTTACTTTTGCTCTTTCTTGTAACCCTTTGTACCAAAGCGTAAAATGGCGCCTTTTTAAACAGGCGTGTACGGTCGTATTTTGCGACCCTTTTCGCTTCTTTACCTGCCGCCATCTTTTGGAGACCCTAAATGGCTATAGAACGTACCCTTTCCATCATCAAGCCTGATGCTGTGAGCAAAAATGTTATTGGTCAGATTTATTCACGGTTTGAAAAGGCCGGCCTGAAAGTCGTTGCGGCAAAAATGATGCACCTCTCCGAAGAAAAAGCTGGTGGCTTTTATGCAGAGCACAAGGAGCGCCCGTTTTATGCCGATTTGGTGGGTTTTATGACCTCTGGTCCCGTCATGATTCAGGTGCTTGAAGGCGAAAATGCCGTGATTGTTAACCGCGACCTTATGGGCGCAACGAATCCGAAAGAAGCGGCAGTGGGCACTATTCGTGCAGACTTTGCCGAATCGATCGACGCCAATGCCGTGCACGGCTCAGATTCACCGGCCTCAGCTGCCCGTGAAATATCCTATTTCTTTAATGATGGTGAAATTTGCCCACGCTAGTTTCTGTCATTTCCGGTATCGCCGAGCAGAATAAGCCATGAGCCCAATTCTTGCCGACGTCAATACCGCCGTTGAGCCCCAGGGGTTGAAAACCAATCTGCTGGGGCTTTCTGCTGAAAAATTGTCAGACTTTTTTGTTAATACGCTGGCAGAAAAGCCCTTCCGTGCTTCGCAAATATTGAAGTGGATACACCAATTGGGTGTGGATGACTTTGATCAGATGACCAATCTGTCAAAACCCCTGCGGGAGAGACTCAAGCAAGTTGCCGAGATTCGCGCTCCGGAGGTGGTTTCCCAGCAGGATTCCACGGACGGTACTCGAAAATGGCTGATTCGCGTTGCTGGTGGCAGCTGCATTGAAGCAGTGTTCATTCCGGAAAAGGACCGAGGTACGCTCTGTGTCTCATCTCAGGTGGGCTGTTCGCTGGACTGTAGCTTTTGTGCAACCGGGAAACAGGGATTTAACCGAGACCTGACGGCCGCAGAAATTATTGGTCAGGTCTGGATAGCTGCCAAATCTTTTGATTCCCTGGGTGCCGGAAAAGACCGGGTGGTGAGTAATGTTGTCATGATGGGAATGGGCGAGCCGCTACTCAACTTTGAGAACGTGGTCGACGCCATGGGTCTGATGCTTCATGACAATGCCTATGGACTGTCAAAGCGCCGGGTGACCTTGAGCACATCCGGTGTCGTTCCGGCACTGGATCGGCTCGGCGATGTTTCGGATGTCTCGCTGGCTATTTCTCTTCACGCACCCAACGATGCGTTGCGCGACCAGTTAGTGCCGATTAATAAAAAATACCCGATTGCCATGTTGCTTGACTCCGCCCGTCGCTACCTTGACAAGATGCCTGACGTGCGCCGCAAGATTACTATTGAATATACGATGATGGACCGGATAAATGATCGCGATGAGCATGCGCGGGAGTTGGCCATATTGCTGAAAGACATTCCCTGCAAAATCAACCTGATTCCGTTTAACCCGTTTACCGGTTCGTCCTACAGGCGAGTTACCAACACCGCGCTGAATCGTTTCAGGGATATCCTTCATCAGGAGGGATATACCGTGACTGTCCGAACGACTCGTGGAGACGACATTGCAGCAGCCTGTGGCCAGCTCGCCGGTACGGTGAACGACAGGACCCGTCGCAGTCAACGCTATCAACAAGAACAGCAAGTAGTGCCCGTGAGGTTTGTGGGTTGATTATAACGTCGAGTGGGTCACAGGCGGCATGCGTATGAAGCTGAAATTGTCCTCGGTATTTGTTGTTGTCGGGCTGCTGGCTGTGTTGCTTTCCGTCGGTTGTGCGACGACAAAGAGTAGTACCGGTGTTGATAAGCAGAAGGTACTGGAAAATCGCCTTGATCTCGCGATGGGGTATTTGACGGGGGGTGATCATGAGCGCACCCGTTTCCATCTCAACAAAGCGATGGAGGTAGACAGTAGTTCTCCTGCTGTGCACGACGCCTGGGCATTGTTATATCAACAGGAAAAAGAGTTTGAAGAAGCAGAGAGTCATTTTCGGAAGGCACTGAGCTACGACCCGGAATTTACCCGAGGGCGCAATAACTACGGTATGTTCCTGTTGAACATGGATCGCTTCGAAGATGCCTATGATCAGTTTCTGAAAGGCTCCGAGGACCTCGGTTACCCCAGGCGAGCTGAACTTTTTCTCAAGGTTGGTGTGACGGCGCTACAGCTAAACAAGCTGTCAGAGGCTGAATCTGCTTTTGAGAAAGCGCTGGATCTGGATTCACGAATGTCTCTGGCACATATCGAGTTGGCTGATCTGGCTTTCAGGCGGGGTGACTATCAACTGGCACAGCAACGGTTAAACCAATACAACAGTACCAGAAACAGCCCTACTCCCCGGGGTCTTTGGCTGGGAGTCAGGCTTGCGGATAAACTGGGTAATAGTGATGCAGAGGCTAGTCAGGGGCTGGTGTTGAGGAACCTTTTTCCTGATTCGCGGGAGAATCAGGAATACAAAAACTGGTTGAATAATGAGCAAAAACCTTAGCGAAGAACCATTGCAGCAACCTGTGCCGGAAAAAACTTCGCCAGGGGAAGTCCTGCGTCGGACCAGAAGGGAGCGCGGGCTAAGTATCGAGGACGTCATTGGGGGAATCGGTATAACGAGGGCGACCTTGAATGCGCTGGAAAATGATGATTTTGACCGTTTGCCATCGCCTCTTTTCGTCAAAGGTTACGTCAAAAGCTACTGTGCCTTATTGGGCCTCCCTGATCAGGAGTTGCTTCTAAACCTCGAGCAGTCGATGAGTGAGCAGGGTATTTATCAGCGAGAACCCGCCATAAAATTCCCGCCCGCACCAAATAGAATCGGCCGTTTCTTAAAAAATGTCCTTCCTATGGTGGTGGTGACCATTTTGATTTTGATTGCATTACTGCTGGTCATTCAAGTGGCTGATAAAGTTAAATTACCTTTTTTGGACAGTGGCAAACCGTTGCTCGGTTCAGCAAAATCCACTGTTCTCAGTATGAAACCGGCAATGGCCTCAATGATGGATCAGGAGGTCAAGATCAAGGGGTCATCCGATGCGATAGATAAGCAGGATAATCCGCAGACGATGACGATCAACGTCACCCAACAGAGCTGGATAGAGGTGTTCGATGCCGCTGGTGATCTTTTGCTTGCTGACCTCCAGCCATCGGGAACACGACTAGAGGTAACCGGTGATGCACCTTTTAAAGTGAACTTGGGTTATGCGCAGGGTGTGGAAATTCATTACGGCGGTAAAGTGGTGCCGGTATCCAATATCGCTGCAGATAATACGGCTTTTATTAACGTCGGTCTTGAATCTGATCTGGAAAATTGAAAGGTTATGCAATCCCTGTCACCCATTGTAAGAAGAAAATCACGTCAGATTATGGTGGGCAATGTGCCTGTGGGTGGTGATGCGCCTATAACCATTCAAAGCATGACTAATACAGAAACTACTGACGTGGCGGCCACGGTCTCACAGATCAATCGGCTGATTGCCGCAGGTGCTGACATTGTCAGGGTGTCCGTGCCCTCTATGGAGGCGGCAGAGGCGTTTGGCGCTATCCGCAAACAGGTTGCGGTGCCTTTGGTGGCCGATATTCACTTCGATTATCGTATTGCCCTCAGAGTGGCAGATCTCGGGGTGGACTGTCTACGCATAAATCCGGGCAACATAGGACGTGAAAAACGTGTTCAGGCTGTCGTTGATAAAGCGCGGGACCTGAATATTCCGATCCGGATTGGTGTCAATGCTGGCTCGCTGGAAAAAGATCTACAAAAAAAATACGGTGAGCCGACGCCGGACGCACTGGTTGAGTCCGCGATGAGGCATGTTGAGATTCTCGACAAGCTCAACTTTCATAACTTCAAGCTGAGCCTGAAAGCTTCAGATATTTTCATGGCTGTGGCCGCGTATCGAAAAATTGCCACTATGATTGATAACCCCTTGCATCTGGGGATCACTGAAGCAGGTGGCTTGCGTGGTGGAACGGTCAAATCCTCTATTGGTCTTGGTTTGCTTTTGATGGATGGTATCGGTGATACCATCCGCGTATCGCTTGCCGCCGACCCCGTGGAGGAGGTTAAGGTCGGCTGGGACATGCTGAAAAGTCTCAGATTGCGTAGCAAAGGGGTTAACTTTATAGCCTGCCCCAGCTGTTCCCGACAAAATTTTGACGTCATCAAAACCATGAATGAATTGGAGTTACGTCTTGAAGATATTACGACTCCGATAGATGTGGCTGTTATCGGCTGTATCGTCAATGGCCCGGGAGAAGCAAAGGAAGTCGACCTCGGCCTGACTGGAGGTACGCCCAATAACCTGGTTTATATCGATGGCAAGCCAAGCCAGAAGCTTTCCCAGAACAATTTGGTGGATGAGCTTGAAAACTTAATTCGCAACAAAGCTGCCCTCAAAGCGGCACAACAAGAAAATCTGATAGCGAAATCCTGATGAAAAAAATGCAATCCATTCGGGGTATGAATGATCTACTCCCCGAAGAGTCACCTGTTTGGCAATACCTCGAACGCTCAGTTGCGGATTTACTGGCACGATATGGTTACCGGGAAATTCGTTTTCCGGTCATTGAATCGACTGATCTGTTCAAGCGTTCAATAGGGGAGGTGACGGACATTGTCGAAAAGGAAATGTATACCTTTAATGATCGCAATGGTGAGAGTCTTACCCTGCGTCCTGAAGGTACAGCAGGTTGTGTTCGTGCCTGTGAACAGCACGGCCTACTTTATAATCAGACTCAACGGCTTTGGTATCAGGGACCGATGTTCCGTTATGAGCGTCCTCAAAAAGGTCGTCTTCGACAGTTTCACCAGATAGGTGTCGAAGTGTTTGGCCTCAATGGTCCCGATATCGATGCCGAATTGCTGGCAATGACATGGCGACTTTGGCAACAGCTTGGCATTGACCAGCAGGTTATCCTTCAGATCAACTCTCTGGGCACAACGGCATCGAGGGCGCTCTATCGTGATGCGCTGGTCGAGTATCTGATGCGACACAAGGGCAGTCTGGATGAAGACAGCCAGCGGCGGCTGCACAGCAATCCGATGCGTATCCTCGACAGCAAAAACCCGGCAGTTCAAGCCGTTCTTGATGGAGCGCCCGTTCTGGACGATTTCCTGGATGAGGAATCATTGTTCCATTTCCGGCAATTGCAGGCATTGCTCAATCAGGCCGGTGTGCCCTATCAGATAAATAATCGCCTTGTCAGAGGTCTTGATTATTATGGCAAGACTGTCTTTGAGTGGGTTACCGATGCGTTGGGGGCCCAGGGAGCCGTCTGTGCCGGTGGTCGCTATGATGGCCTGGTTGAACAGTTAGGAGGCAAACACACCCCTGCCGTTGGTTTTGCCATGGGGCTGGAGCGGTTGGTATTGTTGCTTGACGCGGCTGGTGTGGTGCCGGATAGTATCGCCCGGCAACTGGACGTCTATCTGGTTGCAGTAGGTGACGTGCAGGGTAAAGCCATTCAATTGGGTGAAAAGCTGCGGACTCAGTGCCCACAATTGCGCCTACTTAACCACTGTGGCGGTGGTGGTTTCAAGGCACAAGTGAAGAGAGCTGACAAGAGTGGCGCGCTGGTGGCCCTGATCCTTGGTGAGGATGAAGTGGTCAACGATTGCGTTACGGTTAAATTTCTGCGTGAAGACAGACCGCAGGAAAGCATTGCCATTGATAGTGCGGTGGCGTTTTTAAAGCGTATTTTTTTGGTTAACAGGAGCTAGTTGTGGCGGAACATCTCAGTGATGAGGAACAGCTTGAAAGTTTTAAACGCTGGTTTAAAGAAAATGGTCTTTCCACGATTGTCGTTGTCGTATTGGCTGCCGGTGGTTATTTCGGGTGGGAGTTCTGGAAAGGCTATAGTGAGAAAACGGCGCAGGCTGCTTCCATTATCTATCAGCAAATGATGGACACTGCGCTGGTTGACCCTGGTAAGCGCCTCAATGATAGCCAAAAAGATGAAATCAGTGATCTGGCTGTTCAGCTAAAAAAAGATTATTCAGGAACACAGTATGCCCGTTATGCCGCTATGTTATTGGCCAGGCTGGCTGTCGAAGATGGTGAGTTTGAAACAGCTGCCGAGCAGCTACACTGGGCAGACAAAGGAGCTGATGAGGGGCTGTCACTGGTGATAGGGTTGAGATTGGCACGTATTGAAGCTGTCCGGGGAAATATAGATGCTGCCATAGAAATGCTGAATATCAAGGATGCAAAAACGATGACCAGTGCCTATGCCGAAGCGCGGGGTGATTTTTATTTGATGAAAGATGATCGGGATTCTGCTCACAGCGCTTACCTGCAGGCTTTGCAGTCTGTTGCACAAAATGACAACCAGAGCCGCTCCATTATCGAACTCAAGCTGAAGCATGTGGCTCCGGCTTCAGAAAACGAGGCTATTTCGATGGGTGCTTCCTCGGAGAACAAGGAATGAGAAACCTGTTATGCCTTTTTCTTGCCTCATTACTGGTTTCAGGCTGTGGCCCCTTAAAAAATCTCGGCAGTAGCGGCAATGCGTCAGAAAAAACCGGCCCGGCGGCACTCGTTGCTTTTGAACAGGAAGTAAACATAACCAAACTGTGGTCGACCAACACCTTGGGTGAGTATACGTCCATCAACGGCGGGATTCGCCCGGTATTGGCTGCTGGCGTTATCTATGCCGCAGATAGTGGTGGTAATGTTGTTGCAGTTGATGCGGGCACAGGTAAGCAGATTTGGAAAAAAAGCCTCGATTCACCACTGGCTGGTGGAGTTGGCCTCGGCGGTAACCTGCTGGTTGTGGCGGGCACAGATGGTGATGTATTTGCGTTGGAAGCCGAAACCGGCGAACAACGATGGAGTGCCCGGGTTACGAGTGAAGTTTTGGCCGCTCCGGCAGTGAATAACGCCGTTGTCGTCGTGCAAAGCCATGATGGAAAGCTGGTGGGCTTACAAGCCTCCAATGGTGAAAGGCGATGGCAGTATGAAATTGACTCCCCTATTCTAACCCTGCGAGGCACCAGTCCCCCGATTCTGTCAGACGATATGCTGATAGCCGGTTTTGCAAATGGAAAAATCGTGGCGTTGGCAGCTGACTCCGGTTCTCTCCTTTGGGAGAATCGGCTGGCCATTCCTCAGGGCCGAACCGAGCTTGAGCGACTGATTGATATTGATGGACGTGCTGTGCTGGTGGATGAGGTGGTCTATGCCTCTTCTTATCAGGGGCGGGTTGGTGCTATTGCAAAGGCCACAGGACGTGGTATCTGGTACCAGGATTCTTCTTCAGTTCATGACTTGGCCTACGGTCTTGGACAGGTGTATTCAGTGCAGAAAGACGATGAAGTCCGTGCAATCAGAGGTAATAGTGGACAGACACTCTGGAGTAATGATCAGCTGAGATTACGTAAGTTAAACAGTCCGGTTACCATTGAAGCCAATCTGGCAGTGGCAGATGCAGAGGGTTACCTTCATTTGCTATCACAAACTGATGGCCGATTTGTTGCACGGGTGAAAGTTGATGGTGATGGGGTTACTGCTCCCATGATTGCTGACGGACAAAAACTTTATGTGCAAGATAACGGTGGCGGGTTGACCGCTTATCAGTTTGACTGAAACCGCCATTGAACAGCCGATCTGTTTGATACTTTG
This sequence comes from Porticoccus sp., assembly GCA_002733125.1. Taxonomy (GTDB): domain Bacteria; phylum Pseudomonadota; class Gammaproteobacteria; order Pseudomonadales; family Porticoccaceae; genus Porticoccus. Next base: position 28,257 of record NVUM01000020.1, read on the forward strand.
AGATCTCTGCATAGGCAGTCCTTGCCGGCCAGTTGTATGCTGGTGTTGCTAATAGCCATTCACCGAGCTAAGAAACCATCAATGGGTATAAATAAATGATTCCGGTAATTGCTCTGGTTGGACGGCCCAATGTAGGAAAATCTACGCTTTTTAACCGTCTGACGAAAACCCGCGATGCCCTTGTTGCCAATTACCCGGGGTTAACCCGAGACCGTAAATATGGTGAAGGGGAAATGTTTGGCCGCAGGTATATGTTGATTGATACCGGCGGCATAACAGGAGAAGAAGAGGGTATTGACACGGCGATGGCGGCACAGTCGATGCTGGCTGTTGATGAAGCAGATGCTGTGTTGCTTATCGTGGATAGCCGTGATGGTCTGACTCCCGTTGACCGGCGTTTAGCCACCTATCTTCGTGAAAAAGGCCGCCTGGTCTATCTGGTAGCGAACAAGATTGACGGGGTGAATGCCGATGTCGCCATTGCTGAATTCTACGAACTGGGGTTTTCGGATGTATTTCCCACCACAGCTACCCATGGGCGCGGTGTCAGGCACCTTATGGAGACGGTACTGGAGCCCTTTCCCGAGTTAGAGGAGCCGATTCAGGCCGATATAGAGCGGCGCATCAAGATTGCCGTTGTCGGTCGTCCCAATGTGGGTAAATCCACTCTGGTAAACCGCTTGCTCGGCGAGGATCGCGTCATTGTCTTTGATCTGCCTGGCACCACCCGGGACAGCATTTATATCGACTACGAGCGGGATGGAAAATCCTATACGCTGATTGATACCGCGGGTATCCGACGCCGTAAAAATGTTTCTCAGACGGTGGAGAAATTCTCCATCGTAAAGACCCTGCAAGCGATTGAAGATGCCAATGTGGTGGTGTTGCTGATTGATGCTCATGAAGGGCTTGTCGATCAGGACATGCATCTTATGGGCACTGCGATCGAGTCGGGCAGAGCATTAGTGGTGGCGGTAAACAAATGGGATGGTTTGGATGCTGATGCCAAGGCCAGAATCAAAACAGAATTACAACGCCGTCTGAGGTTTGTCGAATTTGCGGATATTCATTTTATATCAGCTTTCCATGGGACTGGTGTCGGGCATCTCTACAAATCCATCGAGAAGGCGTACGCTTCGGCAACGGACAAGTTGGGCACTAACCGTCTAACCCGGATTTTGCAGGATGCTGTGACTGAGCATCAGCCTCCCCTGGTGAGAGGGCGTCGCATCAAACTCCGATATGCCCATGCTGGTGGACAGAATCCTCCATTGATCGTCATACATGGTAACCAGACAGCGGACGTGCCCAGTCACTATGCCCGTTACCTGGAAAAAGTGTTTCGCAAGGCCCTCGACCTGCAAGGCACACCGATTAAGATTGAGTTTCGTTCGGGAGAAAACCCGTTTGCGGGAAAAAAGAACCAACTAACGACTCGACAGTTAGCCAAAAAAAGGCGGTTGATGAAACACGTTAAGAAGAAGTAATAGTTTTCCTGTCTATGACCATTGCTTATCAATCAGGCTGCAGCCTGCGGTCTATCTTCAACTAACAATGCATAGCTAGTCACGAAATCATCAGGGGATCCTGGGTATTTCGGGTGGAAGTGACGTAACCAGTATGCTCCAAGTCCTTTGATATCATGGGCCTTAGGTAGTGCCTGCTCCGAGCGACGATAAATCATCCAGGCAATGGCTGTAGCGTACTTGAGATTTGTAATCAATTCTGCATGGGGATCCTTCAGGAAACTATGCTGGCCCGCCAGTCCACGGATTTCACTGGCCATGTGCGGGTGATGGATCAAATATTTGTCCCAAACTGCCTGATGTCTTGCTGGCGTAATGCGATAGAGACCAACGCGTTTTCCCTGGTGCCATCCACCGAGACCGGATTCCTGTGCGGCTGTACCAACCAGAAGATTTTCTTTGGCGGCGCTCCATTCGTTAAGATAACGAAGTGTTTCTCTGATGACCAAGTAACGTAGGTCTTCTGTCGTAAAAATCATGGTGGCTCCCAGTATGACTATTCGCCTGATTGATACATCAAAAATTATTATTGCTTTTAGCATGTTAAGAGTGAAAATTCAATTTAAAATAACAATACCTATTTAACTGTCATCGTCGAAAATAAACAAAGTGCATAATAATCGATCAATTCTGACGATCTGGTCAATTCTACTGATGATGAAGTTACGTTATGACCTCTATGGGAGATCATAGGTGCCAGTATTATTACTCTGAGCTATTACTCAGATTGTGAATGCTTAATTTGAAAACATCGCAGTACCTCTGTTATTGGTCCATGCTAGTCAATGAAAAGGGAGAAATTGGCATGACATCTAGAACTGAGAGTGATTCCCTGGGAGAGATTCAAATTCCTGAAGACGCACTTTGGGGTGCGCAAACGCAACGGGCAATAGGACACTTTCCCAATCTTGGCTACTCAATGCCTCGCGGCGTCATTCACTCACTTGCCCTGGTAAAAAAGGCTGCCGCCCTGGCCAATCTGGAACTTGCTGAACTGCAGTCCGAGCAGGCCTCACTGATTGTTGCGGCCTGTGACGAAGTGCTGAGTCACAGGCATGATGAGCAGTTCCCGCTGCCCGTCTGGCAAAGTGGCAGTGGTACACAGAGCAATATGAATATGAATGAGGTGGTTGCCAACCGTGCCAATGAACTGGCGGGCCACAAGCGCGGCGAGAAAACGCCGATTCATCCAAATGACCACGTCAATCGTTCCCAGTCCTCGAATGATGTGTTTCCAACTGCTATGCATCTGGCCGTCCTGTCAGCTTTGGAAAAAGTGCTGCTGCCAAATTTGACAACTCTCCGGGATGCCCTGGCCAAAAAACAGCACGAATTCTCAGCGCAGTGGAAAGTGGGGCGAACCCATATGATGGATGCGACGCCCATGACATTGGGCCAGGAGTTCAGCGGTTATGTTGCACAGCTGGACTTCAGTCTGAAGCAGTTACAGCAGGCAAAACAGGATCTGCTGCCACTGGCTATTGGCGGTACAGCTGTCGGTACCGGGTTAAATACGCCTGGTGGTTGGCAGGAGGCTGTGATAATGCAGTTGCGGGAGTTGACGGGTATGCCTGTCGTGACGGCACCTAATAAGTTTGCTGCCCTGTCGACGCATAATGCGATGTTGCGTGTCAGCAGCGCCTTGCGCCAGATTGCTGCTGATTTTATGGTGATCGGTAATAATTTGCGGATGCTGGCCAGCGGCCCTAGAGCAGGGCTTTCTGAAATACAACTGCCGGCAAATGAACCTGGCAGCTCGATTATGCCCGGCAAGGTAAATCCAACCCAGATTGAGTCACTGACCATGATTGCGGCTCAGGTGATTGGTAATGATGCGGCCGTTGCCATGGCCTGCTCCCAGGGGCATTTGCAGTTAAATGTATTCAAACCATTGATTGTCCATAACGTGTTGACCTCAGTTGAGCTGTTGGGCAGCGGTGCGGATTACTTTAGCCGCTATTGTCTGACTGGGATGGGCTGTAACGCCGCTCAGTTGGCAAACAATGTAGAGCGATCCCTGATGATCGTGACAGCATTGGCCCCTGAATTGGGATACGACAAGGCAGCCGAGATCGCCAAACATGCCCAGCAACAAAACCAGACTATCCGTGAAGTCCTGATAGAGCAGGACATTCTCAGCGGTGAGGCTTTCGATACATTAATCAGGGAGCATGTATTGGTTAATCGCTAGTTCGATTGCCAGGTCGGCAGATTTATTAGCGAGTATTCAGCCGAACCAGTGAGCAAGACGTTGTTGCGCACGATCTTTCACCTGTTGATCGATATAACCGGCAAGGGTGGCAACCGCGCCAGCGATAACCGCAAGGTCATCCGTGTAGCCTCCGGGGATGAAATCCGGAATGGTGTCTGTAGGTAGAATAAAGTAGGCCAAGGCACTGTATACCGTTGCCTTGGCCCAGGCCGGAGTATCCGGCCTTCTGGCGGCATAATGGAGCCACAAACACTTCTCAATTAATTCACGGCCAGCTGTTTTTGCTGCATGCCTGACTTTGATCCAGAAGTCAGTACCGGAATAGCGGAGCTTTTTTTCCACCTTGATAGGTGCTGTGCCTGTTTCTGTCACCATAATTAAAGGTTAGTCGGATCCTGAGCGAAGTCAAAAACAGTTTGGAGAACCAAAAGTCATTCCCGGTCAATATTTCTTCGAACAGCCTTACATTTTCTCCATTACCTCAATGCCCAGCAGATCGAGGCCCTTGGCCATGATCTTGGCGGTGAGCTGGGCAATGGCGAGGCGGCTTGATCGAGTGTCTTCTGCCACATCTTGCTTAAGGATCGGACAGTGCTCATAGAATGTCATGAAACTGCTGGCTAGTTCGTAAAGATAATTACAAAGAATATGGGGATAGCCATCAAGGACCAGTTGTTCAAGAGTCGTCCCAAACTGTAGAAGTTTCAGAGCCAAGTCTTTTTCCTGTTGTGTCGTGAGAGCAATGTTTCCTGTCGAACAATCGAAGTTGATGTCAGCTCGGCGGAAAATACTGCGGATTCGGGTATAGGCATATTGTAGATAGGGAGCGGTGTTGCCCTCGAAGCTGAGCATGCTGTCCCAGTCAAAAATGTAGTCGTTGGTGCGTGTTTTACTCAAATCTGCGTACTTGATGGCACCAATGCCCACTTTTCGTCCAATGGCGGCAACTTCATCGATGCCGAGTTCGGGGTTCTTTTCTCTCACTAGCGTGCAGGCGCGCTCGATACCTTCCTGGAGTAGTTCTGTGAGCTTGACGGTCCCTCCAGTACGGGTTTTGAACGGTTTGCCGTCCTTCCCCATCATGGTGCCGAAGGGGAGGTGTTCCAATGTTATCTCTGTATTCACAAATCCGGCCTTCTTTGCCAGTGTAAATACTTGTTTCATATGCAGTGATTGCCTGGCATCGATAAAGTACAGAATGCGATCCGCATGTAATGTCATGCTGCGGTGACGCAGTGCAGCAAGATCAGTTGTTGCGTAGAGAAAACCCCCGTCAGATTTCTGCACAATGACGGGGCTGGGCTTTCCTTCTTTGTCTGCAAGTTCCTCCAGAAAGACGACTTTGGCGCCCTGGTCTTCAACGAGCAGTCGCTGTTGCTCTAGCGATTCAATAATCCCTGCCAGATCGTCGTTGTAGGCGCTTTCTGCCTTGATATCACTGTGCTTCAGCGTGATATTAAGATTCAGGTAGACGGCCTCACTGTGTGTGATTGAAATGTCGATAAAACGCTGCCAAAGCTGGCGACAGTGGTGGTCACCCGATTGCAGTTTGACCACGTATTGACGAGCCTTCTGCGCAAATTGTTCATCTTTGTCAAAATGCTGTTTGGCCTGTTGATAAAAAACCTCCAGATCTCCCAGAGCCAGTTCAGGCCGCTCCCCTTCACCCAAATGTTCCTCAAGCTCGGCGATCAGCATGCCAAATTGGGTGCCCCAATCCCCCATGTGATTTTGGCGAACTACGTCGTGGCCCAGGAACTCGAGGGTGCGAACCACAGCATCGCCGATAATCGTGCTGCGCAGATGGCCCACGTGCATTTCCTTGGCCAGGTTGGGCCCGGAATAGTCAACGACAATTTTTTGTTGATTCGACACCTGTACGCCGAGCTTTTCATCTTCACTCAGTGTTTGTAGTTGGTCGGCAATGAAGCGGTTTGACAAGCGAATATTAATAAATCCGGGGCCGGCAATATCCACATGATCGGCAATATCATTCAGGTTGAGATGCTTGACAATCCCGGCTGCCAAGTCCCGCGGGTTGCTTTTTTGTCGCTTGGCCGCCGCCATGGCGCCATTGGCCTGAAAGTCACCAAACTCGGGTCTGGTGCTGAGTGTGATATTGGTTGGGCAATCATCAGGAATGCCCGATGCCGACATGGCAGCCCTTACGCGTTGTTCAATCAGGGTTTTAATACTCATATGGCAGGGTGTGTCTTGTTAAATGAAAACGGGATTGTAGCCCCCCGTATCCAAAAAGCCAGTGGTTGCTGTTGATGGATACAGGGCCTGCCAGTATAGTCGAAGAGCATGGGTATACCTGACAGGAATCCGGTGTTGACTGGCTTTCTCCTGATCGAGGTGTGAGTTGACACCAATTCCCCGACCATGACCCTGCTCGAATAGTCGTCGCATTTATGCTGTTCCGCGTTAAACAATTCATATTCATCCGAGGTGACCTTGCAAGTTCAACAGACCATCGAAAACAAACTGACTGCGGCGTTTACACCGGATTTCCTGCAAGTGCTCAACGAGAGTTACATGCATGCAGTCCCCGCAGATTCAGAAACGCACTTTAAACTGGTCATCGTCTCTGATTTATTTGGGGGGATGCGGGCCGTACAGCGCCATCAGCGGGTGTACCAGCTGCTATCTACTGAGCTGGCTGGCGGCGTCCATGCTCTGTCACTGCATATCTTCACACCTGACGAATGGCGAGAGCAGGAGAGTGCGCCTTCGTCACCGGCCTGTATGGGAAAAAATGGTTGATTTCGGAAAATCGCATTTCTACGCATCCCTCTCATTTGCAATGCTGTATAGCTAACAACGATTCGTGGATGACGATAACGAGGTATAAGATGAAAAAAATAACAGGTATTTTGATTGCAGCACTGGTGATTTTGTCACCGACAATCCATGCGGGTGGAGCGACAGACTCTGGTGGTGTGAAGGCCTACATTATTTCGCCCAAAGACGGAGAAACTGTGAGCAGTCCGGTAACGGTACGATTCGGCCTGCGTGGTATCGGTGTTGCTCCTGCGGGTGTGCTACGGGAGCATACAGGGCACCATCATCTATTGGTCAACGTCCAACAGTTGCCAGATATGGATAAGCCGATCCCGGCTGACGATCAACACCGTCATTTTGGTGGTGGCCAGACTGAAGTGAGTATTGAGCTGCCCCAGGGAGAGCATAGACTACAATTATTACTCGGAGACCATTCCCATGTCCCGCACAAGCCTCCAGTACTTTCTGAGCCAATAATCATTAAGGTGTATTGATCTAGCGCAAGTCGATGATTCTGTTTACTTAATCCAGATCAAATGGTGGTAGTGAAGCTCTTGGTT
>NVUM01000021.1 GCA_002733125.1 Porticoccus sp.
TTTTATTTAATCAGGAGATGATTCAGAGTGACGCCCACCGGTTTCGAGATGGGGAATCAGACTACCAGAAACCCTTGAATCGCTCAATGAATATTACGATCTGAAGTCCCATTGCACCGAGCAACCCTGCTCATCCGGGGGCACCTGAAAGCCTTCGCAAACCCACAAATCACCAACTGCCACTAATACATCATCGCGATAAAGCAGGGGTATCCGGCCACGCAACCAGGGCTCCAGACCATATTCCTGAAACAACTTTTTGAGTGTATTGGATGCGCTGCGCCCGACCGGCTTGCAGCGTTCACTACCATTGCGAAAACGCACCTCAAAGGTATCAATATCTGTCTTCAACCTGATCCCACGTCCCTGCTCCAGACGAAAGCTCAATGTGCTCTTATCTGGCAATTCCAACGTGCCCCTGCCATCCCATTGCAGCGAGATCGGTAGATGGTCAGGGATATCGGGGTCACCGGGCAACAAAAAAAGGCGGCGCTGGTACCGGCGCAACTGGATCCCCGCCCAGCTTACCAATGGTTCGGCATCAGCCTTCGCAGGCAACAGCTCGTGAAGCACAGCATCGATGATTTTATGACCCGGTTGTGCCAGATCATGTCGGCTGGCCCAGTGTCGCAACAGGTTCGCCTGGCGCAACTCATCAAAAGACATCAGTGCCTCGAGACTGATACTCCACCCCAACCGCTCCCTGTGTTCATAGACGGCTATCAAATCCTGTGCTGCCAGCATATCGGATAACTGATCACTCTCACGGCACAATCGGGCGCTGTGGGCGACCCTGGTGGCATAATCCGGCCAGTGTTCAGCCAGAGCCGGGATCACTTTGTGGCGCAGAAAATTGCGGTCAAAGGATACATCTTCATTGCTCTCATCTTCTATCCAGACCAACCCTTCAGCAAGGGCATATTGTTCCAGGTCCGACCGGGAGAAAGGTAACAGTGGTCTCAATAACTCTGCGTTACCCAGGTAGCGTGAGGCAGGTATCCCAGCCAAGCCTCTCGGCCCACTGCCCCGCAGCAGCCGATAAAGCACTGTTTCAACCTGGTCATCGGCATGGTGACCCAGCAGCAACAGGGAATCCTGTGGGAGAAGTTTTTCAAAAGCCCCATAGCGGGCAGTTCTGGCGGCTTCCTCAACACCATGACCGTTCACAACGACAGAAGCCTGCTCGATACTTAAGGTCACTCCAAGCCCGTCACAAACCTTCTGACAATGCTGTTCCCAGCTTTTCGCATTTGCCGATAACTGATGATTGACATGAATAGCACTAACCGCATTTTCCCCCAAGAGCCTGACTAGCGACACGAGTAGAACATGGGAATCGAGACCACCGCTATAACCTACATAGCAGTGGCTGGCCCCGCGCAGCCTGGGCAAATAGGGAACAAGGAGGTCTGGGATATAGGTCATGATTGAGATCTGTGGAAGTCAGTTCCCTACGTTAATGGCTACCGTCAGCCAAGGCAAGGCTACCGAATATGGCACTATGGGCAATTTCACCATATTCCTGTCTAGCAGATGAACACTGGCAACGATAAGCGAGCTTGCTAGTCTATACTTTTACAGAGACGTAAATTTTTATATGGTTTACGTTGGGCTAGAGGTATTTCCCTATGTCTGCCAATTATTCACAAAAAGAAGAGAGCAAACCCCAAAAAAAAGGGCGGAAACTCTACAAAGGTGAACTAACAGTCGAAGCACTGCGGGATGAAAATGATGCATTCCGCGGCACCGGAGGCATCAGTGAAGAGAGCCGGGCCTGGGGTTTCAAACCGGCTTTTTACGACATGGAAACCGCCACGGTTCACCCTTCAAAATTTCCCAACGGCAGCGAGGCACCCATGCATGTTCTGGATGGCCTGCCCGCCGAACTGATTGTCTCCCGCCAGAAAAATGGCAAGGTCAACTCGGTGAAACCCGGTGTAATCTCCGGCTTCGTCCAGAATAATCGTTTTTATACCCGAGAACAGGCCGCCCTGGCTACTGCACAAATGCGTGATCGCACACAGATGCTGAGCGATCCGGAACAGCACAATCAACTGTTGTCGGTCTGGGAAAAATTTGTCGTCGACCAATCTTATCCCAGTGATTTTATCCGGCCGGTGGTCGAGGATTCCTGGCGCCGTTGCCAACAATCACATATTGATCCGGAGTTACAACATGCACCGTTGATTAGCGATAATAGTCTGCTTGAGTATCGTCGTTTTTTACAGACAGATCTCATGCGTGCGGCCCAACCTATCATGAAACGTGCTTCAGAGGTGTTGTTTCGCTCGAACAGTCTTATCCTTCTGGCCGATTCAGAGGGGCTCATTCTCGATATTCATGCGGATGACAATGTGCTGAGTCATGCCAGCGACATCAACTTGATTCAGGGTGGGGTCTGGGATGAAAAAACAGCGGGTACCAATGCTATCGGCACGGCATTGGCAGCAGCCGAACCTGTTCAGCTGTATGGTGCAGAACACTTCTGCGCAGGTATCAAACACTGGACCTGTTCCGCAGATGTCATCAGGGATCCGCACGATGGCCGGGTGTTGGGAGCGGTCGATTTATCCGGGCTGACGGACAGCTATCAGAGCAATGCCCTGGATTTCGCCATTATGGCTGCGCGACTCATCGAGTCCAATCTGGCGAAGGAGTATTTTAAATCTCGCAACAACGTTATCGAAGCGACCAAGACCATGTTCTTGGGCTGGAAAACCGAAGGGTTACTGGCCTTTGATCGCCGGGGTCGGCTGGTAAAAGCTAACAACCAGGCACATACCACGCTAAAAACACTCGGAGCAGACCTGGTGCTCACGCCTCAATGCAGGTTGCCGGCACTGGATCTCGAAATGCCGGATGCCCCCGCCCATACACCTTCCTGGCTTCTCGAACAGTTACGCCTCCCCATAGAATTGAGAGGGCAAAGGGTTGGCACACTGGTTGTACTCTCCGCCCACCACAAATAACCGATACTACGCTCCAATCCACCAGGAGAGAGTTACCCGATATAATGCCTTTATAGTGAATAATATTTTCAGTGGTTCCCGTAACCCATCAGCCTCTCATAGCGCTTTTCCAGAAGGGCATCTATGGGCGTCTCCAATAGTTGGTCAACTTGCTGTGATAACCGCTCCCTGAGCGTATTGGCCATAGCCTCAATATCCCGATGCGCACCACCCATTGGCTCCGGGATGGTTTCATCAATGATGCCCAGTTCTTGTAATACAGAGGATGTTACACCCATCGCTTCAGCGGCATCCGGGGCCTTGGCAGACGTTTTCCAGATAATATTGGCACATCCCTCAGGCGAGATCACAAAATACGTAGCGTATTGCAGCATGTTTAGGTAATCACCAACACCAATCGCCAACGCACCACCAGAGCTGCCTTCACCGATAACCGTGCAGATAATCGGTGTTTTAAGACGTGACATTACTGCAAGGTTTTGAGCGATCGCCTCACTGATACCGCGTTCTTCAGAGTCTATACCGGGGTATGCTCCCGGCGTATCAATCAATGTCAGTACAGGCATTTTAAAGCGTTCAGCCATCTCCATCAGGCGCAATGCCTTGCGATAACCCTCCGGTTTTGGCATTCCGAAATTGCGATAGACTTTCTCTGTCACACCACGACCCTTCTCCTCGCCGATAACCATCACCGGTTTGCCGTCGAGGCGGGCAACCCCTCCGACAATGGCCCTGTCATCGCCAAAGTGCCGATCGCCATGCAATTCCTCAAATTCCGTAAAAATCCGACTGATGTAGTCCAGGGTGTACGGGCGCTGGGGATGGCGGGCCACCTGTACAATCTGCCACGCCGAAAGGTCGGAATAGATCTTCTCTGTCAATCGCCGACTTTTGTCACGGAGTTTGGCTACCTCGTCGGTAATATTCAGCTCGTTGTCATTACCAACCAGCTGCAACTCTTCAATCTTTGCTTCAAGTTCTGCAATTGGTTGCTCAAAATCGAGGTAATTGAGATTCATAGATTTTTTTGTCCGTGGAATTGGATTACAGCCTTCTCAGGGCAGACATACGGCAATTGTAATGGCAGCGGGAAGTTATGCATACCCGGCTAGAATCGGAGATGAATGCCATTGTTACCCAGCAACTCCCTCAATTTGTGCAACAAATCGTCCTCCGGCGATACCGTCCAGTGCTCCCCCAGCATAATCTCTCCCGAGGCGGTACTCGATTGATAGTTGATTCTCACCGGGCAGCCTCCACCACTGAATGGCAACATAATGTCGGCCAGTTGATCGAGACAGGTGCTGCCAAGTTTCTCCTGATTGATATTCAGGGAAATGGTTTTGAGGTAATTGATCCGAGCTTCGAAAAGGTTCCTGACATGATCAGCCCGCATTTTCAGCCCACCGGTGTAGTCATCTTCAGCGACCTGCCCTTCGACCACCAACAAAGCATCCTTCTCAATTTTATCGCGATGGGCCTTGTAGGCATCAGCGAAGATGGCCACTTCAATGCGCCCACTGCGGTCATCCAGTGTAATCACAGCCATGTTGTCTCCTCGCCGGGTTTTGATGACCCGCATGCCGACCACCAGGCCGGCCACCAGTTGGCTCTTCTTGTCTGGTTTAAGATCGGCTATGCGGCTGTGCACAAAATGCTTCAACTCCTCCAGGTATTCATCAACCGGGTGCCCGGTAAGATAGAGACCCAGCGTTTCTTTCTCACTCCGCAGGCGCTCCTTGGCACTGAGCCCCCGCTGCTGTTGAAAGCTCTGATAACCAATTTCCGGGGCACTTTCCTGGGGTGTGTCACCGAATAGATCTGTCATGCCGGAATCTGTATTACGGGAGTTTTGCTCAGCCATTTTCACAGCTTCTTCACTGGCTGCCAGCATCACTGCCCGGCGATAGCCGATCTCTCCCGTTGGCCCGATGGCGTCCAAGGCACCACACCGTATCAAGGCCTCCAGGGCTCGCTTATTCAGCTTGTGGCCATCAACGCGGGCGCAAAAATCAAACAGGTCGCCGAACGAGCCGCCCTCCTCACGCGCGGCTATAATACTGTTGACTGGCCCCTCACCAAGGCCCTTGATGGCACCAAGCCCGTAAATCACTTCATTGTCATCAGAGACAGTAAAGGCAAATCGACCTCGATTGACATCCGGTGGCAACACAACGAGATCCATCGCCCGACATTCATCAATCAAGGTCACCACTTTGTCGGTATTCTGCATATCAGCTGACAACACTGCCGCCATAAATTCTGCCGGATAATGAGCTTTCAGCCACGCCGTCTGATAGGCCAGCAACGCATAAGCGGCGGAGTGAGACTTGTTAAAACCGTAACCGGCAAACTTTTCAACAAGGTCAAAAATCCTCACTGCAAGCTCGGGATCTATCCCCTGTTGACGAGCACCCTCTTCGAAAACACTGCGCTGCTTGGCCATTTCTTCGGGCTTTTTCTTACCCATGGCACGGCGCAACATATCAGCACCACCCAGCGTGTATCCAGCCAGCACCTGAGCGATCTGCATGACCTGTTCCTGGTAGACAATTACACCGTAAGTCGGACCCAGCACAGGCTTCAGCGACTCATGCTGAAATTTTGCATCCGGGTAGGCCACCTGGGCGCGGCCGTGCTTGCGATTGATGAAATCATCCACCATACCCGACTGCAGTGGACCGGGCCTGAACAGCGCCACCAACGCGACAACATCCTCAAAACAGTTCGGCTCCACCCGCTTGATCAAATCTTTCATTCCCCGGGATTCAAGCTGAAATACCGCGGTCGTTTCCGCACGCCGCATCAAGCCATAGGTTGCCGCGTCATCCAGCGGAATTGCGTCAATAGCAATGGGGGATTCACCGACCTTTGCCAGGCGTTGATTGACCATTTTGATGGCCCCGTCAATGATGGTCAGTGTTCGCAGCCCGAGAAAGTCAAATTTCACCAGACCCGCTTTCTCTACATCATCCTTGTCAAACTGGGTTACCAACCCTTCTCCGTTTTCATCGCAGTACAGGGGCGCGAAATCTGTGAGGGTGGTTGGCGCGATCACGACACCACCGGCATGCTTACCAACATTGCGGGTGACACCTTCGAGCTGAAGCGCCATCTCCCAGATTTCCTGAGCTTCTTCATCACTTTCAAGAAACTCTCGCAGAACCTCCTCCTGGGCAACGGCTTTTTCCAGAGTCATACCGATATCCGGTGGAATCATTTTTGATAGCTTATCTGCCAGGCCATAGGCCTTTCCCTGCACTCGCGCCACATCGCGAACAACCGCCTTGGCCGCCATGGTGCCAAATGTGATGATCTGGGAAACCGCATCCCTGCCATAGCGATCCGCCACATAGGCAATCACCCGATCGCGATTGTCCATACAGAAGTCAATATCAAAATCGGGCATCGATACCCGCTCGGGGTTGAGAAAACGCTCAAACAGCAGGTCGTATTCGAGCGGATCGAGATCCGTGATGCCCAGCGCATAGGCCACCAGAGAGCCGGCGCCGGAACCGCGGCCCGGACCGACAGGAATATCGTTGTCTTTGGCCCACCGGATAAAATCCATGACAATGAGGAAATAGCCGGGAAAACCCATCTGGATGATGATATCCAGTTCAAATCGCAAACGTTCAAGATAGACTTGGCGTTGAGCCCGATAATCCGGAGCAGACGGGTCGAGCAGCCTGCCCAGACGTTTATCCAGACCATCGAAGGAGGCTTTTTCGAAAAAGCTGTCCTTCGTCATACCCTCTGGAATCGGGTAATCCGGCAGAAAGTGCTCACCCAGTTTTAAATCCAGTGTGCAACGTTTGGCAATCTCAACACTGTTTTCCAGTGCTTCCGGCAAATCGGAAAATAATTTGGCCATCTCTTCCGGCGAACGCAGGTATTGTTGATCACTGTAACGTCGCTCCCGGCGAGGGTCACCGAGTACCCGGCCCTCGCCAATGCATACCCGTGCCTCATGGGCTTCAAACTGCTCACTGTCAAGAAAGCGGACATCATTCGTTGCCACAACAGGACACTGGTACGTTGTGGCAATGGGTAACAATTCATGAATAAAATTTTCCTCATCCGGCCGACCGGTTCTGGTGAGTTCCAGATAAAATCGATCCGGAAAATCAGCCAGCCAGCCCTGCAGCAACTCTTTGGCATAATCCGACTTACCTGAAAGTATGGCCTGGCCCACATCTCCCAGGCGACCTGACAGAACAATCAAGCCCTCACTTGCCTCACTAATCCACTGGCGTTCAACATAGGGAACACCCCGGTGTTGCCCCTCCTGAAAGGCTCGTGAAATAAGCTTGGTCAGATTGCGGTAGCCCTGCTGATTCATTACCAGCAATGTGACACTGGCAGGCAAACCATCGGGAACCGGACTACTCATCTGCAAATCTGCTCCGCAAATGGGTTTAACTCCGACGGCCTGAGCCGCCTGATAAAACTTGACCAGTCCGTAAAAGTTGGTGACATCCGTCAATGCGATTGCGGGCATGCCCAGCTTAACCACTTGTTGCACCAGCGGCTTGATCCTGACCATTCCGTCAACCAGCGAATATTCACTGTGCAGGCGGAGGTGCACAAACGATGTTTTCACGGCGGATCTTCTCTCCTCTGTTTTGATGGGCACTGACTTCGAACTCTAATCGTTTTCAGGAACCAGATTTACTGGCATTTGGTTTGCGCTTGGCGGTTTTGGGAATTCTGACCTTATGGATAACCTGTGCATCTGCCTCATCACACTGTTGAGTCGCCGCACAGCGCAGCTCATCCAGAGAGCGCTGCCAACAGTCTTCCATAAGCTGGGGGTCGGGCAGAACGTCCCTGTCTGACTGAAATGAGACGCTGATGCGACCGTCGTAGCTCACGGCGTTAAACATCAGCGTCAGCCCTTCCACCAGTGGCGCCAGCGCAGACACATAGACCAGCTTCGCCCCTCGCATATAAAGTGGCCACTGAGGGCCCGGCACATTGGTCATGACACAATTGCCGATCCCCACCAGTGTTTTTCGCGACAAATGGCTGTGTGTGGCCATGCCAATACCCAGAGCCAAGGTAAAGGATGGCATGTGCCGGGTGATGTCGGTCATATCTTTTGCCCCCTGAGCTTCCTCGAGAGCAGCGCTGGTAGACGTATCCCACTGAATCGCTTCAAGCCTCTCCAGTGGGTCAACAACCTGCGTGTGTAACGGCGGTGTCATCACCGCCATGGTTTGTTTGCCTTTGCGGTCTCTTCTGTTCTGTCTGACCGGAACTATCGCGCGCAGGGAATGATACGGCAGCTCGTCCTTGTCTTGCAGGTAATGGTGCAATGCGCCCCCGCACAGGGCCAGCAATACATCATTGACGGTGGCGCCATTAACGGCACGCTTGATAGAACGAATATCCTCAAGGGAAAAATCCACACCACCGAATACCCGGTGAGGACTAACGTGATCCCGATTGAAGCGGGTTTCTGGCCTCACAACCGTTTCCTTCGGCTCCATATCCTGTCTCAGGGCTTTCGCGAGCAGTTTTTTGCCGAACGCCGGTAGCATGTTGATCAAGTCAAAGCTGGTTTCAAAGTTATGCCGGGTATTATTCACCAGGGTATTGACCAGTAGCGTCCCCAATTTCGGCTTTGGCTGTGGCTTCCATTGCCGCTCTACAATTTCTCTATCCGGTTCCGGTGACTTATCATGGAACAAGCCAGCCAGGTCAATGGCTGCCGCACCATCCACAGCACAGTGATGAATTTTGGTATAGATAGCGAACGAGCCCTTGGGCATTGAGGGGATATTGTCCAGACCTTCTATGACATACATCTCCCACAAGGGCCTGGACATATCCAGGGGCCGGGAGTGCAATCGGGCAGCGAGGATACAGAATTGTCGCCAATCCCCAGGCTTCGGTAACGCAAGATGCCGAACATGGTATTCGAGATCAAAATTTTCATCATCCACCCAGTAGGGATGATCGACATCCAACGGCATTCTCATTAAGCGGGAGCGGAAGACATGTGATATGTCCAGGTGCTCCTCGATATGTTGTAAAATACTTTTGAAACGAACCGTTCCGGTTTCAGCAGTAGATTGATCATAAATATAGAGCAACCCCAGATGTCCGGGTGTAGAGGGTGTCTCAGCGTAGAGATAAACCGAATCGTGACCACTTAACTGTTTCATTGAAATTCCCGTATTAAAGCCAATATATCAACTGGGTATTGACCAGCGATAGTCATAGGGATTTTGCGGACAGACAAGCACTTCTTTTGTAGGCTATTGCCACTTTCCAACCAAATAGGTGGCGGGGGGGGAGGCAGGCCTGCCTGGCTCTAGAAATAAAATTACGGTGGTTACCTACTTGCGTATTACCCCTTTAGCATAGCAAAAAATCCCTCATCGCAGAGTCCGGCAGCCGATCGACCTGGGAAGGTTCACTGACGATCAGGTCAACAGGCCCTGACGGGCTGACAAAAAACTTTTTACCGGTTCAAAAGTTTTTCGATGAATCAGGCAGGGGCCCAGCAAAGCAATAGCCTCGCGGTGCGCTCTGGTTCCGTATCCTTTATGGGAGGCAAATCCGTAACCGGGAAAGGCCTGCTCCGCCAGACACATTTCAGCATCGCGACAAACCTTTGCCAGTATAGAAGCTGCGCTGATTGCCGGAACTTTATCATCGCCGCGGACAACCGCTTCAGCTGCATAACCCCAGTCAGGGAGCCGGTTTCCATCGACAGCCACATACTCAGGTTTCAGCGTCAGACCATCAACTGCCCGCACCATGGCCATCAAGGTAGCGCGAAGAATATTGTATTGGTCAATCTCATCCACCGAGGCTCTAGCGATATGCCAGCTGAGTGCTTTTTCCCTGATCTCCTCAGCCAATTGATTTCGACGGGAAGCAGAAAGTTTCTTGGAGTCGGCCAGACCAGTCACTGGCTTGCGGGGATCGAGAATCACAGCAGCCGTAACAACATCGCCTGCCAGTGGCCCTCGACCAACCTCATCGACCCCAGCCAGCAATTTCCCCCGATAACGAAGCAGGTAGCCAGTCATCGCCTGCGGTTCTCCAACAGGTCCACTAATGCCTGTGCCGCGGCTCGATTGCCGCCGTGTCGAAGCGTTTGGTGAATCTCAGCAAATCGGTGCTGCAGCGCTAGAACTTTTTTCTCGTCCAGGAAATACGTCAACACAGCATCGCTTAGATTATCCACGGTGGCATTATCCTGAAGCAACTCCGGCACCAGTGTTTCCGACGCAAGCAAATTCGGTAACGATACCCAGGGGACTTTCAGCATTCGGGAAACCAGCGCATGCGTCCATTTCCCCAGACGGTAACTCACTACCATGGGCTTGTTGAGTAACATCGCTTCTAACGTCGATGTGCCGGACGACAACAGCACCACATCTGCCGCTGCCATGGCCAAATGAGATTGGCCTTCGAGCAACGTGACTGACAGCGCAGGGTATTCATTCAACAGGCCATTTAATTGTTCCAGGCGGTCATGGCTGGCGGCGGGGACAACCAGGTGCAAACCGGGTAACTGTCGACGACAGCTTTGTGCCACCTCAAGGAACAATCGACCCAGGGAATCGACTTCAGAGGCCCTGCTACCCGGCATCAGCGTCAATATACGTCCGGCTTCCGGAAGGTTCAGCCTCTTGCGGGCCTGAATGGTGTCTGTAACCAGAGGAATTTCCTCGGCGAGGGGGTGGCCCACAAAAACCACCGGGACATCATGCTGTTCATAGAAGTCTGCTTCAAACGGCAGAAGTGTCAGCATTAAATCCACTGCACTGGCTATTTTTTTTACCCGGCCCTGACGCCAGGCCCAAACGGAGGGACTGACATAGTGTGCCGTCAACAACCCCTGTTGTCTGAGCTTTTTTTCAAGCCCCAGGTTAAAGTCCGGAGAATCGATACCCACCACCAGATCAAATCGGTTGTTGGCAAAGTGTTGATAGAGATGGCGGCGTATACCGAGTAATTCAGGCAACCGTTTTAGTGGCTCAATGAAGCCCATAACTGACAAACGATCCAGGGGGTATAAAGAGCGAAAACCCTCGGTCAACATCCTATCGCCACCAATGCCCTCAAACTGTGCCTCCGGGTAGTGTAATTTTAAAGACCTGATGAGGCCCGCACCCAATTGATCGCCGGATGATTCCCCGGCAACCAGTCCAATTTTAAGGGGTGATGACATGGGCTAACGAAGAATACCGCGTGAAGAGGCGCGAACAGAATCAACCAGTAGTTTTACTGATGGATGTTCCCTGGCCAGGGTGTCCAGCAAACCTATGGCTTCCTGCAGGCCATACCCCTGCCGGTAAAGAATTTTGAACCCCTGTTTGATGGCCGCAATAGCTACTCTGTCAAAACCGCGCCGTTTAAGCCCTTCTACATTGATGGTTTTCGCCTCAGCTGGTGAACCAGCCGCCATAACATAGGCAGGCAGATCCTGGGTCAAGTAGGCGGCAGCACCAGTAAAGCTATGGGCGCCAATGGACACGAACTGATGGATCAACGCGTACCCGGAAATAATCGCCCAGTCACCCACATGAACATGTCCCGCCAAAGACGCATTATTGACCATGATACAGTTGTCACCTACAACACAGTCGTGGCCTATATGCACATAGGCCATCAACAGGTTATTGCTCCCAATTGAGGTTAGACCCTTATCCTGAATAGTACCCCGATGGATAGTCACGCCTTCCCGAATGGTGTTGTTATCACCAATTTTCAGACGGGTCGGTTCACCTTTGTACTTCAGATCAGGCGTATCTTCGCCAATCGTGGAGAATTGAAAAATTCGATTGTTTTCTCCAATCGTAGTCAGGCCCCGAATCACCACATGAGAATGAATCACCGTACCAGCGCCGATAATGGTATCGGGGCCGATCAAGGTCCAGGGGCCCACATGAACTCCTTCACCCAATACAGCGGAGGGGTCAATAATGGCGCGGGGATCAATGAGAGACATAAGCTAATACGTTTTCAGGGCGCATAAAATCGTCGCCTCGCAAGCCAGTTCATCATCAACTGTTGCGCGGCATTTAAATCGCCAGATTGTCCGCTTGACGGAATCAACTTGCGCCTCAAGCATCAATCTGTCCCCCGGAATCACTTGCCGTTTGAAGCGGACCCCATCAACGCCGGCGAACAAATACAGTGCGTTGTCATCCGCATATTTGTCCTCAGTTACGAACCCCAACACACCGGCAGCCTGAGCCATGGCTTCAATAATCATCACACCGGGAAAAATCGGCACGTTGGGAAAATGTCCGTTAAACACTTCTTCGTTGGCGGTAATATTTTTGTAGGCAAGAATCCTCTTCCCGGGATCAAGCTCTACCACCCTGTCGATCAGTAGGAAGGGGTAACGGTGCGGCAACCGCTTCTTTATTTCAGTAATATCCATCAGCTTTTCTCAATATTCTACAGGGCGACAATAACAGTGGCGGCTATAATTTTTTTTCCAGCTGCCTGACTCGCTTAGCCAGGTCATCCAGTTGATTGAACCGAACTGCATTTTTTTTCCATTCACGGGTTTTACTAAACATTGTGCCGGATGAATATGAACCTGGCTCAAGGAGCGATTTTGTCAGTATGGTTCCACCGGTTAAATGAGAGCCATCACAGAGTGTGATATGGCCCACACAACCGGCTCTGCCAGCAAAAGTACAGTTTTTTCCGATAGTTGTACTGCCTGATATGCCGGTGAAGGCTGCCATGGCAGTATTTTCGCCCACCTGAACGTTATGAGCTATCTGAACGTGGTTATCTACAATAACACCATCTTTAATAACCGTATCAGCAAGTGCACCACGGTCTATGGTGGTACAGGCACCTATTTCGACATTGTTGCCAATCACAACGCCACCAAGCTGATGAATCTTGATCCAGCGCCCCTGATGTTGAGCAAARCCAAAACCATCCGCRCCGATAACGGCRCCACTGTGAACCGTAACAAAGTTMCCCAGGACAACACTGTGATAGATACTGACATTACCGGCAATTCGRCAGTTTTCGCCAATCRCGACATTGTTATCRAYAATGGTACCGGCGCCAATCCGGGTATTGGCTCCAATWGTYACCCCTTCACCWATCACCGCAAGCGGACCAATCGCTGCAGTCGGATCGATATTGGCACAGTTCGCYACAACGGCACTGGAATGGATGCCAGGSACGGCAACCGGTGCSCGATCAAATAACGCAGTCGCCAGTGCATAACCAAGATARGGGTTAGTCACA
The DNA here is from genome assembly GCA_002733125.1 of Porticoccus sp. Taxonomy (GTDB): domain Bacteria; phylum Pseudomonadota; class Gammaproteobacteria; order Pseudomonadales; family Porticoccaceae; genus Porticoccus. The sequence goes on from NVUM01000021.1 coordinate 13,212, forward strand.
ATCAGYTTTTGCCCGGMGTAGTGTTSCACCATTTCCGGGCTCAGGATRACGACCCCGGCCTYTGTTCTCTCCAGGTCCTGGCGATAGGCGCTATTSGCAAGAAAAGCCAGYTCATTCGCATCCGCCAGACGWAGTGTGCTGATACCGGAAATGCGAAAATCGTTGTCACCGCAAACATCGGCACCAATATGYTCGGCGATATCCTTWAGAGAATAACTGAYTGTCACCCTCAAGAGCCCTCTAATTGATGATCAACAAACTTACTTTGTCTTTTTATTCAACCGATCGGTGAGCTTGTCTGTGATATCCAGTGAGGGAGCCGCYGTGACCACAGCCTCGGCATTAATCAATAGTACGATTCCCTCCTCATCGACGACYTCCTGGAGTGCCTCAGCGGCTTTTGGRCGCAATTCCTGAACAATACTRTTCTGTAAATCTTTTTGATCTGCTTGGATTTTTCTTGTTATCAGCTCCAGGTCGGCGCGGTAGTACTCCATTTTCTTCTGAGCATCGTCCGCTTGCTCTTTTGACCAGGTCATGCTCTTGCTGTCAACTTCCTTTTTCAGCGCCTTCATATCAGCAACCGTACTCTCATATTTTGCTTCAAGACCGGCGTAGTCCGACTCACCCTGCTTTTGTTTCAGGCGGGCCTTGGCCACATCAGTGCCAAAGATTGCCCTGCCAAAATCCACAATGGCGATATTCCCCTCCGCCGCATTTCCTTCAGCCGAAAATGCAGAGACGCTACACAGGGCGATGGTGATAATGAATAACTTTTTTACTAGGCGCACATCAATTCTCCATTCGTTTTAATTAAATTGTCAGAAAGTCTGTCCGAGCTGAAACTGGAAGACTTCACGCTCATCCTCTTCACCAGCATTCAATGGGAAGGCAATACTGGCCGTGATGGGCCCGAAGCCACTGATCCAGGTACCACCGATACCCACCGAGTAGCGGAGTTCACCGATATCTGGCTCCTGACAGAAATCTTCATCCCTGTCACCGCAGTCAGTATCAAAAACATTACCCGCATCAAGGAAAACAGCCGCCTGCAGAGATCGCTGGTCCTTGATAAAGGGAACAGGGAACATGACTTCTACACTGCCGGCAACCAGTACATTACCACCAAAGGGATCATCATCTGTTTCACAGGTGCTCAGGTCATTAGCATCTGCGCAATTGAAAGGATTTACCGAGATATCTCGTGGGCCAAGCGTATTGTTCTTGTAGCCGCGCACTGAACCATTGCCACCACCGTAGTAATGTTTGAAAAAGGGAAATACCGAGGTGCCGCCATAGCTCTCACCATAACCTACATCGGCCCGCAGCCGCATGGTGAGCGAAGAAGTCAGTGGGCGGTAATGTTGCCCTGCATAGGATGCCTTGTAATATTCAAGATCACTTCCGGGGATAGCCAGCTCTCCCGTCACCCTGTGAGAGGTACCCGTGGTTGCAAGCCGACCACGGTTGAGGGTGGAATAACCCCAGGATAGACTGGTTGTAAAAGTATTAAAGTCCTCGCCGTTCCGGTCAATAAATTCCTTTACGCCTTCAGAGGCAAATGCCCCCTCATCAATTTTCAGATTTTCGAAGCCAAGGCCAAAACCAACGCTTGAAATCTCGGATATGGGGTAGCCAAACGTCAGGTTGCCACCAAAGCTGTCCGTGGTGAAACTGGACAGGTTCACCTCACCATAATCGGTCTTGCGGTAAAAAACCCCAAACCCCGCAGAAATTCCATCCCGGGTAAAATAGGGGTCAGTGGCACTAAAAGAGAAGTTGGTGGAATATTGACTACGGTTGACACCTATTCCGACATTGTTGCCAGTACCAAGAAAATTGCGCTCCTGAATATTACCACCAATCACCAAGCCGTAAGTTTGTGCAAAACCCAGACTCGCGCCGATACTGCCCGACGGCTGCTCTTCTACCGTGTAAACCACATCAACCTGGTCATTCGTGCCCGGTACCTGCTGCGTATCCACGGTCACTTCTTTAAAAAATCCGGTACGATTCAGACGGGTTTTGGACTGTTCTATTTTCCTGGTCGAGGCAGATGCACCTTCCATCTGTCGCATCTCACGACGCAAGACTTCATCCATGGTTTTAGTGTTGCCACGGAACTCAATCCGTCTCACATAGGCGCGCTTACCGGGATTAACAAAGAATGTCACCGTTGCGGTTTTGTCTTCCTCATTAATCTCTGGAGAACCGTTGACCTCTGCAAATGTGTAGCCCTCGTTTCCCAAACGCTGGGTAATGAGCTCTGATGTATTGGTCATCGACACTTGGGAGAATGTCTGTTCTTCCTTCAGCATGATGAGGCGACGAATTTCCGCCTCGGACACAATCAGGTCACCAGCCAGCCTGATTTCATCCACCGTATAAATATCACCCTCATTGATATTCACTGTAATAAATACCGATTTACGATCCGGACTGATGGTGACCTGCGAGGATTCAATATTGAACTTCAGATAACCGCGATCAAGATACCAGGATTCAATCCGCTCAATATCACCAGCCAATTTTTCCCTGGAGTATTTGTCATCGCCAAACATCCAGGAAAGCCAATTCGTGGTTTTCAGCTCGAACAATCCCAGCAACTGATCCTTTTCAAAAGCGCGATTACCAACAATGTTGATTTTTTTGATAGAAGCGACCTGGCCTTCGTCCACAACAATATTGATAGCAAGACGATTTCTTGGCATTTCCTGGAGGTCAGTTGTCACTTTCGCGCCATATCTACCCTGTGACACATACTGACGTTCAAGCTCTTGGGACATCCCTTCAAGAATGGATTGGCGGAATATTTGTCCCTCGGCCAGACCATTATCCCGCAGTGCTTTTAGCAGCTCTTCTGTTGGTATCGCCTTGTTACCCTCCATGGTTATTTGGGCGACAGCGGGGCGTTCCTTAACTGAAACAATCAGAATGCCGCCATCTCGCGATATACGAATATCATCAAAATAGCCTGTGCGGAAAAGCGCCCTCGTGGCACGACGTACCGTATCGTCATCGACCAGATCGCCCACACTGAGCGGCATGGAGGCGAACACGGTGCCGGAAGACACCCGCTGCAAACCATCGATACGAATATCTTCGACCTGAAACACTTCTGCTCGAACCGAGACAGCCAGAAAAAAAAGGCACAACAATAGATAAAAGTGTTTCATTGGAGACTGGTTTTCTCTCGATTCTTGTTGGTTACAGCAGCTACAGCCGCATCAGATCATTGTAGAGGGCGAGCAACATCAACCCAATCACTAGGAACATACCAATCCGGAAGCCAATCATCTGGATTTTTTCGGACACCGGTTTCCCTTTTATTGCTTCTATCATGTAATACATCAGGTGTCCCCCATCCAGAACCGGGATGGGGAGCAAATTCAAAACACCCAGACTAACACTGAGAAAGGCCAAAAATCCGAGATAGGCCGTAAACCCGTATTGGGCAGAAGCGCCCGCCACTTTAGCAATGGTGATGGGCCCACTCAAGTGTTTTGAGGAAATCAGTCCTGTAAGCATCTTTTTTACCGAGTCGAGTATCAACACGGACATATTCCATGTCTGCTCGACACCCCGACCGAGCGCCCCAAACAGGCTGTAATCGGTTTTTCTGATCATATGCTCTGGCCATTCCGGCATCCGGACGGACATCCCTACCTGACCTATTGCCTTACCATCATCGTCATTGACCTGGTTGGGCACCAGGTTCGTCGTAAAGATATCCTCACCTCTCTGCACACTGAGCTCAATGGCAACAGCCGGTCTGGCCCGGACATAATTTACCCAACTGATCCAGTCGCCCATGACGGTACCATCGGCCTCTAATATTCTATCACCAGCAACCAGACCCGCCTGATCTGCCGGACCACCGGAAGTAATATCCTCGGCAACCGGAAGAATTGGAGGCGTGTAGAGCTTCAGTCCCAGTCCGCCGATAGGGTCTGGCTGATCGGCTTCCATTAACCAGGTTTCCAATTGGCCTCGATACTCATAAGTCTGGGTCGTGTCAGGCTGTTTAGCCGTGAAGCTTATCGAACCCGTCTCACCGATCCGACCGACCAACTGCTCATTGAGGGCTTGCCAGGTAGGCGTAGACTTGCCATCAACTGCAACAATTTCCTGGCCCTGCTGCAAACCGGCACGCTCCGCCACTGAACCCGGGGCAACCGAATCAATAACCGGCGCCATACCGGTAACACCCAGGCTGTATATCAACCAGTAGACCAGAATGGCCAGCACAAAATTCGCCACTGGACCGGCAATAACCACGGCCATCCGCTGCCAAACGCTCTTTTGAGTAAATGCATACGGCAAGTCTTCAGCAGCCACATTGCCCTCACGCTCATCCACCATCTTCACATAACCGCCGAGAGGCAGTGCGGCAATGACAAACTCTGTACCCAGTTTATCGTGCCAACGGACCAGCGGTGTGCCGAACCCGACGGAGAAACGCAATACTTTGATACCACAGCGGCGGGCTACCCAGAAATGGCCGAACTCATGAAAAGTGACCAGTATGCCAAGCGCCACCAACATGAAAAAAATTGTTTGGAGTAAATCCATTCTTACTTCCTGAAATAGATGTTTTTCGCCATTTGTATATGCTGGCAATTATGCTTACTGAAAACCTGATCGCAGTATTAACGCGTTGAACGAATCAGCTTTAAGGCAACTTCACGGGCTTTTGTGTCGAGCTGTTGGACATGCTCAAGGGAGTCCAGTTCAGCCACTTCATGCTTTTCGAGCGTATCGGCAACGATACGGGCAATATTGATGAACGAAAGTTGTCCCTGCAAAAACCCTTCAACTGCAATTTCGTTTGCGGCATTCAGTACTGCCGGTGCACTGCCCCCTTCTTTTGCCGCCTGTATTGCAAGCCCCAGACAGGGAAAGCGCTTTAAGTCTGGCACCCCAAAATCCAGTCTGGCGGTAGCAATGATATCCAAACTGGCAACCCCTGACTCAATACGTTCTGGCCAAGCCAACGCATGTGCTATTGGCGTACGCATGTCAGGATTGCCCAATTGAGCGAGTACCGATCCGTCCACATATTCGACCATAGAGTGAATAACACTCTGTGGATGAATAACAACATCGATCTCATTGGGCGAAAGACCGAATAACCAGCATGCCTCAATCAGCTCCAGTCCTTTATTCATCATCGTCGCTGAATCTACAGAGATTTTTCTTCCCATCTGCCAATTGGGATGCGCGCAGGCTTGATCCGGGGTCACTGTTGACAATTCATTCAGGGGAATACTGCGGAAAGGCCCACCAGAGGCAGTGAGTAGAACTTTCCTTACACCACATTGTTCAGATGGGTCATAACCCTTGGGTAAGCACTGAAAAATGGCATTGTGCTCACTGTCGATTGGCAACAGTATGGCACCAGACTTCTGCACAGTATCCATGAATAACTGGCCAGCCATCACCAGCGACTCCTTATTGGCCAGAAGCACTTTTTTCCCGGCTCTGACCGCTGCCAGAGTTGGCAATAATCCAGCGGCACCCACAATGGCAGCCATGACCACATCAACCGCTTTGGCTGAAGAAACCTGACAGAGCCCTTCCACCCCCCAGAGAACCTCGGTTCTGATGTTCCAGCTGTGCAACCGTTCACGCAATTGAGCGGCCGCATGTGCGTCAGCGACTACCGCAAAAGGCGGTTTGAAGCGTCTGCACTGTTCGGCCAGCTCGGCAATCCGACTGCTCCCGCTCAACGCATAAACACGGAACCGGTCGGGGTGCCTTGCCACAACGTCCAGAGTGCTCACACCGATGGAGCCTGTGGCACCAAGAATCGTCAGTTGCTGCATAGTGTCAGAACCAGCCATTACTGGAAACGGTAATTAATGCAAATACCGGCAGGGCTGCTGTCAGACTGTCAATCCGGTCAAGCAACCCGCCATGACCGGGAAGTATGTTGCCACTGTCTTTTATACCCCGGTGACGTTTAACCATGCTTTCCAGCAGATCTCCCAGGACAGACGAGAGAACCGTTGCCAGCACCGTAAACCCCAGTAATAGCCAGTGCCGTAAATCCAAACCAAAGCCAATACCCAGCGCGATGACAATAGGCACATTTACCAGAACACCGCCAAACAGTCCTTCCCAGGTTTTTTTGGGGCTGACATGGGGAGACAGGTAACGCCGGCCAAAACGACGACCACTGAAGTAGGCGCCAATGTCGGCTGTTGCCACAAGTACCACGACGAGGGAAACGAGCCAAGGGCCCTGCTCGAGATGAATGAGCATCACCGCAGCAACCCAGGTGGGCACCAGCACGAGCAGCCCCATGATGGCTCTCATCCACCGGCTACCCCAGAGGATCGCGCTTGAGGGGTACCCCTGCACCCACAATAAGGCGATGGCCCACCATGGCACGGTATACGCCAGGATTGTCTGACCAGCATTAAAGTCCAAGGCTGCCACTGATGGAAAATCAATCAGCATGGCTGACAGTACCAACACAATCAATACGATGCACAGGTAGAACACCCGCTGGGACAGACTGGAAAGCCCACTCAGATTGGACCACTCCCAGGCACCATAACCAACGAGGCAGGCGATAGCCAGAGAGAAACCGGTCGGGCTCAGCAAAAACAGTGCTACGAAAAAAACGACAGCGATGGCAATACCTGTACTGATGCGCTGCCTAAGCATGTCGTTGACCAACATCTGGTCCGGCTTCCCGCTTGCCAAAACGCCTTTGCCGACGATGGTACTCATCAATGGCCCGGTCAAATGCCAGCCCATCGAAATCAGGCCAATAACAATCGGCAAAATAAAACTCAGTATAGGCCATATGCCACAACATGAAATTACTGATTCGTTGCTCACCGGCTGTTCGGATACAAAGATCCGGGGGAGGCAAATCTGCCAAGGACATCTGGCCGTGCATCAACTGCTCGGTAATTTCTTCCGGTTTCAGTATGCCCTGCTGAACCATACCGGCCAGTTTTCGGGCGGCCTCGGTAATCTCCCATCGACCACCATAATCAACAGCCAGCACCAAAGTTTGCTTGCCTGCCGATGTCAAAGCCTCACTCTCAGTGATCAAATTGTTCAACCGGGCGCTAAAATTGTCTCGACGACCGATAAACCGCAGTTTGATACCCCGTTCAACCAGTTGCCTAACCTCTTTTTTAAGGTAGGAGGTCAATAGTGCCATCAGCGCCCGGACTTCAAGATCCGGGCGTTTCCAGTTCTCACTACTAAAGGCAAACAAGGTGATCACATCAACGTTGTGTTTCTGGCAGGCATCCAGCACATCACGAACCCGATTAACCCCGACTTCATGACCGACGCTTCCGGGCAAGTCCCGCATGGCAGCCCAGCGGTTATTACCGTCCATAATAATAGCCACATGGCGCAACGGATGAACCCTCTCAGGCCCCTGGCTAGACGATTTCATACTTGAACAGACAGCGATCCAAGGATCAGATTTCCATCAAATCGACTTCTTTGGCGGCCAGCGCTTTATCCACCAACTGGATATACTTGTCAGTTATCTTCTGAATACTCTCATTGGCACGCCGTTCATCGTCTTCACTGATATCCTTTTCCTTGAGCAACTCCTTGATATCGGACATCACATCACGGCGAATATTGCGGATGGCTACACGGGTCGATTCCGCCTCGGATCTGGCCTGCTTGGTAAAACCTTTGCGGGTCTCTTCCGTCAATGCCGGCATGGGTATCCGGATCAGTTCTCCGGTGGTAGACGGGTTCAATCCCAGGTCAGATTTGATGATCGCCTTTTCCACCTCGGGCACCAATGCCCTTTCCCATACAGAAACAGACAATGTACGCGCGTCGAGCACGTTGACATTGCCGACTTGATTCAATGGCGTTTCGACACCGTAGTAAGACACAGTCAAACCATCCAGTATGCTGGGATGCGCGCGACCCGTGCGAATTTTATTGAAGGCATGGCTCAGGGCATCGACACTTTTTGCCATACGCGATTCAGCATCTTTTTTCAGATCTTCAATCATTAACACTTTCCTCAATCAGGGTTCCCTCATCACTGCCGACCACAATATTCAGCAGGGCGCCAGGTTTGGACATACGAAATACCCGCAATGGCATATGATGCTCACGACACAGGCATATTGCGGTGAGATCCATTACCGCAAGCTTTTTCTCAATGACCTGGTCATAGGTGAGACGACTGAACATAGTAGCCTCAGGGTCTTTCATAGGATCGGCAGAGTATACACCGTCCACTTTGGTTGCCTTCAATACGATACCGGCATCGATCTCAATCCCCCGGAGACAGGCTGCAGAGTCCGTCGTAAAAAAAGGATTGCCTGTACCGGCTGCAAAAATCACCACGTCACCACCGGTGAGATAGCGCATGGCCGTGCGGCGATCATAATGCTCCACTACCCCACTCATCGGTATGGCTGACATAACCCGAGCAGAAATATTATTTCGATCAAGGGCATCGCGCATCGCCAGACCATTCATCATGGTCGCCAACATGCCCATATGATCACCGGTGACACGTTCCATACCCGCCGCATGCAACGCTGCACCACGGAACAGATTGCCACCACCAATCACCAGCCCCACCTGAACGCCGATGCCGATTAACTGACCGATCTCAAGTGCCATGCGGTCGAGCACTTTCGGGTCGATACCAAAACCCTCTTCACCCATTAATTCCTCGCCGCTGAGTTTAAGAAGTATCCGTTTGTACTTTTTGTCTCTCGAACCGGGCATAGGAAATGTTCTCCATGGCTAAATTTTCAAGGGCCTACATAATAACGGGGGCCGAAGCCCCCGTCGCCATCTTCATTACTTGGCAGAGCCGACCTGCGCAGCCACTTCTGCAGCGAAATCAACTTCTTCTCGCTCGATCCCCTCACCAACTTCAAAGCGGGTAAACGAGAGAACCTCAGCACCAGCATCCTTCAACAATTTGCCAACTTTCACATCGGGATCCTTGACAAAGGGCTGAGCAACCAGACTTGACTCAGCAAGGAACTTGTTGATTCGACCCTCGATCATTTTCTCGATAATTTCTTCTGGCTTGCCGCTCTCTCTGGCTTGCACTGAAAAAATCTCGCGCTCTTTGGCCAACAATTCCTCAGGCATGTCCTCAGGATTTACCACTTGAGGATTCACCGCAGCCACGTGCATGGCAATGTCTTTTGCCAGCTCAGCGTTACCACCGGCAATGGATACCAACACACCAATACGGTTGTTATTGTGCACGTAACTGCCAACCACTGGCGCCTCTTGCAGAATCACTCGACGAACCGAGATGTTTTCACCTATCTTCTGAACCAGCGCCTGACGAACCTCTTCCACGTCATTGGCCAATGCAGCAGCATCAGTCTGTTTATCGGTAAAGGCTTTCTCGACCACCGAACTGACAAAGGACAGGAAGTTGTCATCGCGAGCGACAAAGTCCGTTTCACTGTTGATCTCGACCAACACGCCATAGCTGTTGTCATCGGCCACTTTAATCGCAACGACTCCTTCAGCGGCAGTACGACCGGCTTTTTTCGCAGCTTTCAGACCACTCGACTTACGCAGATCATCAATCGCTTTTTCGATATCCCCGTTTGCTTCCACCAGCGCTTTTTTACATTCCATCATGCCCAACCCAGTGCGCTCACGCAGCTCTTTCACCAGGGATGCAGAAATTGCTGACATCGGTTCATTCCTCTCAATCATTTTAATTAAATTGGAAAAGAGGGGGCAGGCCCCCTCTTTTTTTAGCAGCGCTCATGCATATGAAGCAGCTATTTATTCGCCAGCCGCCTCTGTAGCAGCAGCTTCGCCTTCTACCACCTCAACAAACTCGTCTTTACTGGTGGCGTTGGCAGACTGGGCTTTGCCCTCCAGAATGGCATCGGCAACAGCGGTGGTATAGAGCTTGATGGCACGAATGGCGTCATCATTACCGGGGATCACGTAATCCACACCGTCCGGATTACTGTTGGTGTCAACGACACCAATGACGGGGATACCCAGTTTATTGGCTTCCTGGATAGCAATGCGTTCGTGATCCACATCGATCACAAACAACATATCGGGCAAACCGCCCATATCCTTGATGCCACCGATTGAGCGCTCGAGCTTCTCCATGAGGCGCGTTCTCATCAGCGCTTCTTTTTTGGTCAGCCTGTCGAATGTGCCATCCTGACTCTGGGTTTCCAGTTCACGGAAGCGGCGAATGGACGCACGGATCGTTTTGTAATTGGTCAGCATGCCGCCGAGCCAGCGGTGGCTCACATAGGGCATGCCCGCGCGCTCAGCCTGTTCGACAATAGCCTTTTGTGCAGCACGCTTGGTGCCAACCATCAGTACTTTATTGCCGTTGGCGGCGACCTGACGAACGATTTCCAGCGCATCGTTAAAAGCGGGAACCGTGTGCTCAAGATTGAGAATATGGATTTTATTGCGGGCACCGAAAATGAATTTATCCATTTTGGGATTCCAGAAGCGGGTCTGGTGACCAAAATGGACACCGGCCTGCAACATGTCACGCATGGTTACAGTAGTCATAATAATATCGTCCTGGTTAGGGTTAAACCTCCACATATCCCACCGGTCAACCCGCTTTGCAGGCACCCAGACCGATGTGTCGATACGTGTGTGTCGTTAAGATTGCATTACGCTAGAAAACCATTGGCTTCAGAGCGGTGCGCTTTATACCACAAAAGGAGGCCTTATTGAAGATGAAACCGCTATTTCAGGGGAATCTGCCACTGGTTGAGACAATCCGATACAATGCGCTGTTTTGATCCTTGACAACGGAACAGATATATATGGCAGTCACACTGAAAACCGCCGAAGAACTGGAGAAAATGCGCGTGGCCGGCCGACTGGCCGCCGAGGTGCTGGAAATGATAGAGCCCTACGTGGTGGCCGGTGTCTCCACCGGGGAACTGGACAACATTTGCCACAATTACATGGTCAATGAGCAACACACCATTCCCGCCCCGCTCAACTATCGCGGCTTTCCGAAATCCATCTGCACCTCGGTCAATCAAGTCGTCTGTCACGGGATACCTTCGGCAAAGAAAGTGCTGAAAAACGGCGACATACTCAATATTGATATCACTGTGATAAAGGATGGCTACTTCGGCGATACCAGTAAAATGTTTTGCGTTGGTGATGTACCGGAGCATGCCGTACGTTTGATAAAAGTGACACAGGAATGCCTTTACAAAGCGATCAATATTGTTCGCCCCGGCATCCGGCTGGGTGATATCGGTCATATCATTCAGCAACATGCCGAGGCCAACTACTACAGCGTTGTCCGAGACTACTGCGGACACGGCATCGGTACAGAATTTCACCAGGATCCCCAGGTGCTTCACTTTGGCAAACCGGATACTGGTATGACGCTTCAGCAAGGGATGACATTTACCATTGAGCCGATGCTGAATGCCGGCAAACACCACACCAAGCTGAAGAAAGATGGCTGGACGGTCGAAACCCGGGATGGCCGCTTATCCGCTCAATGGGAACATACGCTCGCAGTCACCGCTGATGGCGTTGAAGTACTCACGGCACGCACCGATGAGCAGTGGTAATGAACAGACACGCAAAACCACTACTTTTTTTTGACGAACGCCGTTTCCGGGAAGACCTCAATAATTGCAACCCCATTCCCGTCTTCAAGAATGCCATCGCCGCTGCCAACTCGCATTTTAATGCCCGGTTTCATGAGGGCGAACAAACCGCCAACCTGATCGCTGAACGTGCCGGTTTCATGGACCTTATCCTGCGACATGCCTGGGCACAATTCGATTGGGGAAAAAATATCTGTCTGATCGCAGTGGGTGGTTACGGCCGTGGCGAACTGCACCCGCAGTCGGATATTGACCTGATGCTGCTGATCAGGCGCGGCAACCCGAGACGCCACCAGCGCAGTATCGAAGGATTTCTCACCTTTCTCTGGGATATTCAGCTGAAAATTGGTCACAGCGTGCGCTCTCTGTCGGAATGCGTTGCCGAAGCCCGGTTTGATATCACTATTGCCACCAATCTGATGGAAACCCGCACCATTGCCGGTGATGAAAAACTCCGTCTCGCGATGGTCAAAAAAACCGGTCCGAAGCGTATCTGGCCGGACAAGCAGTTCTTTCGTGCCAAATGGGATGAGCAGATCGAACGGCACAACAAGCACGGCAATACCGAATACAATCTGGAGCCCAACATCAAGGAGGCACCCGGCGGGCTGCGCGACATTCAGATGATCAACTGGGTAGCCAAGCGCCATTTTAATGTCGAGTCACTGGAAGAGCTGGTTGGCAGGGATTTCCTCACACCGGAGGAATACCTGCAGCTGAAACGGGGCGAAGCTTTTTTGTGGAAAGTTCGCTACGGTTTACACCTCATCGCGGAGCGCCCCGAAGAAAGACTACAGTTCGACTATCAACGCAAGCTGGCCGCAATGTTCGGATATCATGACAGCGAAGAACGTCTCGGCGTTGAGAAATTCATGCAGCATTACTATCAGGTCGTACTCTCCATGCGAGAGCTAAACGATGTTATGTTGCAGTATCTCGATGAAGCCATTTTGCGCAAAGATAAGGCAAAGAATGTCTATGCACTGAATGATCGGTTCCAGGTTCGCGACAACCATATCGAAACACTCGGTGAGTATATTTTTGCCAAATACCCTTCTGCCCTGCTGGAAATCTTCTGTCTACTGGGTGAGAACGACAATATTCAGGGTATTCGGGCCGCCACAATCCGCCAGATCCGCCAGCACCGCAAACTGATCGGCGACGATTTCCGCAATGAACCGCAAAACAAGGCCCTGTTTCTCCGCTTACTCCGCTGCCCTCACAAAATGAGCACCCAACTCCAGCGCATGACCCGTTATGGCATTCTGGGACGGTATCTGCCGGAGTTTGGGCAAATTATCGGTCAGACCCAGCACGATCTTTTTCACCGTTACCCGGTAGATGCGCATACGCTCCAGCTTATCAAGAATATGCGGTTGTTCGACCGGCCGGAGGTGGCAGAAGAATTTCCCGTAGCCGCACATATTTATAAAAACCTGCCGAAACCTGAACTGGCTTTCATTGCCGGGCTTTACCACGACATTGCCAAGGGGCGAGGGGGAGATCACTCAGCGCTGGGCGCCATGGATGCTGCCGAGTTTTGCCGCAGACACGGCTTGCCCAGCGAAGAGATAAAATTGATTGCCTGGCTGGTGGAACACCACTTGCTGATGTCAAACGCTTCACAGCGCACGGATATTTCCGACCCGGACGTTATTTATAAATTTGCCAAATTGGTCGGCAACCAACTGCAATTGGATTACCTGTTTGTTTTAACCGTCGCCGATATCACCGCCACCAACCCGACTCTCTGGACTGCCTGGAAAGCCGCCTTGATGCATCAACTCTACTCCGAGACCAAGCGAGCGTTACAACGCGGACTGGAAAATCCGGTTGACCGAAGCGTGTGGGTGGACAGCAACCGACTGTCCGCCATTAATCAACTGGCCGAATTGGGGATTGATGAGGAAAGTGCCCGCGCAATCTGGGGGAATGTCGATGACGAGTTCTTCCTCAGGGAGAGGGCCGATGATATTGCCACTTATACTGCGGCCATCGCCGCACAGGGCGACAGCTCGGACCCGGTTATTTTAATACAGGACGCCGGTGTAGAAGTCCCGATTGCCACACAGATTTTTATTCATACCAAAGGGATCAATAACGTATTCCCTACCACTGCGGCTACGCTCGATCATCTTCAGCTAAACATCCAGGATGCCCGCCTGCACAGGGATACAGAAGGCCATACCTTTGACACTTTCTATGTACTGAACGAGCACAACGAACCCTTCGGGCACAAAACCGAGATGCTGCTCAAAATCCAGCGAACTCTCTCAGAAACCCTGAAAAATCCTACACCCGCCATGTTCAACGTGAACAGGCGAACACCGAGGCACCTCAAACACTTTACGATGCGCACCATCGCCAGCATCAGCAATGATATTGGGAAGAGTGCGACCATTCTGGAAGTTATCACACCCGACCGTCCCGGGCTGCTCGCGCATTTAGGCAGAATTTTTATGCAGTTTCGTCTGCGATTATTGAGTGCCAAAATTGCAACCCTTGGCGAGCGGGTGGAAGATGTATTCTCTCTGGTCGATATGGACTATCAGCCGCTTAGTGACGCGGCATTTTGCGAACAGTTGCGAGATACCATCTGCCGGGAACTGGATGCCCGCAACAAGGAGGATATTGAAGGGGCCCCGTTGCAAAAGATGAAGCTGTGGCAATAGAAACCGAACATTCTGCCATCAACTGCTCACAATAAACCGATGATCGTATGAACAATGACCTTAACAAGCTACACCCCTACCCTTTTGAGAAACTTAACGTGCTCAAATCGGGCATTTCACCACCAGCAGCGCTCACCCATATTGCGCTATCAATCGGTGAGCCAAAACACCCGCCGCCGGAATTCGTCAGGGAGACTCTCGCCAATGCCCTGGATAAACTCTCGGCCTACCCACTGACCAAGGGTCTTCCGGAACTCCGCGAGACGATAGCCGAATGGCTGTGTCAACGCTTCAGGCTTCAGACTGTATGCCTCGAAACTCAGGTGCTACCGGTCAATGGCACCAGAGAAGCGCTGTTTGCCTTTGCCCAGGTGATAATAAACCGCAGTAACGAGCCGGTGGTCATAAGCCCCAATCCGTTTTACCAGATCTACGAAGGCGCTGCCCTGCTCGCTGGCGCGAGGCTGCATTTTCTCAACTGCACAGCAGACAATGCTTTTTGCCCGGACTGGGCATCCGTTTCACCGAAGATCTGGCAGCAGTGCCAACTTATTTACATTTGCTCACCGGGCAACCCGTCCGGCGCAGTGCTGGATATAGATACATTACAATCGCTAATCCAACTCGCAGATCAATACGATTTCACTATCGCCAGCGATGAGTGTTATTCAGAGATTTACCCCGATGAAAATCATCCACCAATCGGTTTGCTGGAGGCTTGCGCAGAAATGGGTCGTCACAGCTACGATCGCTGCGTGGTATTTCACAGCCTGTCGAAACGCTCCAATTTACCGGGTCTGAGATCCGGGTTTGTGGCCGGTGACAGTCGTATCCTGGCAAATTTTTTGCGCTACCGCACCTATCACGGCTGCGCCATGCCGGTCCCGTCACAACTGGCCAGTATTGCCGCCTGGCGAGATGAGCAGCATGTGCGGGACAACCGCCATCAATACCGGCAGAAATTTGCGATATTCAGAGAAATCCTCGAACCCGTGCTGCCATTAAGCATGCCGGATGCCGGCTTTTATTTGTGGGCAGATACCCGCAGAGCAAACATTGGCAGTGATGAAGACTTTGCCAGGGAACTGTTCAGGCAACAGCATATTACTGTTCTGCCCGGCCGCTATCTGGCGCGCACAGCTGATGGCATCAATCCGGGAGAAAACAGAGTACGTATGGCGCTGGTGGCACCTCTGGAGGAATGCAGGGAAGCGGCCATGCGCATCCGCAGGTTTGTCGAAGCCGCTCAACAGAGGGGCTGAAACATGCTCAAAAAAGCTCGGGCAGCGTTTATCCGCCATAGACTGGATGAACTGTACCCAAACCCGCCAATTCCCCTTGTCCAC
Organism: Porticoccus sp.; assembly: GCA_002733125.1. GTDB lineage: Bacteria > Pseudomonadota > Gammaproteobacteria > Pseudomonadales > Porticoccaceae > Porticoccus. The sequence goes on from NVUM01000021.1 coordinate 28,833, forward strand.
CAGGACGCCTTTACTCTGCTGATAGCCGTGCTTTTATCTGCTCAATGTACTGATGATCGGGTCAACCAGGTAACCCCCAGACTGTTTGCGTTAGCCGATAATGCCCAAGCCATGAGTCAGGTTTCACAACAGCAGGTATATGACATTATCCGCCCCTGTGGTCTGGCACCCCAGAAGTCCAAAGCCATTGTAAATCTCTCAAAGGTACTGGTGGACCAGTACGACGGGGAGGTGCCTGAAGATATCGCAGCGCTGGAAACGCTGCCCGGCGTCGGCCACAAAACGGCCAGCGTGGTCATGTCACAGGCCTTTGGCCACCCCGCCTTTCCGGTTGACACCCACATTCACCGTCTCGCCCAACGCTGGGGATTAAGCAATGGCAACAGCGTGGTGCAGACAGAAAAGGATCTGAAACGATTGTTTCCCAGGGAAAGCTGGAACGCCCTGCATCTGCAGATTATTTACTACGGTCGAGAACACTGCCCCGCCCGCAGCTGCAATGGGCTGAGTTGCGATATCTGCAAAACCTGTTTTCCCAATCGGAAGCGACCCATCAAAACCCGCAAGGCCTGATCAAGGTATAATCCTGTGCCAGCGTTTGGTCAGCCACACGTCATAATGGTTTGCACGACGCTTGAACAAGGACTCAGCCAGATCATCAGCCTCACGAAACAGTTGTCGCTGCCGCTGGGCAATCACCGTCTGCAACGGTTGTTCAGCGGTGGCCACCCTTGTCAACTGCACTTTTAATACAGCCAGGTCGTGATAGTCACCCAGGAGGCTGCACAGCCTTTCCAGCGAATTCAGTTGTTTTTTGGGTGGCGGACAGAGCACCGAGATCAGCCGTAGTTGATACCAATAATACTTGGCGCATTTGCGCCAATAGTGGCAATCATCGTCATCACCACTGTACCGGGCCTGCTTCCAGCTGCGTCGTGCCACGGCATAGCTTTTGACCAGGGCCCGGAGCAGAACATTTGCGTCCAGGGTCGGCTGCTCCGCCTGCTTGTACCGACGGAGAAACTGCCCCAATTGATCGGACACCAACTGTGACTGGGTCATTGCCTCGGTTATCGTCTCTGGCTGCTGCAATGCCAGCTGCCCCTCCAGTTGGTCAAAGACCGCAGTATCGACCAACCCGTGATTGTCGGCACGCAGTGACAACAGGGTTTCACTCATGACCTCGGTATCCCGGAGGACAGACAGCTTGGCAGAGAGGTCACGAAAGAACTGATTGCCCTGGCGGAAGGTCACCTTATCCGCTGATTTCAGTAACCTGTAACAGGCACGCAGGCGTTTAAAGCATTTGCGTGCTTCGTGAATGCCTTCGAGTTGTGTTGAGGTCAGAGACTGCAGTTGTTCCCGCGCCGACCTTGTTTGCTGGAGGACGACACGGTTGAATTCTGCACTTAGATCCCCTGTCTGGAAAACAAAATTATCCATGAAAATCCGTAACTTTTCGGGCAATACTCATCTAGCCCGGTCCCAGTGAAATGGCTTTCCCGCTGACACTTTTTGGGAAACCAAAATAGCTCAACTCGGCCATGCCGGCGCCCAAATCCTGCCAATGGTTTACATCAACCTGCATCAGGGCAATACCGCAGGTGGGAATTTTATCGATCTGCATCAGGGTGAGAAAATTCACCATATCAGTTATGGCCGGATTGTGACAAATCAGGGCGAACCGGTCGGCATCTCTGTCCAGAGATCGCAGCCAGGCCAGGATATCTTCGTAATTAAAGGTGTACAGGGCCGTGACTACTTCAAGCTTCGCATCACTCAACCCGAGACTGGGCATCAACCACTCCGCCGTTTCCATGGCCCTCACCGCCGGACTCGAGAAAACCCGTTTCAGAGACACCGGCTGCTCCTGTAACCTGCGCCCCATTTCCGGGGCGTTCAACCGA
>NVUM01000022.1 GCA_002733125.1 Porticoccus sp.
AGTAACTGACGGCCCTGTCCCACATTTCCCCGGTCGGGGCAAAACGGCGGCCTTTGAAATAGGCAATGGTTTTATCGTCCACAGCCACCATACCTACTCGGGCACCCGCCTCAATAGCCATATTGCAGACGGTCATGCGACCCTCAATGGACATATCACGGAAAACCTGGCCGGCAAATTCAATGGCGTAGCCATTTCCACCGGCAGTACCTATCTCACCGATAATGGCAAGAATCACGTCCTTCGCAGTGACACCTGCTCCCAGCTCACCATCCACCTGGATCAACAGGTTTTTCATTTTTTTGGTCACAAGGCACTGGGTAGCGAGCACATGCTCTACTTCTGAAGTTCCAATACCATGGGCCAGACAGGCAAATGCGCCATGGGTCGCCGTGTGGGAATCACCGCAGACAACGGTCATACCGGGCAGCGAAGCGCCGAGTTCGGGGCCCATCACATGCACAATGCCCTGCCCCATTTCATTCATTTTAAATTCACGGATACCGAAAGATTCACAGTTCTCATCCAGCGTTTTCACCTGAATCCGGGACGTTTCATCCGGGATCGCATCCACACCCGCTGCCCGCTCTTCGCGGTCTGTCGATATATTGTGGTCAGGGGTGGCAATATTTGTATCCAACCGCCAGGGTTTGCGGTCAGCCAAACGCAAACCCTCAAATGCCTGCGGCGAGGTCACTTCATGCAGAATATGACGGTCGATATACAGTAGCGCAGAACCGTCTTCACGCTGTTGCACCAGGTGTGCGTCCCAAAGTTTATCGTAAAGGGTTTTTCCAGCCATCTTATGCACCACTAAAATTGATCATTGCGACTATTTTAAGGATCGTTAACAAATAACACAAATTCATCTTTTTTATAATTTTGATTCCTATATAGAATAGGTATAATTAACATCATGGATACCCAATTACTTGAATCGTTTATAGCTGTAGCCGAGACGGGATCATTTTCTATCGCGGCCGAGCGTATTCACATGACGCAGCCCGCCGTCAGCAAACGGATTGCACTGCTTGAGGAAAAACTGAAATGCCGGTTATTTGACCGGATTGCCCGGTCGGTCACCCTGACCGAGGCAGGGGAAGCACTGTTGCCCAGAGCCGCCCGCATCCTGCGCGAAGTTGCAGACACACAACAGGCCATCAGCGACCTCTCCGGGGACATTGCTGGCCGATTGCGGCTGGCCATCAGCCATCATATCGGACTACACCGTTTGCCACCGGTTCTGAAACAATTCGCCCGACACTACCCCTCTGTAACCATGGAGGTGGATTTTATGGATTCAGAAAAAGCCTATGATGGGATTTTACAGGGCAGGTTTGAAATGGCTGTCATCACTCTGGCGCCACAGGCTCACCCCAAGATTGAATCACGCATCATCTGGCCTGATGTTCTGGCTTTCATGGTGGCGGATGATCACAGCCTGCTGAAAGAGCCCCAGGTGACACTCGATACCCTGCGACGTTACCCGGCAATCCTTCCGGGACCGGGAACCTACACAGGCCGGATGCTTCGCAACGTGTTTGAGCAGCATGGAATACCTCTGCCAACCACCATGACTACCAACTACCTGGAGACCATCAAGATGATGGTCAGCATCAGCCTCGGCTGGAGTCTGCTGCCCATCAGCATGGTAGAGCCCGGCATCCGGATCATCGAGCTGCCCGGCATTACCATAGAACGACAGCTCGGTTACATCCACCATCGAGAAAAAAGCCTGTCCAATGCCGGCAGAGCTTTTTTGAGGTTGCTGGACGACGATCATTGAAACTTCGCTGTCAGCTCTTGTCGACGGAGATCAGAATGCATCAATATCCAGCGCCATAACCGAATCGGAACCCGCCTTGACCGCCGCCAGGTAAGAGGCCGTTCTCGGCAGAACATGCTCTGCAAAAAAATTGGCTGTGGTCAGCTTGCTGCTGTTGAAAAGCGGGTTGCCACTATCCGCTTTTTGTAATTTAGAGGCCGCTACGGCGCTTTTTGCCAGCATGGCCCCGGCCACACATGTGCCCATTAACATGAGCAGGTTATGCGCCACAGCACCTGGTGTTGCCCAGCTTTCATCAGCCGCACCGGCAAGAAGCACCTCAACCGCTTCTTTTAAATCAGCCAGCGACGCCGATAAAGACTCGGCGATTACCGGCAGACCAGCGTCGCCGGCTTCACGCAGGACGGGATGGAGATCCTTGATCAACTCCATTGCGCCCAACCCTTGGTCCCTGGCAATTTTACGCCCCACCAGATCCATGGCCTGAATACCGTTAGTACCCTCGTAAATCGGCAGAATGCGAGCATCTCTCAGATGTTGGGCAGCACCGGTTTCCTCCACGTAGCCCATACCGCCGTGCACCTGTATTCCAAGGGATGTAACCTCCAGACTGATTTCCGTGCACCACCCCTTTACCAGCGGCGTCAAAAGGTCAACCCGTCGCTGGTGATAGCGACTCTGCTCCTGATCCTCCAGTTTATGAGCACGATCTTCGTGGGCCAATGCAGAATAGGCCATGGCACGGGCACCTTCTGTCAGGGCTCGCATTTGCATCAGCATACGACGGACATCGGGATGATGAATGATGGCAACCCCGTTTTTACCCGGAATCGCGCCCTGAATCCGGTCTTTGGCAAAAGCCACCGCCTGCTGATAGGCACGCTCACTGACAGCGACACCCTGCAAGCCAACGGCGAGGCGGGCCTCGTTCATCATGGCGAACATGTAGACCAGCCCCTGGTTTTCCTCTCCGATCAGGTAGCCCACTGCTCCACCGTTGTCACCAAACGCAAGCGTGCAGGTGGGACTCGCATGAATACCCATCTTGTGTTCAAGTCCGACGCAATAGACATCGTTGCGCTCACCGCGCGTGCCATCGTCCTTGAATTGATATTTGGGCACCAGAAACAGTGAAATGCCCTTGACCCCGGCAGGAGCATCCGGAGTTCTGGCCAACACCAGATGAATAATATTATCGCTATACTCGTGGTCGCCCCAGGTAATGTAAATCTTCTGACCACTGAGCAGGTAATGGTCGCCATTTGGCGTGGCTTTGGTTCGCACCGCGGCCAGATCCGAGCCGGCTTGCGACTCAGTCAGGTTCATGGTGCCACTCCATTCGCCAGAGATAAGTCGCGGCAAATAAAAGGCCTTTTGCTGGTCGCTGCCGTAGATACTCAGGGCTGTGACCACGCCTTTGGTCAGCATGGGGCACAAGCTGAATGCCATATTGGCGGATTGACTCATCTCGTCGACGGCAATGGAGAGCACGCCCGGCATCCCCTGACCACCATAATTCACATCGGCCGCCAACCCCATCCACCCGGCCTCCAGCATCTGTTGATAAATGCCGTCCAGTACCGGCGCAGTGATGACCGTAGTACCATCGAGCTGCGTCCCCTGCCTGTCAGCGGGCTGGTTGGTCGGAGCGACCACTTCACCAAAAAAGCGGGCGGCTTCAGTCAGGATAGCGTCCACCATATCCGGGGTAGCATCTTCAAAACCCGGCAATTGCGCAATCTCATCCATCGCCAAAACGTGATTGAGCAAAAAGGTCATGTCGGCTGTGGGTGCTCTGTAAACTGTCATTGTCTAAACCTTCTGAAAAATGCTGCTGAAAAATAAATACAGTGAACCGATTCTAGCGCTTTTTAATGATATTCCATGGCAAGTTTGTGACTTATTAGTACTGTTGTAAAAAAAGCGGAGAGCAAACATAGATCACACTAAGGGCGGTTTGCCAAAGCTGAAAATTGTTGGGGATTCACCAAGTGTCCCGTGTCGTCCAGTTCAGGATAGGGGAGATCCCGCGCCTGGCAAAACCTGGCAATCACTGGCTGACACCACTCAAACAGTAACTGGCGGTATTCTTCATCGGGCAGACGACACTGCCGGTAGAATCCGGCAATGGCCCTCTGGCGCTGCGCCTCAGCAAGAATGATCGCACAGGCCACCGAGACATTATACGATTCGGACATGCCCATCATCGGCACCACCACACAGCCGTCCACTTTATCCAATGCCGGCCCACTGATACCGCGCTTTTCTGCGCCTAAAACCAGCGCGGTTGGCCTGGTGTAATCGACATTACGATAATCCATGGCACCCTTATTGCAATGGGCGGCAAGGACCTGAAAACCCTGCTGTTGGAGCTGTTCAATCGGCACGGTAATTTTCCGGTGAACCTCGGTTTTAACCCACTTCTGAGAACCCATTGCGGTCCCCGTGTGTGGGCGAAAATACCCGGTATCATAAACAGCGTGCACCCGATGAATGCCAACGGCATCACAGGTACGAAGGATGGCAGAAAGGTTTTGTCCCTTGTGAACCTGATCAGTAATAACCGTCAGGTCCGGTTGGCGACGATTCAGCACCTGCTGAATTTTCTCAAAGCGTTGCGGCGTCATTATCTAGCATGCCTGATTGAGGGGCGGATTGATAAGTCAACAAATTGTAACCTGATGCTTGCAGGCAGGTTGAGTCATGCGCAAAATAATTTCTGCACGGCCATTTATCAGCAACGATTTAATTCAGGAGTACCCCTTGACCAAGCTTTCCGGGACAGCACTCTGGCAACAGGTACAGGCAGTTACGAAGTCTGCACTCTCATCCGGTGCACTGAAATCGATTCCCACTCACTGTATCGAACAACAGGTAACCCTTGGCCAGAACAGCCTCCGCCTTCAAATCAGGGTTGTGGCCAACCTTGCCCGCAAATCAAAGGCGACAAAGGACGCGGCCTCTCAGGCTAAAAAACCCGGGAATTTTGACCCTTTTTTACCCTGCGAACCGGCGCTTTATGTGGGTGAACTGACGGAGCATTACCGCTGCCTGTTAAATAAGTTTAACGTGATGGATCATCACATACTGATGGTAACAACAGAGTTCGCCTATCAACGTGAACCGCTCAATAGCGAAGATTTTTATGCGGCCTTGATTTGCCTGCAAGCCCGGCGGGGATTGGTTTTTTTCAATGGCGGACCCGACGCCGGTTCAAGCATTACCCACAAACACCTGCAGATGATTCCCCTAACCGAGACCGGAAACGAGGCCGACAACAGCTACCCCTTCGAGCCGTTGTTCAAACACCTGCCATTAACTGCAGAGGGCAGCAAACAGTCAACACTGCCATTTCCCCACAGGGTAGCAAAAACATGTTATCCCGTTGCCAAGAAGCCCGATGAAATTAGACGCTGCGCCGAGCTCAACTGCCGGAATTATCATAGGATTCTCAGTGAACTTGAGCTGCACAATCTGACTGACGGCCTAGCACCGGCACACAATCTGCTGATGACCAGAGAACACATGTGGGTTGTTCCGCGCAGCCAAAGCAGTTTTAACAATCTGGCGATTAATGCGCTGGGGTTTGCCGGCACCATCCTTGTCAAGGATGACCAGCAGCTCACACAGCTGAATCAGATTGGCTGTCTCGAATTATTGAAAAATGTGACGCCGGATTGAGCAACTTCACCATCATTTTCGGGAACTTTTTCTGCTCTATCCCATCTGTAAATTTCGAGTGCTTGAATTTTTTATCCAAGCCCCAATCATGAGCAGCTGAAAGCCTGAACAGCCCAACTGGAGCCAAAAGAGCCCAACCGAAAGAACAGGAAATCCGGAAGTGATGTTTATATTCTGCGATGAAACCCCATCTCGCCACTCAATATTGGCTCGCCCCCCTCCCCTCGGGGAAAACCACCCGATTGCCCCCGTTATAAAATAATAAAATTACGTCAGCGTAGGAGGACACATGCTGGAAGTTACCCGGTTAACCCGCTTCTATGGCGATTTTAAAGCTGTGGATGAGGTGAATTTCAAAATCGATCACGGCGAAATCGTCGGCCTGCTCGGCCACAACGGTGCCGGAAAAACCACCATCATGAAAATGCTCAGTGGTTATCTGGAACCCAATAACGGTAGCATCACGATTGATAATATTGATTTGCAGATCGATCCCAAAAAAGCACAACTTGAGATCGGTTACCTTCCGGAAAACCTCCCCATCTATCCCGAAATGACCGTGGCCGATTACCTGGATTATGTGGGTGAGATGAAAGGCCTTACAGAGGAAGATAAAGTTCAGGAAATAAGACGCGTTATTCGGGAAACCGCACTGGTAGATAAGCTGCTTTCTCCCATAGCCACGCTCTCAAGGGGTTATAAGCAGCGCGTTGGCGTCGCGCAGGCAATTCTGGGCAAGCCAAGAATACTGATTCTGGACGAGCCGACCAACGGGCTTGATCCAACTCAGACCGAGCAGATGAGAATACTCATTAAAACACTTGCCAGCAAAGCAACCGTCATTCTCTCTACGCACATCATGCAGGAAGTGGACGCCATTTGTGATCGGGCATTGATTATCCGACATGGCCGACTGGCCGTCGATGCAGGGCTCGAGGAATTGCGCAGGAGCAACACATTGCTCCTGGTAGGATCCGCCAGCATAACAGCCGTGAATTCAGCATTGTCTTCATTGGAACACGGGCTTGCTATTGAGCCACTGCCCGACCATACGGCTCCAACAAAGCAATCGCCCTTCCACTACCGCCTGCGTGTTGAGGGTGGCACCGACCCGCAAAAACTGGTCCCTGAAATAACCCGGCTGCTGGTGCAGGCGGACATCGATATCTATGGCATCAGCCAGGAAAAACGCGATCTTGAAACCCTTTTCAGGGAGGTCAATACCGCCCCGGTGCAGACACCAGCAGAGGAGACAAAAGATGCAGCCTGAAAAAAGACATCTGCCCCTGATTCACCGCATTGCCGCCAAAGAAATAACCATTTTTTTTGCTTCACCAACTGCATACCTGTTTCTCGCCGCTTTCGCGGGTATCAGTCTGTTTATTTTTTTCTGGGGCGAATCGTTCTTCTCCAGAAATATTACGGATGTCCGTCCACTTTTTGAATGGATGCCCGTTTTACTGATCTTTCTGACAAGCACCCTGACAATGCGACTATGGAGTGAAGAGCGGCGCACAGGCACGCTGGAACATGTGCTGACCCAACCACTCCCCCTGTGGCATTTTGTGCTGGGAAAATTCCTCGGCTGCATGCTGTTACTGGCCATAGCATTACTGATGACACTTCCACTTCCTTTCACTGTTGCACAGCTGGGCGAGCTTGACTGGGGGCCGGTCTGGGCAGGCTATATCGCCGCCCTGTTACTGGGCGCAGCCTACCTGTCCATTGGTTTGTTTGTATCAGCCCGAAGCGACAACCAGATTATCAGTCTGATCTGCTCTGTCGGGGTCTGTGGTTTGTTTTATCTGGTAGGCACGGCCACCATTACAGATTTATTTGGCAATACGACTGGTGAATGGCTGAGAATGCTCGGGACAGGCTCGCGATTTGACTCGATTACCCGAGGGGTCATCGATATCCGGGACCTCTACTACTACTTCAGCATCATCATTGTATTTCTGACATTAAACACATTTTTTCTCGAAAAAGAGCGTTGGGCAAACCTCAAACGCACACCACGACATCAGAACTGGCGTGCAATCACCGGATTACTGTTGGCCAATGCGGTGCTGGCCAACCTCTGGCTTGGACAAGTGAACCTGCTGCGCATTGATACTACCGAGGGTGATATTTATTCCATCTCTGATGCCACCCGGCAGTACCTGGATCAGGTAGAGGAACCACTGTTAATTCGCGGGTATTTCAGCAGTAAAACTCACCCGTTGCTTGCACCTCTGGTACCCCGCATGAAAGACCTGATTCGGGAATACGAAATCGCGGGCAAAGGCAAAGTCCGCGTGGAGTTCCTCGACCCGGTTACCAACCCGGAACTGGAGGAAGAAGCAAACACCAAATACAGCATTCGGGCGACACCACTGCAGGTGGCCGACCGTTATCAGTCTGCCATCGTGAACTCCTATTTTAATATTCTGGTGCAGTACGGCGACGAATTTGAAGTACTGGGTTTTCAGGATTTGATTGAAGTGAAATCACAGGGAGACAACAGCCTTGAGGTGCAGCTTCGCAATCCTGAATATGACCTCACACGCAGCTTGAAGAAAGTACTCAACAGTTATCGCAGCGGTGGCAATCTGTTCGATATGGTGGATGGCACACTCGTGCTGAACACTTATATTTCAGAAGATCAACAACTGCCGGGCGAGCTTGTCGAGTATAAAAAAGCCATCACTGATGTCATCGATACGCTACAACAGCAGGCTGGCGATCGACTGGTCGTCAACCATGTGGCCCCCAATGCAGAGGAGGCTCAAGAGGTACAGGCGCTGGCCAGCAAATATGGCTTCAAGCCGATGTCTAAAAGCCTTTTCAGCGATGAGCGCTTTTATTTTTATCTGACTCTGGAACAGGGCGACCAGGTAAGGCAAATTCCTTTTGAAGAGCCCACCAGGGCAAGTTTCGAGCGCAACCTGAAAGCCAGCATCAAGCGCTTCGCCTCCGGCATCACCAAAAATGTAGCACTGGTAACACCCAAGGTGGATGAAAAAACCGAACAATACGGGATATCCACTCCCCGCTTTGTCCAGTTGGAGGAAACCCTGGGCGCCGAACTCAATGTTACCCAGGAAGACCTGAGCGACGGCAGCGTATCGGCAGATTCAGATATTCTGGTGATCGCAGCACCAAACAATTTGAAAGACAAAGAACTCTTTGCCATCGATCAGTTTCTGATGAAAGGTGGCACCGTCGTCGCTTCAGCATCGCCGTTTACTACGACCCTGACACAACAGGGACTTGGCGTGGCAAAGCTTCAGGGTGCATTTCAGGACTGGCTGAATCATCACGGTTTCAGTATTGAAGACAAGCTGGTTCTGGATACTCAAAATGCTTCCTTCCCGATGCCCATGATCCGCAATGTGCGCGGCCATAGGGTTCAGGAAATCCGGGTCATTGACTACCCCTATTTTATCGACGCTCGTGGGGAAGGATTAAACAAGGAAAATCCAATTTCGGCCAACATCCCACAGGTTACGGTAGCCTGGGCCTCACCGATCACCATCGAAGCTGAAAAGCAGGCCGACCGTGATATTACGGAATTAATTCGCAGCTCGGAGCGTTCCTGGGTATCCGACAACATGGACATCATGCCCGAAATTGACGAAAACGGTTTCGCCGCGTTCCCACTACCCAAAGAGGAGAAGTCCTATTTACTCGGTGTTATAAGTGAAGGTCGTTTCACCTCTTACTTTGCGGGCAAAGAATCGCCGCTAATGGCAGAAGATAATGCGTCAAACGACACAGAAACCGGGACATCCCTTGCGGGCTTTTCCAGTGTGACCGAACACTCACCATCTTCGGCGAGAATCATTCTATATAGCTCAAATGATTTTCTGCGCGATCAGACCATGACCATGGCAAATTCTGCAGCGGGCAGCGAATACCTGAATCCGATGCAGCTGATGGCAAATACCGTGGACTGGGCGTTGGAAGATGCCAGCATGCTCAGTATTCGTGCAAGAGGCCAGTTCAACAGGACACTGCCACCGATGGATCATGACACCCAGATTTTCTGGGAGTACCTGAACTATGCGCTGGCCATTTTGGCGTTGGCGATAATTGCATTGTTTCAGCGGAGACAGCAGCGTTCCCGTCAACAGCATTATCTCGATGTGTTAGCCAAATAAAGGAGCTTCAGACGATGAATACAAAAACCACGTTGAGCGGCCTTTTGGCCATCCAGCTGATCATCATCGCTGGTCTATGGTGGCACGCCCAGAATCAATCAAACAACAACCTGCCCCAGCCGCTACTGGATATCCGCTGGGAGAATGTCGACAAGGTCACGATTACCTCTAAGACCGGCACTGTCTCACTGGGCTTGGGCCTGGGCCTGGGCCTGGGCCTGGGCCTGGGCCAGAGCAAGGATAGTGGCGAGTGGCAATTACTGGAAGATGGGCTGCTCGCCCAGAGCGACAAAGTGAATGCTTTACTGGAGAAGCTTGAACAGCTTCAGGTGAAGTGGCCGGTTGCCACAAACCAGACCAGCCACTCCCGTTTCGAGGTGGATAAAAAAAATGCTCAACGTCGAATAGCTATCTACAGCGGAGAAAACCTGCTTGGTGAAATTCTGATCGGCTCATCGCCGGGACTCAAACAACTACACATAAGAAAGGGTGGGAGTGACCAGGTTTATGCGGTAGAACTGGAACTGGCCGATATTCCCCCAAAAACCACTGATTGGTTGGACAGGTCTCTGTTGGCGGCTAAAAACGTTGACCGTATTGAGGGAGCTAACTTTGTCTTGGTTAAAACCGGCGATAACTGGCAGTTATCCCGCAAAAGTCCATCTATTCTGATCAACCAGGATAATTCCGCGGCCAAAAATCAGCAGGAGATTGAGAACCTGCTCAGCAGCCTGAATAAACTCCGTGTAACCGGTTTAGTAAAGGACAAGCCTCATCTCGCCGAGGGTCATGATATAAAGCTGGATGTCACATTTGGTGATAACAACTGGCGCTATACGTTCCACGAACATAACGGACAATACTTCGTGCAGCGCAGCGATAGAGACACCTTGTTTACTTTTTCAAAAAGTGACTACGAAGAGATCGCCCAATCCAGTCAGCTAATAGTTGATTCACAGGAAGAACAAAAGGCCGAAGACAAAGAAAGGTGACGACCAGCCCGGCAAGCAGCCCTAGCGCAACCTATAGGCCTCTCTAGGCAAAGATGCCCCGGGAGGCCCGCCGTGCATTAGGGTAATCGCCACAGCAAACCAATCAGGCGGTTTTGTCTACAGAGAAACTGGACTATTACAATGGCTGAAATGATTGCTCAAATGATCGAATGATCGCCCGCCGAGAAAAAGCGTGGAGAAGTTAGCAGTTGTCGTTTCGGCAACTTGCTGATAAGAAATACCTTTTATATCGGCGACCATCTGCGCCACTTCCACCACATGGCCGGGCAGGTTTTGTTTGCCACGATAGGGAACCGGTGCTAACCAGGGCGCATCCGTTTCCACCAACAGCTTCTCGAGCGGCACTTTTTTGACCACCTCTCTTAAGGCTGCGGCATTGCGAAAGGTAATAATTCCGGAAAAGGAAATATAAAAATTCATCACTATAGCGGCTTCAGCCATCGCCCAGGTCTCGGTAAAGCAGTGCAAAACCCCGCCGACATCCTGATTTACATGCGCTCGCAGAATTGCCAGCGTTTGCTGCTGAGCCTGTCGCGTATGAACAACCACGGGTTTTTTCAGTTGATCTGCCACCTTTAAATGGCGGATGAAACTTTCTTCCTGCCACGCTGCCGAGTCCGGGCTGTAATAGTTATCAAGGCCAGTTTCTCCCACCGCCACGACGGCCGGATGGCTGGCGACTCGGATCAAATCGTCGTGTTCGGGCAATGCAGGCAACGTTTCCTGGAGCGGATGAACGCCCGCAGAAACCAGAACATCCCGGTTGGATTCCGCCAGATCGATCAGTCTTGCCGAACTGTCCAGGTCGACACCGACGCCTAGAAAGGCAACGACACCCCGCTGACGAGCATCGTCAAGTATTGAGGAAAAAGAACTGTAATTGTCGTCCAGATTGAGATGATCCAGATGACAGTGTGAATCCACCAGCACGGTCTAAAGCCTGTTGATTGTGAAATTACATGGTATTGGTGGGCTTGCCCGCTTCCATCAAACCTGCCAGATAGGTTTCAAATTTACCCTGGATGTCACCGTGTTTTTCATTCAACTGGATGCCGACACCCTCGCGACGGTTGCCGCCCATGCCTTTCGGGGTAATCCAGATAACTTTCCCGGTCAGGGGCAAACGATCCGGTTCTTCCATGAGATCCAGCAAAATGAACACCTCATCACCAAGATTGTAGTTTTTTCGTGTAGCAATAAATAAACCGCCATTGATAACAAACGGCATGTAAGCAGCATATAACGCCTGCTCGTCTTTGATCGAAAGGTTCAAGATACCATTTCGAACGCTACCACTAAACGCTTCCATATCCATAATCAACCCGAAAAATTTAACAGAAGTCTACTATACAAACACTGGAAACAGCCAACCTGACTGCGTCTTTAAACAAGAATGCGTCTCAAGCTTATCCTGCCCGTCTGGGCGGAGCCAGTGATAATAGATGCTGCCAATCCAACATCAGCTCCTCCCATAATAATGATTTATTGGGGTTGCCCCCCGCCTGAAGCCGTCTTTTTATCTGTATAAGTCGATCCAGATAGCGGTAGGTGCCGGGGTGCATTTCTTTCGTCTTCAATTCGAGAGCCAACCGACTGTATAACCAGTCGATCGCCATTAATGTGTCGAGAGACTGACATTTCTGGGCTGCGACAATGGCACTCAATTGTCCAGAAGCCAGCTCATCGAGCATTTTATCGAAGGTACGGCGTATCTCCAGCAGGTCAGTCTGAAGAAATTCCAGCGCCAACAGGGGTCGACCTTCGGCATACTGCAATAGCTCAGCCTCACTGCTATCGGAATCCGCTATCTTCGATGACAACCAGGCATGAACTTCAGCCGGGGCCGGAACGGGAAAAACAACTTTCTGGCAGCGGCTCCGCACGGTCGCCGATAACCTTGAGAGCTGATGACAGACCAGTATCAACAGCGTTTTTCTGGCTGGCTCCTCAAGTGTTTTCAACAGAGCATTAGCCGCGTTAATGTTCATCGCATCTGCGGGGGAAATAATCACAATCTTCCAACCGCTCTGCTGTGCTGTCTTTTCAGTGAATTCACTCAACTGACGAATGCGGTCAATCCGGATGGCCTTACCCTCTTCTTCCGGGACTATCCGCAAAACATCCGGATGATTTTGCGAAATAAATAGCGAGCATTGTTTACAAACACCACATGCCACCTGCCCTTGTTGATTGTCACAAAGAAGCCTTTGTGCCAGGGCATAGCCAAATTGTTCTTTGCCGAGATGGCGAGGTCCGCAAAGAACCAGAGCATGGGGCAGCTTGTCCTGGCTGATCAGTCTATTCAGCTGCATCCACTGCTTTTTTTGCCAGGGATAGGGCTCAGATATGGGCAACATCAGGCGCCACTTTCCAAAAACTGTTTGAGATGCATGGCCAGAGAGTTCTGCACATCGGCAAGCGGCAGCGACGCGTCGACAATACGATAGCGATGCGGCTCTTCTCTTGCACGTTGCAGATAACAATCACGAACAGCGTTGAAAAAAACCAGCTCTTCCTGTTCGAAACGATCCGGCTCACCACGCTCCCTTGCCCGAGCCAGCCCCTGTTTGACTGCAATGTCCAACAACAATGTCATATCAGGGCGCAACCCTCCCTGCACCAGGCTTTCCAGCTGCGCAATTTTTGCTCTGTCTATCCCGCGCCCGCCCCCCTGATAGGCATAGGTAGCATCGGTAAAACGATCACAGAGAACCCACTGGCCGCGGCGTAATGCCGGCATAATCACTTCTGCTATATGTTGGGCGCGGGCAGCAAACATCAGCAACAACTCGGTATTTTCCGCCACCCGCTCTACCCTAGGTTTCACCAGTAACGCTCGAATCTCTTCAGCCAGCGGGGTCCCTCCCGGCTCTCGGGTGACAATATAGGGGATATTGTGACGCTTAAGCCATTCACCGATGAAGGCCATATTGGTGCTTTTACCAACACCCTCTCCTCCTTCCACGGTGATAAACTTGGCACTTTCAGGCTTCATCTCAATGGTATTCATTATGCTCGCTAGCGGGGGGTTGAGCGGTAATCGGAGCGACGCTGCAACTGGAATTGCTGGACGGCTTTCAAATGTTCTTCATAACTGGCGGAAAAGTAGTGACTGCCATCACCCTTTGCCACAAAAAACAGGCTGTCACCCTCTTGGGGATTTAACACAGCGTGAATCGCGCCGCGTCCCGGCATTGCAATTGGCGTGGGTGGCAGTCCATCAATAATATAAGTGTTATAGGGCGTTGCTTTTTGCAAATGCCGTCGCTTGATAAATCCCTGATAGTCATCCCCCAACCCATAAATAATGGTGGGATCTGTCTGCAGTTTCATGCCACGTTTAAGTCGTCGCACAAAAACACCAGCTATTTCACCTCGCTCACTGGTAACTCCCGTCTCTTTTTCCACAATCGATGCCAGGATTAAGGCCTCATAGGGCGAGCTAAAGGGTAAGTCCGGCGTCCGTTGTTGCCATTCCTCAGCCAGCACCACCTGCATTCGTTGGTGGGCCTGCGACAAAATATCACGATCACTGTCGCCATAACTATAACTGTATGTATCAGGAAAAAACCAACCCTCGGGGTGTTCAATCTCCAGCGACAGGGTTTCGATAACCTCATCACCGCTCAACCCCGTCAACAATTTAACCAACCCGGGTTGCTGATTCAGCAAATGCAGCCATTCGGCAAAATGCAAACCCTCGGGAAAGGTAATCTGATGCTGAACAACTCTGCCTTCCGTCAACATGTCGAGCAGTTCTCTGGGCGTATCACCCGGCTGTAGCTTGTACTCTCCTGCCTTGATCGTGCTTTGTCCAGTAATTCTACTCCAGACAACCAGCACGCCAGGCCACTCCAACATGCCTTTCTCTGCCAGATTGAGCGATAACAAGGTCAGCGAGGAACCCGGGGGAACAGTGAAGACAAATTCGTCCTCACCCACCTGCATCGGAGTGTCCAGGTGCCAGTTGATGACTAGGAAAACAACGATGGCAGAGAGCATCAACGTGAACATCGCAAGCAGTAAGTAACGATGTATCACCCGTAACACGGCAAAACTTCCTTGAGTCGCTGCTGAATGGATTTGACATGCTCACCCAACGGCCAATGATACCGATCAGCCAGTGAAACCACGGGCCATATACCAACGACCGAGTTGCATAGGAAGACCTCTTCGGAAGAGACCAACTCTTCCAGTGTCATTCGTGATTCTGTCACGGGAACAGACAGTCCCGGTAGAAGTACCGACATCAGGTATTCACGCATCACCCCGGCAACACCGCAGTCTGCAAGGATCGGAGTAAACCATTGATCTTCACGAAAACAAAAAAGATTACTGCTCACCCCCTCAACCACAAGCCCCTGCTGATTGAGTAATAGTCCCTCGGGGTACTCATCTCCCCACTCCGCTCTGGCCAACACCTGTTCGAGTCGGTTGAGGTGTTTCATTCCGGCCAGCGGAGGTGAAATCGCCAGTTTGTGCTTGCATAAAAAAAGGGGGGTTCCGGAGGAAGACCAGTCACAGCTGTAGCTGGGAAACGGAAACCACTGAAACAGATAGCTGGGAGAAACTGACTCCGGTGGGCGATAACCTGCCCCACCAACCCCTGCCGTCAGGACAATTTTAACAATACCGTTATCCGGGCACTGCGCCAATAGGGTATCCCGATATTCCACCAGCATTCTCTCGTCACAGGGTATGCCCAGGCGGCTGGCACCTGCAGCCAACCGCTTACAATGTAATTGCCAGAGAGGAATAGCGCCACCGGACAGCCTTGTTGTTTCAAACAGACCGTGTCCGTAGTAAAGACCACGATCAAACGCATTGACGCAGTTGGTGTCTTGACCATTTATCTGGGTGATGGGAGAGTGGTTATTCATGGGTGCAAATTAAAACAGATAAGCGTGTAAAAGACAGGTACAAAAAAACCGCTCAGTAAGAGCGGTTTTTTTGTAATCAATATTAGTATATTTTATTAACCGAGATTCGCGTTGATGTAATCAATCGCATTCTGAACTGTAGCAATTTTTTCAGCTTCTTCATCAGGAATTTCGGTATCAAACTCTTCCTCGAGAGCCATGATCAGCTCAACGGTATCCAGGGAGTCAGCACCCAGATCTTCAACAAAGGAAGACTCAGGTTTTACATCTGCTTCTTTAACACCCAACTGCTCTGCGACCATTTTCGCGACACGTTCTTCGATGCTGCTCATGATATTTATTCTCTCCTTTAAATCTTATAGGCTAGTCTGTTGCTTGGCGTGTAGATTTACCCAACAACAAGAAATCTGTAATTAACGGCACATCTGGCGCGCATTTTACCTGTAAAAACCCCGGTGTGTAACCGGTTTCAGGAAAATCCTGTTTTTATTATATATTTCATAAGGTTAAGACATGTACATACCACCATTTACGTGTATATTCTCGCCGGTAATGTAGTTGCCGCCATCACCAACCAAGAAATTCACGACTGCTGCAATCTCTTCAGCTGAACCCAGACGATTCAGTGGTACCTGTGACAATATTGCCTGCTTGCTGGCTTCGGGCAACTCCTTTGTCATGTCAGTATCAATAAAACCCGGGGAGACGGCATTTACCGTAATGTTGCGTGGCCCAAGCTCTTTAGCCAAAGAGCGGGTAAAACCGCCGACACCCGCTTTGGTAGCACAGTAGTTGGTTTGTCCGGCATTACCCATGGAACCAACCACAGAACTGATATTGACAATCCTGCCCCAACGGGCCTTGCTCATGCCACGGAGACAGGCCTTGGATAAGCGGTAGAGGGAGTTGAGATTGGTGTCAATTACATCAAACCACTCCTCATCCTTCATCCGCATCAGAAGGTTGTCTTTGGTGATGCCCGCATTGTTGACCAAAATCAACGGCGCACCATAGGATTCGATTATAGCTGTCAGCACTCCGTCAACTGACTCTTGACTGGCGACATCAAGCACCATGCCAACTCCCTTGATGTTTTTGTCGCGAAATCTGGCAGAAATCTGCTCTGCTCCGGATGTGGAAGTTGCCGTACCTACAACAATTGCACCTTGAGCACCCAGGCCATCGGCAATTGCCGCACCAATCCCCCGGGTAGCACCAGTAACCAGAGCCACTTTATCTATAACACTCATCACTACTCCTTTACTTACTACTGGCAGGCAACTACAACCCTGCCAGTGATTTGGTCAAATTATCACTGTCTTCTGTGGCATATGTCGTCAATGAAGGGGCGATACGCTTGCACAACCCCCCCAACACCTTGCCGGAACCACACTCCACCACGGTATCAATGCCTGAAGAAACGAGAGTATTGACGCACTCCACCCACTGTACCGGCTTAAAAATCTGCTCAATCATCAAGTGCTTGATACGATCCGGATCAGACTCGGTTTTTGCATTGACATTGTGAACTATTAATACTTCCGGTGCGGAAAACTGGGTGGCCAGGATTTCGGTGGCCAGACGATCCGCAGCGGGCCTCATCAAACCAGTATGGAATGGCGCACTCACTGGGAGCGGCATGGCACGTTTGGCGCCGGCCGCCTTGCAACCTTCAATCGCGCGCTCAACGGCGGCCGAATTCCCCGCTATAACCACTTGGCCGGGGGAGTTGTAGTTGACTGCAGACACCTCTTGCCCCTCACAGGCCTTCGCACAGATTTCTTTGATCACATCGTTGTCCAGACCCAGTATGGCAGCCATAGCGCCTTCGCCCCTGGGTACAGCCTCCTGCATGTAGGCACCACGATTACGCACCAGGCGCACGGCATCTTCAAAGGCCACAACACCAGAGCAGACCAGGGCAGACCATTCGCCCAAGCTGTGGCCCGCCATCAGGGCCGGACGGGCACCCCCTTCTTGCTGCCATATTCGCCAGACTGCGACACTGGCGGTCAAGAG
This sequence comes from Porticoccus sp., assembly GCA_002733125.1. Classification (GTDB taxonomy): domain Bacteria; phylum Pseudomonadota; class Gammaproteobacteria; order Pseudomonadales; family Porticoccaceae; genus Porticoccus. The sequence continues at coordinate 17,522 of NVUM01000022.1, forward strand.
CAAAGGTTGGGTGCGCTCTGTCAGCGTAATATCTTCCTGACTACCCTTTTGCACCATATCCCATAGATCATAATGGAGCACATCCGAAGCTTCGGCAAAAGTATCCTGTACCATTGCGTACTTCTCTGACAGCTCATAGAGCATGCCAATTTTCTGGGATCCCTGGCCCGGAAAGACAAATGCCAGATTATTTTTCATTGATTACCTCTGTATTACCACAGCTTATTGATTATTCTCGGACAGTCGCTTTTCAATCAAAGTTGGAAGATCCCGTTCTGCTTCATTGAAGGCCACCTCTACTGCTCTGGCAAAACCCCATTGATCAGCACTACCGTGGCTTTTAATAACAACACCCTGCAACCCAAGAAAACTGGCGCCATTATACCGTGCTGGGTCAACACGTTTAAGTAGCCGTCCGAGGGCGGGTTTCAGAAATAGTGCACCAAATCGAGCCAATACAGTTTCACCCATGGCATCCCTGATCTGCTTTTGAAGTAGTTTTGCCACACCCTCACCAGCTTTCAAAGCAATATTGCCACTGAAACCATCACAAACCACGATGTCGGCTTCTCCGTTAAAGAGTGCGTCGGCCTCAACAAATCCGATGTAATGAATATCGGGATTGGTTTTGAATAAAGCCGCTGCATCGAGAATTTCCTGTTTCCCTTTGAGTGATTCCACACCGATATTCAGCAATCCCACTGCCGGGTTGGTGTTGCCATCTACCTCCGCAACCACCAGAGATGCGATCAGTCCAAACTGGTAAAGTTGTTCAGCCGTGCACTCTAAATTTGCACCCATATCCAGCAAATAGGTGAACCCACGCGCAGTTGGAATCCGGGCGCCGATCGCAGGGCGACTGATACCGGGCAAGGCCCCCAGCTGAAACAGCGACATGGCCATGAGCGCACCCGTATTGCCGGCACTGACGCAGGCCGCCGCCTGTTTAGTTGCAACATGCTCAATAGCAAGCCACATGGACGAATCCCGTTTATTGCGCAAGGCAAATGACGGTTTGTCATCCATAGAAACAAACTGGGAGCAATGACGGACTTGAAGACGTTCAGGAAAGCTGTCATCAGCAAGGCGGAGTTGTTGCTGGATCTGTAGTGCATCACCAAAGAGAACAACCCGTAGATTGGGCTGCTGGCGAAGAATGTCGAGGGTCGCAGGGACAGTTGCGCGAGGACCGAAGTCCCCGCCCATGGCGTCAATGGCAAGACAGCGTGAGTCAGCCAAAAATAACAAATCTAACGCAGCGGATCAGTCTTCGGCAGAAGAGACCACTTTCTTACCACGATAAAAGCCGTCAGCAGTAATCTGATGCCGAAGATGCTTTTCACCACTAACCGGATCGGTAGACAGGGTAGGACCTGTCAGGGCATCGTGAGCACGACGCATACCGCGCTTGGATCGGGTTTTACGACTTTTTTGAACGGCCATTTTCTTTCTCCTGAAAATACTACTTGTTAATTATCGGAGCCACTGTTCTTCAGTTGCTTCAAAATACCAAAAGGGTTTTTAGCGGATTCTTCAGCGGGATGCTCTCCCGTTGAGTAACCGGCCACATCATTGCATTGATCCTTGGGGTGATAGGACACAAACGGCAATGTTAAAAGTAATTCATCCTCAAGCACTTCAGCCACGTCTGCAGCTTCACTGTCGACAAGCCATGGATCCAGGTCTTTAGGTAACGACACGGCCTCTTCTTCTGACCAGACTATACCCAATCTGAAGTCTGCAGACAGCGCTACCGACATCGCCTCCAGGCATCGCTGGCAAGGAATCAACACAGACGTTGAAACTGAGCCGGTCATCACCCTGCGACCCTGTTCGGCTGTATCAAACCTCAGTTCGGCGACAATAGGTTCGACAATCTCAATTACCGCCTCTGTCAACCTGTCACAGAAAGCATGATCCAGCTCGCCGGAAATTGCCACACCCTGATGTGCAAGACGGCGGGGCTCTAAAATCCGCGGCAGGAAGCTTCTCATGGGGGGCATTGACATAGGCGCGCCATAATAGTGATATGACCTTGATCTGTCAAAGAAAAACTGGATCCAATATCGCCAGTTTCTAGTCCTGATTATGCCCCCGGAACATTAAAGATTATTTGGAGTTTCATCATGAAAAACCTCGTTCTGGCCTCTTCCTCACCCTATCGACGAGAACTGCTGCAGCGGCTGCGTATACCATTTGAAATCATTTCGCCCGACATTGACGAAAGCCCTCAACTGGAAGAATCCCCGGAAGCACTCGTCAAACGACTGTCGCTGGAAAAGGCCATGGCAATCGCCCACCGTTTTGATAACCACCTGATTATTGGCTCAGATCAGATCGCAGTTAACGAAGGAAAACTGCTGACAAAACCGGGCAATTTTAACAACGCTTTTCAGCAGCTTCGCTCAGAGTCCGGTAAAAAAGTTCATTTCCTGACTGGCTTGGCATTGCTGGATAGCGCTACCCAACAAAGTCAGGTAGAGATGGTGATAACGGAGGTTGTCTTTCGCCGGTTAAGTGACACTGAGATTACTGAATACCTTGTAAATGATACCCCGTATAACTGTGCCGGCAGCTTCCGCAGTGAGGGACTGGGTATCACGCTGTTTGATGCGGTCTACAGTAGCGACCCCACTGCCCTGATTGGATTACCTCTGATCAGCCTGAATCGAATGCTGATGAGAATCTTAACGTAATATTTAAAAAAAATTACAACTAGCTATTTTCTATATTCTTTATAACCAGCTCAACATCTGAAAATTTATCGAGACACGCCAGCGGCCGATACTGACTCAATCGCCTCGAATCATGGGCGCCGTAGCTTACCCCTATACTCGACATCCCGGCATTGGCAGCCATCGCCAAGTCATATTCAGTGTCGCCGATCATGATGGACTCTTCAGGAGGACACTCAAACTCTTTCATCAACTCAATCAGCATCAATGGATGAGGCTTGCCTGCCGTTTCATCCGCGCAGCGTGTGCCATCAAAAAACTGGTCCAGCTGGCGGGCCTGCAATACCCTGTCCAGACCACGACGACTTTTACCGGTCGCAACAGTAAGCAGATAGCCCTGGTCCTTGAGACGCCACAGAGTTTCAGAAACCCCACTAAAAAAAGGTGATGGTTCACGATCTGCCTCGACAAAATGCCGTGAATAGCTGTCCCGCATGGCGTCAATCTGCTCACGCGCTATGTCGGGAAACAAGGTGGTCAATGCATCTACCATCCCCAACCCCACTATGTTGCGGGCATCCGGATCGGTGGGAGGAGGCAAACCGACCGACTCCGCGGCACAACGAAGACAATAAACAATACGGGAAAGCGAATCACAGAGCGTACCGTCCCAGTCAAAGATCAAAAGCTTGGGCACCGACAGTTACTCCAGGTTAGTCAGCAAGGCGGCCAGATCACCGGGTAATGGCGATCGAATTTCAACAAGCTGGCCATCGGGCAAACTGACTTCCAGCTGGCCCGCATGCAGAAACATACGCCTCAGACCTTTCTCCCGCATTTGGCGATTACACTCAACATCAGCATACTTTTCGTCCCCCGCCAGCGGGCAACCTGCGAACTGGCAATGGACACGAATTTGATGGGTACGCCCTGTTTCCAGAGCCACTTCGAGCAAAGTCGCACCTCGATAGCGATGCAAAACCTGAAAATGTGTGACTGACGCCTTACCCTCCGGGTCGACCTTGACAATCCGCTCGCCCGACTTCAGCTCATTTTTACGCAGTGGCGCGCTGATCCGTTTCATCCCTTTCGGCCAACTGCCGCAGCACAGCGCATGATAGACCTTGACTACACGGCCGGCACGCATTTCCTCCTGAAGGTGACGCAACATGGATCGCTTCTTCGCGATCATCAGACAACCGGATGTCTCCCGATCCAGACGATGGACCAGTTCCAGAAACGGTGCAGCAGGTCGAGTGGCTCGCAACGACTCAATCAGACCCAGGCTTACACCACTGCCACCATGAACGGCCAAGCCAGCTGGCTTATTGACCACCAGGAACGCGGCATCTTCATAGACAATGCTCTGTTCAAGTAACCGCTGCAACTTTGGGCTGGGACCTGCTGGCACATCACGTCCCGCTACCCGAACAGGTGGAATTCGCACCGCATCACCGACCTGCAGGCGATACTCTGCCTTGACCCGGGAACCATTCACACGCACTTCACCTTTGCGAAGGATTCTGTAGACTCGCGATTTCGGCACACCTTTCAGCCTGCCCAACAGAAAATTATCTATTCGCTGACCGTCATGGTTCTCGTCAATTTTAACGAAGTGGACCCCTAAAGAGCCATTTTGTATCTCAGTCATAGGGTGAGCCCAGGAAAAGGAGATGAATTCTAGCAGTTAGCCCTGACAGGAGCATCCATAGAGAAGAAAAAATCACTGATAATCATGCAATTAACCCAATTTTCACAGGACTGCAAATTGAAGAGAAAGACAATTGCTGATATATTAACCCAACGTTGAATTGGGTCCGAAATTAGTTCGGCAATGACGACTGCCCTCATCAAGTCAATATTGACAGGGCAGCCCCACTCAACACGGCGAAAGCCCTTTTGATTTATTACGCCAGTTGTCCCGCAAACCAACGAGGACAGCTGCCACAGAAAACCGCGCTGAATGCGCAGAGGTTACCACAGGATTTTTTGAACGATATATCGTTCACCAGGCATTGCCAGCCAGACATGTGCTTTTTTCGCCTGCCAGTTGCCGGTTACATTAGCAAACTTTACCGCTCGGCTTTTGCCTCTTCGAACGAATAAGTGGCACCATAGCAATCAAGTTGAACACTCGATGGGAAAACCGGACAGAATCAGTGATTGATAAAACTAAAGTGTTTAAAAACAAAGGGTTATGACCTTATTTCTACCGTCCTCCTACGTGTAGGCGGTATACACTGCTTTGCTATTTATTCAGTTATATTGCTCATTTTATAGTGGTGCTTCTGCTGCTCTTGTAAGGCGCAAGACAGTAGGATTCTTCAATGAAACGCATGCTTATCAACGCTTCCCAGCCAGAAGAGCTTCGGGTAGCACTGGTCGACGGACAACGTCTCTATGACCTCGACCTGGAAAACCGTACCAGAGAACAACGTAAAGCAAATATCTACAAAGGCAGAATAACCCGGGTTGAACCCAGCCTTGAGGCCGCCTTCGTGGATTATGGAGCAGAACGCCACGGCTTTCTTCCCCTGAAAGAAATCTCACGTGAATACTTTTCCAGAAAATCAGCAGACGCCGATGGTCGCATCAAAATTCAGGATGTTATCAAGGAAGGCACTGAAGTCGTCATCCAGGTTGAAAAGGAAGAACGCGGCAATAAAGGGGCTGCATTAACCACGTTTATCAGCCTAGCAGGTCGATATATGGTCCTTATGCCGAACAACCCCAGAGCTGGTGGGATTTCGCGACGCATAGAAGGGGAGGAACGCTCAGAACTGAAATCCGCGATGCGAGACCTGCAAATTCCAAGCGGGGTAGGCGTTATTGTCCGCACAGCTGGAATCGGGCGTTCAGCGGAGGAACTGCAATGGGATCTTGACTATCTGCTGCAACTTTGGGACACCATTCAGGCCGAGGCCAGCAACTGCAAGGCCCCTCACTTTCTGTTTCAGGAAAGCAACGTCATTATTCGTGCTGTTCGCGACTATTTGCGGCAGGATATCGGCGAAGTTATTGTGGATAATCGGGAAGCCTATGAGCTGGCCTCGGCATTTATCAAGCAGGTTATGCCCAACTTTCAAAGCCGGGTGAAGTACTACGAAGATCCACTGCCCCTATTCAATCGTTACCAAATTGAAAACCAGATAGAAACCGCCTTTGAGCGAGAAGTAAAACTACCCTCCGGCGGCTCTATTGTGATTGATATCACCGAGGCGCTGGTATCCATTGATATCAATTCCTCCAGAGCGACGCGGGGCAGTGATATCGAGGAAACCGCGCTCCGCACCAACCTTGAAGCCGCCGATGAGATCACTCGTCAACTGCGACTTCGCGATATTGGCGGCCTGGTGGTTATTGACTTTATCGACATGGGGTCTACCAAAAACCAGCGCGACGTGGAAAATCGTATGCGCGACGCCCTTGAACTGGACCGTGCACGGGTTCAAGTGGGTAAAATTTCCCGTTTTGGCTTGCTTGAAATGTCCCGTCAGCGGTTGCGGCCATCATTGGAAGAGACCACCTCGAAAGTCTGCCCGCGCTGCCTTGGCCAGGGAACAATCCGGGGTACCCGCTCACTTGCCCTGTCCATTCTTCGCCTTGTTGAAGAAGAGGCCCAAAAAGAGTTCAGTGCAGAAATCCGGGCAATCACCCCAGTCTCAGTGGCGACCTTTCTGCTGAATGAAAAGCGCAAAGAGATTTTTGAGATCGAGAAACGCCACGGCTCGAAAATCATTATCCTTCCCAACGAGAATCTTGAAACACCACATTTCGAAGTGCAGCGTATTCGGGAACAGGACGGTCTTGCCAGCGAGTATAGCTACCGTCTTACCAATACATTATCCGAGGATTTTGCTGCTCCGGAGAATGACCATGTTCAGCCTGTGCCCCCGGCTCTACAGCCAGCAGTCAAAACACCAACACCCTCGCAACCGGCACCGGTACCTCTAGAAAAAATCACCAAAATCGTCGAAAAGACTGGCAAACCCGGACTATTGCGCCGCCTGGCCATCCTGCTCTTCGGTAAAACTGAAAAGCCGGTTGAACACGATAAAAAACCGGGTTCAAAAGAACGCGATAAAAACGATGGCCGCTCTCAGGGACGCAACCGTCGCCCTGATGCTCGCCGCAATAACCGCAATCGCAACAAACCAGGCGGTCAAAAGGCCGATCAGCGCGAAAGCACCAATACTCCAGAGAATGGCGAAAGGAAAACCCGGCAGCCACGGCAGAACCGCAAACCTCAGCAGGAAAAACAACCTGAACTGGATGCCGTAAAAACTGAACCGGATGCCGTAAAAACGGATAGGGAAGAAGAGTCCTCGCAGAGCACCCGCCCCCCCCGCCGGGAGGGCGACAAACGGCGCTCTCCTCGCCAACGTCGTCAACGCCAGGAAGTTCCAGCGGAACTACTCGCAGCTGTTGAGGTTCCTGTCGCCGAAACGCTACAGGCGGAACCACTGACCGACCAGACAAAAACCGTGTCTCACACGGAAAAAAGTCCATTATCCAGCGATACTGACAAACCTTCCCGGCAGGCAGATGAAGGTTTGACCGAGCCAACGACAGCTAATGACACGGCAACGGCGTCAGTTCAAACAGAAGAGAACAACCAGGGGCCATTGAAGCTATCAGTGGATTCTGACGACGCTGCGGATGACGAAAGCGCTGAAATGCCCATGACAGAAGTAACCACTGTAGTCGACGAGCGGGTGGACGAAACACGGGACATTAAAGCGATCGACAAACCTGGTCAGCCTGCCGAGACGAACGCAGAGAAAGAGGCAGAACCAGCCAGAAAAAATACCGAGACCCACGAGGTCGACGAGCCACTTGCAGACGAGCACCTTGCAAAAGCGGAGCCATCCTCTTCTGCTGTCGACATGGAAGCCGCCACCAGTGAAGAACCCCTCACCCCCTTGCACGATGCTGTTATTCCTGACACCGTAGATGAGGCTGTTTCTGAAACCACGGAGGAATCTGCACCTGAACTTACCGACGAATCTGCACCTGAGCTCATTGACAATGCTCAGAAGCAACCTGCTCGGGCCAGCAATGACCCGAGAGTTGCCCCTCGACCCGTAGTAAAAATAGACATAGCTACTGACACACGTAGCAAGCCACTTCCACAGCCACTGGACACATCACAACCTTCTCCCGTTACTGTTAGCCCGGTTAATATTCCACGGGCAATCAATGATCCTCGAGCACAGAACAGGGACGAGGAAACCGGATCCTCAGAAACGACAGCCATTGAAAAAGCAGTGGGGGCATCGAAAACTGAAACCGTTTAAAAGTGATGGGATAGCTGTCGACGAATGCAGTTTGGCCTTGTCTGCGGTTGAATCCGCTGTATAATCTGCCGCTATTTTGTGGCCTGGGTCAAGTTGACTTTGTTGCTTCCCGGGCACCAGGCCACAAGAACAATCACAGGAGGGATGGCTGAGCGGTTGAAAGCACCGGTCTTGAAAACCGGCGTAGGTTAATAGCCTACCCAGGGTTCGAATCCCTGTCCCTCCGCCAATTTTATAATGCCCTTGTCTGCAGGGGCTTTTTTTTGAAACATTAATAAACAAAAGGTTATGGTGATGGAAAGACCCGATATCAATCGCGGCGACTGGATTATTCTCAAACTATCTGAAGAAACAGAAGGTGTTGAAGCGCTCGTCTATAAAGTCCGTGAAGACGGTTCGCTCTTTGTTGGCTACCACCAAGGCAGTTTCAAGACTATGAAAGCCAGCGCAATTTGGGCTGAGACATACTGGCAGGTTGTGTAAGATAGAGAATCGCTTCTTTTGAGCTTTATTTCCACTGAAAACTACTCGTGACCGGTCAATCCAGTTCATCGCCCTTCTCTCCGCCCACTGTTCGTATTCCTCCACTTCCCCTGCAATCCGAATCAGGGATCATGGATCTCTGTTTCCGGGTCAACTTCTGCTATCGTCTAACAAGATCCGACCACTTTTAGTAATCTGTGATGCACAGAAATGATACTGGCTACCAGAAAAATGAACTCTACCACCTACTTGTACCTGGTGATTTTCACTGCCTGTATATTTGTCGCCAGCTGCACAACTTCATCCACTGACACCAGCGTCAGCTCAACACAACCGGGAGAGTGGCATGGCCTTTTTATCGATGATTTGGCAGACAAACTCCCAACACCGGACTCTGTGACGGAGCTGCCGGGAGGCGGGAAAACCTATCGATGGACCAGAGCAGAAACAGTTGAGACTGTTTCCTACTCCAATTACAAGCGGTCCGTCCAGGCAACCTGTATTTTTCAGGTAACGACAGCATCGGACACCACCATCAAAAGTGTGGTCAATCGCGGTCACGAGCAAGTCTGCCAATATTTTATCGACAGATTGTAAGCCCAGGCTCTAAAAGCCGACTGGCGTAATTTGGCTTATTAAGTCCGCCCTGCGCCATCATGATTGTCATGTTTTCCAAACGGTGGTTATATGGAGACAGGTCGACTTTCTGGGTCATGTAAAAGGAATACAGTCTCCAGCCATGAACATCAACCCACCGCGCAAATTTTACAACCAATGTTTGCCATGGCTGCTGTCGGGACTCACTCTTCTGATTGGCGGCACTGCCACTTTGGCTTACTGGCACCACTTTGAAAAACAACAACACCAAGCTGTTAATCTGAATTTCCAGGCAGAGTCTGAGCGGCTGGCAGCCACTATTTCGCAACAACTCAACAGCTATCAGGTAGTGATGCGCGGTGTACAGGGATTTTTCCAGGGTTCTGAACAAATCACCTACCCTGAATTTTTGCGCTACATTGATTCGCTGGATATCACCAGGGATTTGAGGGGGGTTCAGGGCATAGGCTTTGCTGTCCTAGTGACACGGAAGAACCTGGTGACACACCTCGCAACCGTACGCAGAGAGCTTCCAATAAATTACCAAATAACGCCCCCTGCCCGAAATCGAGACGAATTGGCCCCCATTATCTATATTGAACCATTGGAGGGTGACAACCTTGCCGCCCTGGGGTTTGATATTCTAAGCAACCAGTTAGCTCGTGAAGCAGCCGAAATGGCCAGAGACACGGGTACTATCGTTATCACCAGTCCGTTGACGCTGGCTCAGGATCAGTCAAAGCAGGATGGTCCAGGCTTCGTTATGTACCTGCCGGTGTACAAGCATGATCATAAACTGGCAACCCCTGAGGAACGTCGAGCAGCCCTACTGGGTTGGGTAGATGTGCCCTTTCGGGTACAAGATCTGCTAACGGGCCTTGAACATCAGATGAATCCGGATATCGACATTGAAATCCACGACTTCTCGGCCCACGATGGCCATACCCTGCTCTTCCATGGTGATGGCATACCCCATCATCAGCGAACAGTATTGGGCGAATGGCAGCATCAGCAGGAAATCAATATCGGCCAAAGAAAATGGACATTGTTGCTGAGCAGCACACCGGCATTTCGAGAAAAGGCCATATTTCCCGCTCGTCCATGGGTGATCACCACGACCGGTGGCACACTCAGCCTCGCATTGGCACTGCTGATTCTGACAATCAGCCAAAGCAGAAATCAGAATCAACGCCGAGCCTTGCGTCTTGGCCGCCTCTATCACGCCTTGAGCCAGGTCAATCAGGCCATTGTAAGAATGGATTCTGAGGATGAGCTGCTTCCTCTGGTGTGCCAGATGGCAGTCGAGTTTGGCGGGATGAAAATGGCCTGGATCGGCCTGCTGGATGAATTGCAAGATAAAAGTACTGCGAATATTACTCCTCTCACAAGCTATGGTACCGGCGTCAATTACATCAATAGCCTTCGCGTCTCGATTTGCAAGGATGTGCCGGAGGGACAGGGCCCAACTGGCACGGCCATGCGCGAAAACCACCCTGTTGTCATTAATCACTATTTAACTGATCCAGATACCAGACCCTGGCATGAACGGGCCAGACAGTTTGGCTGGAAATCAGCGGCCGCTTTCCCCATACAACGACAGGGCAAGCCCTTTGCTGTGCTTAACGTCTATCATGACAAACCTGCAGCCTTTGATGAAGATGCCATCAATCTACTCGTAGAAATGAGTAGTGATATCAGTTTTGCATTGGATAATTTTGACCGGGAAACCCAAAGAACCGCCATGGAAACAGCCCTCGCTAAAAACGAGGCTACCATGAAAACCATAATGGAAAATATTGGCGCCTGCATCTATCTCAAGGATACCAAGGGGCACTATACCTTCGTGAATCAACAGATACTTGAGTTATGGAACGTTGAAGAATCAGAGGTCATCGGATTTGGAGATGATAAATTTTTTGACCCACACACAGTTAAGCGTATACAGGCAAATGACCTAAGAGTCTTTGAGCACGGCGAAATCATACAATGCGAAGAGACCGATACCGTCAAGAGCAGTGGTGTGACCCGAATATTCTGGTCAATCAAACTCCCCTTGCGGGATATCAATGGCCGGATCTATGCCCTGTGTGGCATATCAACAGACATCACCGAACACCGTATAAAAGAGGAGAAAATACGCTATCTGAGCAATTACGACGCATTGACTGGCCTGCCAAATCGTACACTGCTGAATGAGAAAGCTCGCGAAGCCCTGGCAACGGCAAAAGCGTCCGGCACACAGGTATCGCTGCTTTTTATTGATCTTGATCGTTTCAGTATCATCAATGATTCCCTAGGCCACAGTGTTGGCGATGCGGTCCTGAAGCAACTTTCCCAGCGACTTACCGCAGAGCTGAATCTGAGGGCAACGCTCAGTAGAGCAGGAGGCGATGAGTTCTGCTTGCTACTGCCGGGTATCGATACCAGCCAGGTCACGAGGATTGCTCAACAGTTACTGGATACCATTACCTACCCAGTGGATATCAATGAACGCCGCCTTACCCTCACCGCCAGTATAGGTATTGCTTTTTTTCCTGATCACGGTAGCAATGTTGAACGACTAATCCAATCTGCTGATGCCGCACTTGCCCAAGCGAAACACAAAGGTCGTAATAACTATCAAATTTTCAACGAAGTCATGCGTAGCGACGCCAACGAAACACTATTAATCGAAAATGAATTACGGGAAGCCATTGGCAAACAACAACTGACTGTCCACTATCAACCCCAAGTTGATATGCAATCCGGCCAAATCTTTGGTGTTGAAGCCCTGGTCAGGTGGGAGCACCCTGAGATGGGTATGATCTATCCCGGCCGCTTTATCCCTATAGCAGAGGAAAGTGGTCTGATTGTTGATATCGGTAACTGGGTATTGGAAACCGCCGTCAGGCAACAGGCCACCTGGTTATCTGAAGGACTACCGCTCACGTCGATTGCGGTCAACCTTTCAGCAGTACAAATCTACAAGGATAACTTCTCCCAGACGGTAGATAGCATACTTGAGAAATATCAACTGCCTCACGCAATGTTAGAACTCGAGTTAACGGAGCGTATTGCAATGGAGCATTCAAGCAGGACCTTGATCACTCTGCATCAGTTACAGGCTCTGGGCATCACGCTTTCCATCGATGACTTCGGCACGGGTTATTCATCACTCAGCTACCTGAAAAGCTATCCGGTAAAAAAACTCAAAATTGATAAATCGTTTGTCGACGGACTGGGCAA
>NVUM01000023.1 GCA_002733125.1 Porticoccus sp.
AATATTCCCCACTGCTGCCTCCCGTAGGAGTCTGGGCCGTGTCTCAGTCCCAGTGTGGCTGATCATCCTCTCAGACCAGCTACGGATCGTCGCCTTGGTGAGCTATTACCTCACCAACAAGCTAATCCGACGCAGGCTCATCCGATAGCGCAAGGTCCGAAGATCCCCTGCTTTCCCCCTTAGGGCGTATGCGGTATTAGCTCGGGTTTCCCCGAGTTGTCCCCCACTACTGGGTAGATTCCTACGCGTTACTCACCCGTCCGCCGCTCTACTCGCTTCCGAAGAAACTTTCGCGCTCGACTTGCATGTGTTAGGCCTGCCGCCAGCGTTCAATCTGAGCCATGATCAAACTCTTCAGTTTAATCTTTAACCTCTACCTTTCGATAAGAGGGAGCAGTTTCACGAAAACCCGCGATACTACTCAAAAACTTGGCTCAAACACTTTGGCTTACCAAATCGTATGAATTGATGAGTTACTTGCGTTTGATGATTCGTTATCACTCGAATCGTCTCAGCAAGCACCCACACGCATTATCTGATCTATTGTTAAAGAACGGTTGCTCTGTGCTTTGAGCGGGCTGCGTATTCTAATCATCGCCGCCTTAATGTCAACTGGTTTAAGCATTTAATCTTGCTTGGCAAATTCATGCCTGCTTTCCCAGTTAACCCCGCTTCCGGGTTACCCGAAGCGGACGCGCATTCTAGCGCTTTAAACCTTGTTGTCAACGGCTTTCTTCAAAAAACTTGCTAGCCGTTGAACTCTCAAATCCCGGGCTTCACCCTGAACCGAGGCGCGCATTCTAGCGATTTATTTCTACCCGTCAACGCCTTTATAAACTTTTTTTATCTTGTGCCAAAATCGCCCAGGCAACCCGAACACATAGGGAGGCTATCAATGTCTATGTCGGGGGGAATATTTCTAAACCAATTCAAGCAGATGGTATTTTTTCTTGCCCAGCTTGACGATAAAGAAGCGGCCAAATAATGCATGATCAGGCGCAAAAGAATGACTGGCCAAAAGGTTGTCAGCCTCATCTTTAGCAATACCGTTAACCCACACCGCTGACCTACTCAGCGCATCTTTAACTTCTCTTCCAGCCTTGGCCAGCCCACAGTCTACCAACAACCCGGTCAGCGGTTTATCGTGCACATCTGCAGCACTCAAGTTACTGGCTGGCATGCCATCCTGCTTCAACTGTTCGAGATCACCCTCAGAGAGCTCATCCAGACCATCCGTGAAAAGCGCCCGGGTTATCCGTTCAGCGGCCGCTACGCCTTCGCGCCCGTGAACCAGCTCAGTCAGCTCCCGGGCAAGCAGACCCTGCGCAGACTTTCTCCCTCCAGCTTCTAAGTCTGCCCTCTCTATTTCCTCAATATCGGTCATGGGCAGGAAAGTAAAGTAACGCAGGAATTTATAGACATCCGCATCGGCTGTATTTATCCAGAACTGATAAAAAGCATAGGGCGATGTTTTAGCCGGGTCTAACCAGACAGTACCTGTTTCAGTTTTACCAAACTTTGTCCCGTCTGACTTCGTCACCAGTGGCAGCGTCATACCGTAAACATTCTCGCCGTTCAGTCGCCGGGTGAGGTCAATGCCACCAGTAATATTCCCCCATTGGTCAGAGCCACCCAACTGCACTGTACAATTATAACGCCGGTTCAATTCGGCAAAATCGTAGGACTGCAGCAACATATAGGTGAACTCCGTAAAAGAGATACCCTCACCTTCCCGGCCGAGCCGCTGCTTGACCGACTCCTTATTCACCATATTATTGACTGAAAAGTGCTTGCCGACGTCACGTAGAAACGTCAGCAAATTCATCGAACCTATCCAGTCCAGATTATTCACGACCTCGGCAGCGCAAAGGCCTTTATCAAAATCAATGAAATGTGAGACCTGATTTTTTATAGACTCAACCCATCCTTCGACCACATCAGCAGTGTTGAGCTTGCGCTCCTGGGATTTGAAACTCGGGTCCCCAATCAGACCGGTGGCGCCGCCCACAAGTGCTATGGGCTTGTGCCCGGCAAGCTGAAACCTGCGCAGGGCCAATAGCGGCACCAAACTCCCTATATGAAGGCTGTCAGCGGTTGGGTCAAAGCCACAATAGACGGCACGGGAACTGCCAGCAAGATGTTCAACGAGGGCGCCATCGCCTGTCATCTGGGCGACCAGCCCTCTGGACTGCAATTCTGCGATTAAATTCAGGGCATTTTCAGACATGCTGCCAATCCCAAATGGATGCTTTTGAAGGGGGGCAAACATTACCTTATCCGTTCACAAAAACAAGTATTGGGGTGGATAAAACCAGTTGACGAAGGTGGGACTGGCGGACTTTCTGTTATATATTGATGCCTTAAACCAATAACCTAAGACGATTATTGAATTATCATGAGCCAAGCCAGATTCACATCAAGCACCAAAAGCGAAACAATCGGACGCCAACTGCTAGCGGGAAAACACTCCCGTCACCATTTGGTGATACTCGGTTCATTGGCTGCGGCCATCTTCATCGGCTTGTCTGTATTGCCCAGCGAAGAAGTCGAAGCCAATCGTCAGGCCGCTGCCATTGACTTAACCTTCCAGGAGAGTACTAACCGATTGTCTCACGAGCCAACGGCTACGTTCACTGATGCCAACAGAGAGACAACGGCTGCAGAAGATAGTACCGAGAAGGGCACCGACTCTGCAGATACGCTGACCTGGTCGACCGCCACTGTGCGCAGTGGCTCAAATTTGTCGACCATGTTTCAGCAGGTGTCGCTGAGTGCCAGGGACGTTCACCGATTAATGTCCTCGTCCCCATTGACCAAGCCATTGACCAGGATGCGCCCGGGTGAAGAACTTCTGTTTGGACTCAATGAGTCCGGGTCGCTGGGCCAGTTGATCTACAATAAATCCAAACTCGAATCCTACGTATTCACTGAACAGCCGGAAACCGATGGCCCAACCTTCAGTGCCGAGCATGTAGTGCGTCAGCCCGACATTATAAATGCCTATCGGGAGTCAACCATTGAGGATTCGTTGTTTTTGGCTGGCGAACGGGCAGATCTACCCCATAACACCATCATGGAAATTGCCAATATTTTTGGTTGGGATGTGGATTTTGCACTCGATATCCGCAAAGGTGACAAGTTCTCGGTACTATATGAAGAAAAATACCTGGATGGTGAAAAAATTGGTACCGGCAATATYCTGGTGGCGGARTTCACCAAYCRSGGCAATACTTTCCRGGCGGTTCGTTAYGARGACAGCAAAGGKRTMGCGAGCTAYTWCACCCCCGACGGCATGARCATGCGCAAAGCCTTTTTACGCGCACCMCTSGATTTCACAAGAATCAGCTCYAATTTCAAYCTGCGCAGGATGCACCCCATWCACAARAGYATTCGYGCSCACCGCGGCGTTGACTATGYGGCACCMMGRGGMACRCCRATCTTTGCCTCYGGWGAGGGCAAGGTCATCGCATCYGCATACAGYAAAGCCAAYGGCAACTACGTSTTTATYCAGCATGGTCAAGGRTACACMACMAAGTAYCTGCATCTCGACAAACGCACCGTGAAGCRGGGCCARCACGTMAAACAGCGCCAGGTCATWGGCACYCTKGGCTCYACGGGCTATKCAACCGGRCCMCAYCTGCAYTACGARTTYCTGGTCAATGGYGTKCAYCRAAATCCSCGYACCGTTTCACTGCCMRARGCWSARCCMATWGACCCGGCKGAAAAARSCAGRTTCGTCAGTGCCACCAAGACATTAATGACCCGGCTGGCACAAAACCGTCAAAGCTTCAGAGTGGCCCTGCTCACCGAGAACAACCCCTCTCAAGCCGATTGATCGCACGATAAATGCCTGACAGAGAACTTTATATAGGCCTGATGTCAGGCACCAGTGCCGACTCCATAGATGCTGTTTTAGCCGACCTATCAGGCGGACAACACTGTCTTCTGGCCACATTCAGTTGCGAGATAGCCGACCTCAAAAACGACATTCATGAACTGGCCATCCCCGGTCCTAATGAGATTTCTCGTATGGGACAACTGGATCGGGAGCTGGGGATTCGTTTTGCCAATGCTGTCAACACACTACTTCACAGGGAGTCCATTGATAGTAGTCAAGTGATCGCCGTAGGCAGCCACGGCCAAACTATTCGTCATCTCCCGCCCGGACATGGCGACATGCACCCATTTACCCTGCAAATCGGCGATCCCAACACCATTGCTCACCTGACAGGCATCACCACGGTTGCCGACTTCCGCCGACGCGATATTGCCCTTGGCGGGCAGGGGGCACCGCTGACCCCACTGTTCCACCGTGCAGCATTCGAGAAACCCGGAACACCGAGGGTCATCATCAATATCGGCGGGATTGCCAATATCACACTGCTATACAGCGATGGCGCGTCCAGCCCACTGGGCTACGACACCGGCCCCGGTAACGGACTGATGGATAGCTGGATTCTGCAGTGTCTCGGCAAAGCCTACGATGACAACGGCCAGTGGGCCAGCGAGGGTCGTGTCATCCAGTCCTTGCTGGAACAGTTTTTAAAGACACCCTACCTGCTCAAAAAGCCCCCCAAGAGTACCGGCAGAGAGCTGTTTAACCCCGAGTGGCTGACACAACAACTGGCCAGCTTCGGGAACTCAGCGGACCCGGCTGACCTGCAAGCCACGCTGCTCGAATTTACGGCACAGACAATCAGTACAAGTATCAGAAAATCAGACGGACCAATAGCGGAGGCCTACCTTTGTGGTGGTGGTGCCTATAACGGCGCCCTTGTCAGTCGTATCAGCGCACTGCTGGACCCGATACAGGTAAGTACCACAGAAGCTTTGGGAATACTGCCGGGATGGGTGGAAGCAATGGCCTTTGCCTGGCTTGCACAGCAAACCCTTGCCGGGAAACCGGGGAATGAACCTAGCGTAACCGGGGCTTCAGCAGCCTCCGTTTTAGGCGCCATTCATCCCGCCTGAGCACGCCAACAAGTTACATTGCTGAAAAGGACGGTCGTTAAACTGATTTCTTCAAATGAGGTGGGCGGGCAGAGAGAGCAAAAGCACCGCGAGCACGGAAACGCTGCCCGGCAGCCCGACAACACAAACATAACGTCAATATTTAAAGGCGTATATTTTGAACACACTAATCCGAACCAACTAGACAGAGAATGAGGAACCACACCCACAGGTAGTCGTGGCATTGGGGTTGGTTATCGTAAAGCGCGAACCCTGCAAACCCTCCTCATAGTCAACAGTTGACCCCGATAGATACTGGAAACTGAGCGGATCCACAACCACAGCTACGCCATCCTTGCTGACCAGGGTATCGTCTTCAGCAGTCACTTCATCAAAACTAAACCCGTACTGAAACCCCGAACAGCCACCACCAGTAACAAATACCCGCAGCTTGAGATCAGGATTTCCCTCTTCTTCGACAAGCGCTTTCACCTTTTCGGACGCGTTGTCCGAAATGTATAACGGCATCGGTGTAAATGTTGCAATACCTGACATGCATGCTCCTGAATGAATCGTAAGGAATGCATTAACCAACAATACCCAAGCATTCCACTCAGGTATTCTATCATGAAGCGTGGCTCTACTGCCTAGTGGCTTAGGCTTTATCCAGCGAAACTTCTTCCGTGGCTACCGGCGCACTCTCTTCCGAAGGGGCTGCAGACTCTGGCTCAGCCTGGCTTTGATGGACAAAATTGCCGTTGACTTGAGCGCCTTTCTCAATTTCGATCAAGCAATAGTGCAAATTACCATCCACCACCGCCTTCGCCGCCAGCTCTACCTGGTGGTTGGAGTAAATATTGCCCTCAATGCGGCCATTTATGACAACCACCGGAACGGTAATATCGCCCACCACACGACCTTGCGGCAGGATACGAACCCGCGCATCGGCACCATCATCAGCCTTGATATTACCGGTAATATGCCCTTCAACCTCAAGGTTTCCAGCGAAATGAATGTCGCCTACGACGGAAGTCCCTCCGGCCACCAGTGTTGTCGCACCCGCTGCAAAGGGTGCCGGGGTTGTTTTTTTTCTCATGATCCACCTCATCAAGCCTCATTCAGCTGCCAATCAAAACTCCGCTCCACGCGGGTATTTTCGGCACCGTCTTTCCACACACTCACCAACACCGTCAATGGCTGGAAACCAGCAGGCATCCGTATGCCACCTTCCAGAACTTGAAAATACTTGAACGTGATCTGCAACGGCAACGTATCGACCTCGGCATCCAGCGTGTCAAACCCTACAGCGAATGGCTGACCGTCACTGAGACCCTCTACACGAATAACGACATTCACCTTGATTTGCTTCAGATTCGCCGCTTTTTGCTGAACAATCAAACGGTAAGCCACCGTCCCGTTTTTCCCGCCGGGTTTCAGCACAAGCCTGCCGATTTGCAGGCCAGCCTCCTTATCGTTCTCCTGCAAAAGGTTTTGATATAGACCCAGCTCCTCTTCGTTAGCGGCCAACTTTTGTTGCAAAGAGGTAACCAGCTTTCTGACAGATTCCAGAGAGGTCGCATCAACCTGGGCACCAAGTTCTGCATTTGCCAGTTGCTGCTGCAGCTGCAAATTCTGCTCACGGACCGATTTAAGCTCTCTGGCCAAAGCCCGGCCATCAATCACGGTCCGATCAAAAAACCCGCCCCCCAGTAAAAATCCAACACCACAGGCGGCAGTCACCACCAACACCCAAAGCACCAGCTCCAGCCGTCGATGGCCCGGCCTATGGGGCCTGACGATTAACTGCTCCGGCTCTGTTCTGGACATCAGGGGAGCAGTGCAGGCGCCAGCAAGCCGGCCTTCTCTGAAAGGCCAAACATGATATTCATGTTCTGGATAGCCTGACCCGAGGCACCTTTTACCAGGTTATCCTCAGCCACCAACACCACAACCTTGTTTCCATTCTCAGGCCGAAACACGCTTATTCTGCAAACATTGGAACCGCGAACCGAGCGCGTCTCCGGATGGCTACCGGCCGGCATCACATCGGCAAAAGGTTCATCCCGAAAGCGATCTTCATAGAGTCTCTGTAAATCCACCTCGGTATCCAGCAAGTTGGCATAGAGCGTGGAATGAATACCCCTGATCATGGGCAGCAGGTGCGGCACAAACGTCAGCCCCACCCCGGATCCCGCAATGTCCTCCAGACCCTGCCTGATTTCCGGCAAGTGCCGGTGACCGGGAACGGCATACGCTTTGAAATTATCGCTGGTTTCAGCCAGCGACGTTCCGATATTCGCCTGACGTCCGGCACCACTGGCACCGGAGGCTGCACTTGCAATCAAGTCTCCCTGATCCACCAGGCCCTGCTCCAGCAGGGGCAGAAAACCAAGCAGAACACTGGTGGGATAACAACCGGGGCAGGCGATCAGACGACCGTGCCGGATCGCTTCACGATTCAGTTCCGGCAAGCCATAAACAGCCTCGGACACGAGCTCCTGAGCAGTATGGGGCTGCTTGTACCAAGTCTCCCAAAGGGACACATCGCGGATCCGGAAATCTGCTGACAGGTCTATCACCCGCACACCTTTCTCGAGCAGGCCGGGCGCTGTCAGTTGGGCAACACCATGCGGAGTGGCAAAAAAGACCACATCACAGTGATCGAGATCGCCGGCGGCAGGATCGGTAAAGCACAGGTCGAAGTGCCCGCGAAGATTTGGAAACAGCTCGGCCACAGGCCGCCCGGCCTCACCACGGGAAGTAATCGCCGTCACCACCACATCGGGGTGAACCGCAAGCAATCTCAACAATTCAACGCCGGTGTAGCCGGTCCCGCCAACAATACCTACTTTGATCACGATATAAATGTTCCTGTTATGCCTGGATTGAGCTACCTATAATAACGCAAACCTCAGGCCAATAAACGGGCTCTGTCCCGCAACAATCGGAGCGCAGCAGATGACCTCCACAGAGGAACAGAAAAGCCGTCTCGGAAAACGCTGGCCTTCACGGCGACTGGACGCCTTCCGTGCGCGCCTTGCTCACACCGATGCCCTGCCCCAGCTAGCTGTGCTGGGCTGCATTAGCGGACTACTGACGGCGCTCATCGCCATCGCTTTCCGGCTCTCTTTTGAATGGCCCCTTGCCTTATTGCTACCGCAGGGCAGCGAATCTTTTGAAATACTCAGCCGCACCGCCAGTTTTATCCTGCCCGTAATCGGGGCACTGGTCATCGGACTGATCATGCACAGTTGCAAGACGGAATACCATACCGTCGGCGTCGGCCACATTCTCGACCGGATGCAATACCATCAGGCGCAATTGCCGGCGGCCAACGGACTACTGCAGTTTGTCGGCGCAACCATTGCTTTACTGAGCGGCCATTCCGTGGGCAGGGAGGGGCCTGCCGCCCACTTGGGCGCTGTCTGCTCCAGCCTGCTGGGTCAGAGGCTGCAATTGCCGAACAACAGTCTGCGCATACTGGCCGCCTGCGGCGTAGCAGCAGCCATCGCTGCGTCATTTAATACACCGCTGGCGGGAGTTATTTTTGCCATGGAAGTGGTGTTAATGGAATACACCATTGCCGGGTTTATCCCGGTCATTCTGGCAGCCGTCAGTGGCGGCGTGGTCTCGCGAATCGTATTTGGCTCACAACCCGCCTTCGCCATCCCCCTTATCGAAATGGGCAGCCTGTGGGAAATCCCTTTCCTGCTGGCATGCGGCCTGATCATCGGTCTGGCAGCGGCAGCCATGCTCATGCTCTACTCTCTCTCCACAAGATTCCGGGAGCGTCCGGTGCTACTGAGAATGCTCTGTGTGGGGATCTTGTGTGGCGCCGTCGCGACGGTGGTACCTCAGATTCAGGGGGTCGGCTATGACACTGTCGAGCAAGCTTTGCTGGGTGAATTGGGAGTGGGCCTGCTGATCGGAATTGTCGCGGCAAAAATACTGGTGTCCAGTGTCTCGGTCGGACTGGGTTTACCCGGAGGTATCATCGGGCCCAATTTTGTTATCGGCGCCTGCCTCGGGGGGGCATTGGGCATCGCGGGCAGTCTTTTTCACCCGGACCAGGCATCGTCCACCGGCTTTTATGCCATCATCGGTATGGGTGCAATGGTGGGCGCCGTACTAAACGCACCCCTTGCTGCGCTTATCGCTGTACTGGAATTGACCTACAACCCCAATATTCTCTTACCCAGCATGTTGGTCACTGTTATCGCGACGATTACCTGTCGGATGCTGACACACATGCCCGGTCTTTTTTCCATTGGTCGCGATGGCTATAGCTCCCCGCGGTTCCAGAGTCTGAGCCGGGCTGGTGTCACCAGTCTGATGAAGCGGGACTTTATCTCACACTCCCGCCATCTGCCATTGGAGCGCATTGATGACCTCCTGAAAAGCAAACCCCAATGGATTGTGATTGAAGATGTCGGCGAACCGAAACTCATCATGAGACCTGCAGATCTCGCCCGTTATATGGAGGAACAACTGGCCCTGGAACCGGATACCACTATCGATCTACAGGAGATTCCTGCAGAACGCTGGTCTATCGTGCCGATACACCCCCGCGCCACCTTGCAAGAAGCCCTGCTGGTCATGCAACAGAACGATGATCAAGCCGTTTATGTCAGCCAAACCGCAGCGCCGTTAATGAGCGAGGTTGCTGGTATCATCACCCGCCAGGATATCGACAACTATTACCAATAAGGATCAGTGAATGGCATTGATAAAAGAATTTCTGCTGGGTGGCCAAAGCTGGATTACAGCCTTCCACATTATCGCTGTAGTCAGCTGGTTTGCCGCGCTGTTCTACCTGCCAAGACTATTTGTCTACCACGCCATGGCCGAGGATCGGATCAGTATCGAACGCTTCAAAATCATGGAGCGCAAACTTTACCGGGGTATCGCAAATCCATCGATGATAGTCGCCGTTGCGCTGGGCATTGCACTGTTTTCCATTTACCCAAACTACTTTCTGAACAGTGGCTGGTTTCAGGTAAAGCTGGCACTGGTACTACTCCTCATCGCCTACCATTACAGTTGCCTGTATCTGCTGAAGCAGTTCAGGGATGACAGAAACACCCGCAGTCATGTGTTCTACCGGTGGTTTAATGAAATTCCCGTATTAATGCTGATTGGTATCGTAGTGATGGTTATAGTCAGGCCGTTTTAATCCACCCGGCTAAAAGCCACTATCAGGCTGCGAGAGATATTCCAGTTCCTCAGCGGTAGACACTCTGCCGAGCACCTCATTGCGATGGGGAAAACGCCCGAATTGTTCAATAACGGTCGCATGCCGCTCGGCATAATCCAGAAACCCGGCAAAAGTTTCCCTGTGTGCCGCGGGCACCTGGGCCAGCAAGTGTCTATACAACACCACACTGCGGCGCTGCATATCCCGGCTTTCCGCATGTTGCAGAGGCAGATAAAAGAAAACCCGCTCAATCGGCCGCAACTGTTTATCCATACCGGCTTCAATACCGGATAGACTCCAGTTCAGCGCCAGCCTGTCGGCATTGAAAGCAATTGACGAGTCCCGATAGATATTCCGGGAGAATTGGTCGAGAACGATGATCGCAGACAGACGACTCTCGGCGAATTGCAACCAGTAGCGGTTACCTCCGTTAATGAGCACCTGCAGGAAAGGTTCAAAGCGGTCGCGAATATCAGCGTCCACCTCTAGGCTTTTACTCCACCAGATTGGCGACTGTTGACGGGCACAAATTGCATCGTCAGGCTCTGTACCAAACCAATAGTCAAGGATCAGTTGCCAAGCTGGCTCCGCCCTGTTCATCGCACCTCCGTCGTGGCATAGCGTCTTCATGCCCAATCAAGGATAATAACTTTCTTTCATTTATCAACGAAAATAGCTTAAAACCATGCAACGATCAGAGCAACTCTTTACAGCAGCCCAGCGCCACATCCCCGGCGGCGTCAATTCACCCGTTCGCGCATTCAAAGCCGTTGGCGGCACCCCGGTGTTTTTTGATCACGCCGCGGGCTCACACATTTTCGATGTGGATGGCAAACGCTATATCGACTATGTACTTTCCTGGGGACCGATGATCGCCGGGCACAATCACCCGGATGTCATCGCCGCCGTCAGTGAACAACTGAAGAAAGGCATGACCTTTGGTGCACCCACGGCACTGGAAGTTGAACTGGCAGATGAACTCTGTGAGCGGGTACCGGGGCTGGACATGGTGCGCATGGTCAATTCCGGTACTGAAGCCACCATGAGTGCGATTCGTCTGGCGCGGGGCTTTACCGGTCGCGACAAGATCATCAAGTTCGAGGGTTGTTACCACGGCCATTCGGACTCGCTACTGGTGAAAGCCGGTTCCGGGGCATTAACCCTGGGGGTACCCAGCTCACCGGGGGTTCCCGCGGCGCTGGCGGATCACACCGTCACGCTGACCTACAACGACATTGCCGGGGTGGAACAGGCGTTTGCTGAAATTGGCGACCAGGTGGCCTGTGTCATTCTGGAGCCCGTCACCGGCAACATGAGCTGTATTCCTCCCGCGCCGGGCTTTCTCGAGAGCCTGCGCAGTCAGTGCACCGAGCACGGTGCACTGCTGATCATTGATGAAGTGATGACTGGTTTCCGGGTGGATCCCCGCTGTGCGGTGGGCCGCTACAATATAGATGCCGATCTGATCACTCTGGGTAAAGTCATCGGCGGCGGCATGCCGGTGGGTGCCTTTGGCGGCAAGCGCAAAGTCATGGAACAGATCGCGCCGTTGGGGCCGGTCTACCAGGCCGGCACCCTGTCCGGCAATCCCGTGGCCATGGCCGCCGGACTGGCGACACTGGCATTGATGACGCGACCCGGCTTTCACGATGGACTCTTTGCCAAAACCACACAACTGGTCGAAGGCCTGCAAGCCCGCGCCGATGCCGCCGGCATTCCCATGACCACCAACCATGTGGGCAGCATGTTCGGGGTATTCTTCACCGAAGAAAAAGCCGTCACCAACTATCAGCAGGTCATGGCCTGCGACACCGTGCGCTTTGGCAAATTCTTCCACGGCATGCTGGATGCCGGTATTTATCTGGCTCCAGCAGCCTATGAGGCAGGCTTTCTGTCCTCCGCCCACAGCGATGAAGATCTGAAATTTACCCTGGACGCGGCGGAGCGGGTCTTTAAAAGGCTGTAAAATCGTTCGCCAGCGTATGTGGAAAGAAGAGAAGAGAGGCATGCGACCGCTTCGATGCCATCCTGTCAGAAGCCCCTCGCACAAGCCTCTAGGGCGAAGCGGGTTTGTGAGAGGAAGCGGATTTGTGAAAAAAAGTGCCGCTTCGTAAAAAATGCTGAACCTGCCTTATCACCGGCTCCGCAGCCATCATAAAGGTATGTGTGTAGGGCATCTCGATAAAATCCGTCATCCCCTCGACCCGAGTGTTTTCAACACTCACCTTGCCATCGTCGGGATTGGGCAGACTCTGCGACAAAATGGGGTTGATCGAACGGGTTCCAGCAATAACCCCGAGGGGAAAATCCACCGGTCCCAGTGTACGCGGCACACTGCCTTCGCCAGTCCCCAACTGCTGCCCTGCGGGGCCGTTTAGCCACTCGTAACCCGGCACGTCACGCCACTCATCCGCGACTTCACTCCCCTGGTTCGGTGGCGCCAACATCACCACACGCCCCAGCCTGGCAATACTTTTATCGGCCAGGTAGTA
This sequence comes from Porticoccus sp., assembly GCA_002733125.1. GTDB lineage: Bacteria > Pseudomonadota > Gammaproteobacteria > Pseudomonadales > Porticoccaceae > Porticoccus. The sequence continues at coordinate 12,637 of NVUM01000023.1, forward strand.
GCGGACCAGAATGCCCCCCAGCGAGTGTGTGACAAAATGTACCGTCTCCACCGGCTGCCGGTCACAACCCGCAATGCCCTCCTCCACGGCCATCGCCGCCAGGCGATCAATGGTTTCCTGCCGGGACGGATAGCCAACATTCACCACGCGATAACCGCTGGTGGACAGCGCTTCCTCCAGCTCATCCATTGAGTTGGCTGTCCGCGCCAAGCCATGCAGCAACACCACACACTCATGATCCGCCTGTGCGACCAGAGGTATAAACAGAAAAACCGATAAAACAAAGGCAAGTGCGTTCATGGCGTAAGTATAACGTGAGACTCGAGTCTGAAATTCATCTCCGGCGGCTTTGTGCCGCAGAGAATCCGAGGGTATTGGTCTTGCATGATTACCAGACAAACACCAAACTGGCTCGAACAACCGCGTAACAAGGAGAGTCTCAAGCCACCTGGAGTTTTGAATTAAAGTCGCCATGAAACCACTCTCACTTGTACAAACACATAAACAAAGATACATACTGGCTCTCGGCTTGGTGCTGCTTCTCGCCCTGATGTGGTGGCTAAACGCCAGCCGGGTAGAGTCGGCAAAACTTCCCAATTTCAGCATCATTAACGATATTCCCGAGCTGAAAACCCGTTTTTTTGAGTTTCTGGAGCCCCTGGCCAAGACTGCCAACCAGGCTGTTCTGGATGATCGCGAGTGGCTGCTTGAACTAAAGGCTGAACTGGATAAGGACAAACAACCCGGCTGGATCAAACAGCGGTCGCTAAACCACATTGCGGATCAATACGGTCTCAATGACAAAAATTCAGCGCCCAGCGAACTCGTCGAACAGTTACTGCTGCGCGTCGATACCATCCCCATTTCCTTAATTCTGGTTCAGGCCGCCGCCGAATCCGGCTGGGGACGATCCCGTTTCGCCCGGCAGGGCAATAATCTTTTCGGAGAGTGGTGCTATACAAAGGGTTGCGGCCTTGTCCCCAAACACCGGCCCGTGGATGCCACACATGAAGTCAAAGCCTTTGATCGCCCCTACGACTCGGTCACCAGTTACCTCCATACCCTGAACACCCACCCCGCCTACAAAAGGCTGAGGCAGAAACGTCAGGCATTACGCAACGCCGATCGGGCAGTGACCGGCTTTGCCCTGGCAGGCACACTGATTTTTTACTCGGAACGGCGTCAGGCCTATGTCAACGAAATTAAAACCATGCTCCGCCAATACAACCAATTGATGGACAAATGATGACTCTCAAAAATTGGCTGGCAGTACTCTGCCTTCTCGCCTTTAGCAAGCTGGCTCTGGCCGCGGACCATGGCGTGATTTTGCTGTATCACCATGTCGACACCGACACCCCAATAAGCACCAGCATTAGTCCAGCTGACTTCAAAACCCACCTGCAATTGATCGACGAGCGTGGCTATCAGGTCAAACCCCTCAGCCAACTGCTGACAGAACTCGATAGTGGCGGCACGGCAGACAAGGCGGTTGCCATCACTTTTGATGATGCCTATATCTCGGTCTACCAAACGGCCTTCCCCATGTTAAAAAAACGCGGCTGGCCCTTTACAGTTTTTGTAAATGCCCAGTCCGTTGACGAGCAGCAAACCCTGCAAATGAGCTGGAATCAGCTTCGGGAACTCGCTGACTATGGTGCTGAAATCGGCAACCACGGCCTGTCCCACGCCCACCTGGTGCGCTATCTCCAGAATGAAACCCATAGTGAATGGCTGGCGCGCATGGACCATGAAGTCATCGAAAATGAGCAGCGTCTGAACCGTGAGATACCCCAGCGCAGCCAGGGAGAACAGCGACTCTTCGCCTTCCCCTTCGGCGAATACAACCCTGAACTACTGAGCCTGCTCAAGCAAAAAGGCTATTACTCCATCGCCCAGCAATCCGGTGCCGTCGCCAGCCCAACCCAGGATGTCATTCCCCGCTTTCCACTGGCGGGCAACTGGGCCAGGCGGGAACGGCTCAACACCGCACTGCAAAGCCAGCCACTGCCCGTTATCCGCGTCGATGCCGGCGCCATGATCGCAACGCCGGAGCAGGCAGCTTCCGTACTGACCCTGACCATAGCACCCGGTTTTAATCTGGCCAGCATTGGCTGCTACAACGCCAGTGGCACCAAACTGGCGGTGAACATATCGGGAAAAAATCAGATTGAGGTCACTCTGCCGCGCTGGACGCCGGGCCGTCAAAAAGTGAACTGCACGGCGCCGGTTGGCGATGAACCGGGCGCCTATTACTGGTATAGCCAGTTGTGGATCATCGAATAGAAGCATGTCGCAAACCGCGGCTCCTGAGCTGCTCTACTAATATAAGACGCTCTCCATAAAAGCAGCAAAGCCCATCTGAGCATCACCTATGAATACAAAGCCCGTCGTTAAAAGCCTGTGGCACCCCGGCCAGGACAACGCCCAGTTTCCCGCTCTGCTGAAGAATCATCTGCGCAAGCCATGCTCCAACCTGCTCTCTAGCAGTTTTGACCCGGCATAAGCCTCCATAATACCGCCTGATTTCATTATCATGTGACCACAACCAACAACATCTGGCAGGCTTCATGGCGCACCGTTTTCTTCCCCGCTGGCTTATCCATGCCTTACTGCTGCTCATGCTCTGCACGCTTGTCGCCGTGAGCTATGGCTACTGGTTCCTGCGCGAGAGCCTGCCGCTGCTCGAGGGTACAGTCACCAGCGAACACTTACAGGGCTCCGTCACGGTGGAGCGGGACGCTCAGGGTATCCCCACCATTGCCGGTGAAAACCGCAACGACACCGCCTTTGCCCTGGGCTTTCTACACGCCCAGGAACGTTTTTTCCAGATGGACCTGCTGCGCCGCAACGCTGCCGGCGAACTCTCCGACCTGTTCGGCATTCTCGCGCTCAATCACGACAAAGCCGTGCGCGTTCACCAGTTCCGCAAACGCGCCTTACGGGCATTCAGGGCACTGGGTCCGGAAGACCGGGCGCTGTTGCAGACCTACACCGAAGGGGCCAACAAGGGACTGAGCAAACTGGGCAAGGCACCCTTTGAATACGCGCTGCTGCGTGCGACGCCGAAACCCTGGCAGGAGGAAGACACCTTCCTGGCCCTGTTCAGCATGTACATTGACCTGCAACCGGAACTGGACGAGTACGAACGCTCGCTGGCGGTGTTGCGGGATACGCTGCCCGCCGACTGGTTCGCCTTCCTGGTTCCCGAGGGCGGCGAATGGGATTCCCCCATACAGGGCCAGGCCTACGCCTTCAACGACCGGCTACCCAAACAACCCCTGGCGCAGTTGCAATTACCGGAAGATGGCGACTCCTATCACGATTTCGTCGCAGTGGGTTCCAACAACTGGTCCTTGGGTGGCGCTCTCACCGACTATTCCGCCGGCATGCTGGCCAATGACATGCACCTGGGGCTGAATGTGCCCAACATCTGGTATCGCGCCTCCTGGTATCTGCCCGCAGACAACCGCCGCGTCACCGGTGTCACCCTGCCCGGCGTCCCGGTGATGGTGGTGGGCTCCAACGAACATATCGCCTGGGGATTCACCAACTCCTACGGCGACTACCAGGACAGCATCGTGCTGCAACTGAATGACGCGGGCGACGCCTACCTGACGCCCGGCGGCTGGCGGCCCTTCACCACCGAAACCGAAACCCTCAAGGTAAAAGGTGAACCCGACCAGACCCTGGAAATCAGACACACCATCTGGGGTCCGGTGATCGGCGAGGATCACAAACACCGCGTGTTAGCCCTGCGCTGGGTCGCCCACGACCCTGAGGGCGCCAACCTAAATTTGCTCCACCTTGAAGCCGCCGACACTGCGAGCGAGGCCCTGACCATTGCCGCCAGCGCGGGCATTCCCGGGCAAAACCTCAATGTAGTGGATAGCGACGGCGATCAGGGTTGGACCATTGCCGGGCGGCTGCCCAAACGGGTGGGATTCAGCGGTGAAGGGCAGTCATCGAAATACCCCCAGGACTGGTCCACCGGCGATCTCCGCTGGGATGGCTACCTAAGTGCTGCCGACTACCCCCGGGTAATCAACCCGGCGGGCAACCGCATCTGGACCGCCAACGCCCGGGTTGTCTCCGGCGCCATGCTCGACAAGATCGGCCACGGCAGTTATGCCCTGGGTGCCCGCCAGCAACAGATAGCTAAAAACCTGCACGACAGCAACCACTTCAGCGAACAGGATATGCTGGCCATCGCCCTGGACGATCGCGCCCTGTTCCTCAGCCGCTGGCAGCAATTGCTGCTCAAGCTCGTCCGGGAACACAACGACAGCGACACAACCATCAACAACGCCGACACCCTGATCGACCTGCTGGAAAACTGGCAGGGCCGGGCCTCGAAAAGCTCCACCGGCTACCTGATCGTCAAACGTTTCCGGGAAAACATCATCGGTGCCAGCACCGGCCGCGTGATACAGAAGCTGGATAAAGAGATCGATTTCTTTGATCCCGTGCGTGTCAGTATCTACCTCGAATACCCCACCTGGACGTTGATTAACAAACAGCCCGCCGAACACACCCCCGCAGGCTACCGCGACTGGCAGGAATTCCTGGTGGCACAAGCCAACCAAACCATTCGAGAACTCACCCGGAACGGTAATCCTCTGCGAGAACAGCGCTGGGGCGAGACCAACACCCTCGACATCCGCCACCCATTGAGCGGCTCCATTCCCCTGCTGGGCGGCCTGCTCAACACGCCCAGTGAAAGCATGGCCGGCGACACCTATATGCCACGGGTGCAAAAACCCAACATGGGCGCCTCGCAACGCATGGTGGTGGCACCGGGCCACGAAGACAAAGGGATATTCCATATGGCCGTCGGCCAGAGCGGCCACCCGTTATCCAGCTATTACACACTGGGCCATCGGGATTGGGTGGAAGGCAGCGCCAGCCCGTTTTTGCCGGGACCGAACCGCTGGCATCTGACCCTGACCCCGGAGTAGACAGTCAACATCAACACCTCCACGGGGCTGCCGAAATTGGAGCAGAGTGCCTGTGGTCCGGGTTTTGACTCAGTCGATGCCGTCATCCCCTGCGCGCGCCCGACTCAAATCTCCCTTTGATATCAGAGTGATATCGGGCTCCTAGGTCATAGGGCTTATGTCCAATACCGCCAGTTGCCGCCCTTTCGGCCCCTCTAGGTCATTTGCACAATGGCTCCCCGATGGCCATCCACCTATTCTCCAGGCATCACTTTCGATCAATCCGGCACTTTTGACCGATACCTTTAGGATAGGAGTCCACTATGAAAGCTAAACGTGTTTATGATCTGCCCACCCGGGTGTTTCACTGGCTTTTTGCCACGCTCTTTGTGGTGGCCTTTACCATTAGTAATACCATCGACGACGAGTCCCTGGTGTTTTCCTACCACATGATCGCGGGGCTAACCCTCTGCTTCCTGGTGGCTTGGCGACTGGTATGGGGCGTCATCGGCACCACCCACGCCCGTTTCTCTGATTTCCCCCTGCACCCCCGGGAGCTCGCCGGTTACTTCAGGGGCCTGCTATCCAGGGATCACAAGCTCTGGAGCGGCCACAACCCGGCCTCCAGCTGGGCCGCCGTCACCATGATGGCCTGCGCCGTGGGGCTGGGCATCACCGGCTACCTGATGGCATCCGGACTGGCGGGAGAAGACCTGGAAGAAGTCCACGAACTGCTCGCCAATGGCTTTCTGGTGATTGTTCTGCTTCACCTGGCCGGAATAGTCCTCCATACTTCGAAACACCGTGACCCCATCTGGAAAAGCATGGTGAACGGCGAAAAACAGCACGTGCCCGACGACAGCGCGCCGGTTAAAGCCCGCCGCATCAGCGGGGTATTTTTTCTGGCGCTGACCATCGCATTTGCCGGTTACCTGCTGCAGAATTTCAACAGTGATACCCGGGAGCTGAACCTGCTCGGTTCGTCATTGCACTTGGGGGAGGCGGAGGATGAAGACGAGCATGAATCCGACGACGATCATGATAATGACCATGATGACGACTAGAAAAGCATCATGACCTCCCAAGACCGCGCCATACTGCTTATCACCCTGCTGCTGATCACGGCCATCATCGCCTTTGATCTGGTCACAGACTCCGGTGAAGGGGTTGCCCTCTGGCACCTGCTCGCGGAAGGCACGGCAGGACTGCTGGGCCTGGGCGGTGTCTTTTACGTGCTGAAGGATATGTTCCGGCTGAAAAAGCACCTTCACCACGAGCGAGAAATTTCCGCCGGCCTGAAACAGGAATCGGAAGAATGGCGCAATCGCTCGAAAACCTATCTGGACGGACTCTCGGAGGCTATCGACCAGCAACTGACCGCCTGGCACCTCACACCGGCGGAAAGGGAGGTGGCCTTCCTTCTGCTCAAGGGCATGAGCCTCAAGGAAATTGCCGTGATACGGGATACCGCGGAAAAGACCGCGCGGGTGCAGTCCATGTCGATTTACGCCAAAGCCGGTCTGTCGGGTCGCTCGGAACTGGCGGCATTCTTTCTCGAAGACCTGCTGCCGGCCACGGGCATGAGCGTCAATAAAGACGCAGAGCAATCACCGTCCGCCTGACCAAAGAGGTCGGAGTGAATAAATTTTGATCTGCCTAGCGGTGAAAATGGTTAAAAAATAATCGTTACAACCCTTTAATTTTGGCAATAGCGGCTATTCGTAGTGGCTCCAGAGCCTGAGAATTTTCACCACTCGCTCGTCCTCGAGCACTTGGTAAACCAGACGATGCTGAATATTGATACGGCGTGAATAGGCCCCTACAAGGTCGCCAATGAGTTTTTCAAACGGTGGCGGCTTGCGGTATGGATCTTCCGCGATCAGCTCCAATAGTTCCTGGGCTTTTGGCTTGAGGCCGCTGGAGGCCAACTTCTTTGCATCTTTCTGGGCTTGCTTGATGTAAACCAACTTCCATGTCACCAGTCCAACTCCTCATCGCATTCATCCACGGGGGTCTCCATCCCCTCACGAATAGACTCCCGCATACCAGGTACGGAGAGCAGGTAGAGTGTTTCCTGAATGGCCGACCAGTCTTCCTCGGAAACCAGCACGGCTTTGTTCCGCTTACCCATGATGACGATTGGTTGATGAGACTCAGCTGTTTCATCAATCAACCGGTAAAGGTTGCTACGCGCCTCAGTTGCAGTGATTCCGGTCATGACGCACCTCTTGCGTGTTTAACGTTTAACCGATTGTACGTCTTTAGGTGCGTACGTCAAGACGAACGTTTTGTATAACGCTTGAGACCAAAGAGGTTGGAGTGAATAAATTTTGATTAGCCTAGCGGTGAAAATGGTTAAAAAATATTCGTTACGACACCTTTATTTATAAAGTCTTATCTGACCCCAAATATTTTCACGTTGGCAGACCCTCGAACTTCGGTACCTCCGCCAACCGCTCATCCCAAACGGCTTTGCTGGATGAGAATATATGCGCCGTTGGCAACATCGTTAATTGAGAATCCAAACACCCTGCGGGAACAACGACTAAACCCGCGACTGGCGAATTCGGCAATGCTGAACCACACAACTTACAAAAGCTCCGGCTATGACGAGTACCTGGAAGCGTAAAGGAAGCCATGGCATCTGCACCCGATTGCCAGACCAATTTAGCAGAATGCGAGAATAAATTTGCCGCATGGGCCGAACCCGTATCTTTTTGGCAATGCCGACAATGGCACAGGTAGAAGCTATCGAATTCACCTTTGACCTGAAAGCTCACCGTGCCGCACAGACAAGAACCGAAATGATCAGTCATCAGAACCTCTTCCGTGGCCTAGAGGTGAAATGCACATAACGCCCAAAGCAGCGGCGCGTTTAGCGTCCGACTGCCTTTGATTGTTAGATTTTTTCTGCTTTCATGGCATTGATGGCTTCTAACAGCTTAATTGTTGCCTCACCATCCATGTTTTCACCCGAATAGCGAACTTCATATAAACCTTGCAGGTTACTAGGAAGTTTGACCCCATCTTTTACCAAAAGTATAAATCGCTTCTTATAGAGGGCCATTGCCGCACCAATTTCTATCAAGACATTGGGGTTGAGCATGACATGTTCATTTGCTTCTTTATCCAAAAGAGTCAATTCATCTTCAACATGAATTATTGCGGCACCACATTCGCGCATATCATTCATAACTTTTTCTGGTACAGGCTGAGAAACAGATTGCTTTTCTACAGAAACGACAGCTTCCATCTCGCCAAAGCTAAGTAGCTTCTTGATAGGCTCAATAAACGCCTTGTTTTTCCCGTGTGTAATGAACACTTTTTTGTTTTGTAAGACAGAGACCGCTGGCGTCGAGCTTGTAGACAATGTAGAAGTATTTGACTGACTTGAAAAGTCATTGACTGAAGCATCATCATCTTCGTAGTCCGATTCATCGATCTCGGGCAACGAGGGTGTTTGCCTAATTTTGGGCGATGACAGATTGGCGTATTTTTTTCCTTTAATTTCGGTAATGAGCCCTAGGCTTTCAGCACCCTCTAAGATAAGTGCTAATACATCTGAAGCTCGATCTTTAGGTACACCCATGCTCCCTAGAACATTTTGGGCTATTTGATCTTTTGGTATTTGAGAACCGTCGTACTTTGTTAAAAACTCACCGACGATTTTTGGCTTTAGTAGGGCCTCACGTTTCGCATCTAAATCAATACCTTCTTCAAGAGGCGCAAGAATTTTCCTAGCAAGATCAGTCAATACTATCTCGTTAGATTGAGCGCCTCCATCAGTAAGGCCATAAGCTATAGCGGAACCCGTTAGCATTCGGAACTGTGACGATGTCGGTGATAAATCCATGGCGGCAGCTACATCAATGGGTTTCGCCGGGCCTCCCGCATAGTTCTCGAACACTGCTGTTGGAACTCGCAATGCATGCTCAAGGGAATATGCTGGTACGTCTGCTTGATTCATTCGCTTTTTACGAGGAGCTTTATCATTTTTCTCATCGGTCATACTAACTTCCTTATTTCAATGCTTAATTGAATCTCGATTTAAATCTAACAGTCTGTTAATGAGGCCTTCGGCCTCATAATAATTATTAAAAGGCGGCCACTGTAATATATTACAGTGGCACCCGTAGTCTTCCGTAACACGTTGACCTTCATAACAATCTATACACCATCAGATTTCCAAAACCTGTTATCAGGGCCGCGTTTGGTTTGCTGGACAAAAAAAGCTGGCAGGCTGAATACACTGCCGACTCGAAATGATATTTTTGCAATATCGCCCTTACCCTTCCTTTGGTTTTGGTTGTTTCCCGCATGAAGCAAGTCGACCGACCTGTCTTCACTAGCGCCACAAGTATTTCACTGCGGTCCTGTACTCGCAACCACTGTTAGTGGCCCCAGCCACCAACAAATTGATTAACCGCCCCATCCTGCCTATTATCCTCAGGCTTATCAGCCTTGGAGCAATCATGAGTTTTAATCACCCTCGCGGTCCCTTTCCCGCCACCCGCCTGCGTCGCAACCGCGCCGACGATTTCTCCCGCCGTCTGGTGCGGGAATCGGTGCTGACCCCCAATGATCTGATTTACCCGGTGTTTGTGCTGGAGGGTGTCGGCCAGCGCGAGGCAGTGGCCTCGATGCCCGGTATCGAACGGCTGTCTATTGATCTGCTGGTGAAACAGGCGCGGGAAATTGCCGGCCTCGGCATTCCCGCCATTGCACTGTTCCCGGTGACACCGCAGTCCGCCAAGAGCCTGCTGGCGGAGGAGGCCTACAACCCGGATGGTCTGGCCCAGCGGGCGGTGAAAGCCATCAAGGATGCCGTGCCGGAACTGGGGGTGATGACCGATGTGGCGCTGGACCCGTTCACGGTGCACGGTCAGGACGGCATTATCGATAACCAGAGCGGCTATGTGTTGAACGACATTACCGTTGAAACCCTCGTGAAACAGGCCCTGTCCCACGCCGCCGCCGGTGCCGATGTGGTGGCACCCTCGGACATGATGGACGGTCGCATTGGTTCGGTGCGGGCAGCACTGGAAGAGGCCAATCATGTGAATACCCGCATCATGGCTTACTCGGCCAAATATGCGTCCAGTTACTACGGTCCGTTCCGGGACGCGGTTGGCTCAGCGGGCAATATCAAGGGTGGCGACAAGAAAACCTATCAGATGGACCCGGCTAATAGCGACGAGGCGCTGCACGAGTGCGCCCTCGATTTGCAGGAGGGCGCGGACATGATCATGGTGAAACCTGGCATGCCCTATCTGGATGTGGTGCGCCGGGTGAAGGATGAATTGAAAGCCCCCACCTTTGTGTATCAGGTGAGTGGCGAATACGCCATGCATGTGGCGGCGTTCCAGAACGGCTGGCTGAACCGCGAGCAGATCATCCTCGAGTCACTGTTGTGCTTCAAGCGCGCCGGTGCCGATGGGGTGCTGAGCTATTTTGCGATGGAAGCCGCCCGCCTGCTGAACGACTAGCCAGCGCACCTCTCAACCGGCAATATCCCGGGCAAAAATTGCCTTCAGGTAGCTGGTTTCCGCAATTGCCGGATGCACCGGATGATCGGGACCCTGCCCGCCCTGTGCGAAAACCTGCAGCTGGCGATGCCGGTGAGCCGCCGCCGTTTTCACGACATCCATCAGCGCTTCCCGCGACAAATGCATGGAACAGGAGGCGGAAACCAGTGTGCCGCCCGGGGCCAATAGCCTGAGCGCCAACTGGTTGATCTGATGATAGGCCTTTTCACCCTGACGCTGATCCTTGCGCCGCTTGATAAAGGCCGGCGGGTCCAGCACCACCAGGTCGTAGGTGCGGCCCTGGTCCAGCACGGATTTCATCAGGTCATTGGCCTTGCCCTGCAGGGTGGTAAACTCGCCCCGGTAATCATTGAGAACGGCGTTTTCCTGCGCCAAGGCCAGGGCGTCGCCCGACACGTCGATACAGGTAACCGAGCTGGCACCGGCGACGGCCGCCTGCACGCCCCAACCACCCACGTAACTGTAGACATCCAGCACCGATTTGTCTTTTGCCAAATGCTGCAGGCGCTGGCGGTTTTCCCGGTGATCGTAAAACCAGCCGGTTTTTTGACCGGTGAGCAGCGGCGCCATAAAGCGAACACCGTTTTCCTCCAGCTCCACCCGTTCAGGGATGTCCCCGGCCACGACCTCCACGTACTCCGGCAAACCTTCCATGGTGCGAAAAGAGCCCTGGTTGCGCAGCAGGATGCCCGCCGGAGAAAACACTTCATCCAGCGCCGCAATCACCTCATCCCGTCGGCTGTCCATCGCCGCCGTGGTCAGCTGTACCGACAGATAATCGCCAAACCGATCGACAACCAGACCGGGCAGCAGGTCGGAATCACCAAAGATCGCCCGATAAAAGGGCTTATCGAAACACTGTTCACGCAGCTTCATGGCCTGCCTTAGGCGCAGCACAATCAGGTTGCGGTCGAGCTGACAGCCCTGCTCCAGAGAATACAGCCGGGCGCAGATCAGGGTTGACGGATTCACCGAGGCCATGCCGACAAAATGTCCCCTGGCATCTTCGACAACGACAACCGCACCAGCTGAAAGACCTTTCAGCGGGGTCATGTCGGTGTTCACCTCATTGCTGTATATCCACAGGTGGCCCGCTCGCAACCGACGGTCTGCACCGGTCTTGAGGCGCAAACTGGCTACCGGGCTTTGCTCGACGGGCGATTCAACTGACATGGCTAACTCCAAAAAGAGGTAAAGCTACAAACAAAAAGAGCTGCCACCTGGCAGCTCTGCGTGGCGGAAACTGAACCGCCTTGATCCTTGATCCTGCTAACCGACGTTACTAATCGCTGGCCAGATCCTGGTAACTGTCGGCGTCGAGCAGATCTTCCAGCTCATCGGGGTCAGACATTTTCAGCCTGAAGAACCAGCCGTCGTCATAGGGGGAATCGTTGATCGTTTCCGGGGCATTCTCGAGCAGCTCATTAATGGCAATCACCTCACCGGAGACCGGGGCATAGATATCCGAGGCCGCCTTTACCGACTCGACAACTCCGGCGTCATCACCCGCCACCAGCACAGCACCAATCTCGGGCAGTTCCACATAAACCACGTCACCCAGACTGTCCTGTGCATGCTGGGTAATCCCCACTGTCACAGTGCCATCGCCCTCATCACGTGCCCATTCATGGGTAGGAGCATATTTCAGGTCCCCGGGTGTCTCGCTCATGGTGATCTCCTCGATATTGACGATCTAAAACTGTCGGCGATTCTAAACCCGATCGGGCGCAAACAGAAGTACCGAATCAGCCGAACTCACTATGTCAGGCCCATAGCCTGCCGGATCAACTGTTTTTTCAGTGGTCCGGCGCCGTTAAACAGGGCCATACCGTCATTGCGCAGCAATCGCAACGGCAGCCTGTCAGATTCAAACAGGCGTTTGAAACCTTCCATGGCCGCCATCATCGCCAGGTTCTGTGGTTTGCGGCGGCGCTGGTAGCGCGCCAGCGCCAATCGGTCGCCGGGGGGCAATCCCCGCTGCAACGCCCGCTGCACTTCCTCTGCCAGCACCGCCGCATCCTGTAAACCCAGATTGACGCCCTGTCCCGCCAGGGGATGAATACTGTGGGCCGCGTCTCCCAGCAGGGCGACACCGGGCACCGTGTAATCGACCGCATGGCGCTGCCACAACGGGATGCAGTGACGGCGATCGACAGCCACCACTTCCCCCAGGCAATGGTCTGCCGCCTGACCGAGGGCCTGACAAAATTCCTGGTCATCGAGTGCCATCAGCGACTCCGCCACCGGGGTTTGTTGAGACCAGACAATGGAGCATTGTCGAGTGTCACCCCCGTCGCTCAACAGTGGCAGAAACGCCAGTGGCCCGGTTGGCAGAAAACGCTGCCTTGCTGTATGGCCGTGGCTCTTTGCTGTGGTCACCGTTGTCACAATCGCATGATGGCCATAATCCCACTGCCGGAGCTTCAGACCACACAACCTGCGAATACCGGAGTTCGCACCATCGGCTGCGGCCACCAGCCCGGCACTGACGGATCGGCCATCCGCCAAGGTCAAGACGGCCATGTCAGAAACACTGCCGGCAACGGCCAGGCCATCGACCACCGCAGGGCACAACAGCTCAACATTGGGCATGTCATCCAACCGTTGCAGCAGCGCCCCGACAATCAGTGCATTTTCCACAATATGACCCAGGTTGGGCTGACGCACATCGGCACAGTCAAATTCGATATGACCGGTGCCATCGGCTTCCCAGATTTCCATACGATGGTAGGCACAGACACGCTGCGCCGCGATCGACGACCAAACGCCCATTTGATCGAACAATTGTCGGGACGATTCCGTCAGCGCCACAACCCGGGGGTCAAAGCTGCTCGAAAGGTCCGGCATCGTAAAGGGACGCGCTTCCAGAACCCCGATGCGCAGTGATTGTCCCCAGCTGGACCCGGCGATAAGCACAGCCAGACTGGCACCGACCACGCCAGCACCCACGACGACAATATCAAACGACTTCTCTGTCACCTGCTCTTTTTCAGCCACCGGTGGTATTTCCCAACGTATTGCCTAACATAGCCCCCAACATGGGCGTTCCCCGTGTCTCCAGCCCCATACCGAGCCGGGTAAATTGATGGCGCAGCAGCGGCACCGCATCCAGTGCCAGCAAACCGGTATTGCGCAACAACGCCATCGGGATGGAGTGCATGCCAAATACCCGGGGGAGCAAATCGCTCAACAAAATGGTCTGTTGCTGATCCAGTTGCTGCCGCTGAAGGTACTCTTGCAGCACGCTCAACTCCCCCGGGGCCTGGTGGTTTTCCGCTGCCTCACCCAGCGTCTCCGCCAGCACAGCCACATCGCGCAGGGCGAGATTGAATCCCTGCCCCGCCACCGGGTGCAACGAATGCGCAGCATTGCCGACCACAACCAGGTGCCTGCGCACCTGTTCTTCACTGGTGATCAGGCTCAGGGGATACACCTGCCGACGCCCCACCCGGACAAAGGGACCCAGCCGATAGCCAAACCGCTGCTGTAAACGGGCGAGAAATTCCGCCTCATCAGCCCCTAGCAATTCAGCCGCCTGCTCTGGCGGCATGGTCCAGACCATTGCACAGCGGTGCTCTCCGGCCATTGGCTGCAGTGGCAACATGGCCATCGGGCCAAGATCGGTAAAGCGCTCATAGGCGATGCCGCCATGGTCCAGTTGCAAACCTATATTGGCAACCACGGCAGCCTGCCCATAATCCTTACACCGGGAATCAATCGCCAGCCGTTGACGGGTTTGGGATTGTGCACCGTCGGCCACCACCAGCAGATCGGCACTGATCATCTCGACGGCATCCGTGTCATCGGAGGAAACCTGTAACTGCATGCCCCGGCTCGACGGGCTGACAGCCACGACCTGAGCCGGTGCGGTTACTTCCACACCCGGCGCCCGCTGCAGCGCAGCCATCAATACGTCGCCCAACTGGCGGTTCTCGACCACATAGCCCAGCGCGGGCAGGTTCTGCTCGGCAGCCGTGAGTCGGGCCCTGCCAAAATGGCCCCGGTCGGAGACGTGCACTTGCCGAATCTCAGTGAGACCGGAATGCAGCGATTGCCAGAGCCCCAGTAACTCAAAAATCTCCCGGCTGCTGTGAGAAAGCGCTGTAGAGCGTCCGTCGAAACTTGGCGGCAGGGTTGCAGTGCTTTGCAGGGGGAAGGATTCAATCACCCGAATACGCCAGCCTGCCTTCAGGTGGGACAGCAGCAATGCCAGACTGGCCCCCACCATGCCACCGCCGACAATGGCGATATCCACCGCAGATTCGGCAGCGGTGCGGCCCGTCATTTGCCGGCCATCAGGGTTTCAATATCACTGGTCGTCTTGGGCGCATCGGCGCTCAGCACAACCGCACCCGAACCACTCAACAGGATGTCATCTTCAATGCGTATGCCAATGCCCCGCCAGCGCTCATCGACCCGGGGATTATCCCTGGCAATATAGATACCGGGCTCGACGGTCAGAACCATCCCGGACTCCAGCAATCGCCACTCATCGTGCACCTTGTAATCGCCCACATCATGGACATCCATACCCAGCCAATGGCCGGCGCGGTGCATATAGAAGTCGCGATAGGCCCCGGTTTCCACCAGTTCATTCCGCTCGCCGTCGAGAATACCCAGTTCCACCAGACCGTCAGTGATAACTCTCACCGTGGTCTGGTGAGGTTCATTCCAGTGATTGCCCGGCTTACAGGCTTCGATGGCTTCAAGCTGGGCCTGCAATACCACGTCATAAATCGCTTTCTGTTCAGCCGAGAAACGGCCGTTCACCGGAAATGTGCGGGTAATATCGGAGGCATAGTGCTCCAGCTCACACCCGGCATCGATCAGTACGAGGTCACCACTGGTCAGCTTGGCACTGTTTTCCACGTAGTGAAGAATGCAACCGTTGGCGCCCCCGCCGACGATAGAGTTGTAGGCCGGGAAACGAGCACCGGCCATGGCGAATTCGTGTTCAATCTCGGCCTGCAACTGATACTCGTACATGCCAGGACGACAGACCTGCATGGCGCGGCAATGGGCTCTGGCAGAAATACTCGCCGCCGCCCGCATGATTTTCTGCTCACCGGCACTCTTGAACAGCCGCAACTCGTGCAAAAAATGATCGAGATCGACAAGCTCCCCCGGCGGACTGGCCCCAGCCCTCGAACGGGAACGGATACTGTTGATCCACTCCATAAGGTGGCGATCGAAAGAGGGATCCCTACCCATTGCGTAATAGACCTTTTCTCGGCCCTCGAGCAGACCCGGCAGAATGTCGTCAATATCGTCGATGGGGAACGAGTCGTCTGCACCGTATTCGCTGCATGCTCCCTCCGGACCAGCCCGGTAGCCATCCCATATTTCACGCTCGGGATTGCGCTCCCGGCAAAACAGCAGGAACTGGCCCTGTTCGCGACCGGGGATGAGTACCAGCACGGCCTCGGGCTCCGAAAAACCGGTCAGATAATAAAAATCGCTATCCTGGCGATAGGGGTAATGCGTATCCCGATTGCGAATGCGCTCGGCAGCGCCGCTGATGACGGCAATGCTGTTATCTGTCATCAGCTCCATAAGAGTCCGGCGGCGGCGGGCAAATTCCTGCTTGCTGATCATATGATTACGGTGTCTCCGGAAAGGATCCTGGCGGTAAAAATCTAATGAAGTGTTGGGGACAGGGGGTCGTCGACTTTCTTGTTCAACTCCGCATAGACCAATAGTACGGCCACCCTGACGTATTCGACCAGCTCAGTATAACTGACCTCGTCTTCTTCACTTTCTTCATCCAGGGTTCCGATCTGGGAAATGGCGGCCAGATCACCCAGCGCATCGGCGATATCCCCGGTCAGCGTCGCGTCTTCGGAAAGTCCGGCGCTACCGAGACCGAACAGGAAACCCTGACACCATTCTCCCAATGACAGCAGGCGCTGATTCAGCTCAACCTCGTCACCCGGCAGCAAGGGTTGAAACTCATAGGAGCCACTGCTGATCGATTCAAGTGACAAAAGGTGCAAATCCGGCAATACGTCGCCGAGATCCTCCACCCGCTCCGTGACCACATCAAGCAACTGGCAGACCATGGTGATTAATTCTTCTCCCCCGGCATGCTGGCCACCACTGATACGACCACACAACAGACCATGCAACTCGGCAGGGCTACCCGGCAAATTGGCGCG